>NZ_JBHUYV010000014.1:27383-266589 GCF_042667905.1 Streptomyces sp. NPDC057287 | reverse complement strand
GACAGGTGCCGGAGCCGGCCGGGCCGGCGGCACGGGGCGCGGCAGCGCTCCCGGCCGCGGCCGCCGGGCAGCGTGACCAACGGGCGCGGTGACCGGCTCCAGCCGGTCACCGCGCCCGTCCTCATCCGGCGGACGCGTCCTCGTACCCGCCCAGCGCCCGCGCCGCCGCTTCGGAGGGCGCAGGGTCCGCGGCCCGGGCCAGCCCCCGCAGCAGGGGGACCGCCCGCGCGGCGAACGGCTTCTCGCCGCCACGGAATCCGAGGCGCGCCAGCACGTCCGCGCCGAGCGCCTGCCGCAGCGGATCCCCGCTCGCCGTCCAGGCCGCCGCCGCCTGGAACGTCTCCTCGTCGCCGCGCCGCCGGAGCGTCCCCACCGCCACCTGCCAGTTGTCGAGCCGGGGGTCCCCGCCCCGCAGAGCCCGGACGGCGAGCTCCTCGAACGGGGCCCGCACCCCCAGCTCGTCCTCCAGCAGCGTCACGATCGCCCCGTGCCCCGTCTGCAGGTCCTGCGACGCGAACGGCTCCCCGCCCCGCAGCAGTTCGACGGTGACGGTCAGCCCGCCGTCCACCGGCTCGCACCGCACCGCACTGTCGTGACCCTCGTCCCCGTACGCGTCCCGCAGGCTGTCGCGCAGCTCCTGCTCCACGTCCAGCGTGAGCATGCGCCTCGCCTCCTCCAGCGCGGGGGACAGGCCGCGGGCGCCGTGCCGCAGGAGCGTCCGCACGGTGTGCGCCGATCCCCGCCGTGCCGCGACCAGCAGCGGGGCCTCGCCCCGCGGGCCGGGCAGATCCGGGTCCGCGCCGCGGGCGAGGAGGATCTCCGCGGTCCGCGCATGGCCGAGCCCCGCCGCCCAGCGCAGTGCGGTGAAGCCGAACTCCTCGCTCAGATCCGGGTCGGCCCCGGCGGACAGGAGCGCCTCGACGACCTCGGCGTGGCCGCCGCACGCCGCCCCGCACAGCGGCAGGTCACCGGCCTCAGGGCCGCTCGCCCTGTCCGGGTCCGCGCCCGCGGCGAGGAGCAGCCGGACCACCCCGGGCAGATCCTGCACGGACGCCAGATACAGCGCGGTCGACCCCTCCTCGTCGGCCGACTCGGCTGAGGCACCCGCCCGCAGAGCTCTCACCACGGCGTTCTCGTCGTCGTACAACGCCTCGAAAAGGGCTCTCGCACCCCCGACCTGATCATGTGGCATACACCGAGCCTACGGCCGCCCCGGTGCGGGGCGGCTCCTCAGGTGTCGCACTCCAGGACCGTGCGGCACAGCCCGCACCGCGCCCGTGTCCGCCCCCGGACCGGCACCCGGACGCGCTGGTGGCAGGTGGGGCAGGCGAAGGAGACCCGGAGCCCGTCCGCCGCGTCCTCGAAGGCGTACGGGACGGACGGGCCGGTGGCGGACCCCGGGTGGTCCCCGGCGTGGCGGCGGTCCTTGGCGTAACGGCGCCGGCCCGCCCATCCCGCAGCCGTCAGCGGCGGCCGCTGCAGGTCGCGCAGCGCCTCGGCCCGGCCCTTGGCGTACGCCGTGTACGCCTGGGGGCTGGTGAACCAGACGGCCGGGTCCTCGCCGAACGCGAGCGCCCGCTTGGCGAGGACGTACCCGAATTCCTCGGGCGTGAGATAGCCGAGCTTCTGGCTGGAGACGGCGTCCTGGCGGAAGGCGTCCAGCAGGAGCCAGCCCGCGCCGAGATAGGCCGTCACCGTGTCCGTGAGGATCTCGTTGTCGCGGGTGCCGGGGAGTTCGAGCCCCAGCCGGTGCAGCAGCACATGGGTGATCTCGTGCGCCAGCGCGGCACCGATGTCCCTGCGGTGCGTGCGGAAACGGTCGTTGAGCTCGATGAAGTACTCGGGACCGGCGGTCAGTTCGACGCTCGCGGCATGCTCCATCCGCCGGAAGCCCACGACGATACGGGCCTGCGGCAGACGCAGGTGCTGCACGAGGGCTCCGGCCACCCGCTGGGCGCCGAGGTGCAGGTCGTCCACGTCGGAGAAGGCGGCGTCGGCCGGGGCGAGGCTCGTGGCGTAGGCCCGCACACCGTCGGGGGAGATCCGCCGGTAGAGGGCGGTGATGGCGGACCGCACGGCGTCGAGGTGCGGGAAGCCGTGGACGACCGGACCGCCGTTGCCGCCGTTGCCCACGTCGCTGGTTCCGCTCATGTCCGAACCCCCACCCATGGTGCTCAACGGACCTTCACTCTAGGGCGGTCCGAGGGGAACCGGCCGGGACATGACGGGCGATCTTGGCCGGAAACCCTGCCTTGTGACAGCGGTGATCGCTTCCCGATAATCGGATGGTCCTTGTTGAGGGCATGCCGAAATCGGCCCGTCGTACGCCCCTGACCAGGACAAGCACGTCCGCACGCCTGCACCCGCACCCCCCACTTCCACCCCCCACCGAAAGCAGGCACATCCCGTGAAGCAGCTTCTGCGCACCCTCAAGAGATGCTCCGTCATCGCCGCGGTCGCCCTCGCCACCCTCAGCCTCCAGCCGTCCGGCGCCTCCGCCGCCCCCGCACCCGTCGTCGGGGGCACCCGCGCGGCCCAGGGCGAATTCCCCTTCATGGTCCGGCTCTCCATGGGCTGCGGCGGCGCCCTCTACAGCCCGACCGTGGTCCTCACCGCCGCCCACTGCGTCAGCGGCTCCGGCAACAACACCTCCATCACCGCCACCGCCGGCACCGTCGACCTCCAGTCGTCCTCCGCCGTCAAGGTCCGCTCCACCAAGGTCCTCCAGGCACCCGGCTACAACGGCGTCGGCAAGGACTGGGCACTGATCAAGCTCGCCCAGCCCATCAACCAGCCCACCCTCAAGATCGCCACCACCACCGCCTACGACACCGGCACCTTCACCATCGCCGGCTGGGGCGCCGCCACCGAGGGCGGCGGCCAGCAGCGCTACCTGCTCAAGGCCACGGTCCCCTACGTCTCCGACGCCACCTGCCAGCAGGCCTACGGCAGCGACCTCGTACCCAGCCAGGAGATCTGCGCCGGATACGTCAGCACCGGCGGCGTCGACACCTGCCAGGGAGACTCCGGCGGCCCCATGTTCCGCAAGGACAACGCCGGATCCTGGATCCAGGTCGGGATCGTCAGCTGGGGCGAGGGCTGCGCACGGCCCGGCTACCCCGGCGTCTACACCCAGGTCTCGACCTTCGCCTCCGCGATCGCCTCGGCGGCCGCGACCCTCTGACCCGCCCCTGACCTGACCCCGGGGGCACCCACCGTCCTGACGGGTGCCCCCGGACCCACCCCGCACCTCCTCGTCACGGCCCTGAGCCGCGCCGGGAGCCACCCCCAGCCCCGCACCCTCCGTCGGCAGGCACGCGACCGGTGCGTCTAAGCTCGACGACCATGACCACGAGCGACATCGACGAGTACGTCACCGCCGAACTGAACCGGCTGCGCGAGAGCATCGACAACATCGATGCCGCAGTCGTCCACATGCTCGCCGAGCGTTTCAAGGCCACCCAGCAGGTGGGCCACCTCAAGGCCGAGCACCACCTGCCGCCCGCCGACCCGGCCCGCGAGGCACGCCAGATCGCCCGGCTGCGCCAGCTCGCCGAGAGCGCCAGGCTGGACCCCGCCTTCGCCGAGAAGCTGCTGAACTTCATCGTGGCCGAGGTCATCCGCCACCACGAGCGCATCGCGGAGGAATCCGCGACCCCCGACGCCTGAGACCTCCGCCCCGGCCGGCCCACGGACCGGCAGCCGCCGCCCACCCCGCCGACGCGGTCCCCGGGGCCGGGGCCCACCGGGCCCACACCCCGGGCCCCGGGCACGCCCCGCACCCGTGCGCCAGGACCCGGCAGCCGTGCGCCGCCCCCGCCCAGGCCTCGGGGCCCGCGACCCCACCACGCCCCCGGCCGGACCCGCCCGGCACCCGCCGCCGTCCGCCGTCAGCCCTGCGAGAACCCCACTGCACAGCCCGCGGCCCGTACGGCAGCATGGGCGCCATGTCCGTACTGACGCGCAACGAAGCGCAGACCCGCGCCCAGCTCCTCGACGTACACCGCTACGCGGTCGACCTCGACCTCACCACCGGTGACGAGACCTTCGGCTCCAGCACCACCATCCGGTTCACCGCCCGGACGGCCGGAGACACCTTCGTCGAGATCAAGCCGGAAACCCTGCGCTCACTCAGCCTCGACGGACAACCCCTCGACCCCGAACGCCTCGACGGCAACCGCTACCCCCTGGACCGCCTCACCGCCGGCCCCCACGAACTCACCGTCGACGCCACCATGCGCTACTCCCGCACCGGCGAAGGCATGCACCGCTTCACCGACCCCGCCGACGGCGAGACCTACGTCTACACCCAGCTCTTCATGGACGACGTCCAACGCGTCTTCGCCGCCTTCGACCAGCCCGACCTCAAGTCCGTGTTCGACCTCACCGTCACCGCACCCGCCGGCTGGACCGTCCTCGGCAACGGCACCACCACCCGGACCGCCGACGGCCGCTGGACCATCGCCCCCACCCCGCCCGTCTCCACCTACCTCGTCGCCGTCGCCGCAGGCCCCTGGCACTCGGTCACCACCACCCACGCAGGCCTGCCCTTCGGCATCCACTGCCGCCGCTCCCTCGCCCCCCACCTCGACGCCGACGCCGACGAGATCCTCGACATCACCCGCGCCTGCTTCGACCGCTACCACGAGAAATTCGACGAGCCCTACCCCTTCGACTCCTACGACCAGGCCTTCGTCCCCGAATTCAACGCCGGCGCCATGGAGAACCCCGGACTCGTCACCTTCCGCGACGAATTCATCTACCGCTCCGCCGTCACCGGCACCGAACGCCAGACCCGCGCCATGGTCATCGCCCACGAGATGGCCCACATGTGGTTCGGCGACCTCGTCACCCTCACCTGGTGGGACGACATCTGGCTCAACGAGTCCTTCGCCGAATACATGGGCTACCAGACCCTCACCGAAGCCACCCTTCCCCGAGCTCTCAACTCCGTTCGAGCAGGGGAGACCCCATACCCCGACACCTGGGTCGAATTCGGAGTCTCCCGCAAGGGCTGGGGCTACGACGCCGACCAGCGCCCCACCACCCACCCCGTCGCCCCCGACCCCGACGCCGTCCCCGACACCGCCTCCGCCCTCCTCAACTTCGACGGCATCTCCTACGCCAAGGGCGCCTCGGCCCTCCGCCAACTCGTCACCTGGCTCGGCGAGAAGGACTTCCTCGCCGGTATCAACACCCACTTCGCCCGCCACAAGTTCGCCAACGCCACCCTCGCCGACTTCATCGACAACCTCGCCACGGCCACCGACCGCGACGTCCACACGTGGGCCGCCGCCTGGCTCCGCAC
The DNA here is from genome assembly GCF_042667905.1 of Streptomyces sp. NPDC057287. Classification (NCBI taxonomy): domain Bacteria; kingdom Bacillati; phylum Actinomycetota; class Actinomycetes; order Kitasatosporales; family Streptomycetaceae; genus Streptomyces; species Streptomyces sp. NPDC057287. The sequence continues at coordinate 261,281 of NZ_JBHUYV010000014.1, read as the reverse complement.
CACCGGCATCGACACCCTCACCGCCCACGTCGAAAACACCGGCCACAGCTGGAACCTCACCGTCGACCGCGAGGGCAGCCGCCCCCACCGCATCGCCGTCGGCGCCTACGACCACAGCCTCGACACCCAGACAGGCACCGAACAGCTCGTCCTGCGCAACCGCTTCGAACTCGACATCCCCCAGGACGGCACCCCCGCCACCCAGCCCGGCAGCCGCCCCGACCTCGTCGTGCTCAACGACAACGACCTCACCTACGCCAAGATCCGCCTCGACCCCGACTCCTGGAACACCGCCCTCACCCACCTCTCCGGCATCCCGGACGCCCTGACCCGCGCCCTCGTCTGGAACACCGCCCGCGACATGGTCCGCGACGGCCGGCTCCACCCCCTTGCCTACCTCACCGCCGCCCGCACCCACCTCCCCCACGAAACCGACCTCGCCCTCGTCCAAGGCGTCCTCGGCTTCGCCGCCACCCACATCGCCGACCGCTACCTCCCGCACGAGGACCGCCCCACCGCCCTCGCCACCCTCACCTCCCTCTGCCGCGACCTCCTGCGCCGCACCGAAGGACTCACCGCCAAGGACTGGGAACAAGGCCCCACGACCACCCCGCCCGGCACTCCCGACCCCGGCCTCCGCCTCACCGCCGTACGCCACTTCATCGACGCCGCCACCCAGCCCGACACCATCCAGGACTGGCTCGGCGAAGGCACCGTCCCCGGCGGACCCGAACTCGACCCCGACCTCCGCTGGCGCATCCTCACCCGTCTCGCCGTCCTCGGCGCCGCCGACGAGACCGCCATCGCCCGCGAACTCGACCGCGACCCCAGCGCCACCGGACAGGAGGGCGCCGCCCGCTGCCGCGCCGCCCTCCCCACGCCCGAAGCCAAGAAGGCCGCCTGGCACGCGATGTTCACCGACGACACCCTGTCCAACTACCTCTTCACCGCCACCGCCCAAGGCTTCTGGCAGCCCGAACAGGCCGTACTCCTGCGCCCCTACACCGCCCGCTACTACCCCGACGCCATCGCGCTCGCCGCACGTCGGGGCCCCGCCATCGCCGAAGCAGCCGGACGCCACGCCTTCCCCGCCCACGCCGTCGACCAGGAATCCATCCACCTCGGCGGACAAGCCCTCGACAACCCCGCGCTCACACCCGCCCTGCGCCGCAAACTCACCGACCAGCTCGACGACCTCCGCCGCGCCCTCGCCGTTCGCAACACCCTCTGACCCACAGCCCTCACCCCGCGGCCCCACCGGCCGCCACCACCGTGCCCGGCCCCCTCACCGAAGGAGGCCGGGCACAGTCATGCGAACGGCGAACGCCTATACCAGTCCCGTGGCCCTCCGCACCCCCGCACCGCACCGCAGTACCCCTTTCGGGTTCAGATCGTTGGGCTCTTCGGCCGCCCCCTCCGCAATCCGGACAAGCTGGCACGACCGCCCCCGCGTACCCGAAGGACCACACCACCCATGCCCACCCCGCCCCTCGCCGGAGGCGTCGCAGGCCCCGCCCACCTGCGCCCCCTCCTCGACACCGTCCTCGCCGCACTCCACGACGGCGCCACCCGCCGGGGAGGCCCCCTCCCCGCCGGCGGCCCCGACATCACCACCCGTCACCTCCACCACACCACCGGCCCCCTCATCCCCGACCGGGGCACCGGCGCCCACCACGCCCTCCGCACTCTCGTCACCGCACTCGCCGAAGGCGCCGCCGACCCCGCACACCCCCACTGCGCCGCCCACCTCCACACCCCGCCCCTGGCACTCGCCGCAGCGGCCGACCTCGCCGCATCGGCCCTCAACCCCTCCATGGACTCCTGGGACCAGGCCCCCGCCGCCTCCGCCCTCGAAGCCGCCCTCACCACCGCACTGGCCGCCGAGATCTACCCCCACACCCAGGCCCCCGACGCCCTCGTCACCACCGGCGGCACCGAAGCCAACCAACTCGCCCTCCTCCTCGCCCGCGAACGCCACGGCCCCGTACAGACCATCTGCGCCGCCAACGCCCACCACAGCATCACCCGCGCCGCCTGGCTCCTCGGCCTGCCCCGACCCGTCGTCATCCCCGCCCCCACCGGCGTCATGGACACCGACGCCCTCCGCGACGCCCTCACCCGCCACGACGGTCCCCTCCTCGTCACCGCCACCGCAGGCACCACCGACACCGGCCAGATCGACCCCCTCACCGACATCGCCGACCTCACCACCACCCACAACGCCGAACTCCACATCGACGCCGCATACGGCGGCCCCCTCCTCTTCAGCCCCACCCACCGGCACGCCCTACGCAGCCTCCACCGCGCCCACAGCGTCACCCTCGACCTGCACAAACTCGGCTGGCAACCCGCATCCGCAGGCATCCTCGCCGTCCCCCACCGCCACGACCTCGACGCCCTCCACCACCACGCCCCCTACCTCAACGCCGACGACGACACCGACGCAGGCCTCCCCGACCTCCTCGGCCGCTCCCTCCGCACCACCCGCCGCCCCGACGCCCTCAAGATCGCCGTCACCCTCCAGGCACTCGGCCGCGACGGACTCGCCGACCTCATCGACCGCACCGTCGCCACCGCCCACCACCTCGCCGACCTCATCGACGACAACCCCGCACTCCAGCTCTACGACCGCCCCACCATCAGCACCGTCCTCTTCCGCCCCACCCACGCCGACGACACCACCGTCGCCACCATCCGCCGGGCCCTCCTCACCCAAGGGCACGCCGTCCTGGGCCGCGCCCGCACCCACGACGGCCTCTGGCTCAAAGCCACCCTCCTCAACCCCCACACCACCCCCGACGACCTCCGGCAGCTCCTCGGCCTCGTCACCCACGCCCACACAGACGCCACCACGGAAGGCAGCACCCTCCGATGACCGACCGGACCACCCCCGAAGGCGACCGGCCCCACGACCTCATCGGCATCGGCCTGGGCCCCTTCAACCTCTCCCTCGCCGCCCTCGCCCACGGCATCCCCACCACCCACGGCGAGCCCCTCACCACCGCCTTCTACGAACAACGCCCCGCATTCCACTGGCACCCCGGCCTCCTCATTGACGGAGCCACCCTCCAGGTCCCCTTCCTCGCCGACCTCACCACCCTCGCCGACCCCACCAGCCCCTGGACCTTCCTCAACTACCTCCGCACCCGCGACCGCCTCTACCCCTTCTACTTCGCCGAGCAGTTCCACATCCACCGCGCCGAATACGACGCCTACTGCCGCTGGGTCAGCGAACAACTCCCCACCATCCACTTCAACCACCAGGTCGACTCCATCCGCTGGAACACCGACCGCTCCCTCTTCGAAGTCGACTACACCCGGCTCGGCCCCGACGGCGAAGCCCGGACACCGGGCCGCACCCACACCCGGCACATCGCCCTCGGCGTCGGCACCGCACCCTTCATCCCCGAACCCCTCCGCCCCCTCGCCGAAGCACCCGGCGTCCCCGTCATCCACTCCGCCGACTACCTCCACCACCGCGAAGAAATCCTTCAAGCCGACCACATCACCGTCATCGGCTCCGGCCAGTCGGGCGCCGAGATCTTCCTCGACCTCCTCCGCGCCCGCCCCCGCGGCATCGAGAGAATCCACTGGCTCGCCCGCACCCAGGCCTTCGCCCCCATGGAGTACTCGAAGCTCGGCCTCGAACACTTCACCCCTGACTACACCCACTACTTCCACGCACTCCCCGAACACGTACGCGACACCCTCGTCCCCCAGCAGTGGCAACTCCACAAAGGCATCGACACCGACACCATCGCCGCCATCCACGACGAGCTCTACCGCCGCACCCTCCACGGCGGCTGGCCCGACGCCACCCTCACCCCCGGAGTCGGCGTCCGCACCGCAGGCCGCCTCTCCGGCAGCGGCAACCGCATCGAACTCCACCTCGAACACACCCAGCAGGCCACCCGCAGCCGCCTCACCACCGACGCCGTCGTCCTCGCCACCGGCTACCGCGAGCGCCCCCTCGACACCCTCCTCACCGGCATCGCCCCCCACATCCGCCGCGACAGCCAGGGACGCCCCCGCATCCACACCGACTTCCGCCTCGACCTCGACCCCGCCCTCACCGGCAACATCTACGTACAGAACGCCGAACGCCACACCCACGGAGTCGGCGCCCCCGACCTCGGCCTCGCCGCCTGGCGGAGCGCCACCATCCTCAACAACGTCACCGCCACCACCCCCTACCCCCTCCCACGGCGCACCGCCTTCACCACCTTCGGCCTCACCCCCCACACAGCCCCCGCCGTCCCCGGACAAGGCCCCGCACTGACCCCCCTCGCACAGGGCCGCTGACACGACAAAGGCGGCCGCCCCCACCCGAAGGAAAGGAACGGCCGCCACACACCGACAGACGACAACACGAAGAGCATCCGGCGGACCCGCCACCGAGAACCGCCCCGGCGTCCTGATCGTGGGATCAGCCGGACAGCCCCACGCGTCGATCCACCCCGGCCGCGCCGTCACAGCGAGTCCCGGCACCGGGCCACGCGGACAACACCGGGGCTCGGCACTCCGGCCACGCAGCCGACAGGGCCCGCACGGCCTCAGAACACCGGCACACCCTCACGCGTCAGGCGCCAGTCCACCGACGCGAACTCCGCCGGATCCACCGACCCCTTCGCCTTCACCCATCCGATGATCGTGTTACGGATCTCATCCGAATTCGCCCACAGCTGCTTCGCACCCGGCACATGCGGGAAATTGCCCCCACCACTCGCCCGGTAGTTGTTCACCGCGAACACGAACTGCGCCGCCGGATCCACCGGCGCCCCCTCGAACGACAACCCCACGATCCGCGAACCCACCGGCTTCGCGATATCGATGTCGTACGTCACCCCCGACACCACGTCGTAGTTGTAATCCGGAATGTTCTCGGAATTCGTCAACTTCGACGTGTCCACCGGCGCCCCCGCAGCCGTCTGCACGTAATACTTCGCCGAATACTCCAGATAATCCTTCAACTGTGCACCCGTCAGAAGCCGCGCCTCCAACGTGTTCTCGAACGGATACAACCCCGCGGCATCCTTGATCGTCACCTCACCCGCAGGAATCGCAGCCGTACGCGAGAAGCACGCCGCCTGGGACAGCACCGGCAACGACGCGTACTCCCCGCCCGCCAGCGCGCCCTTCACCGTCTCCGCCTGCACCACGTTGATCAGATCGATGACCGGCTCGTCCTTCCACGGCGCATCCACCGTCGACATCGCCGCCACCGACGTACCGATCACCTGGTTCACATACGCCACCACCTTCGCGTGCTCGTCCCCGAGCAGCGACGTGATCCGCGGGTCCTCCGCCACCGTGTTCGAGTTCAGCACCGAAGCACCGACCTTCTCGACCACCCAGCGGCCCTTCTCCCACACCAGATCGAAGTCGAACAGCGTCAGCCGCTGCCCCCACTTCAACGGCTCCGAGAGAACGACCTGCTTCCCCGTCTCCTTGTTCGTCACGAAGTACTCAGGAATCTCCGAGTGTGCGTGACCCACCAGAATCGCATCGATCCCCGGTACCTGCTCCGCCACCAGACCCGCCGCGTTCTCCACGTACGGCAGCTGATCCCCGTACGACGACGTGCCCGACGAACCCGAGTGTGCCGACACGATCACCACGTCCGCACCCATCGAACGAAGCTTCGGCACCCACTTCGCCGCCTGCTCCTCAAGGCCCGGGAACACCATCTTCCCGCCCACATTCGCCTTGTCCCAGATCGCGATCCCCGGATTCGTCAATCCCAGCACCGCCACCCGCACATCACGACCGTGCGGCGTACGCACCTTCTTGATCACATACGGAGCGAACGCCGGCCGCAACGTCTTCGCGTCCAGCGCATTCGCCCCCAGCAGCGGAAAATCACACTGCTCCTCGAACTTCCGCAACACCGGAATCCCGTAGTTGAACTCATGGTTCCCCAGCGCGGCGGCGTCGTAGCCGATCCTGTTCATCGCCTGCGCCATCGGATGCACCGGACCACGCCTGGCCGTGATCGGATCGACCTTCGCGTAGTAGTACGACAGCTGCGTGCCCTGGATCGTGTCGCCCGCGTCGATCAACAGCGTGTTCCGCCGGCCCCGGTCCTCCCGGATCTGCTCGACCAGCGTCGAGATCTTCGCCAGCCCGACATCGTTGTGCGCCTTGTCGTCGAACTCGTTGTCCGTGAAGTAGTCCCAGTTGAAGACGTTCCCGTGCAGGTCCGTCGTCCCCATCACCGTGAACGAGTACCGCTTCGGCGGACGTCCGTGGCCATGACCCTTCGACTCCGAGGCCGCCGCCTGTCCTGCCCCGGCCCCTCCCGCCAGCGCCACACCCGCTCCGGCGACAGCCGAACGGCCCAGAAACGTCCTACGGTTCAACGGCATCCTTGACTCCTCGTTCGAGCGAACAACGCGCGTAGATTCTCGCCCGGCCGACCCCGCCCGCAACACCCCGCGCAGGTTTCGATCTGATGACCCGCGCCCCCGCAGCCCCCGCCGGAGCGACCCGGCGCACGCTCATCGGAGCGCGCCGCCGCACAATTCAACAGTTGTCAATAACCCTTCACCGAAAGGCTGTTGGTCAGTCATGCGGAGACAATTACCTACCCGCAGGTAAGGTCTAGGCTCGAACCATGCGCCGAGCGAAAATCGTTTGTACCCTGGGACCCGCAACCGACACATACGAGCAGATCAAAGCACTCGTCGAAGCGGGAATGGACATCGCCCGCCTCAACCTCAGCCACGGCACCTACGCCGAACACGAAGAGCGCTACCACCACGTACGCAAAGCATCCGAGGAAACCGGCCGCAGCGTAGGAATCCTCGCCGACCTTCAAGGCCCGAAGATCCGCCTCGGCCGCTTCGCCGAAGGACCTGTACTCCTTGAACGCGGCGACGACTTCACCATCACCGTCGAACCCATGGAAGGCGACCGCACCACCTGCGGCACCACCTACGACGGCCTCGCCGCCGACGTCACCGCCGGCGAACGCATCCTCATCGACGACGGCCGCGTCACCCTCGAAGTCACCGAGGTCGACGGACCCCGCGTCCACACCACCGTCATCGAGGGCGGCATGGTCTCCGACCACAAGGGACTCAACCTCCCCGGAGTCGCCGTCTCCGTCCCCGCACTCTCCGAGAAGGACATCGATGACCTCCGCTGGGCCATCCGCACCGGCGCCGACGTCATCGCCCTCTCCTTCGTGCGCAGCGGACGCGACATCGTCGACGTCCACCGCGTCATGGACGAGGAGGACCGCCGCCTCCCCGTCATCGCCAAGGTCGAGAAGCCCCAGGCCGTCGACAACATCGACGACATCGTCGCCGCCTTCGACGGCATCATGGTCGCCCGCGGCGACCTCGGCGTCGAAATGCCCCTGGAGCAGGTCCCGATCGTCCAGAAGCGCGCGATCAAGCTCGCCAAGCGCAACGCCAAGCCGGTCATCGTCGCCACCCAGATGCTCGAATCGATGATCGACAACTCCCGGCCCACCCGCGCCGAAGCCTCCGACGTCGCCAACGCCGTCATCGACGGCACGGACGCGGTGATGCTCTCCGGCGAGACCAGCGTCGGCAAGTACCCCATCGAGACGGTCCGCACCATGGCCCGCATCGTCGAGGCGGCCGAGGAGGACATCCTCGCCAAGGGCCTCCCGCCCCTCACCGACCGCAACAAGCCCCGCACCCAGGGCGGCGCCGTGGCCCGGGCCGCAGCCGAGATGGGCGACTTCCTCGGCGCCAAGTTCCTCGTGGCCTTCACCCAGAGCGGCGACACGGTCAAGCGCCTCTCCCGCTACCGCTCCCCGATCCCGCTCCTCGCCTTCACCCCGGACCGGGCCACGCGCGCGCAGCTGAACCTGACGTGGGGCGTCGAGACGTTCCTCGGGCCGCACGTGGAGTCGACGGACGCGATGGTGGCGCAGGTGGACGAGGAACTGCTGCGGATCGGCCGCTGCCGGAAGGGCGACATCGTGGTCATCACGGCCGGCTCGCCGCCCGGGGTCGCGGGCTCGACGAACCTGGTACGGGTGCACCACATCGGCGAGGACGACAGCCCGGAGTAACGGTCGTCAGTACTTCGGCCCGACGTGAGCGTCCATGAGTGCCACGGACGCCCGTCGGGCTACGGAGATGCCGTACGTGCCGAGGCGGGGGTGGTGTCGTCGAAGACGGGCGGCGCGGCCGAGGGCGCTGGGCGTATACCGGTGCGGAGACGCCCGGGTGATACCCGGATCAGGTGAAGCCTGTGAACTATTGCGCAACCTTGGAATCCAAGGAAAAGTACCCCGAGTCGGACTCGAACCGACACTGTATGGGTTTTGAATCCATTGTCTCTAACCAATTGGACTACCGGGGCGCGATGAATCGAAGGTTTACTTCGACCCGCCGATGATCCAGCTTATCGTAGCTAGGTAGGCTCTTGGGAGCAGCACCCCTGTCCTGACCAAGGAGCCCCGTGACCACCCCCGAGTCGCCCCAGCCCGTAGACGCCGTCGACGACGACAAGTCGCACGTCCCGCCGCTGACGACCCGCGTCGTCATCGCCGAGGACGAGGCGCTCATCCGCCTCGACCTCAAAGAGATGCTGGAGGAAGAGGGCTACTCGGTCGTCGGCGAGGCCGGGGACGGGCAGCAGGCCGTCGAGCTGGCACGGGAGCACCGCCCCGATCTCGTGATCCTCGACGTGAAGATGCCGGTCCTCGACGGGATCTCGGCCGCCGAGAAGATCACCGAGGAGTCCATCGCCCCGGTCCTGATGCTGACGGCGTTCTCGCAGCGGGACCTGGTCGAGCGGGCGCGGGACGCCGGCGCGATGGCGTATCTGGTGAAGCCGTTCAGCAAGAGCGACGTGGTCCCGGCCATCGAGATGGCCGTGTCCCGGTTCGCGGAGCTGAAGGCGCTGGAGAGCGAGATCGCGGACCTTTCGCAGCGGCTGGAGACCCGGAAGCTGGTGGACCGGGCGAAGAGCATCCTGCAGACGGACTACGGCCTCTCCGAGCCGGCGGCGTTCCGCTGGATCCAGAAGACGTCGATGGACCGTCGGATGTCCATGCAGCAGCTTGCCGAGGCGCTGATCGAGGACGCCGAGGAGAAGAAGAAGGCGGCCGAGTAGCCCCGTACGCGTCATGGAGAAGGGCCCGCCCCCGGATGGATCCGGGGGCGGGCCCTTCTCGTGCGCGGGGGTGCTCAGTCCTCGCCGAGGTAGGCCTTGCGGACCGACTCGTCGTGGAGCAGGTCGGCGCCGGTGCCGGAGAGGACGACCTTGCCGACCTCCATGACGTGGCCCCGGTCCGCGAGGGAGAGGGCCGCCTGGGCGTTCTGCTCGACGAGCAGGATCGTGGTGCCCGACGCCTTGAGTTCGACGATGGTCTCCATGATCTTCTGCATCATGATCGGGGAGAGGCCCATGGAGGGCTCGTCGAGCATGAGCAGCTTGGGCTGGGACATGAGGGCGCGTCCCATGGCGAGCATCTGCTGCTCGCCGCCCGAGAGGGTTCCGGCGGCCTGCTTCCGGCGTTCCCCGAGGATGGGGAAGAGGTCGTAGGCGCGCTGGACGTCCTTGGCGATGCCTGCCTTGTCGCTGCGGAGGTAGGCGCCGAGGAGCAGGTTCTCGGCGATCGTCAGCCGGGGGAAGATGTGGCGTCCCTCGGGGGAGTGGGCGATGCCCAGGGAGACGATCTTGTGTGCCGGGACGCCTGTGAGCGGTTTGCCCTCGAAGAGGATGCGGCCGCCGGCGGGCTTGAGGAGTCCGGACAGGGTGCGCAGGGTCGTGGTCTTGCCTGCGCCGTTTGTGCCGATGAGGGTGACGACCTGGCCGGCCTCGACGGTGAAGGAGATGCCCTTGACGGCTTCGATCTTGCCGTAGGCGACGCGGAGGTCTTCGACCTCGAGCAGTGCGGTCATCGGGTGTCCTCCTCCTCGGTGCGGGTGGTGCCGGTTGCTTCGGTGGTGGTGTCGTCCGAGGCTGTCCCGTCCGTGGCGGGCTTGTCCGTGGTGGCGGGGGCGGTCGTCCTGCCCGTGGCGGCGGCCGATGCTTCGGCTGCTGCGACTTCGGCGGCTTCCTCGGCACCGGGGGCGCCTTCGAAGGGGGTGCCGAGGTAGGCGGCGACGACGCGCTCGTCGCCCTGGACGACGGGGGCGGTGCCCTCGACGAGTTTTTCGCCCTGGACGAGGACGGCGACGCGGTCGCAGAGGTTGAAGATGAACCGCATGTCGTGCTCGATGACGAGTACGGCGATGCCCTGGTCCCGGATGGCGAAGATGAGCTCTTCGGTGACGCGGGTTTCCTGGGGGTTCATGCCGGCGGTGGGCTCGTCCAGGAGGAGGAGACCGGGGTCGCTGGCGAGGGCGCGGGCGATTTCCAGCTTGCGCTGGTCTCCGTAGGGGAGGTTGCGCGCGAGGTGGTCGGCCTTGTCGGCGAGGCCGATGAACTCGAGGAGTTCCATGCAGCGTTCGCGGCTGGCGTTCTCCGCCTTCTTGTAGCCGGGGAGACGCAGGAGAGCCGACCAGAGGCCTTCCTTGGTCCTGGTGTGGCGTCCGACGAGGACGTTCTCCAGGACGGTCATGTTGGCGAAGAGGCGGATGTTCTGGAACGTGCGGGCGATGCCTGCCTGGGTGACGAGGTGGGGCTTGGGCGGCAGGACGGTGCCCTTGTAGCTGACCTTGCCCTCGGTGGGGACGTAGAGGCCGGTGAGGCAGTTGAAGAAGGTGGTCTTGCCGGCACCGTTGGGTCCGATGAGCCCGACGATCTCGCCGGCGTTGACCGTGAGGTCGACGTCGCGTACGGCGGTGAGGCCGCCGAAGCGCATGGTGACGCCGCTGGCGTCGAGGACCGTGGTGCCGGTGGTGGGTGTGTCCGTCGTGGTCATGGTGGTCACGCCCCCGCCTTCGTGGTGCCGGCGGCCGCGTCGGTGAGTGGTGTGTCCGGTGGCACGTCGAGCTGGCCGGTCTCGTGGAATTCGAGCTGCTTCCTGCGGTCGGCGACGAGGCCTTCGGGGCGGAAGCGCATCAGCAGGATGAGGGCGATTCCGAAGAGGAACAGCTGGTAGTCCTGCATGAACTGGAGCTTGGCCGGGATGAGGTAGAGCAGTGCCGCGCCGACGAGGGGGCCGCTGAGGGTCCCCATGCCGCCGAGGATGACGGCGGCGAGGAGGAACGCGGAGTTCGGCGGTACGGAGCCGGCGAACTGGTACTGCTCGGGGGTGACCGTGTAGGAGACGTGTGCCTGCACGGTTCCGGCGAGGCCGGCGAGGGTGGCGCCGAGGGCGAAGGCGAGCAGCTTGAGCCGGAAGGCGTTGATGCCCATGGCGGTGGCCGCGGTCTCGTCCTCGCGGATGGCGACCCAGGCGCGGCCGATGCGGGATTCGCCGGAGCGTCGGAAGACGAGGACGACGACGGCGGTGAAGACGAGCATCAGCAGGTAGTAGTTGGCGGACCTGCCGAGGGTGAAGCCGCCGATGGCGTGGCTGATTCCGAAGTCGAAGCCGAAGAGCTTGAGGTCCGGGATGCTGGGGATGCCCTGGGAGCCGTTGGTGAGGTCGGGGCCGCTGACGCCGTTGAGGGCGTTGACGGTGAGCCGGAAGATCTCTCCGAATCCGAGGGTGACGATGGCGAGGTAGTCGCCGCGGAGGCGGAGTGTCGGTGCTCCGATGACGACGCCGAAGACGAGTGAGGCGGCGGCTCCGGTGAGGACGGCGGCCCAGAAGGGGAACTGGACGCCGATGGGGGAGAGGGGGCTGCCGGAGACGAGTGCTGCGGCGTAGGCGCCGACGCCGAGGAAGGCGACGTAGCCGAGGTCGAGGAGGCCGGCGAGGCCGACGACGACGTTGAGGCCGAGTGCGACGGTCGCGAAGATGAGGATGTTGGCGCCGATGAGGGCGTATTCCTCGTTCTGCTGGGTGAAGGGGAAGCAGAACGCTGCGACGAGTGCGGCGCACAGGGTGACGTTGCGGTGCTTCGAGGTCAGCGCGGTGACGCGGGCGATGAGTCCGGCCCGGGTGAGTGCGGTGAAGCCGAAGGCGACGGTGAGGACGTAGCCGATGAAGAGCTCGGCGTACTCGGTGTCGATGCCGTAGGTGAAGACCTGGAGTGCGACACCGAAGGCTACGGCGATGATGAGGATCTCGGCCCAGGCGGGGAGCGCTCCGGCGCGGACGGGTGCCGGTGCGCGGAGGCTGCCGAGGAACCTTTTGAGTGCGTTGGGGCTGGTGTCGTCCAGGGGCTCGTCGTTGGGGAGGCCCAGGGCGGCGATGCTCGCGATGATCGCGCCGGTGAGGCTGACCCAGGCTCCGGGTTCGAGCTCGATGAGGCCGAGGAGGTTGCCGTTGTCGTCCTTGGTGACGACGACGGCGATGACGGTGTACAGGGTGGTGACGAGGGTGCCGAGGGCGAGCAGCCGGGTGGGGCTGTTGGTGCCGCCGGGGGTGAGCCAGCGCAGGCCCTTGATGCCGTACCCGGAGAGGGCGAAGAGCAGGGTGAGTGCTGCGCTGATGAGGGTGAGGACCTGGAGGCCGCCGGGGTAGCCGGTGACGGTGAGGTCGCCGGGGAAGGTGTCGGTGTAGGTCCAGGCGAGGAAGGTGCCGATGAGGGCGAGTGCGGCGCCGGTGGTGGTGGCGGCGCGGGCTGCCGTGGTGGGCAGGGGGAGGAGGGCGGCGTGCGCGGCGGGGGTCGTGGTGGTCATCGGTATCACGCCCTGTCCGCGACGCGTTCGCCCAGCAGGCCTTGCGGGCGTATGAGGAGGACGAGGATGAGGAGCACGAAGGCCCATACGTCCTTCCAGGCGCCGCCTCCGAAGAGTTCCATGCCGGGGACGTCGCTCATGTAGCCGGTGGCGAGGGCTTCGGCGACGCCGAGGACGACTCCGCCGAGCATGGCGCCGTAGATGTTGCCGATGCCGCCGAGCACGGCGGCGGTGAAGGCCTTGAGGCCCATGATGAAGCCCATGCGGAAGCCGATCTGGCCGTTCTTGAGCCCGTAGGCGACGGCGGCGACGGCGGCGAACGCGGCACCGATGGCGAAGGCCATGACGATGATGCGGTCGGTGTTGATGCCCATGAGCTTGGCGGTGTCGGGGTCCTGCGAGGTGGCTTGCATGCCGCGGCCGGCCCGTGTCTTGGAGACGAAGAGGCCGAGGGCGAGCATGCAGACGGGTGCGGCGATGAGGACGAAGAGGTCCCCGCGCTGGATGTGGGCGCCGAAGAGGTCGATCGCTTCGCCCTTGAACTGGGGGAAGGAGCGGTCCTTGGTGGCGTCGGGGTACCACATCCATACGGCTTGCTGGAGTGCGAGGGAGAGGCCGATGGCGGTGATGAGGGGGGCCAGGCGTGGCGCGGTCCGCAGTGGCCGGTAGGCGAAGCGTTCGGCGGCGACGCTGACGGCGACGGAGCAGATGACTCCGCCGGCGATCATGAGGGGTATCGCGGCGAGCAGGGAGAGTCCGGACGGAAGCCCGAGGTAGACCGTGAGGGCTCCGAAGCCTCCGATCATGAAGATCTCGCCGTGCGCGAAGTTGATGAGCTGGATGATTCCGTAGACCATCGTGTATCCGATCGCGATGAGACCGTACATCGCGCCGAGGATGAGTCCATTGGCCAGCTGTTGCGGCAGTTCGTTCACCGCAGGGCCTCCGTGGAGTGGTTCGGATATGGCACCGCGCGGGAGCGCTCGTAGCGCTCCCGCGCGGGTTGTTCGCGTGTGCTGCGCCGTGGGGTCCTTGGCGGACCTACTTGACGGCCTCGCTGAGCTTGGAGGTCCACTTGCCGCCGGTGACCTGGTAGGCGGTCATCAGGGTGTTGGTGGTGTCGCCGTACTCGTCGAAGGCGACGGGGCCGGTGACGCCTTCGAAGCTGACCTTGGCCATGGCTTCGAGGACCTTGGCGCGGGCGTCGTCGGGGAGCTTGCCGTCGTTCTCGGCGACGACTGCCTTGACGGCCTCGATGACGGACCAGGTGGCGTCGTAGGTGCCGCCGCCGTAGGCCTCGTAGGCGTCCTTGTAGCCGGCGGTCTTGTAGTCGGCGATGAACTTCTTGGCGGACTCGAGCTCTTCGACGGGCTTGCCGACGGAGGTGGCGATGTCGCCTTCGGCCTTCTTGTTGAGCTTGATGAAGTCGGCGCTGTACATGCCGTCGCCGCCCATGAGGGGGATCTTCACGCTGTCCTTGAGCTGCTGGCTCAGGGGTGCGCCGGCGGGGTATTCACCGCCGTAGTAGACGGCCTTGGCGCCGGAGCTCTTGACCTTGGTGACGACGGAGTTGAAGTCGCGGTCGTCGGGGTTGATGTGGTCGGTGCCGACGATCTTGCCGCCGAGCTCGGTGAAGGTCGCCTTGAAGGAGGCGGCGAGGCCTGCGCCGTAGGGCTTCTGGTCGTCGATGAGGTAGACGTCCTTGACCTTGGCGGTCTTGAAGAGGTAGTTCGCGGCGAAGGCGCCCTGGATGGCGTCGGTGGTGGCCGTGCGGAAGTAGGCCGCGTAGGGGCGCTTCTTGTCGCCGGTCTTCCAGTTGTTGCCCTGGGTCAGCTCGGTGCCGGTGTTGGCGGGGGAGACCTGGGTCAGCTTGGCGTCGGTGAAGGGCTTCTGCATCGACTGGGCGACGCCGGAGTTCAGCGGGCCGACGACGCCGAGGAGGTCCTTGTTGCCGATGAACTTCTGGGCGTTCTGCTGGCCGACGGAGGGCTGGGCCTGGTCGTCGAGTGCCTGGAGTTCGAATTTGATGCCGGGGACGGTCTTGTCCGCGTTGGCGGTCTTGACGGCGAGGTCCGCGGAGTTCTTGATGCCGAGGCCGAGGGCGGAGAGGTCGCCGGTCAGGGGTGCGTCGACACCGATGACGACGGTCTGGGTGTCGTCGCCGCCGCTGCTCTTGGAGTCGTCGTCGCGCGATCCGCAGGCGGTGAGAGTCAGTGCGCCTGTGGTGAGCACTGTGGTGAGGATGAGCAAAGAACGGTGTCGCACGAAAGGTCCTTTCCCTGGCGCGGCCTCCTCTGCTGAGGTGCCGTGACGATCGCCGGGCCGTACTGGTCGATACAGGGCCGTGCAGCAGACGCGCCCGGCGGCGCGGTGACTGGCCGTGACTCTATGGGCAGGTGAGGGGGTCCGGGATGGGTCCGGTGATGATGTGACTGTCTTGTTATGCCGTGGGGAAGACTTGTTGGCCGCAGTGTGGAGGTGTACGGCTTTTGCCCGGACGGTGAAGTGACCGCATGGTGAGAACCCGCAGCTCTGCTAAGGGGCTTGGGGTGATCTTGGTGCTGTCGCGCGAATCGGGGCGCAACGGGCGCGGGGGCCGGTCGGCCGGGCGCGGGGACCGAGGTGTGCGACGTTTTGCGTGTATTGCACACGTGTTACGCAGTGTTACATCCGTGCGAAGTGTTTGATTCGCGGCGGGGGTGGTGGCGCTGTTGAAGTGGCTCATGGAACGGGCGCGGGGGTCAAGGGTGTTGACTGTGCGTGTCGGTCAACTCCCGCGAAATGCTCCGGATATGGGTCTGCCCGGTCCGGAATGCGGTGCGCTTTCCGGCCGGGCAGTGGGGTGTTGGGTCGTGGCGGGTCAGCCTCCGGCAGGGCCGGCGGCGTCGCGGAGCAGGCAGGTGAGGCGGGCGGTGCAGACCCGCTTGTCGTGCTCGTCCGTGATGACGATCTCGTACGTGGCGGTGGAGCGGCCGCGGTGGACGGGGGTGGCGGTGCCGGTGACGAGGCCGCTGCGGGCGCCGCGGTGGTGGGTGCAGTTCAGGTCGACGCCGACGGCGATCTTGGTGGCTCCGCCGTGGAGCATGGAGCCGATGGAGCCGAGGGTCTCGGCGAGGACGGCCGAGGCGCCGCCGTGGAGCAGTCCGTAGGGCTGGGTGTTGCCCTCGACGGGCATGGTGCCGACGACGCGCTCGGCGGAGGCTTCGACGATCGTGACGCCCATGCGCTCGCCGAGGTGTCCGGCGGAGAAGAGTGCCGGGAGGTCGACGCCGAGTGCCGCGTACTCGTCGATGATCTCCTGGGGGAACGTGGGTGCGGTGTGCTCGCCCATGGGGTCCGGCTCCGATCGTGTGCGGTCGTTCGCTGCTGTGTGCACTGTTCTTATCAGACGGCTGAGCGTGCGCTTAGGGGTGTCGGGGCTGAGGCCGTCTCGAAGCGGACGACGACCGACTTGCTGGCCGGGGTGTTGCTGGTGTCCGCGGTGGCGTCGAGGGGGACCAGGACGTTGGTCTCCGGGTAGTACGCGGCGGCGCAGCCCCGTGCGGTGGGGTAGTGGACGACACGGAAGCCGGGGGCGCGGCGTTCGACGCCGTCCTTCCATTCGCTGACGAGGTCCGTGTAGGAGCCGTCGGCGAGTCCGAGTGCGTCGGCGTCCTCGGGGTTGACCATGACGATGCGGCGGCCGCCCTTGATGCCGCGGTAGCGGTCGTCGAGGCCGTAGATCGTGGTGTTGTACTGGTCGTGGGAGCGCAGGGTCTGGAGGAGCAGCCGGCCCTCGGGGAGTTCGGGGTACTCGACGGGTGCGGCGGTGAAGTTGGCCTTGCCGGTGGTGGTGGGGAAGCGGCGTTCGTCGCGGGGGGCGTGCGGGAGGGTGAAGCCGCCGGGACGCGCGACGCGGGTGTTGAAGTCCTCGAAGCCGGGGACCACGCGGGAGATGCGGTCGCGGATCGTGCCGTAGTCCTTCTCGAACTCCTCCCAGGGGGTGGTGGAGGCGGGTCCGAGGACGGCGCGGGCGAGGCGGGCGACGATGGCGGGTTCGGAGAGCAGGTGGGGGCTCGCGGGGGTGAGGTTGCCGCGGGAGGAGTGGACCATGCCCATGGAGTCCTCGACGGTGACGAACTGCTTGCCGCCGGCCTGGACGTCCTTGTCGGTGCGGCCGAGGGTGGGCAGGATCAGGGCGCGGGTGCCGGTGACGGCGTGCGAGCGGTTGAGCTTGGTGGAGACGTGCACGGTGAGGCGGGCCCGGCGCATGGCGGCCTCGGTGACGGCGGTGTCGGGGGAGGCGCCGACGAAGTTTCCGCCCATGGCGAAGAAGACCTTGGCGTCGCCGTCGCGCAGCGCCTGGATGGACCGTACGACGTCGTAGCCGTGGTGACGCGGCGAGGTGATGCCGAATTCCTGGTCCAGGGCGTCGAGGAAGGCGGGGGCGGGGCGTTCGAAGATGCCCATGGTGCGGTCGCCCTGGACGTTGGAGTGGCCGCGTACGGGACAGACGCCGGCGCCGGGCCTGCCGATGTTGCCGCGCAGGAGGAGGAGGTTGACGACTTCGCGGATGGTCGGCACGGAGTGCTTGTGCTGGGTGAGGCCCATGGCCCAGCAGACGATGGTCCGCTCCGAGGCGAGGATCATGGCGAGCGCCTGCTCGATGGTGTCGCGGTCGAGGCCGGTGGCGGTGAGGGTCTCGTCCCAGTCGGCGTCGCGGGCGGCCCGGGCGAATGCCTCGTAGCCGTGGGTGTGCTCGGCGACGAAGGCGTCGTCGACGGCCCCGTCGGCCTCGATGATCATTTTGTTGAGGAGGCGGAACAGCGCCTGGTCGCCGCCGATGCGTATCTGGAGGAAGAGGTCGGTGAGTGCGGCGCCCTTGAGCATCCCGCGCGCCGTCTGGGGGTTCTTGAACCGTTCCAGGCCCGCCTCGGGCAGCGGGTTCACCGAGATGATCTTCGCTCCGGCGGACTTGGCCTGTTCGAGGGCGGAGAGCATCCGGGGGTGGTTGGTGCCGGGGTTCTGCCCGGCGACGATGATCAGGTCGGCCCGGTGGAGGTCTTCGAGGCTGACGCTGCCCTTGCCGATGCCCAGGGTCTCGGTGAGTGCGGAGCCGGAGGACTCGTGGCACATGTTGGAGCAGTCGGGCAGGTTGTTGGTGCCGAACTCCCGGGCGAAGAGCTGGAGGAGGAAGGCGGCCTCGTTGCTGGTGCGGCCGGAGGTGTAGAAGAGCGCCTCGTCGGGCGAGGCGAGCGCGGTGAGCTCCTCGGCGACGATCTCGAAGGCGCGCTCCCAGGTCACGGCCTCGTACCGGTCGGCGCCCTCGGGCAGATACACGGGTTGCGTGATGCGTCCCTGCTGGCCCAGCCAGTAGCCGCTGCGGGCGGCCAGGTCGGCGACGGGGTGGGCGGCGAAGAAGTCGGGGGTGACGCGGCGCAGGGTCGCCTCCTCGGCGACGGCCTTGGCGCCGTTCTCACAGAATTCGGCGGTGTGCCGTTTGTCGCCCTCGGGCCAGGCGCAGCCGGGGCAGTCGAAGCCGTCCTTCTGGTTGACCTTGAGGAGGGTCTGCGCGGTGCGGCGGACGCCCATCTGCTGCTGCGCGACGCGCAGGGTGTGGGCGACGGCGGGCAGTCCGGCGGCGGCGTGCTGGACCTCGTCGATCTGCGGCGCGTCCTGGACCGGGTCACCGGTCGGGGGCTTGGTGGCCATGGTGCTCCCCTTCGAGCCTGCGGGCGCCGCGGTGCGGGCGGGCGCGCGTCGCGTCCGTGTGTGCCGTGGCGTCCTGTCGCGTCTTCTTACGCCTTCACTGTCCTTCGATCCTGTCATGCACGCGTGCGGGGGTGATCCGCGGGAAGCGGGGAGGCCGCGGGGCCGGTTCCGGGGGCGTGGTGGTGGGACCGGGCCGGTGCGGGGCGGCGGCCGGTCCGGATTGTCGGTGGTCCGTGGCAGGATCGGGGGCGTGGCTGAGACGGCATCGAAGAAGACGGCAGACAACCGACCGCGCCTGCTCCTGATGGACGGGCACTCCCTGGCGTACCGGGCGTTCTTCGCCCTGCCCGCGGAGAATTTCACGACGGCGACGGGGCAGCCGACGAATGCCGTGTACGGCTTCATGTCGATGCTGGCGAACACGCTGCGCGACGAGGCGCCCACGCATTTCGCGGTCGCGTTCGACGTGTCCCGCAAGACGTGGCGCGCGCAGGAGTTCCCGGAGTACAAGGCGAACCGCTCCAAGACCCCCGACGAGTTCAAGGGGCAGGTCGAGCTGATCGGCGAGCTGCTGGACGCGATGCACGCGGACCGGTTCGCGGTGGACGGTTTCGAGGCGGACGACGTCATCGCGACGCTGGCCACGCAGGCCGAGGCGGCGGGCTTCGAGGTGCTGATCGTCACCGGCGACCGGGATTCGTTCCAGCTGATCACGGACAACGTGACGGTGCTCTACCCGACGAAGGGCGTCTCGGAGCTGACGCGCTTCACCCCGGAGAAGGTCGAGGAGAAGTACGGCCTCACACCCGCCCAGTACCCGGACTTCGCGGCGCTGCGGGGTGACCCGTCGGACAACCTTCCGGGCATCCCCGGTGTGGGGGAGAAGACGGCCGCGAAGTGGATCAACCAGTTCGGTTCGTTCGCGGAGCTCGTCGAGCGGGCCGACGAGGTCAAGGGCAAGGCCGGCCAGAACTTCCGGGACCACCTGGACGCGGTGAAGATGAACCGTGTGCTGACCGAGATGGTCCGGGACGTCGAGCTGCCCAAGGGCCCGGCCGAGCTGGAGCGCGCCCCGTACGACCGTACGGCGGTCACCGGTGTGCTGGACGTCCTGGAGATCCGTAACCCGAGCCTGCGCGAGCGGCTGCTCGCCGTCGACCCGGGTGCGGAGGAGGCCGGTCCTCCGGAGCCCCTGGCCGGGATCGAGCTCGACGGTGCGGTGCTGGCGTCGGGCGAGGTCGCCCCGTGGCTGGAGACCCACGGAGGGCAGCCGCTGGGCGTCATGACCGTCGACACGTGGTCGCTGGGCACCGGCACGGTCACCGAGGTCGCGCTCGCCGCCGCCGACGGGGCCGCCGCCTGGCTGGACCCGGCCGATCTCGACGAGGCCGACGAGCAGGCCCTGACGGCCTGGCTCGCGGACCCCGCCCGGCCCAAGGTCCTCCACAACGCCAAGAACGCCCTGCGGGTCTTCCCCGAGCAGGGCTGGCGGCTGGAGGGCATCGCGATGGACACCGCGCTCGCCGCCTATCTCGTCAAGCCGGGCCGCCGTTCATTCGCCCTGGACGCGCTGGCCGTGGAGTACCTCGGCCGCGAGCTGGCGCCCGCCCCGGCGTCCGACGGGCAGCTGGCGTTCGGCGCGGACGACCTTGCGGAGGCCGACGCGCTGATGGCGCAGGCCCGCGCGGTGCTGGACCTCGGGGACGCCTTCACCGCGCGTCTGAAGGAGGTCGGTGCCACCGAGCTGCTGTTCGACATGGAGCTGCCGACGTCGATCATGCTGGCCCGGCTGGAGCGGCACGGCATCGCCGCCGACCGGGCGCATCTGGAGGGCATGGAGCAGCAGTTCGCCGGTGCGGTGCAGCAGGCGGTGAAGGAGGCGCACGCCGCGGTGGGCCGTGAGTTCAACCTCGGATCGCCCAAGCAGCTCCAGGAGGTCCTCTTCGGCGAGCTGGCCCTGCCGAAGACGAAGAAGACGAAGACGGGGTACACGACCGACGCGGACGCGCTGGCCTGGCTGGCCGCGCAGACCGAGCACGAGCTGCCGGTCATCATGCTGCGCCACCGGGAGCAGGCGAAGCTGCGGGTCACGGTCGAGGGCCTGATCAAGACGGTCGGTGCGGACGGCCGTATCCACACCACGTTCAACCAGACGGTCGCGGCGACGGGCCGGCTCTCCTCGACCGACCCCAACCTGCAGAACATCCCCGTCCGTACGGACGAGGGGCGGGCGATCCGCCGGGGCTTCGTCGTCGGCGAGGGCTTCGAGACGCTGATGACGGCCGACTACAGCCAGATCGAGCTGCGGGTGATGGCCCACCTCTCCGAGGACGCCGGTCTCATCGAGGCGTTCACCTCCGGGGAGGACCTGCACACGACGGTCGCCTCGCAGGTGTTCGGCGTCGAGAAGACGGCCGTCGACGCGGAGATGCGCCGGAAGATCAAGGCGATGTCGTACGGACTGGCCTACGGGCTCTCCGCCTTCGGCCTCTCCCAGCAGCTGAACATCGACGCCGGCGAGGCGCGCGGGCTGATGGACACCTACTTCCTCCGGTTCGGCGGGGTGCGCGACTACCTCCAGCGGGCCGTGGAGGAGGCCAGGTCCACCGGGTACACCGAGACGATCCTCGGCCGCCGCCGCTACCTCCCGGACCTCAACAGCGACAACCGCCAGCGGCGCGAGGCCGCCGAGCGGATGGCGCTCAACGCGCCGATCCAGGGAACGGCCGCCGACATCGTGAAGGTCGCGATGCTCAAGGTGGACCGTGCGCTGACGGAGGCGGAGCTGACGTCACGGATGCTGCTCCAGGTCCACGACGAAATCGTCCTGGAGATCGCGAAGGGCGAGCGGAAGCAGGTCGAGGAGATCCTGCGCAGGGAGATGTCCACGGCGGTCGAGCTCCGTGCGCCGCTGGACGTCTCGGTCGGCGTCGGCACGGACTGGGAGACGGCCGCGCACTAGAAGCGTGCGGAGTGGTGATGGGCGTATCCACGGGGCGCGCCCACCACCGCTCCGTGACGGAATCCGGTCCCATGCCGATCCGAGGGGTGGCTGAGCAGGCACGGGGTTCAGGCGAGCAGGCAGAGCCCACGGCCTCGCCGGCCGGGGCAACCCCGTGGACCTCGCGGTGAGATGCCCCCTCGTCGTCAGCCGGCTTCGTGGCCGGCCGGGCGGGTCCGTGCGGTGTCCGCGCGGGGCCCGTCGGGCGGCCGGGGGCCGGACGGACTCCGCAGGAGCCGCATCCACGCCCCGTACAGCACCAGGCCGGCCGCCAGGCCCGCCCCGGCGCCGAAGCACGCGGTCGGGATGATGTCGAGGGGGGTGTCGATGTGCCCGAAATAGGCGTACCAACGGGCACACCGGTGGACGACGCCCAGCACGACGCACAGGGCGAGGACCGCGCCCGCCCACCGGCGTTCGGCGCGGCCGAGCACCGGCACGCACGCCGGCGCCGGGACCGGCCCGGTCTGCCGCAGGCCTGAGTACGTGAACCAGGCCAGGACCGCCAGCGCCACGGCCGAACTGCCGTACTGGACGAGCTGGAAGACCGGGTGGCCACCGATGCTCCGGCCGAGGACCGGGATCAGTTCCGTGCCCCACCGGCCGTGGTGGGTGAAGGCGTCCCACACGACATGGGTGCCCGAGCCGATGACGGCGGACAGGACGAACCACGCCGCCTCGGAGAGGGCCGGGCCTCCGGGCTCCCGCCGTCGCCCCCGCACGAAGGTGTGTACGCGGCCCTGCGCCGCCCCGGGCAGCAGTGCGACGAGTGGTTCGCGCAGCATCAGCCAGAGTGCCACCACGGCGCCGGTGATGAGGACATCCACGGTGAACACCCCCCACACGGCGTGCGTCACCTCGCCGAACTCCATCGCCCCGGGGACGACCGTGTCGGCGTAGTAGGTGATGTCGGGCGCGAACGACCCGGCGACGAGCGCGGAGGCGACAAGAGGTCCACGGCCCACGCCGGACCTGCGGATCCCGGGGAGCACGGCTGCGGCATGGCTGAGCGTGAACGGCATGACGGCAAGTATGCGTGAGCCCGTGTCACCGCCCCGGCGGACCTTGGTGACTTGACGACGGTGAAGCTGAGAAATCCGTAAGAACCGGTCAGGGGCCGGTGTTCGGGCGCGAGGAGTTGCCGTAGGGTCGCCTGAGTCCTCGCGCTGGGGAGCGCGAGCGCCGTCGACGGGGAGGGACCGACACGTATGGCAGCGCAATTCGGCCGCAGGCTGCGCAGGGGGGCCACCACCACAGCGGTGGCGGCGGTCGCCGTAGCGGCCCTCTCCGCGTCACAGGCTCCCGCCGCGCCGCAGACCGGCGGAGGAGGCGACCCGGCGGCTGCCGGTGCGAGTCCGTCCGGCGACAGTGCGGCCACGGGCAACTCGCCCTACCACACGGACCTTCCGCCGCTCACCACGCCCGGCAAGCCCGGTGCGTCCGTGAACCTGCCCGTGACCGGCAGCGCGGAAGCGGGCATACCTGCGTCCGTCCTGGCCGCGTACAAGAAGGCCCAGCAGGAGCTCGCCGGCACCGACGCCGCATGCCGTCTGCCGTGGCAGCTCCTCGCCGCGATCGGCAAGGTGGAGTCCGGCCAGGCCCGTGGCGGCAAGGTCGACGCGAACGGCACCACCCTCTCCCCGATCCTCGGCCCGGCCCTCAACGGCCAGGGCTTCGCACTGATCAAGGACACCGACGGCGGGGCGTACGACAGCGACGCGACCCACGACCGTGCGGTCGGCCCGATGCAGTTCATCCCGTCCACCTGGGCCACCTGGGGCCAGGACGGCAACGGCGACGGACGCAAGGACCCCAACAACATCTACGACGCGGCCCTGGCGGCAGGGCGCTATCTCTGCGCCGGCACCCGCGACCTGTCGATCGCCACGGACCTCGACGCGGCGGTGCTGAGCTACAACCACTCGACTGAGTACCTGCGCACGGTGCGCTCCTGGTTCGACTACTACAAGCGCGGCACCCACGAGGTCCCGGACGGCACGGGCGTCCTCCCGGCGGACACGGGCGGCAGCTCGTCCCCCACTCCCACGCCGAGCCCCGGCCCGACGGGGCCCGGCACGAGCCCGTCGCCCACTCCGGATCCGACACCGCCGCCCACGACGCCGCCCACCACGCCGCCCACCGAGCCCCCGACGACGCCGCCCACCACACCTCCCACCACGCCTCCGACCACCCCGCCCAAGCCGCCCGCGACGCTCGGCAGTCTCGAGAACGCCGGCACCGGGACCCTCACCGCCACGGCCGGCGAGGCGTTCGCCGAGCGAGTCAAGGTCCGGGCGAGGAGCACGGCCGGTGCCCCGCTCGCCAAGACCTCGGTCACCTTCGCCGTCGTCGGTGACACGGACACCCGCTTCGCAGGGGGGAAGAGCACCGCGACGGTGACCACCGGCGCCGACGGCACCGTCACCGCCCCCGCCCTGACCGCCGGTGAGAAGACGGGTTCCTTCAAGGTGACGGCGGCGGCCGGCACCACCAAGCCGCGCACCCTCACCTACACCGCGAGCGTCACCGCCCGGGTCGCGGACACCGTCACCCGCCTCGACGACAAGGTGCTGACCGCGGCCCCCGGCACCGAGTTCGCCGACCAGGTCCGGGTCAGGACGACGTACAGGGGAGCGGGGGTGGCGGACACCGCCGTCACCGCCACGATGACCACCGGCGCGGAGACGCCGGCCGAGAACGACAAGGGCCCGTACTTCAAGGACGCCGACGGCAAGGGGGTCCGCACCCTGGACCTGACGACCGGCGCCGACGGACTGCTCGGGCTCCCGAAGATCTACGCCGGCGACACGGCGGGCACCTACACACTGCGGCTCACCACCGCGAGCGGCGCCACGCTGACCGTCGAGCTGAAGGTCGCGGCACCCGCGGCCTGAGCCGTACGGGAACAGCGGTGAGGGGGTGTCCGGCCAGGGCCGGACACCCCCTCCTCCGTGTCCTAGTCCCGGCGCAGCCGCGCCGAGGTGAAGCGGGTGGCCTCCATCGTCGTCGGGTCCTCGGGCCACGGGTGCTTCGGGTAACGGCCCCGCAGTTCGGCGCGCACGCCCTTGTAGCCCTCGCGCCAGAACGACGCCAGGTCCGCGGTCACCGCCGCCGGGTGCCCCGCGGGGGACAGCAGGTGGACCAGGACGGGCACCCCCGCCACCCGGGGCGTCTCGCGCAGCCCGAAGAGCTCCTGGAGCTTCACCGCGAGCACCGGCTGCTCACCGCCGTACTCCACGCGGATCCGGGAGCCGCTCGGCACCTCGATCCGCTCCGGGGCGAGCTCGTCGAGGCGGCCGGCGTCGCCCGTCGCCCACGGCAGCAGCCGCCGCACCGCCTGGCCCGCGTCGATCCGCGCCAGATCCGAGCGGCGGGCGGCCCGTGACAGCTCGGGCTCCAGCCACTCGTCGGCGCGTGCCAGCAGTGCGGCGTCCGAGACGTCGGGCCACGGAGCCCCCAGGACCCGGTGCAGGAACGCGAGGCGCAGCCGCAGCTGCCGGCTGTCCCGGGTCCACCGCAGCAGTTCCGGGCCCTCGCGGCGCAGCCCCTCCAGCAGCGCCCCGCGCACCAGCTCGGGGGCGGGGCCGCGCAGCGCGCGCACCGACAGCTCGACGGCGCCCAGTCGGTCCACGGAACGTGCCACCACGTCACCGCCGGACCAGCGGACCTCCTCACCGGAGAACCGCAGGTGTCCGGCGGCCAGCAGTGCGGTGCCCTCGTCGATGACGGCCGCGAGCCGCACCCGGGCGGACGCCGCGTGGGCGGGCCGGTCGGCGACCGCGACCGCCAGCCAGGGTGCGCTGCGCAGGCGGGAGCCGTCCCGGAGCTCGGCGCCGGTCCCGGACGCCATGAGGAACGCCCCCTCGCCCCTGGCCCGTGCCACCCGCTCCGGGAACGCGAGCGCCGCCACCAGCCCAGCGGCCGCGTCGTCGGTCCCCCCGGGGCCGGCGCCCGTGCCCCTGGCCGAGCCGAGGGACTGCGAGAGCCGGCGTACCTCCTGCCGCCAGCGCGCCGCGTAGCCGTCCCCGCCGCGGCGCGCCGTGCGCAGCGCGTGCGCCAGGTCGTCCCCGTACTCGCGCGGTGGCTCCTCGCTCAGCAGCGCCACCACTTCCGCGGCGCGGCGGCCGCCCACCTCGTCCGCGCCGTCCAGGAGGGCACGGGCCAGCCGGGGGTGCAGGCCGAGCCGGGACATCCGCACGCCCCGGCCCGTCGCGCGTCCCACGCCGTCGACCGCGCCGACCGCGCCGAGCACCTCCCGCGCCGCACCCATGGCGCCGGCCGGCGGAGGATCCAGGAGCGCGAGGCCGGAGGCGTCCGGATCACCCCAGCACGCCGTCTGCAGGGCGAACGCCGCGAGATCGGCCACCCTGATCTCGGGGGAGGGGAACGCGGTCAGCCGTCCGTCCTCGGCCTCCTCCCAGCAGCGGTACACCGCGCCCGGAGCCTCCCGCCCGGCGCGGCCCGCCCGCTGGCGCCCCGCCGCCCGGGACGCCCGTACCGTCGTCAGGGCGCTCAGCCCCCGTGCGTGGTCGGTGCGCGGCTCCCTCGCCAGCCCCGAGTCCACGACGACCCGCACCCCGGGGACGGTCAGGGACGACTCCGCCACGGACGTCGCCAGCACCACCCGGCGGCCCCGGGAGGAGCCGGCCAGCACCGCGTCCTGGACCGCGGCCGGGGCGCGCCCGTGGACCTGGAGCACCTCGGCGTCCACACCCGTGAGCTGTCCGGCCACCCGGCCGATCTCGCCGACGCCGGGCAGGAAGCACAGCACGTCGCCGTCCCGCTCGGAGAGGGCCCGGCGCACCACCGCCGCCACATGGGTCAGCAGGGCCGGGTCCACCCGCAACCCGTGCGGGGGCCGCACGGTGCCGGACGGCGGCGCCCACACCACCTCGACCGGATGCGACACGCCGTGCGCCTCGACCACGGGGGCGTCGCCGAGCAGCCGCGCCCAGCCCTCGGCGTCCGTCGTTGCCGACGCCGCCACGAGCCGCAGGTCGGGCCTGATCGTCCCGCGCACGTCGAGGAGGAAGGCCGCGGCCGTGTCCGCGTCCAGGTGGCGTTCGTGGCACTCGTCGATGATCACCACGTCGACCCCGGTCAGCTCCTGGTCGCGCTGCAACCGCTGGAGCAGCACCCCGGTGGTCACGACCTCCACCACCGTGTCCGGCCCCACCGTCCGCTCACCGCGCACCGTGAACCCGACCCGGCCGCCGGCCTGCTCGCCGAGGAGCCAGGCCATGCGCCGTGCCGCCGCCCGCGCCGCGATCCGGCGGGGCTCGGCGACGAGCACCCGGCGCACCGGCCCGCCGCCGGTCAGGCCGGCCAGCACCAGGGGTACGAGGGTCGTCTTGCCGGTCCCGGGGGGCGCGCAGAGCACGGCGGCCCCCCGTTCGTCGAGCGCCCGCTCCAGGGCGGGCACGGCGGTGCGGACGGGCAGCTGGTCCAGGGCGTCGGTACGGATCACGCCCCCAGTCTCGTACGCCGCCCCCTCACGACGAGCGGTGGTCCCGCTCGCACACGAAGATCGCGGTGCCGGGGATCAGGTTGCCGCGCAGCGGGGACCAGCCGCCCCACTCCTGGTCGTTCCAGGCCGGCCACTCCGGCTCCACGAGGTCGATCAGCCGGAAGCCGCCCGCCACGACGTCCCGCACCCGGTCGCCCAGTGTCCTGTGGTGCTCCACGTACACCGCGTCGCCGTTCTCGTCCTGCTCCACGTACGGCACGCGGTCGAAGTAGGAGGCGGAGACGGAGAGCCCCTCCGGCCCCGGCTCGTCGGGGAACGCCCAGCGGATCGGGTGCGTCACGGAGAACACCCAGCGGCCCCCGGGCCGCAGCACCCTGCGCACCTCCCGGAACACCTGCACGGGGTCGGCGACGAAGGGCACCGCGCCGTAGGCGGAGCAGGCCAGGTCGAAGGAGCCGTCCCGGAAGGGGAGCCGTCCCGCGTCGGCCTGCACGAGGGGGACGCCGCCGCCGATGCGCAGGGCGTGCTGGAGCTGGCGGTGCGAGAGGTCCAGGGCCACCGGGCGGGCGCCCCGGGCGGCCAGCCAGCGCGAGCACTGGGCCGCGCCCGCCCCGATCTCCAGGACGTCGAGGCCCTTGAGGCTCCCGGCCGGGCCCAGCAGGGCGGCCTCGGCCTCGTCGAGACCCTCCGGGCCCCAGACGAAGCGGTCGTCCCCGAGGAAGGCCCCGTGGTCGCTCTGGTACTCGTCGGCGTTCCGGTCCCACCAGCCGCGGCTCGCCCGGCTGCTCTCCGACTCCCCGGCCTCGCGCCGGGTCGCCTCGGGTTCGGACTCGTAGATCTCTTGGCTCATCGTGCCCGTCGTTGTAGTTTGCCTTCACCCGCCTCGCGCGGGTGCCTCCACGGGCCGTACGGGTGAGCACGCCCGTGTGCGCGCGACACACCGGTGTGTCCGATGTGGCTCCGGTGAACGCGAGTTGTGCCGGGAATGGGGGGTTGTGCCCCGGGTGTGCGCCTTCGCGCATTGACCCTGTCCGGCTGCCCCCGTATGCTACAAGTTGCGCTGCGAGCCTGCGCGCTTCAGACCTAGCAGGCCGCGCTCGCGTCTGTTGCATGTCCCCTCGGTTGTCGAGGCACCTTCCGGTTGCCGGATCGGTGCTTTCCAGGCTGTCCGGCTTCTGCAGAGGCGATAAGGGCTTTCGGCGTAGCAGTACCTACGACTCACTGTCCGTACCGGAGCCCTTTCCCACATGACGAGCAGCACCGAGACCACCGCCACCACTCCGCAGGTTGCGGTCAACGACATCGGCGACGCGGACGCGTTCCTCGCGGCGATCGACGAGACGATCAAGTACTTCAACGACGGCGACATCGTTGACGGAGTCATCGTCAAGGTTGACCGCGACGAGGTCCTCCTCGACATCGGTTACAAGACCGAAGGTGTCATCCCGAGCCGCGAGCTCTCGATCAAGCACGACGTCGACCCGAACGAGGTCGTCAAGGTCGGCGACGAGATCGAGGCCCTGGTTCTCCAGAAGGAGGACAAGGAAGGCCGCCTGATCCTCTCGAAGAAGCGCGCTCAGTACGAGCGTGCCTGGGGCACCATCGAGAAGATCAAGGAAGAAGACGGCATCGTCACCGGTACCGTCATCGAGGTCGTCAAGGGTGGTCTCATCCTCGACATCGGCCTCCGTGGCTTCCTCCCGGCGTCGCTCGTCGAGATGCGTCGCGTCCGCGACCTCCAGCCCTACGTGGGCAAGGAGCTCGAGGCCAAGATCATCGAGCTGGACAAGAACCGCAACAACGTGGTCCTGTCCCGCCGTGCCTGGCTCGAGCAGACCCAGTCCGAGGTCCGCCAGACGTTCCTCACGACCCTGCAGAAGGGTCAGGTCCGCTCCGGCGTCGTCTCCTCGATCGTCAACTTCGGTGCCTTCGTGGACCTGGGTGGCGTCGACGGTCTCGTGCACGTCTCCGAGCTCTCCTGGAAGCACATCGACCACCCCTCCGAGGTTGTCGAGGTCGGCCAGGAAGTCACCGTCGAGGTCCTCGACGTCGACATGGACCGCGAGCGCGTCTCGCTGTCGCTCAAGGCGACGCAGGAAGACCCGTGGCAGCAGTTCGCCCGTACGCACCAGATCGGGCAGGTCGTTCCCGGTAAGGTCACCAAGCTCGTTCCCTTCGGTGCGTTCGTGCGCGTCGACGAGGGCATCGAGGGTCTGGTCCACATCTCCGAGCTGGCCGAGCGCCACGTGGAGATCCCGGAGCAGGTCGTCCAGGTCAACGACGAGATCTTCGTCAAGGTCATCGACATCGACCTCGAGCGCCGTCGCATCAGCCTCTCGCTGAAGCAGGCCAACGAGGCCTTCGGTGGCGACCCGGCCTCGGTCGAGTTCGACCCGACCCTGTACGGCATGGCCGCGTCCTACGACGACCAGGGCAACTACATCTACCCCGAGGGCTTCGACCCCGAGACCAACGACTGGCTCGAGGGCTTCGAGTCGCAGCGTGAGGTCTGGGAGACGCAGTACGCCGAGGCGCAGCAGCGCTTCGAGCAGCACCAGGCCCAGGTCATCAAGTCCCGCGAGGCCGACGAGGCTGCCGCTGCCGAGGGCGCTGCCGCCCCGGCCGGCGCTGCCCCGGCTGCCTCCGGCGGCAGCGGTGGCGGCGGCTCGTACTCCTCGGAGTCCGCGGACAACTCCGGCGCCCTGGCGTCGGACGAGGCCCTGGCCGCCCTGCGCGAGAAGCTGGCCGGCGGCCAGAGCTGACGCTCTGACCCCAGTCGCTCATCGGCTGCAGTAGCTGTGGAGCTGTAGGTGAGGCCCGTCCCCTTCGGGGGGCGGGCCTCACTCATGTCCGGGTCGCCACGTCCGGGGCGCGGGGGCACCGTGTCCGGGCGGGGGCTTCTACCGGGCTCCGCCTCTGTCCGGGCGGGAGGCTCGGCCCCCGTCCGTGTCCGGCGGGAGGCCTCAGGGCGTTACGGCGATGTTCGTCAGCCCCTTGCCACCGGTCACCGTGTTGCTGCCGTACACGGTGGTGCGGCAGGCGGCGCTCTGGTTGGTGACGTTCACGGCGAGCTGTGCGCCGCCGGCGGCGCCGCTCAGGTCCGAGGTGTTGCCGCGGAAGACGGTGCCGCAGCCCCAGCCGCTCTGCTGGGTGTGGGTCTCGTAGCCGTTGGCGGTGGTGTGCGTGCCCCTGTTGCCCTCGACCAGCACGTCGTTGCCCTTCACGTCGACCCACGAGTCGTCGTAGTTGGCGCCGGTCAGGCCGCTGCCGTCGAAGGTGTTCCCGACGATCCTCGCGCCGGTGGTGCCCTCCTTGATGTCGACGTTCTCGCCGCCGACCCCCGGGCCTATGACGTTGCCCTGTATCAGCACCCCGTCGCTCCGGTCGGTCAGGTCGCCCGCCGATCCGACGTACACGCCCTCGCCCATGCCCCGGCCGTCGTGGCCGGTGTCGTGGATCCGGGAGTTCTTCAGGACGCCGTCGCGGCTGGACGTGCGGAAGTGGACACCCTCCATGTCGAGGTCGTGCACGGTCACCGAGTCGATGACGACACCGGCCGCCGCGTCGGTCACGATGCCCTTCTGGCCACCCGTGACCGTGACGCCGTACACCGTCCAGTACGACGCTCCGTTCAGGTGCAGCCCGTATCCACCGCCCGCGGTCAGGATCGCCGCGGAGGACCCGGTGAGGGTGATCCGCGCGGCGGAGGTGGCCGGCACGGTCGCCTTGAAGTTGCCGGTGTACGTGCCGTCGGCGAGCCGGATCGTGTCGCCGGGGACCGCGGCGGCCAGTGCCGCCTTGAGCTGGGCCGCGGTGCTCACCTCGACGACCGCCGCCTGCGCGGCGCCGGCCGTGGCGAGGGACAGGGCGCCCGAAGCGAGCGCGGCGGTCAGCAGGGCGGGGATCAGCGTGCGGGTGCGCATGGAGGTGCCTTCCCGTCGGAGTTCAGACGTTCTCGTACGTGAATGTGGGGCGAGGCTCTGAATCTGCCCGAGACGCTAAGTGTGCTGCGTGGGCATGTCAAGGTCTGGACCAATTCCCCCGCCGCCGGTGCCGGGGGAAAGAAACGTGCGGGATACACGAGTAACTGACGGCCCGTAACAAGCGCTTGCCAGGATCCGCCGCAACGCCAGGATCACCAGGGGAGCCAGGGAATGACACACACGTCGA
The DNA here is from genome assembly GCF_042667905.1 of Streptomyces sp. NPDC057287. Classification (NCBI taxonomy): domain Bacteria; kingdom Bacillati; phylum Actinomycetota; class Actinomycetes; order Kitasatosporales; family Streptomycetaceae; genus Streptomyces; species Streptomyces sp. NPDC057287. Next base: position 230,289 of record NZ_JBHUYV010000014.1, on the reverse strand, counting down.
ACACCTCACGCGTCTCACAGGTCTCTCCCGTAGCGGCGGGCGCCAGCCGCCGAAGCTTTCTGCGCGACGTGGGCATCACCGGCGGTGCCGGCGCCATGTTCGCCACCATGGGGGCGCTCGGCCTCGCTCCCACCGCACGGGCCGCGTCCCGTGAACCCGCCTACCGGGCGCCGAGCCCCGGCGACTTCTCGCTGAAGGGCAGGGCGGCGGCGAAGGTCGTCGTCGTCGGCGGGGGCATCGCAGGCCTCGCCGCCGCGTACGAGCTGAGCAAGGCGGGGTACGACTGCACGGTCCTGGAGGCGCGGAGCCGCACCGGTGGGCGGAACTTCACCGTGCGGGGCGGAGACTCGACCACCGACACCCACGGCAACCGGCAGACCGCCCGCTTCAGCGACGGCCAGTACATGAACGCCGGACCCGGACGAATCCCGCAGTGGATGGTCACCCTCGACTACTGCCGTGAACTCGGAGTCCCCGTCGAGGTGTTCACGAACGAGAACGCCAACGCCTACCTCTTCAACGAGAAGGCGGGCATGAAGGCGCCGGTGCGCTACCGCACCGCCAAGGCCGACATGTACGGCTACGTCGCCGAACTCCTCGCCAAGGCCGAGAGCAAGGGCGCCCTCGACCGGCAGATCACCGCCGACGACCAGGAGCGGCTCGTCGAGTTCCTCAAGGAGTTCGGCGACCTCGGCGACACGCTCGACTACACCGGCAGCCCCCGGCGCGGCTACCGGGTCGACCCGGCCGCCGCCGGAACCCCGGGCGAGGAACTCGGCTCCGTACCGACCGCCTCCGAGGTCTTCGCCAGCGGCGTCGGCCGCTACTTCTCCTTCGAGTTCGAGTACGACCAGGCCATGCTCATGTTCCAGCCCGTGGGCGGCATGGACCGGATACCCGCGGCGCTCACCAGGGCGATCGGCGAGCGCAGGATCCGCACCGGAGCGGCCGTCACCGACATCACGAACACGGCGCACGGCGTCACCGTCACCTACACGCAGGCGGGCCGCACCCGCCGCATCGAGGCGGACTACTGCGTCGCCGCCCTTCCGCCCAACATCCTGGCCAGGACGACGCACAACCTCGGCCCCGCCGTCCAGAGCGCCCTGGAGGCGTGCAAGCCGTCCTCGGCGGGCAAAATCGGACTGGAGTACCGGAGCCGCTGGTGGGAGAGGGACCACCGGATCTTCGGCGGCATCACGGAGACGGACATGGACCTTTCCCACATCTGGTACCCGTCCTACGGCCACCTCGGTGAGCGCGGCACCATCATCGGCTACTACAACACCGGCTCGAACGCCGACGCCTACGCCGCCCTCGCACCCCGGGAGAGGGAGGCGCGGGCCGTCGCGCAGGGCGTCAAGATCCACGGCGACAAGTACCGCACGGAACTCGCCACGTCCTTCTCCCACCACTGGCGCCAGACCCCGTACCTGGAGGCATCGTGGCACTCCCTGTCGGGCGGGCCCGACGCCCCCGCCTTCGCGCCGCTCAACAGCCCTGCCGGGCATGTGTACTTCGCCGGTGACTACCTCAGCCACACCGACGCCTGGCAGCACGGAGCGTTCACCTCCGCGCGGAAGGCGGTGACGGCACTGCACAGCCGTGTCCTCGCCTGACCGCGAGGACACGCGGTCGGGGCGGGAATGCCGTGGCCGGGCGGGGTGTTCTTGTCCAGGAACACGAGGAGGAGCGGTAACCGTGCCTGATCCGCAGAGTTTGTACGAATGGGAGCCGAAGGGCCTGGCCGTCGTCGACATGGCGCTGGCCCAGGAGTCGGCCGGTCTGGTCATGCTCTACCACTTCGACGGATACATCGACGCGGGCGAGACGGGCGAGCAGATCGTCGACGGCCTGCTCGAGACACTGCCGCACCAGGTCGTGGCCCGCTTCGACCACGACCGGCTCGTCGACTACCGGGCGCGCCGCCCGCTGCTCACGTTCAAGCGCGACCGGTGGGCGGCATTCGAGGCGCCCACCCTGGACGTCAGGGTCGTGCAGGACGCCACCGGCGCACCCTTCCTGCTCCTGTCCGGACCCGAGCCGGACGTGGAGTGGGAGAGGTTCGCCGCCGCCGTGGAGCAGATCGTGGAGCGGCTGGGCGTCCGCCTCGCGGTCAACTTCCACGGCATCCCCATGGGCGTGCCGCACACCCGTCCCGTAGGGATCACCCCGCACGGCAACCGCACCGACCTGATGCCCGGACACCGCAGCCTCTTCGACGAGGCGCAGGTCCCCGGTTCGGCCGAGGCGCTCGTCGAGTACCGGCTGATGGAGGCCGGGCACGACGTCCTCGGTGTCGCCACCCACGTGCCGCACTACGTCGCCCGGTCCGCCTACCCGGACGCCGCGCTCACCGCCCTGGAGGCGATCACCGCGGCGACCGGGCTGGTCCTGCCGAGCCTCGCGCACACGCTGCGTACGGAGGCGCACCGCACCCAGACCGAGATCGCCCGGCAGGTCGGCCAGGGCGACGAGGAGCTGGTCTCGCTCGTCGAGGGGCTGGAGCACCAGTACGACGCGGTCGCGGGGTCCGAGACACGGGGCAACCTCGTCGCGGAGGCGGTCGATCTGCCCTCGGCGGACGAGATCGGTCTCGAGTTCGAGCGCTTCCTCGCGGAGCGTGAGGGCGATTCCTGAGAGCGCCTCCGGTCGTCCCCCGGCCGGAGGCTAGGCTCGTCCCATGCTGAAAGTGGGCCTGACCGGCGGGATCGGCGCCGGCAAGAGCGAAGTCTCGACGCTGCTCGCACGCTACGGAGCCGTACTGATCGACGCGGACCGGATCGCGCGCGAGGTCGTGGAGCCGGGTACCCCCGGGCTCACCGCCGTCGTCGAGGCCTTCGGTCCCGGAATCCTCAACACCGACGGCTCCCTGGACCGGTCGGCGCTCGGCTCGATCGTCTTCGCCGACCCCGCGCGACTGGCGACGCTCAACGCCATCGTCCACCCGCTCGTGGGAGCCAGGTCCGCCGAGCTGGAGCGGGCCGCCGGAGCCGGTGCGGTCGTCGTCCACGACGTCCCGCTGCTCACGGAGAACGGCCTCGCCCCCCTCTACGACCTGGTCGTGGTCGTGGACGCCGCGCCCAGGACCCAGCTCGACCGCCTCGTACGGCTGCGCGGCATGACGGAGTCCGACGCCCGCGCCCGGATGGCGGCGCAGGCCACCCGCGAGGAGCGGCTGGCCGTCGCCGATCTCGTCGTGGACAACGACGGCCCGCTGGAGGATCTGGAACCGCAGGTCCGCACGGTCTGGTCGGACCTCACCGCCCGGGTCGCCACCGGCTGACCCGGTGTCCGGCCGGAATACGGGCACCCGGCCGGACGTTGAAGTGCGGCAGTCGAGGGGAAGGATGAGGTCGTGCCCGAGAGAAACCCGGAAACCCATGTCATCGACTTCCGCGCGGCTGAGCAACTGCTCGCCGCACGGGACCCGCGGGGTGCGGTCAAGCTGCTCGACTCGGTGATAGCCGCTCATCCGGAGAACACGGCGGCCAGGCTGCTGCGGGCCCGGGCCTTCTTCGCCGCCGCTCAACTCCGCCCGGCCGAGCTCGAGTTCGAGCTGGTCCTGGAGCGGGAGCCGGACAACGCCTTCGCGCACTTCGCGCTGGCCCGCACGTTCCAGCGTTCGGGCCGGCCCGAGCAGGCCACCCGGCACTTCCGGCTGGCCGCCGCGCTCGACCCGAATCCGGAGTACCTGCGGGCCGCCCGCTTCGACGACCGCCCCTGACGGCGCCGGGGCACCCGCCCGCCAGGACTCAGGGGACGTAGGGCCTCCGCCCGCTCCGTCCACCCCGGCCGCCCCGGCCGGGTTCGTACGGGGGGACGTCCCTGCCGGGCTGGTAGTGCGGGCCCTGCCGCATGTGGTGGACGACGAAACAGAGGTCCGTGACCGCCACCACCAGCAGCACGGCGCAGGCCGTCGCCCAGCCCACCCGGCCGGTCGCCACGAAGGCCACCACGCCGAAGACGGCCCAGATCATGCCCCATACACTCAGCCACAGTCGCATCCGCAGGGGGCTGCGAGCGGTGGACGGTTCGTTTCCGGTTCGCATCACCATCGCCTCTCCTCCAGCATGACCCCGCGGTACGGCGTACGGAAACCGGCGGGCGGACGACGGGGAGCGGCAGTGGCGGCGACGGGGCGGGGACACACGATGCGGGGAACGACACCATGGGCCTCCGGCGCCGCCCGCCGGTCCAGGGTGCGGGGCACGCTGCTGGGCGGCGCGGTCGGGGACGCGCTGGGCAACCCGGTCGAGTTCCTCTCCCTGGACGGCATCCGCCGCGCCCACGGGGAGCGGGGTGTGCGCGGCCCCGTCGCGGATCCCGACGGGGCCGTCGGACGGGTCACGGACGACACCCAGATGACGCTCTTCACGGTCGAGGGGCTGATCAGGGCCCGTGGCCGGGCCGTCCCCGAGGGCGTCGAGGGAGCGGAGACCGAGATCGTCCGCCGCGCCTACCTGCGCTGGCTCGACACCCAGAACCATCCCTCCCCGCCCCCGCGCGTCGGCGACGACCCCGTACGGACCGGCTGGCTCAGGCAGCAGCCCTGGCTGTACGCGCGCCGCGCGCCCGGCAACGCGTGCCTGACCGGTCTGGCATCCGGCCACGTCCCGGCGTCCGGTGCGGGGCTCACCCTGCCGGGCCCCGTCAATCCGCACTCCAAGGGGTGCGGCACGGTGATGAGGTCGGCTCCCTTCGGGCTGCTGGGCGTGGACGCGGAGACGGCCTTCTCGCTGGCCGCCCGGTGCGCGCTGATCACGCACGGCCACCCCACCGGGGCGTACGCGGCGGGCGCGCTCGCCGCGATCGTCACGCACCTGCTGGAGGGCGACTCGCCGGCGGGGGCCGTGCTGCGCGCCATGGACCTCCTGGGCCGGCGGCGCGGCCACGAGGAGACGACGGCAGCGCTGCGTGCGGCGGTCGACCTCGCGGTGCGGGGACGGCCGTCCGCCGAGCGGGTCGAGTCCCTGGGGGAGGGCTGGGTCGCGGAGGAGGCGCTGGCCATCGGCGTGTACTGCGTGCTCGTGCTCCCGGAGGCCGGCGACGTCGCCGAAGCGCTGCTCCTGTCGGTCAACCACTCCGGGGACAGCGACTCCACGGGCTCGGTCTGCGGCAATCTGCTCGGCGCGCACCATGGCGACGTTCCGCTGCCGGCCTCCTGGCTGGCGCGCACCGAGGGGCGGTCGGTGATCGCCGAGCTCGCCGACGACCTGTGCATGGAGCTGGAGCAGCCGGTGGACTGGCCCGAGGGCCGCTACCCGCGGCACTGACGGCGCCGGCCCCACCCGCGGCCCGGGAACGCCGCCCCGCGCCTGCACGTTCCGGCGGGTATGAGCGGACAACTGGTACGTGAGGGACACACAGGGACGGGGCGTGGGTCGATCACGCCGGACGGCTGCGCGGTCGAGCTCTACAGCCGCCTCTCCGTCGGCGACGAGCCTGCGGTGATCGGCTCGGTCCTGCCGCCGGGAGCGAGTGTGCTCGAACTGGGCTGCGGGGCGGGCCGGGTGACGCACCCGCTGGTCGCCCGGGGCTTCGAGGTGACCGCCGTCGACGAGTCGGAGCAGATGCTGGAGCGCGTCCGCGGCGCCCGCACGGTCCGGAGCCCGATCGAGACGCTGGACCTCGGGGAGGAACGGTTCGACGCGGTCGTGCTCGGCTCGTTCCTGGTGCACACGAGCGATCACCGGGTCAGGGAGGGCCTGCTCGGGGCCTGCCGCACGTACGTGAAGGACGACGGTGCCGTGCTCATCCAGCGGGAGGGCGCCGATTACCACACGGATCTGCCCCGGGAGAGGGAGGACCGGGCCGCCGGGTGCACCATCCGGATGCTCTCGGCGGAGCCGGTGGGCGACGGGGTGGACGAGGTGCGCGCGGAGTACGTGTTCGAGGACGCCCGGTGGACCCAGACCTTCCGGTCACGGGCGTTGTCCGTGGAGCGGTTCGAGGCGTATCTGGGCGAGGCGGGGCTCGTCGTCGACCGCTACCTCACCCCGGACGGCATGTGGGTGCTGGCCCGCCCCGGGCGGGCCTGAAACAAGGCGGGCCGGGGGCTCCCGGGGCGATGAGTTCCGGGGGGCGGCGCGGTCTACCTCTCCGAACGCGCCGGACAGCGCGGGCGGCAGGGGCCGCCCTCCGTATCGGCGCACGTCATCCATGACGCCCTCGGAGGAGACCGCCATGTCCGAAACCACCGCAACCGCCTCACCCGCCGTGCGCACACCGCGCCGCCGCGCGGCCTCCGTCGCGCTGACCGGGGCGCGGGTGGTCCTCGCGCTGTTCCTCGGCTTCAGCGCGGTGGCCAAGCTCGTCGCCCATGCCTCGGCCGTCGAGTCGTTCGACCGGATGGGCTGGGGCAGCGGTGCCATGTACGTGATCGGCGGCCTGGAGCTGGCCGGTGCGCTGGCCCTGCTGGTTCCGCTGCTCGCCGGAGTGGCCGCCGTCGCTCTGGCCGGGCTGCTCGCCGGCGCGTCGGTGGTCCAGCTGACGTTGCTCGACCCTCCGAACGCGGTCATGCCCGCCCTGCTCGTGGTCCTGGCCCTCCTGATCGCCCGGGACAGGCGGGCGCGGACCGCGGAGCTGTTCGCTCTGCTGCGCGGCCTTGCGCCCCGCCGCTCCGGTCAGTGGACGAACCGGTAGCTGCGCCAGGGGAGGGCGCGCGCGGCGTTGGCGTCGGTGAACGTGGTGGCCACGTAGGCGGTCCCCCGGCCGGAGCAGTCGCGGGTGGTGTACATGATCATGTCGATCAGGGTCCGGTTCTCGACCTTGCGCGCGCCGCCGCGTGCCATCTCGTGGCACCCCTTCACCGACGGGCTGTGCACGGTGACGACCTCGTCGCGGTCGGTGGTGTAGGAGACCGGTCCGACCGCCGTGCGCCCGAGACCGGAACAGCCCGTGGCGGCCAGCGTGAGGAGAGCCGCACCGGCGGCGATGCCGGCACGTCGGCGGAGAACGGTGGGGGGCGCGGTCACGGACATGGGCGGGGTCCTCGTCTGCTCGTCCGGCTCATCGGTACGTCACAGGGACGTGCTGGCGCTGGCCACCCTGCCCGGTCCCCCGGGTGCCGGCATCCCGTGCGCGGCCGGCCGGGGCCCCGGGCACCCGGATGGAGGTTCGAGAATGGGCGTACCGGGCATATCGTGTTAATAGGGCGTGATGGGTGGGTGCGGGGACGCATCCCGGAGGCAGGGGGCCGTGATGGTCCAGGTTCTGTTGATCGCATTGGTGGCAGTGCTCTCGGTCGGTCTGGTGTACGCCATGGCCGCGGCCCGGGTGGTCAAGCAGTACGAGCGGGGCGTGGTGCTCCGGCTCGGCCGGCTCCATGACGAGGTGCGCTCCCCGGGCCTCACCATGATCGTTCCCGGAGTCGACCGGCTCCGTAAGGTGAACATGCAGATCGTGACGATGCCCGTGCCCGCCCAGGACGGGATCACCCGGGACAACGTCACGGTGCGGGTGGACGCCGTCATCTACTTCAAGGTGGTGGACGCGGCGAGCGCGGTGATCCAGGTGGAGGACTACCGCTTCGCGGTCTCCCAGATGGCGCAGACCTCCCTCCGGTCGATCATCGGCAAGAGCGACCTGGACGATCTGCTCTCCGACCGCGAGAAGCTGAACCAGGGCCTGGAGCTGATGATCGACAGCCCCGCGGTGGGCTGGGGTGTGCAGATCGACCGTGTGGAGATCAAGGACGTCTCGCTGCCGGAGACGATGAAGCGGTCCATGGCCCGGCAGGCGGAGGCCGACCGTGAGCGGCGCGCCCGGGTCATCAACGCCGACGCGGAGCTGCAGGCGTCCAAGAAACTGGCCCAGGCCGCACAGCAGATGTCCACGCAGCCGGCGGCCCTGCAACTGCGGCTGCTGCAGACGGTGGTCGCGGTCGCGGCCGAGAAGAACTCCACGCTGGTCCTGCCCTTCCCGGTGGAGCTGCTCCGCTTCCTGGAACGCGCGCAGCAGGGGCAGCAGCCGCAGCCCGTGGGCGCCGGGGAGCAGCGGCCGGCCGCGCCCGGGGAGCCGGTTCCGGCCGCGGAACCGACCGCCGGAGAAACCCCCGCCGGGGCACCGCCGGCCGGGGACGCGTCCGTGACGGAGCAGGCCTTCACGGACCGGCCGCTCCCGGACGTCCCTCCCACGGGTGCGAAGCCGGAGCCCGACGGTGTGCCGGAGTTCGACCCGGAGCTGCTCCCGGAGTTCGATCCCGGGCCGCGGTCCGGCAGCGAGCCGTTCACCCGTCACTGAGGACCGGGGTCCGCCCGCTCCAGCCGCGCGGACACGGCCGGGGCGGGCGCTGTCACACCCCCCGCCTAAACTCGCGGTGACAGCGTCCGGCGGGGCCGAGCAGGAAGGGGTGGGTGGACATGGGGCAGCAGGCGTGGGGCGTCGCCGTCGACCCGTTGCTGCGGTGCGCCGCGGTCTTCCTGCCCGGAGAGCTGCCCCGGGACGGCCGGATCGCCTTCTGGGACCCCGACGGGACCGTGGGTCCCACCGGGGCCGGGCCGCTGTCCGGCGCCGGCCCCGCGTACCCGGTCACCGGGATCACCGTCGTGGTCCCGCACGGACCGGAGGGCGTCCGGACCCGTACCGTGCCCGCCGTGGCGCTTCCCCTCGTGGAGGCGCTGCCCCTCCTCGCCCACGCCCGGCACCGTGCCGTGGCCCACCCCGCCACCCGTGCGTGGGGAGCGGCGGCCCTGCACGCCCTCACCCTCGTGGCGCGGGGCAGGCTGCTGCCCGGGTTGACGGCAGGGGACCACGACGCCTGGCGGGCCGGGCCGCGCGACGCGGAGGACATCGCCCACCTCAGGGCGGTCGCCGCCTCCATGCCGTGCGAAGGCCACGCGGTCCCGCTGGACGGCACACCCCTGCGGGTCCCCGAACCCCGCGCACTGATCGGCGCGTTCCTCGACGCCGTGGCCGACGCCCTGCCCCGGACTCCCGCCGCCGCCCACGCCCTGGGGGCGCCCTTCGCCGCCCGCGAGGCGCAGCACCTGCCGGAGGCCCGGGCCTGGGCCGTCGAGGTGGCCGCCGGACTCGACGCGGGGGTGCGCGTCTCGCTCCGGCTCGACCTCTCCGCGTACGACCTCTTCGACGCGTCCGGCGAGGACGGCGAGGAGGACGCGCCCGGAGCCGCGGCCGCGCGGCATGCCGCCGCCGCCATCACCCAGGTGCACAGCCTGGCCGATCCGACCTACGTCACCGACGCGGCCACGCTGTGGGCCGGCGGTGCGGGCGAGCCCTTCGGGCCGAGGGCCCGGATCGACGCCGTGCTCGCCCTGCGGCGGGCCGCCCGCATCTGGCCGCCGCTGGAGCGGCTGCTGGACCAGCCCGTCCCCGACGTGCTCGCCGTCACCGAGGACGAGCTCAACGAGCTGATCGGTGCTGCCGGAGCCCGCCTCGCAGCGGCGGGCGTGGCGCTCCACTGGCCCCGGGAGCTCGCCCGCTCGCTCACCGCGGCAGCCGTCGTCCGGCCCGCGCCGGGCTCGGCCACCGACGGGACCTCCTTCTTCGACGCCGAACAGCTCTTCGCGTTCGACTGGCAGCTCTCCCTGGGCGACGACCGGCTCACCGAGGCCGAGATGGACACCCTGGCGGAGGCCCACAGGCCCGTGGTGCGGCTGCGCGACCAGTGGGTCGTCGTGGACCCCGCGCTCGTCCGCAAGGCGCGCAAACGGGAGCTCGGCCTCCTGGACCCGGTGGACGCCCTCGCCGTCGCCCTCACCGGCAGCGCCGAGGTCGACGGGGAGCAGGTCGAGGCCGTGCCGGCCGGAGCCCTCGCCGCGCTCCGCGAGCGGATCCTCGACGAGGACGCCACCCTCCCGGCACCTCCCGGTCTCGACGCCACCCTCCGCGACTACCAACTGCGCGGTCTGGCCTGGCTGGACCGGATGACGTCGCTCGGCCTCGGTGGCTGCCTCGCCGACGACATGGGGCTCGGCAAGACGATCACCGTCATCGCGCTCCATCTGCACCGCGCCCATGCCTCCCCCACCCTGGTCGTCTGTCCCGCCTCCCTCCTGGGCAACTGGCACCGCGAGATCAACCGCTTCGCACCGGGTGTCCCCGTGCGCCGCTTCCACGGCACCGACCGCACCCTGGGCGGTGCCGGCGGCGGGTTCGTCCTCACCACCTACGGCACGATGCGCTCCGGCGCGGAGCAGCTCGCCGGCCACACCTGGGGACTGGTCGTCGCCGACGAGGCACAGCACGTGAAGAACCCGCACTCCTCGACGGCCAGGGCGCTGCGCACCATCCCCGCCCCGGCCCGCGTGGCGCTGACCGGCACCCCCGTCGAGAACAACCTCTCCGAGCTGTGGGCGCTGCTCGACTGGACCACGCCCGGGCTGCTCGGCCCGCTGAAGGCCTTCCGCGCCCGGCACGCCAGGATCGTCGAGAACACCGGCACCGCCGCCGGTCTGGGCAACGAGGAGGCGGTCGAGCGGCTCTCCCGGCTGGTCCGCCCCTTCCTGCTGCGCCGCAAGAAGTCCGACCCGGGCATCGCGCCCGAGCTGCCGCCCAAGACCGAGACCGACCACCCCGTCTTCCTCACCCGGGAACAGGCCACGCTCTACGAGGCGGCCGTCCGCGAGACGATGGCGTTCATCGAGCAGTCGGAGGGCATCGCACGGCGCGGGCTGATCATGAAGCTGCTGGGCTCCCTCAAACAGATCTGCAACCACCCGGCGCAGTATCTGAAGGAGGAGCCGACCCGGCTCACGGGGCGCTCCGGCAAGCTCGCCCTGCTCGACGAGCTGCTCGACACCATCCTGTCCGAGGACGGCTCGGTCCTGATCTTCACCCAGTACGTGTCGATGGCCCGGCTCCTCTCCGCCCACCTCGCCTCCCGGGCCATCCCTTCCCAGCTGCTGCACGGCGGCACCCCGGTTCCCGAGCGGGAGCGGATGGTGGACGGCTTCCAGTCCGGCGAGGTCCCCGTCTTCCTGCTCTCCCTCAAGGCGGCCGGCACGGGGCTGAACCTCACACGGGCCGCCCACGTCATCCATTACGACCGGTGGTGGAACCCGGCGGTGGAGGAGCAGGCCACCGACCGCGCGTACCGCATCGGCCAGACCCAGCCCGTGCAGGTCCACCGGCTGATCGCCGAGGGCACCGTCGAGGACCGGATCAGCGAACTGCTGGAGTCCAAGCGGGTCCTCGCCGACGCGGTGCTCGGTTCCGGCGAGGCCGCCCTGACCGAGCTCAGCGACCGTGACCTGGCCGATCTGGTCTCCCTCCGGAGGGCATCATGAGCCCCGGCGCCGGTCCCGCGGCCCGCCCGGGCCCCGACGACCTGCGGCGCACCTTCGAAGCCGTGCCCGCCCGCAGCACCGACGCCGCCGGGCCCTTCGCGGACAGCTGGTGGGGCAGGGCCTGGGTGGACGCCCTGGAAGACCTGTCGATGGACGAGGGGCGCCTCGCCCGCGGCCGTACGTACGCGGACGGCGGCCACGTCGCCGCGGTCACCGTCACCCCCGGCCGGGTCATCGCCTACGTCCACGGCAGCCGCCCCCGCCCCTACCGCGCGGAGCTGCGCCTGCGGACGTTCCCGGCAGCCGACTGGGACACCCTCCTGGATGCCGTCGCCGCACGTCCGGGACACCTGTCCGCGCTGCTCGACAAGGAGATGCCGCACTCCCTGGTCGACACGGCGGGAGAGGCCGGTATCCGGCTGCTGCCCACCGCCGGCGATCTCGACCCGGACTGCTCCTGCCCGGACCGTGGCTGGCCCTGCAAGCACGTGGCGGCACTCTGCTACCAGACGGCACGGCTCCTGGACAGCGACCCGTTCGTGCTTCTGCTGATGCGCGGGAGAGGCGAGCGTGAGCTCCTCGACGAGCTGGGCCGCCGCAACGCCGAGCACTCCGCGCGCGAGCGCCCCGAGGCCCCGGCCATGCCCTCGGTCGCGGCCGAGGAGGCGCTGGCCCGCCGTTTCCTGCCGCCGCTGCCCGCGCCCCTGCCCGTGCCGGCGTATCCCGGCGAGCCGCCGTCCTACCCGGAGCTGCCCGGCGCGCGCGACCCGCTCGGCCTCGACCACCTCGCCACGGACGCCGCCGCCCGCGCCCACGCGCTGCTCACCACCGGGGAGGACCCGCTCGCGGGACTCAGCACCTGGCAGGACGCCGTACGGATCGCCGCGTCCCGTCCCACCGCCGGGCTCACCGCCACGACCCGGGCGCTCTACCGCGAGCTGGCCTTCGCCACCGGCCACAGCACGACCGACCTGGCCCGCGCCGTCGCGGCCTGGCGGCAGGGCGGTGCCGAGGGGCTGGAGGTGCTGGAGACCCCGTGGGACCCACCGGCCGGCCCGTTCGACCGGGCCCGTCCCGCCCTCGCCGCGGCCGACTTCCCGCGCTTCCAGCCCTGGCGCAACCATCTGACCAACACCGGTGGCACCCTCCAGCTCCGTTTCGGGCACGACAGCCGCTGGTACGGCTACGAGTCCGACCCGGGCGAGGAGGACTGGTGGCCCCGCGCCACGCCGGACCCCGACCCGGTCGCCGCCCTCACCGCCCTGCGGGGCTGAGCCGCGCGGGTCGGCCCGTCAGCTCCGCACCGGCACCGGAAGCACGGCGCAGCGCCCGCCCGAGGCATCCAGGCCTCAGAAGTCGGCGAGGGTGCGCCCGTCCAGCCGGGCCACCGAGTCCTGCGCGTAGGCCCTCTCGTAAGCGGCGCGGATCCGCTCGATCCGCGGGTCGCGCAGGCGCGCCTCCGACGCGGGGCACAGCAGGATCAGTTCGTACGAACGCTCCCGCTCGATCACTCCGTGGGAGTCGCGCCACTGCCCGCGGCCCTCCTGGACCGTGAGGCCGTCCGGGAAGGCCGGTGTGACCCGGCGGTCGACGAACGAACCGTGCGGCGGGACACCAGGAACCGGGCCGGACCATCCGCAAGGGTGAGCCGCTAGACGGGCGTTGCCGGGATGAGCGGCATGGAGACCCCGCGGGCCGCGAAGAAGCGCTCGAACACCGGCACCGGAAGGTCGGCCGTGCGCGTCGCGGCCGACGTCCCCGAGGGGTTGTGGAAGTGCACGCCGGACCCGTCCGCCGTACGGGCGGTCAGCAGCACCAGATGGCCCCCGCGCCCCGGAGCGGGCCGGTCCGGGTGCCGGATCCCGTAGTGCACGGAGGCCATCACCGTACGGCCCTCGTCCAGCAGGTCCAGGATCCCGGCGGGGGAGAGGTGCCGGTGGACGACCGCGTCGAGACCGTGGACCTCGGACGCGTAGCGGGCGAAGGGGGCGTAGACGAGCCCCTTGATCACCCCGTCGGCGTTCTCGGTGTACGCGTCGTACTTCAGCGCCCCGTCCCGCAGGGCGAACAGGGGCGGCGCCCCGGTGCCGAGCGCCATCCGCAGGCAGGTCACACCGCACAGATGACCTGCCCAGCGCGCGTACTCGGCGGGCGACGCAGCGCCCGAATCGGCCCAGCGGGGGTCCTCGGCCGGATCGAGCCCTCCCTCCACGATCGCCCCCACCAGATCCGGTGAGGCGAACTGCGTGTGTACGGGGACGGGGCAGGTGGGGCAGGTCACTGGCGGTATCCGTTCAGGAAGCGGCCGATGCGGCTGATCGCCGCGTCCAGGTCGTCGACGTGCGGCAGGGTCAGGATGCGGAAGTGGTCCGGGCGCGGCCAGTTGAAGCCGGTGCCCTGCACCACCTGGATCTTCTCCCGCAGCAGCAGGTCCAGGACGAACCGCTCGTCGTCGACGATGCCGTGGACCTTCGGGTCGATGCGCGGGAAGGCGTACAGGGCGCCCTTCGGCTTCACGCACGACACCCCCGGGATCTCGTTGAGCCGTTCCCAGGCCCGGTTGCGCTGCTCGTGGAGCCTGCCGCCCGGAGCGGTGAGCTCCTTGATCGACTGCCGTCCGCCGAGGGCGGCCTGGATCGCGTACTGCGCGGGGGCGTTGGGGCACAGCCGCATGGAGGCGAGCATGGTGAGCCCCTCCAGATAGCTGCGGGCGTGCTGCTGCGGTCCCGACACCACCATCCAGCCCGAGCGGAATCCCGCGACCCGGTACGTCTTGGACAGCCCGCTGAAGGTGAGACAGAGCAGATCGGGCGCCAGGACCGCCACGCTGTGGTGCTCGGCGTCGTCGTACAGGATCTGGTCGTAGATCTCGTCGGCGAACACCATCAGCCCGTGCCTGCGCGCCAGGTCGAGCATGCCGTCGAGGACCTCGCGGGAGTAGACGGCGCCCGTGGGGTTGTTCGGGTTGATGATCACCATGGCGCGGGTGCGGTCGGTGATCTTCGAGGCCATGTCGGCGAGGTCGGGGTTCCAGTCGGCCCCTTCGTCGCAGGTGTAGTGCACGGCCCTGCCGCCCGCGAGCGTGGTGACGGCGGTCCACAGCGGATAGTCGGGACTCGGGATCAGGATCTCGTCGCCGTCCTCCAGGAGCGCCTGCACGGCCATGGAGATCAACTCGGAGACACCGTTGCCGAGGAAGACGTCGTCCACGTCGACGTCGGTCAACCCGATCGCCTGGTAGCGCTGCGCGACGGCGCGGCGCGCGGACAGGATGCCGCGCGAGTCGGTGTAGCCGTGTGCCTGCGGGAGCATCCGGATCATGTCCTGGACGATCTCCTCCGGCGCCTCGAAGCCGAAGAGCGCCGGATTGCCCGTGTTGAGGCGGAGCACGCTGTGACCCGCCTCCTCCAGGGCGTTGGCCTGCTCGATGACCGGACCCCGGATCTCGTAACAGACCTCGTTGAGCTTGCTGGACTGCCGGAACTCCATGCGGTGCCTCCCCGACCCGAATTGCGATACTTGGTTTTACCAAGCTCGGGCTTGGAAAGTCCAACAACATGTCTAGACTGCGTCGCATGCCACGTCAGCAGCAGCCCGCACGCCCCGCCCGCCGCCGGAGCTACGACCAGTTCTGCGCCACCGCCCGTGCCCTCGACTCGGTCGGCGACCGGTGGACCCTGCTGATCGTCCGTGAACTGCTGGCCGGGCCGCGTCGCTACACCGACCTGCACGCCGATCTGCCCGGAGTCAGCACGGACGTGCTGGCCTCCCGGCTGAAGGACATGGAGCAGGGCGGCCTGGCCGTGCGCCGGCGGCTGCCGCCCCCGGCGGCCGCCGCGGTCTACGAACTCACCGAGCGCGGCCTCGGCCTGCTCCCGGTCCTCACGGCGCTCGCCGCGTGGGGTGCGCCCTCCCTCGGTGAACGCCGCCCCACCGACGCGGTCAGGGCCCACTGGTTCGCACTGCCGCTGCTGCGGGCCCTGGACGGCCTCACCCATGGCGGAGTCCTCGAAGTCAGGCTCCCGGAGGGGGATTTCCACATCCGTACCGGCGCCGGGGCGGAGGAGGGCAAGGTGTACGGCTACGGTCCGGCCGACCGCCCCGACGCGTGCCTGGTGCTCGGCGCGGAGGCCGCCCTGGAGCTCGCGCGCGGTGCGTGCACCCTCGCGGCGGCGGTCGAGGACGGCCGGGCCGAAGTGCTCGGTGAGGGTCCGCTCGCCGTCGAGCTCCGCGACGGCCGGTCCGCTCGCACCTGAAGTTCCCGGTGCGTGCACATCTGACGCTTTTCAGCCAACTCGGCGGTAGCGTGAACCCGTTGGACGGGCGGATGCTGAGGAGGCGTTCATGGGATTCGACGGCGCGGCCGGTGTGAGGAACGGGGAGAGCGCGAGACGGCCCAGAGCGCTGCGCAAGGTCCCCCTCGTGGGGGTCTGCGTGGCGGCGCTGGGTCTCGTGCCGGCGGTGGCGGTCGCCACGCCGGGCAGCGGGGTGACCGCCACCGTCGTGGCCAAGGGCACCTCCGAGGGCAAGCTCAAGGTGAAGACGCCCAGGGGGCGGACGGACGTCACCTTCCGGGAGATCACCGTGGCACCCGGCGGCTCCACCGGCTGGCACACCCACAGCGGGCAGCTCATTGTCGTGGTCAAGTCCGGGATGCTCACCCGGACCCTCGACGACTGTTCGGTCGAGGCGACACCCGCCGGGACATCGTTCATCGAGCCGTCCGGGACCCGGCACCGGCACATCGGGCGCAACCTCGGGACCGAGCCCGTCGTGCTGTGGGTGACCTACCTGCTCCCCGAGGGCAGCGAACTCTCCTACGACGCCGACGCGGCGGACTGCCCGGCGACGACGTAGCCGGAGCAGCCGGTCAGTTGGCGGGCGTCTCGCCGTAGGCGCCGAAGCCCGCCACGACCAGGCCGTCCCGGAAGGTCAGCACCTCGCTCACCCTGCCGCCGATCTGGTTGAGGTAGTCGATCACGAGCGCGTCGACGCTCGCCCGCACGTCCATCACCTCGAACCTCAGGTCCGGGATCCGCTCCAGCCCCGCCGCCCAGTACGCGCGCAGGGCCTCCTTGCCGTGCACGGTCCCGGCCGGGTCGCCGGTCAGCCGGGCGATCATGGGCGAGCTGAAGCTCACGTCGTCGTGGTAGTGCGCGAGGATGCGGTCCAGGTCGTGGGAGTTCCAGTCGTCCTGCCACCGAGCGGCGAAGCGACGGGCGAAGTCGAGTTCCATGCGGACCATCCTGCGCCAGGGTCATGATGGATGCGTGCAATTTGAACCGATCACCTGGGACCGGCTGGCCCGCACCCTCGCCGCCCACGCCGACGGACTCGAACCGGCCGACGGCGGGCCCTGGCTGAGGATCGGCGTCGACGGTGCTCCGGCAGCCCGCCCCGCAGAGACCGCGGGACACCTCGCCGAGGCCCTGCGCGCCCGCGGACGCCCGGTGCTCACCGTCTCCACCAGCGGATTCCTGCGCCCGGCCAGCCTGCGCTACGAGTACGGCAAGAAGGACCCGGACTCCTACGCCGACAGCTGGTTCGACACGGGGGCGCTCTGGCGCGAGGTCTTCCGGCCCCTGGAGCCCGGCGGCAGCGGCCGGGTCCTGCCCGACCTCTGGAACCCCGAGACGGACCGGGCGACCCGCAGTCCGTACGAGGCGCTGCCCGAGGGCGGAGCGCTGATCCTGCACGGCCCGCTGCTCCTCGGCCACTGGTTCCCCTTCGACCTCGGGATCCACCTGAGCCTCTCCCCGGGCGCGCTGCGACGGCGTACGGAGGAGGGCGAGCGATGGACGCTGCCCGCGTTCGCGCGGTACGAGGACGAGACCGCGCCCGCCGAACGCGCGGACGCGGTCGTCCGGGCCGACGACCCGCACCACCCCGCCTGGACGGGGATCGGCGTCTGAGGGCTCCCCGTCCGGATCAGGCCGGGTGCCACGTGGGACGGCCCCCGACCGTCGCGACCGCTTCGGCCCCGGCCCGGCAGCCCTGCGAGGCCGCCGTGACATCGTCCGCCCCGGCGATGAGGGCCGCGAGGAAGCCTCCGGTGAAGGCGTCCCCCGCACCCGTCGAGTCGACCGGGACATGCACCGCCCCGGCGGGCACCCGGGCGGTCACCGCCCCGCCGGCAGCCAGCAGGACACCCCGGTCCCCGACGGTGACAGCGACCCGGCCGACATGACGGCTCAGCTTGGCAGCGGCATCGGCGGGGTCCGGCAGCCCCGTCAGCACGCGGGCCTCGTCCGCGTTGGGCAGCAGAAGATCGACCCCCTCGACCAGGTCCAGGAACGCCGCGGCGCCCAGGTCCGCGAGGAAGCCGGCGGAAGCCGGGTCCACACTCGCCGGGACGCCCCGGCGCCGTGCCTCCCGCAGGGCGAGCGAGGCGGTCGCCCGGCTCGTCGGCGCGAAGAGGAGGTAGCCGGACACATGAAGCCGGGCGGCGCCGTCGAGCAGTGCGGAGGACCAGTCACCGGGGGAGAGGCGCTGGACCGCCCCGCTGTCGGTGAGGAACGTGCGCTCGGCCGAGGAGTCGACCAGCGCCACCACCGTGCCGGTCGGAGCGGCCTCGTCCACGGACAGGAACGGGCGCACCCCCGCCCGCCGCAGCGCGTCCCGGTGCCAGGCCGCGGAGTCCGCCCCCGCCCGGGCGAGCAGCCGCACGTCACGGCAGCCCCGACGCACCGCCCAGCACGCGGTGTTGGCCCCGGAACCGCCCGGCAGCGTGGTGATCCTCGCGGGCGTGTCCGTGCCGTGGAGCGGCGCCGGCCCGTGCCGTACGACCACGTCGGTGACGACCTCCCCGACGACGAGCAGCCCACCCCCGCCCGGCCCGCCGCCGCCCTCGCCCACCGGGTTGCCCGGCCGGCCGGCCCCCTCGCTCACCGCGTGGCCGCCACGGCGATCCGCGCGGCCAGTCGCACGTTCCCGCGTACGGCCGCGAGATTGGCCTCCAGCGACGCACCGGCGGTCTCCCGCATCAGGAACTCCAGCAGGAACGGAGTGACGGCCTGGCCCGTGATCCCCCGCCTCCGGCAGGCCGACAGGGCGTCGGCGAGCACCCGGTCGTGCACCGCGGGGTCCAACTGCTCATCCCCCGGTACGGGGTTGGCGACGATCAGCGCCGCGGGTGGCCCGCCCAGCTCCTCCCGGGCCCGCATCACGGCAGCGACCTCCTGCGGTGTGCGGACCGTCCAGTCGACGGGCTCTCCGGAACTGCTCAGGTAGAAGCCCGGGAACCACTGTGTGCCGTAACCGAGCACACCGACACCGAGGGTCTCCAGGCGCTGCAGCGTGGCGGGAACGTCCAGGATCGACTTCACGCCCGCGCACACCACCGTGATCCCGGTCCGTGCGAGCAGCCGGAGGTCCGCGGACTCGTCCTGCGTCTCCGTCCAGGCGCGGTGCACGCCGCCGAGCCCGCCGGTGGCGAAGACCCGTAGACCGGCGAGCGCCGCGAGGAAGGCCGTGGCGGACACGGTGGTGGCCCCGGTGGCACCCAGGGCCAGCGCGGGCGCGAGGTCGCGGTGGCCCAGCTTGCGGACGCCCGGATCCCCGGCGACCCGCTCCAACTGGGCGCCGTCCAGTCCCACATGTGCCCGCCCGTCCAGCACGGCGACGGTGGCGGGGACCGCCCCGGCCTTCCGGACGAGCTCCTCCAGCTCCCGGCCGACCTGGAGATTGCGGGGGCGTGGCAGTCCGTGCGCGATGATCGTCGATTCCAGGGCCACGACGGGGCGGTTCGCCGCGAGGGCCTCCCGTACCTCGTCGGCGAGCAGCGGGGCGTGGGAGACGGATCTGCGGGACGCGGGTGCCGGTGGAGGTTCCTGCGACGGAGGTGCCGATGGATTCAGAGGCATGCCCCATCACTGTCGCGGGTGCGGGGGCCGCAAACCCGCACGGCCCGTGCCGTCGCACGCCGCGTGGCCGGTGCCCCGTCAGGCGTCCTCGGTCCTGTCGGCCGGGCCGCCGACCGCCCTGCGCAGGGCGAGGACGGCCGACGGGAGGAGGAGACAGGCGGCGATCGCGTTGAGCCACCCGTACCCCAGGCCGGAGACGATCACCCCGGCGACCGCGCCCCCGATGCCGGCCGCCGTGTTCATCGTGAGGTCGGAGAGCCCCTGCGCGGCGGCCCGGGCGGCCTGCGGCACCGATTCGGTGAGCAGCGCCGAACCGCCGACCAGCCCGGCCGACCAGCCGAGACCCAGTACGAACAGGCCCGCGGCCGTCCTGGCGTGCCCGCCGCCCGACGTGCCGGCGAGCACGGCGGCACAGCACAGAAGCCCGGCGGACAGCCCGATGACCGGGAGCCGGCCGGCCTTGTCGGCGAGCCGGCCCATGACGGGGGAAAAGGCGTACATGCCCGCGATGTGCACGCTGATGACCAGGCCGATCAGCTGGATGTCCGCGCCGTGGTGCCCGAGGTGGACGGGCGTCATCACCATGATGGAGACCATCACCGTGTGGGACACCGCGATGGTCACCAGCGCCAGCCGGGCCATCGGGGAGGCGCGGACGGCCGCGATGCCCGCCCGCAGCGAGCGGTTCGCGGCCGAGCCGCTGTCCTGGGGCGCCAGCGCCCGGGCGGTGAGCAGCGGGTCGGGGCGCAGCAGCGCGGCGACCAGGAGGCCGGTGAGCAGGAAGATGCCGGCCGCCCAGGCGAACGGGCCGGCGGTCTCGGGCACGGCCGTACCCCGGAAGGCCCGGCCCGCGGGGGCGGCGATGTTCGGGCCGAGTACGGAACCGATGGTGGTGGCCCAGATGACGGTGGAGATCGCCCGGCCCCGCCGGTCCGGCTCCGCGAGGTCGGCCGCCGCGAACCGAGCCTGGAGGTTGGCCGACGAGCCGGCACCGAACCCGGCCATCCCGAGCAGAAGCAGAGGGAAGCTGTCCACCACCGTGGCGGTCACCACCAGGCAGGCGCCGAGCGCCCCGATCAGGTAGGCCAGGACCAGCCCGGGCCGCCTGCCCCGGGAGGCCATCAGGGCGGCCAGCGGAAGCGACAGCAGTGCCGTGCCTGCCACGGAGGCCGTCGGTGCCAGACCGGACAGGGCTTCGGAGCCGCTCACCTCCGCTGCCAGGACCGGGGCGAGCGCGATACCGATGGCCACGCCGAGGCCGCCGAGGATCTGGCTGCCGATGAGGACGGAAGAGGTCCTGCGCTGAAGAGCCGGCAGGTCCGAGGCGGTGATCCGGGAGGCGGGGGCAGTCGTCACCGCCGCAGTGTGCCAGCTCGCACGCGCGTGCGGAACGGGGCGGGGTGGTGCCCGTCCGTCCCTGCCCGGCGCCGGGGGCGCCGGTGCGCGGGGCAGACGAGGAGCTCGGAACAGCGCCCCCGGGACTCGCCGGGAGCGCGCCCCGGATCCCCGGGAGCGCCCCCCCGGAGGCGCCGAAAGCGCCCCCGAAGCGGTCCCCGGGACCCCGGGGAGCGGTCACGAAGACCTCAGAACAGGGGCTGCGGGAGTATCCCCTCGAGCGCCAGCAGCTGACGCTTCGCCTCCAGCCCGCCGCCGAACCCGCCGAGCCCGCCGTCGCTCTCCACCACCCGGTGGCACGGGACCACCACCGGCAGCGGGTTGGAGCCCATGGCCGCCCCCACGGCCTGGGCGGCCCCGGGCTGACCGACCCGCCTCGCCAGGTCCCCGTAGCCCACGACCGTCCCGTAGGGCACTCCGGAGGCCAGCTCGCGCAGGACCTCGCGGTGGAAGCCGGAGCTCAGCGACCAGTCCAGACCGAGGGAGAACTCCCGCAGCTCTCCGGCGAAATACGCCGTGAGCTGGCGCATCGGCGCGGCCAGCAGCGCGGAGTCCGGCGCCTCCACGGGCTCCGCGCCCAGCCGTGCCCGAAGCTGTCCGAGAGTCCTGTCCCGGACCGCCGGGCGCGCGTGGAAGGCCACGGTCACCAGCCCCGCACGGGTTGCGGCGAGCAGCAGCGGACCGATGTCGCTCGGCACGACGGACCACTCCACGACCTGCTCGTTGCTCTCCATGCGACCACGGTACGGCCGGCCACCGACAACGCCGTCCCGCCGGGCTATCGGCCGGTGGCGTCCCGGACGACGTCGGGGGTGTTGGTGATGATGCCGTCCACACCGAAGCCGGCGACCTCCGCCGCCTTCGCCGCGTCGTTCACCGTCCAGGTGTTCACCCGGAGCGGCTTGCCGTGGGCGCCCTTCAGCTTCTGCACCGCGGCGACGTAGTCGGCGCCGATGGTCGTGTACGACGGATTGATCTGGTCGGTGAACGCCGCGTACGACGGCAGATCGGCCACCGGCGGGGTGCCCAGGAAGCCGGTCACCACGTCCGGACGCTGAACATGAACACTTTTCACACTCTCTGCACCGAAGCTCTGGACGATCAGCCTGTGCTTGACGTGACCTCGGTCGAGCCACCCTTCCTCACGCAGGACACGCAGGGTCGCCTTCTCGATCCCCGGATAGATCTCGGGGCTCTTGATCTCCAGGAGCAGCTTCTGCTTGTTGCGCTCCAGGCGGTGCAGGTACTGCGTGAGTGTCGGCACCCGGGCGCCCGCGAAGCCGGCGCCGAACCAGCTGCCCGCGTCCAGCTTCGCGATCTCCGCCGCGGTGAAGTCCTTGACCGCCCAGGGCGCACGGCCGGGGAAGACCTGCTCGGCGTCGGTTGTCCGGTTCAGCGTGGTGTCGTGCACGACGACCAGCACACCGTCCTTGGTGAGCTGCACGTCGTTCTCCACCCAGTCGATGCCCAGGTCGTCGGCCGCGTCCACGGCGGCCAGAGTGTTCTCCGGGGCGTAGGCCGACGCGCCCCGGTGGGCGTACACGACCGGGCTGCCCTGGGCACCCGTGGCCTGCGCCTGGGTGGCGGGCAGCAGGACGCAGGCGCCGAGCAGGGCGGCGACTGCGCCGGAAGCAGTTGCTGTGCGTGCGGACACGTGTACTCCTCGCGTGGGGATGCGGACATGCAGAGGTTCGCATCCGATCCCCAACGATCGGGAGGACGATGGTGGCCATGTTGTGAACGGAATGTCGGCAGTGAATCCGCGGAGGTCCCGAAAGCGGATAAAGTGCCGTTCTTATGTTTGCTTGCCGGGCCTTGCCCTTTAGGGTCTCCCCGAACCCGGGCACACCGCGAAGGGCGTACCAGCATGCAGGGCACAGTTGACGGATTCTCCTACGGCCTCGTGACCCCCGTCACGGCGTTTCTCATGGCGTGCCTCGGCGCCGCGCTCGGTCTTCGGTGCACCACGAGGTCCCTGCGCACGCGAGGGGCGTCCAGAGCCGGCTGGCTGGCCCTCGGCGCGACCTCCATCGGATCCGGCATCTGGACGATGCACTTCATCGCGATGCTGGGCTTCACCGTCCGGGAGGCACCGGTCAGCTACGACAGGCCCCTCACCTTCGCCAGCCTCGCCGTGGCGGTCGTGATGGTCGGCATCGGGATCTTCCTCGTCGGCTACCGGGGTGCCACCCGCATGGCGCTGGTGACCGGAGGGACGATCACCGGCCTGGGGGTCGCGTCCATGCACTACCTCGGCATGGCGGGAATGAACTTCGAGGGACTGTTCGAGTACGACACGCTCACCGTCTCGCTGTCCGTCGTCATCGCCGTGGTGGCCGCGACCGCCGCACTGTGGGCGGCCGTCTCCGTCCACGGCTTCCTCCCGAGCCTCTGCGCCAGCGTGGTCATGGGCGTGGCCGTGAGCGGGATGCACTACACCGGCATGGCCGCGCTGCAGGTGCACCTCCACCCGGACGCCGCACCGGCACCCCCCGGGGACGACCCCACCTCGCTGCTCCTGCCGATGATGATCGGGCCCGGCTGCTTCCTGCTGCTCGCGGCGGTGGTCGTGATGATCGACCCCCTGGTGGTGACCGGCACTCCGGCCGGGCCGGGCCGGCCGCCCGGCCATCCCCGGGGCGTGGGGCAGATGACCTCGATCCCCGCCCAGCGCCGCCACACGCAGCCCTACGAGACCGCCTCGCGCAGGGCGTACCGGCAGTCGCGGAACCGCTGATCCTCCGCCGTTGTCAGTGGGGGGTCGTACCGTGGTTGCATGCGGCCAGTCTCGAAGATCGAACGTTCGGTGGCGCCTTTCGAGGTCGTCAGTCCCTACCAGCCCAGCGGTGACCAGCCCGCTGCCATCGCCGAGCTGGACCGGCGTGTCCGAGCAGGTGAGAAGGACGTCGTCCTGCTCGGCGCCACCGGCACGGGCAAGTCGGCGACGACCGCCTGGATGATCGAGAAGCTGCAGCGGCCGACCCTCGTGATGGCGCCGAACAAGACGCTCGCCGCCCAGCTGGCCAACGAGTTCCGCGAGCTCCTCCCGAACAACGCCGTGGAGTACTTCGTCTCGTACTACGACTACTACCAGCCCGAGGCGTACGTCCCGCAGTCGGACACCTACATCGAGAAGGACTCCTCGATCAACGAGGAGGTCGAGCGGCTCCGGCACTCCGCCACGAATTCGCTGCTCACCCGGCGCGACGTCGTCGTGGTCGCCTCCGTCTCCTGCATCTACGGCCTGGGCACCCCACAGGAGTACGTGGACCGGATGGTCCAGCTCAAGGTCGGTGACGAGGTCGACCGCGACCAGCTGCTGCGTCGCTTCGTCGAGATCCAGTACACCCGCAACGACCTCGCGTTCACCCGTGGGACCTTCAGGGTGCGCGGCGACACCATCGAGATCTTCCCGGTCTACGAGGAGCTCGCCGTCCGGATCGAGATGTTCGGCGACGAGATCGAGGCGCTCTCGACCCTCCACCCGCTCACCGGCGAGGTCATCAGCGAGGACTCCGCGCTCCACGTCTTCCCCGCCAGCCACTACGTGGCCGGACCCGAGCGTATGGAGAAGGCGGTCACCGGCATCGAGCAGGAGCTGGGGCAGCGCCTCGCCGAGCTGGAGAAGCAGGGCAAGATGCTGGAGGCCCAGCGGCTGCGCATGCGCACCACGTACGACATCGAGATGCTCCGCCAGATCGGCACCTGCTCCGGCGTCGAGAACTACTCGATGCACTTCGACGACCGCCTCCCGGGCACCGCCCCGAACACCCTCCTCGACTACTTCCCCGAGGACTTCCTCCTCGTCCTGGACGAGTCGCACGTCACCGTCCCCCAGATCGGCGCGATGTACGAGGGCGACGCCTCCCGCAAGCGGACCCTCGTGGACCACGGCTTCAGGCTTCCCTCGGCCCTGGACAACCGACCGCTGAAGTGGGAGGAGTTCCTGGGCCGGATCAACCAGACCGTCTACCTCTCCGCCACACCCGGCAAGTACGAGCTGTCCCGCGGGGACGGATTCGTCGAGCAGATCATCCGGCCCACCGGGCTCGTCGACCCCGAGGTCGTCGTCAAGCCCACGGAGGGCCAGATCGACGATCTGGTCCACGAGATCCGCAAGCGGACCGAGAAGGACGAGCGCGTCCTGGTCACCACCCTCACCAAGAAGATGTCCGAGGACCTCACGGACTACTTCCTCGAGCTGGGCATCCAGGTCCGCTACCTCCACAGCGACGTCGACACGCTGCGCCGTATCGAGCTGCTGCGCGAGCTGCGCTCCGGCGAGTACGACGTCCTGGTCGGCATCAACCTCCTGCGTGAGGGTCTCGACCTGCCCGAGGTGTCGCTCGTAGCCATCCTCGACGCGGACAAGCAGGGCTTCCTGCGCTCCGGCACGTCGCTGATCCAGACCATCGGGCGTGCCGCCCGTAACGTCTCGGGTCAGGTCCACATGTACGCCGACAAGATCACCCCGGCCATGGCGCAGGCGATCGACGAGACCAACCGGCGCCGCGAGAAGCAGATCGCCTACAACACCGAGCGCGGTGTCGATCCGCAGCCGCTCCGCAAGAAGATCAACGACATCGTCGCGTCCATCGCGCGCGAGGAGGTCGACACCGAGCAGCTGCTCGGCAGCGGCTACCGGCAGGCGAAGGACACCAAGGCGCC
Organism: Streptomyces sp. NPDC057287; assembly: GCF_042667905.1. Classification (NCBI taxonomy): domain Bacteria; kingdom Bacillati; phylum Actinomycetota; class Actinomycetes; order Kitasatosporales; family Streptomycetaceae; genus Streptomyces; species Streptomyces sp. NPDC057287. Next base: position 205,115 of record NZ_JBHUYV010000014.1, on the reverse strand, counting down.
CGTCCCCTCCCTCGGGGGCAAGGCCGCGGCCGGGGGCAAGGCGAAGAAGGGCGCCGCGGTGGTCACCGACCGGCCCGCCGCCGAGCTCGCGGGGATCATCGAGGAGATGACCGACCGGATGCGGGCGGCCGCCGCGGACCTGCAGTTCGAGGTGGCCGCGCGCCTGCGGGACGAGGTGGGGGAGCTGAAGAAGGAGCTGCGCCAGATGAGGGAGGCGGGGCTGGCCTGACGGGTGGGTCCCGCAGTGTTGCAGGACCGACACAGAAACGGCCTACCACTGCTTCTCGCCCGGGCCGAATGGCTAGGGTGCGGGGACACCGCACGGGATGGTTGCGGGGCAAGCGGAGAGGGGACAGCGCGTGACGGTCAACATGACCAAGGGCCAGGCCATCAGCCTGCAGAAGAGCGACGGGGGGACCCTGACCGCGGTACGGATGGGGCTCGGCTGGCAGGCGGCCCCGCGCCGTGGGCTGTTCGGCTCGCGTACCCGGGAGATCGACCTGGACGCCTCGGCGGTGCTCTTCGCCGACAAGCAGCCCGTGGACGTCGTGTTCTTCCGCCACCTCGTCAGTGACGACGGCTCGGTCAAGCACACCGGCGACAACCTGGTCGGTGGCGCCGGCTCGGGCGGCGACGACGAGGCGATCCTGGTCGACCTGCAGCGGGTCCCGGTCCACATCGACCAGATCGTCTTCACGGTGAACTCGTTCACCGGCCAGACGTTCCAGGAGGTGCAGAACGCCTTCTGCCGCATCGTCGACGAGACCAACGGCCAGGAGCTGGCCCGCTACACGCTGGACGGCGGCGGCCAGTACACGGCGCAGATCATGGCGAAGGTGCACCGCGCGGGCAGCGGCTGGCAGATGACCGCGCTCGGCAACCCGGCCAACGGCCGGACCTTCCAGGACCTGATGCCCGCGATCCTGCCGCACCTGTAGGCAGAGCACGGGCGGGGAGACACCCGGTCCGCAGAACCGTACGAGCAGCTCCCGGAGGCACCCGCCGCCGGGAGCTGCGTCCATGGGCAGGGCCCATACCGAACGTCGAGGGGACAGGGCGATGACGGCCGAGCTGGTCCGGGGGCAGAACCACACGTTGCCCCAGACCCGTCTGGAGATCAGGGTGTCGGCGGGCTCACCCGTCGTGGCCGGGGCCACGCTCGGGGACGAGCGGGGCACCGTCCGTGGTGCCGAGTGGATCGCCCATCCGGGATCGCACCGCCTTCCCGGCCTGGAGGTCTCCAGGCAGGCGGCGGCCGACCACCGGCTGGCGGTGGACCTGGACGCCCTGCCCGACGCGGTGCACCGCGTCACCGTGCTCCTCGCCCTGCCCACGGGGGCCGGGCGGCCCGCCAGATTCGGCGCGGTGGCCGCACCCTTCGTCGCCGTCACCGGACTCGACGGCGCCGAGATCGCCACCTTCACGCTCACCGGACTCGACACCGAGTCCGCCGTGTCGGCCCTGGAGCTCTACCGCCGCCAGGGGGTCTGGAAGGTCCGCGCCGTCGGCCAGGGCTATGCCGCCGGGCTCGCCGAGATGCTCGCCGACCAGGGTGTGGCAGAGGCGGCGGAGCTGGCCGCCTCGATACAGGAGGCCGTCGCCTCCGGGCTCGCACGCTCCGTGACGCCTCCGCCCCGCACCCCGGACAGCGAGCGGGCGCGCCACCCCGCGGTCCCGGCAGTCCCGGCGGCGACCGGGGAGGACGTCCGGCCGCCCGCCGGCCCGCAGGTTCCGGAGCCGGCCACCGAACCGCTGCGCGACCGGACGCCTCCACCCCCGGACGTCGCTCCGGGCGGGCCCATCGACTACGCGCACCCGCGCCGGCAGACCTCGGCGCCGCCCCCGCCGCCTCCGGCGGCCCCGCCCGCCGCGCCCGGACAGCCGGCGCAGCCCGTTGCCGGTGACGCCACCGGCTGGTCCATGGACGAGCGCCTCTACAACCAGATCTGGGGCATGTTCGAGGATCTCGCCCGCGCCGTCGCCGCGTACCGCAGTGCCGTCGACTTCGCCGAGTCCCGGATGGACCAGGAGCTCGACCGGACCCTCTCGGACCCGCGCAGCCGTATCGGCGGCACGGGCGACCGTGCCCGGGAGGCGGCCAGGGCGAAGCGCGACGAGCTCACCGGCCGTGCGCGGGAGGCGCTCGAGCGGGATCTCGCGCAGCTCGCTGCCGAGTCGGCGGTCGTGGAGCCGGCCCTGCCCGCCGCCTACGCGGGCTGGGACAACCCCGTCTGGCACGGCTACCGCGTCCCCATGGAGATCCCGATGGCCCTGCGCGTCGGCGACCTCCGGCTGCCCGAGAGCGCCGACCTGCGTATCCCGCTGCTGGTGCGGCTGCCCCTGGAGCGAGGGATCTGGGTGGACAGCGGGCGCACGGCCTCCGAGGCCGCCGCGGCGACGTCCGGGGACCAGCTGCGGGAGCTGGCCATGGAGACCGCGGTCGCTCTGGCGGCGCGACTGCTCGCCGTCTATCCGGCGGACGAGTTCTCCGTGCACGTCATCGATCCGGCCGGTGCCGCCGCCGGCACACTCGCCCCCCTCGTGCGCTCCGGGGTGCTCGCCGGGCCGCCCGCCGCGGGGGCGGAAGGAGTGTCCGCGGTCCTCGCCCATCTCACCCGGCGGGTCGACCTGGTGCAGATGGCGGTCAGGGCCGGTGCGGCGGACGCGCTGCCCCCGGATCTCGACACGGGCGAGCAGCTGCTGATCGTCAACGACTTCCCGCACGGCTTCGACGACAGGGCCGTCACCCAGTTGCGCTACCTGGCCGACGAAGGTCCCTCGGTGGGCGTGCACCTCCTGATGGTGGCCGACCGCGAGGACGCCCGGACCTACGGCCCCGTGCTCGACCCGCTGTGGCGTTCCCTGCTGCGGATCACACCCGTGGCGGACGACCACCTCGCCGACCCGTGGGTGGGACACGCGTGGACGTACGAGCCGCTGAGGGCCCCCGGGGGCAGCAACGTCCTGGAGCAGGTCCTCGCTCTGGTGGCGGCGGCACGGCGTGCTGGTTACCGATGACCCGGATGACGGCATTTCAGATACGGCCCGCATAGGTCCTGACCAGGCAGTTTGAGCGCCTCTTGGCTCGGGCTTTACCGTTTCTTGGTGCTTCATGTACTGTTCTTGGTGCGGAGGGGAGTACTCCCGATCGCGGCGTTCCCGTCAGTACGGACTGTGACCGGTCCCGGGGCGTCGGCCCGGCGCGCATCCCGCGCTCCCGGGTGGAAGAGACCTCCGGCAGCGACGACGCTGATCTATAGCCCGTAGCGAACTGCCGGAGGCGCAGTGGACGTTTCATGGACCCTCTGGGCGTTGACCATTCTTGGTCTGATCGCCCTCATCTCCGTCGACTTCTTCATCGGGCGCAAGCCCCATGACGTGTCGACCAAGGAAGCCGGAATCTGGACCATCGTCTGGATCGCCCTGGCCGTCCTCTTCGGACTCGGCCTGCTGGTCTTCGGCGAGAGCCAGGCCTCGGGCGAATTCTTCGCCGGCTTCATCACCGAGAAGTCGCTCAGTGTCGACAACCTCTTCGTCTTCGTCCTGATCATGGCGAAGTTCTCGGTGCCCTCACACCTTCAGCAACGCGTGCTGCTCATCGGTGTGCTGATCGCCCTGGTGCTGCGTGCGATCTTCATCGCCGCCGGTGCCGCGGTCATCGCCAACTTCTCGTGGATCTTCTACATCTTCGGCGCCTTCCTGATCTACACCGCCTGGAAGCTGATCCAGGAGGCGCGGGCCGACGAGGAGGAGGACGACTTCGAGGAGAACCGGCTCCTGAAGTCGATCGAGCACCGTTTCGGTGTCGCCGACAAGTACCACGGGACCAAGCTCTTCATCCGGAACAACGGCAAGCGCGTCATGACCCCCCTGATGGTGGTCATGCTCGCCATCGGCACCACCGATGTGCTGTTCGCACTGGACTCCATCCCGGCGATCTTCGGCCTGACCCAGGACCCGTACATCGTCTTCACCGCGAACGCCTTCGCCCTGATGGGCCTGCGTCAGCTGTACTTCCTCATCGGCGGTCTGCTGAAGAAGCTGGTCCACCTCAGTTACGGGCTCTCGGTGATCCTCGGGTTCATCGGCGTCAAGCTGGTGCTGCACGCCCTGCACGAGTCCGGGGTGCACGTCCCGGAGATCTCCATCCCGTTCTCCCTCACCTTCATCTGCGCCGTCCTGGTGATCACGACGATCACCAGCCTCATCGCCAACAAGAAGCAGGAAGCGGCGGAGAAGAGCGCGGAGCAGGACGACAGCGAGAACGTCGGCGCGGAGAAGTAGAGCAGGACCGACACAGCGACGGCCGGGGCCCCGCGAGGGGCACCCGGCCGTCGGCCGTCCACGGGTTCACCAGCCGCGCTCGCGCCACTCCGGCAGACCGGGGCGCTCGGCGCCGAGTGTGGTGTCGTGACCGTGCCCCGGGTAGACCCACGTCTCGTCCGGCAGCCGGTCGAAGAGCTTGGTCTCCACGTCGTGGAGCAGGCTCGCGAAGGCCTTCGGGTCCTTGTGCGTATTGCCTACGCCGCCGGGGAAGAGGCAGTCCCCGGTGAACACGTGCGGTGCTCCGTGCGGGTCGTCGTAGACCAGGGCGATGGAGCCCGGGGTATGGCCGGTCAGATGCCTGGCGGTCAGGACGACCCGGCCCACGCGGATCGTGCCGCCGTCCTCGACGGGCTCGTCGGTCGGGACCGGGATGCCCTCGGCGTCGTACCTCCCGGCGTACGTCCGAGCCCCGGTGGCGGCCACGACCTCGCCGAGCGCCTGCCAGTGGTCACCGTGCCGGTGCGTCGTGACGACGGACCTGATGCCGTCCGCGCCGATCAGCCGCAGCAGGGTCCCGGCCTCGGCGGCCGCGTCGATCAGGAGCTGCTCCCCGGTGGCCCGGCACCGCAGCAGGTACGCGTTGTTGTTCATCGGTCCGACGGCGACCTTGGAGATCATCAGGTCCGTCAGCTCGTGCACATCCGCAGGTCCGCCGACCTTGACCGTTCCGCTGTACGTCATGTGACGCAGCCTATAGCGGGGGCAGGGCGGGAAGGCTCCCGCCTTCGACGGTGAGCGCCGAACCGTCGCGGCGTCCGCAGAGCCAGCCGAGAATCCCGGATGCCGTGCCCCGGACCGTGACCGGAGCGCCTTCGGCGCCGCCGCCCGTGGTCCACAGACGGCCGTCCTCCGTGACCGCGGTCACGGGGACGACAGCGGGGTGCCCGGCGAAGCGCTCGGCCAGGAAGTCGTTCTCCCGGGTCACGAACTCCTCGGGCAGGTCCTCCAGCTCGTAGCCCACCCCCAGGTCGACGTGGTGCAGCTCGACCTCGATCCGGCGGCGGAAGGGGATCCGGGAGGCCGAGTCCGTCACACCGTTGCGCAGCGTGACCGTACGTGACCGGTCGGCCGGGGCCTCGGCGGCGGACAGGAAGGCGGATCCGCTCGCGCGCAGGTCGGCGAGCTGTTCGGCAAGCGGCCGGGGTGCGTCACGGTCGATGTCGGCGTCCCGGGTTTCGCTGTTCGCGTACATCGGGTGTCCTCGGAGAACATTTACGAGGGCGTCGGCGTTACGTGACAGGTGGGCGAGAACATGGCCGCGGCTCCAGCCCGGCAGACGCGACGGCCCGGCAACGGCGTCGTCGTCCATCTTGCCCATGGCGCTGAGCAGCCGATCGGTCGCTTCACGTACAGCTTCCAGGTCGTGCGCATGATCAGTCATGGGCCGAGCGTAGACCCCGCCACTCATTCGGGTGATGGAGTCTTCGGTCGACCGTAAATCGAATGCGCGTGCTATACGCTCGGAGTCGAAAGCTTCGTACATCACTGTGGCGCCCCCCATACCCTGGGACAGGGGCTCAGTTCTCCCACTTCTCTCCAGAAAGGTGCGGACCGGCGTGGCCGACCGTCTCATCGTCCGTGGCGCGCGCGAGCACAACCTGAAGAACGTCTCGCTCGATCTCCCCCGTGACTCCCTCATCGTCTTCACCGGGCTCTCCGGGTCGGGCAAGTCCTCGCTCGCGTTCGACACGATCTTCGCCGAGGGGCAGCGGCGCTACGTGGAGTCACTCTCCTCGTACGCCCGGCAGTTCCTCGGCCAGATGGACAAGCCGGACGTGGACTTCATCGAAGGACTCTCGCCCGCCGTCTCCATCGACCAGAAGTCGACCTCGCGCAACCCGCGCTCGACGGTCGGCACCATCACCGAGGTCTACGACTACCTCCGGCTGCTCTTCGCCAGGATCGGCAAGCCGCACTGCCCCGAGTGCGCCAGGCCCATCGCGCGCCAGTCGCCGCAGGCCATCGTCGACAAGGTGCTCGGCCTGCCCGAGGGCAGCCGCTTCCAGGTCCTCTCCCCGCTGGTCCGCGAGCGCAAGGGGGAGTTCGTCGACCTCTTCGCCGATCTCCAGACCAAGGGCTACAGCAGGGCCCGGGTCGACGGCGAGACGGTCCAGCTGTCCGAGCCCCCCACGCTGAAGAAGCAGGAGAAGCACACCATCGAGGTGGTCATCGACCGCCTCACGGTGAAGGAGGGCGCCAAGCGCCGGCTGACCGACTCCGTCGAGACGGCGCTGGGTCTCTCCGGCGGGATGGTCGTGCTCGACTTCGTCGACCTGGAGGCGGACGACCCCGAGCGTGAGCGGATGTACTCCGAGCACCTCTACTGCCCCTACGACGACCTCTCCTTCGAGGAGCTGGAGCCCCGCTCCTTCTCCTTCAACTCCCCGTTCGGCGCCTGCCCCGACTGCACCGGCATCGGTACGCGGATGGAGGTCGACCCGGAGCTGATCGTCCCGGACGAGGACAAGTCCCTGGACGAGGGTGCGATCCACCCCTGGTCGCACGGCCACACCAAGGAGTACTTCGGGCGTCAGATCGCCGCACTGGCCGACGCCCTCGGATTCCGTACGGACATCCCGTGGGCCGGGCTCCCGCAGCGCGCCAAGAAGGCGCTGCTCCACGGCCACAAGATCCAGACCGAGGTGCGCTACCGCAACAGGTACGGGCGCGAGCGCGCCTACACCACCCCCCGGTTCGAAGGCGCCGTCCAGTTCGTCAAGCGGCGGCACTCCGAGGCCGAGAGCGACTCCAGCCGTGAGCGCTTCGAGGGCTACATGCGCGAGGTGGCCTGCCCGACCTGTGAGGGCACCCGGCTCAAGCCCCTGGTCCTCGCGGTGACGGTGATGGAGAAGTCCATCGCCGAGGTCGCCGCGATGTCGATCAGCGAGTGCGCCGAGTTCCTCGGCCGCCTCAAGCTGAACGCGCGTGACAAGAAGATCGCCGAGCGGGTCCTCAAGGAGGTCAACGAGCGGCTGAAGTTCCTCGTGGACGTCGGCCTCGACTACCTCTCGCTGAACCGCGCCGCGGGCACCCTGTCGGGCGGCGAGGCCCAGCGCATCCGGCTCGCCACCCAGATCGGTTCCGGGCTCGTCGGCGTGCTGTACGTGCTGGACGAGCCGTCCATCGGCCTGCACCAGCGCGACAACCACCGGCTGATCGAGACCCTGGTCCGGCTCAGGGACATGGGCAACACGCTCATCGTCGTCGAGCACGACGAGGACACCATCAAGGTCGCCGACTGGGTCGTCGACATCGGCCCGGGCGCGGGTGAGCACGGCGGCAAGGTCGTCCACTCCGGCTCGCTCAAGGAGCTGCTGGCCAACAAGGAGTCCATCACCGGGCAGTACCTCTCGGGCAAGAGGGCTATCGAGATGCCCGACGTCCGGCGCCCGGTCGACCCGAAGCGCCGGCTCACGGTGCACGGCGCCCGGGAGAACAACCTCCAGGACATCGACGTCTCCTTCCCGCTCGGTGTGCTCACGGCCGTCACCGGCGTCTCCGGCTCGGGGAAGTCGACCCTGGTCAACGACATCCTCTACACCCACCTGGCGCGCGAGCTCAACGGCGCCAAGTCGGTCCCCGGACGGCACACCCGCGTCGACGGCGACGACCTCGTCGACAAGGTCGTCCACGTCGACCAGTCGCCGATCGGCAGGACGCCCCGGTCCAACCCGGCCACGTACACCGGAGTCTTCGACCACGTCCGCAGGCTCTTCGCCGAGACGATGGAGGCGAAGGTGCGCGGCTATCTGCCGGGCCGCTTCTCCTTCAACGTCAAGGGCGGGCGCTGCGAGAACTGCTCCGGCGACGGCACGATCAAGATCGAGATGAACTTCCTGCCCGACGTGTACGTCCCGTGCGAGGTCTGCCACGGCGCGCGCTACAACCGGGAGACGCTGGAGGTCCACTACAAGGGCAAGTCCATCGCCGAGGTGCTGGACATGCCGATCGAGGAGGGGCTCGAATTCTTCGAGGCCGTCCCGACGATCGCCCGCCACCTCCGTACGCTCAACGAGGTCGGCCTCGGATACGTCAGGCTCGGCCAGTCCGCGCCGACGCTCTCCGGCGGTGAGGCACAGCGGGTGAAGCTGGCGAGCGAGCTGCAGAAGCGCTCCACCGGCCGCACGGTCTACGTCCTGGACGAGCCGACGACCGGCCTGCACTTCGAGGACATCAGCAAGCTCATCTCGGTGCTGTCCGGCCTGGTCGACAAGGGCAACACGGTGATCGTCATCGAGCACAACCTCGATGTCATCAAGACCGCCGACTGGGTCGTCGACATGGGCCCCGAGGGCGGCAACGGCGGCGGTCTCGTCGTCGCCGAGGGCACCCCGGAGCACATCGCCTCGGTGCCGGCCAGCCACACCGGGAAGTTCCTCCAGGAAGTCCTGGGAGCGGACCGGATCGGTGAGGCGGCGGTGCCCGCGGCCCGCAAGGCCCGCAAGGCGCCCGCGAAGAAGGCCGTCGCCGCCAAGGCGACCACGGCCCGGAGGACGGCCACGGCCAGGACGGCCGGAAAGGCCGCTGCCGATCAGCCCGCGCCGAAGAAGGCGGCCCGCACGCGGAAGGCCTGACAGCGGACGGACGGGGCGGCCCCGGCGGACGGGGGACCGCCCCGTCGCAACAGGGCCGCTCGGTCCGCCGTGCCCTTCCGCCTCGCCCGCAGACCCTGCCCGCCCGCCGGGTGCTCCCCGCCCGGCGGGCACTCCCCGGGGCCGGTCGAGAGGCCGGGCCTCTCCGTCGGTATCGTCGGGTCTGTCGCCAATGCGTTCAGGTGCGGCCCGTGCCCCACGTCCGTGGCACCCGGTGCCCCGGACGGTCACGGCGGCTCTTCTGTCCCTCCAGACCAGTGGAGACCGCATGTCCCGCCTGCCCGCCGCCCGCCGCACCGTCCTGAAGGGCGCCGCTCTCGCCGGTGCCGCCGGGCTGGGAGCGGCAGCCTGCTCGACCGAGTCCAAGCTCGGTCACGCACAGACGCCGACGCCCACCGCGCCCGTGGAGCTCGGCGCCGCGGACGAGGTCCCTGTCGGCGGGGCGAAGCTCTACCGGGAGCAGCGGGTCGTCGTGAGCTGCCCGGCCGCCGGTCAGTACAAGGCGTTCAGCGCCCAGTGCACCCACGCCGGCTGCCTCCTCGACAAGGTCGAGGAGAACGAGGGCAACTGTCCCTGCCACGGCAGCCGCTTCGACGTGACCACAGGGAAGGCGGTGCAGGGCCCGGCCACCGTGCCGCTGCCCTCCGTCCCGGTGAAGCTCGAGAACGGGAAGCTCGTGGCGGGCCCCGGGGCCTGAGCCCCGCCGGGGGAGGCCCGTCGCAGGTCTCGGGGGCCCCGGAAATCCCGCTCTGTCACCGCCCGCAAGTAGGGTGTGAGACATGGCAGACCCCTCCAGCTACCGCCCCAAGCCGGGACAGATCCCCGACTCCCCGGGGGTCTACAAGTTCCGCGACGAGCACCGCCGTGTGATCTACGTCGGGAAGGCCAAGAACCTCCGCCAGCGCCTGGCCAATTACTTCCAGGACCTCGCCGGCCTGCATCCGCGCACCCGCACGATGGTCACCACGGCGGCCTCCGTGGAGTGGACCGTGGTCTCCACCGAGGTCGAGGCGCTTCAGCTGGAGTACTCCTGGATCAAGGAGTTCGACCCCCGGTTCAACGTCAAGTACCGCGACGACAAGAGCTACCCCTACCTCGCGGTCACGCTCAACGAGGAGTTCCCGCGCGTCCAGGTCATGCGCGGCGCCAAGAAGAAGGGCGTGCGCTACTTCGGCCCCTACGGGCACGCCTGGGCCATCCGCGAGACCGTCGACCTGATGCTCCGGGTCTTCCCCGTGCGCACCTGCTCCGCGGGCGTCTTCAAGAACGCCGAGCGGACCGGCCGGCCCTGCCTCCTCGGCTACATCGGCAAGTGCTCCGCCCCGTGCGTCGGACGGGTCACCCCGGAGGAACACCGCGATCTCGCCGACGACTTCTGCGACTTCATGGCGGGCCGAACCGGGACGTACATCCGCCGCCTGGAGAAGGACATGATGCAGGCGGCCGAGGAGATGGAGTACGAGCGGGCGGCGCGGCTTCGTGACGACGCGGAGGCGCTCAAGCGGGCCATGGAGAAGAGCGCCGTGGTCCTCGCCGACGCCACCGACGCCGACCTGATCGCCGTGGCCGAGGACGAACTCGAAGCGGCGGTCCAGATCTTCCACGTCCGCGGCGGACGGGTGCGGGGCCAGCGCGGCTGGGTCACCGACAAGGTCGAGGCCGTCGACACGGCGGGCCTGGTGGAACACGCGCTCCAGCAGTTGTACGGGGAGGAGTCGGGCGACTCCGTTCCCAAGGAGGTGCTGGTCCCGGCACTCCCCGAGGACCCCGAGGCCGTGTCCCAGTGGCTCGCGGACCGCAGGGGGTCCCAGGTCAGCCTCCGGATCCCGCAGCGTGGCGACAAGAAGGACCTGATGGTCACGGTCCAGCGCAACGCCCAGCAGGCGCTGGGGCTGCACAAGACCAAGCGGGCCTCCGACCTCACGACGCGTTCCCGCGCCCTGGAGGAGATCGCCGAGGCACTCGGTCTCGACTCGGCGCCGTTGCGCGTCGAGTGCTTCGACATCTCGCACCTCCAGGGTGACGACGTGGTCGCGTCCATGGTGGTCTTCGAGGACGGTCTCGCCCGCAAGAGCGAATACCGCCGCTTCCAGATCAAGGGCTTCGAGGGCCAGGACGACGTCCGCTCGATGCACGAGGTCATCGGCCGCCGCTTCAAGCGCTACCTGCAGGAGCGGGAGCGGACGGGGGAGTGGGAGGAGACCCCGGCACCCACGGGCCCCGTCCCGGCCCCCGCAGCCGCACCCGCACCACTCACGGACGCCGGGGAGCACGTGGCCGGGGCAGGCGCAGCGGAGGTGTCCGGCTCCGCCGCCCTCCGGGAGGAGTCCCGCGAGGACGACGGCCGTCCCAAGCGCTTCGCCTATCCGCCGCAGCTCGTCGTCGTCGACGGAGGACAGCCCCAGGTCGCCGCGGCCAAGCGGGCCCTGGACGAGCTGGGCATCGACGACATCGCCGTCTGCGGTCTCGCCAAGCGTCTCGAAGAGGTCTGGCTGCCCGACGACGACGACCCGGTGGTCCTGCCCCGCTCCAGCGAGGGCCTCTACCTCCTCCAGCGCATTCGGGACGAGGCCCACCGCTTCGCCATCGCCTATCAGCGGGCGAAGCGGGCCAAGCGGATCCGCAGCAGCCCCCTGGACGACGTCCCCGGGCTCGGCGAGACGCGCAAGCAGGCGCTGATCAAGCATTTCGGCTCCGTCAAGAAGCTGCGGCAGGCGACAATCGACGAGATCTGCGAGGTGCCGGGGATAGGGCGCAGGACCGCGGAATCGGTGGCTGTGGCCTTCGCGGCGGCCGCCCCGGCCGCGCCCGCCGTGAACACCGCCACAGGAGAGATCATTGAAGAGGACGACGGGGGCAGCAGGCCATGACCGAGCACGCGCATGAACCCAGCAACGAACACGGCCGAGCAGACGGAGCAGCACACGTGAGTACGGGAAGCACCACGGAGGAGGCCGAGGCCACCACGCCCGCCATTCCCGAGCTGGTGATCATCTCCGGGATGTCCGGCGCCGGGCGCAGCACGGCCGCCAAGTGTCTGGAGGACCTCGGCTGGTTCGTCGTGGACAACCTGCCGCCCGCGCTGATCCCCACCATGGTGGAGCTCGGCGCCCGGTCCCAGGGCAACGTCGCCCGTATCGCCGTCGTCGTCGACGTGCGGGGCCGGCGCTTCTTCGACAACCTCCGGGAGTCCCTCGCGGACCTGGCGGCCAAGCACGTCACCCGGCGGATCGTCTTCCTGGAGTCCTCCGACGACGCCCTCGTACGCCGTTTCGAATCGGTCCGCCGCCCGCACCCGCTCCAGGGGGACGGCCGCATCGTCGACGGCATCGCGGCCGAGCGTGACCTGCTGCGCGAGCTGCGGGGCGACGCCGACCTGGTCATCGACACCTCCAGCCTCAACGTGCACGAGCTGCGGGCCAAGATGGACGCCCAGTTCGCCGGCGACGAGGAGCCGGAGCTGCGGGCGACGGTGATGTCCTTCGGCTTCAAGTACGGCCTGCCGGTCGACGCCGACCTCGTCGTGGACTGCCGCTTCCTGCCCAACCCGCACTGGGTCCCGGAGCTCCGCCCCTTCACCGGGCTCAACGAGGAGGTGTCCGACTACGTCTTCGACCAGCCGGGCGCCAAGGAATTCCTCAACCAGTACACGGAGCTGCTCCAGCTGATCGCCGCCGGCTACCGGCGCGAGGGCAAGCGGTACGTGACCATCGCCGTCGGCTGCACCGGCGGCAAGCACCGCTCCGTCGCGATGTCGGAGAAGCTGGCCGCCCGGCTGGCCACCGAAGGGATCGAGACCGTCCTCGTCCACCGGGACATGGGGCGCGAGTGACCAGTCGCAATCTGCGTCAGCGCCGGCTGAGCAGGGCCACGGCCGCGCTCTCCGGCCGCAAGCGCGGCGCACAGCCCAAGGTCGTCGCCCTCGGCGGCGGCATGGGGCTGTCCGCCTCGCTCACGGCGCTGCGCCGGATCACCGGCGACCTCACGGCCGTGGTCACCGTCGCCGACGACGGCGGCTCCAGCGGCCGCCTCAGGGAGGAGCTCGGCGTGCTCCCCCCGGGCGACCTGCGCAAAGCGCTGGCCGCGCTCTGCGGGGACGACGAATGGGGCCAGACCTGGGCCCGGGTCATCCAGCACCGCTTCGAGTCCAAGGGCGACCTGCACGAGCACGCGGTGGGCAATCTGCTCATCGTCGCCCTCTGGGAGCAGCTGGGAGACCCCGTCCAGGCCCTGGACCTGGTCGGCAAGCTCCTCGGGGCGCACGGCAGGGTGCTGCCGATGTCCGCCGTCCCCCTGGAGCTCCAGGCGCTCGTGAGGGGGCACGACCAGGAGCGCCCCGAGGACGTCGTCACCGTGCGGGGCCAGGCGACGGTGGCGCTGACCCCCGGCGAGGTGCAGTCCGTCCACGTCGTCCCGGCCGATCCGCCCGCGGTCCCCGAAGCGGTGGCCGCCGTCCTCGACGCCGACTGGGTGGTGCTCGGTCCGGGGTCGTGGTTCTCCTCGGTGATTCCGCACCTGCTGGTGCCCGAACTGCTCGACGCGCTCGTGACCACGAAGGCCCGTAAGGTCCTCTCGCTGAACCTCGCACCGCAGCCCGGTGAAACAGAAGGCTTCTCACCGCAGCGTCATTTGGAGGTTTTGGGACGACACGCCCCTAAACTCGCCATGGACGTGGTGCTGGCCGACGAGGCCGCCGTGCCCGACCGCGAGTCCCTCGCCGACGCCGCACAGCGGCTCGGAGCCGCGGTCGAGCTGGCTCCCGTGGCCTCACCCGACGGCGTTCCGATTCATGATCCGGAGCTGTTGGCCGCCGCGTACGACCGTATTTTTCGGATGCATGGAAGGATCGGCCCATGGCGATGACGCCAGCGGTGAAGGACGAAGTTTCTCGGCTTCCCGTGACCCGGACCTGCTGCAGAAAGGCAGAGGTCTCGGCGATTCTTCGGTTCGCGGGCGGGCTGCACCTGGTGAGCGGCCGGATCGTGATCGAGGCCGAGCTGGACACGGCTATGGCCGCCCGCCGGCTCAAGCGGGACATCCTCGAGATCTTCGGGCACAGCTCGGAGCTGATCGTGATGGCCCCCGGCGGACTGCGCCGGGGCTCCCGCTACGTCGTGCGGGTCGTGGCGGGCGGTGACCAGCTGGCGCGCCAGACCGGTCTGGTGGACGGCCGCGGCCGTCCCATCCGCGGCCTGCCGCCGCAGGTGGTCTCGGGGGCCACCTGCGACGCGGAGGCGGCCTGGCGCGGTGCCTTCCTGGCGCACGGCTCGCTCACCGAGCCCGGCCGTTCCTCCTCGCTCGAGGTGACCTGCCCCGGCCCGGAGGCCGCTCTCGCCCTGGTGGGTGCCGCCCGCAGGCTCTCCATCGCGGCCAAGGCCCGCGAGGTGCGCGGGGTCGACCGTGTCGTCGTCCGCGACGGCGACGCCATCGGGGCCCTGCTGACCCGCCTCGGCGCCCATGAGTCGGTGCTGGCGTGGGAGGAGCGCCGGATGCGGCGCGAGGTCCGGGCGACGGCCAACCGGCTCGCCAACTTCGACGACGCCAACCTCCGCCGCTCCGCCCGGGCCGCGGTGGCGGCCGGAGCCCGTGTGGGCCGCGCGCTGGAGATCCTCGGCGAGGAGGTCCCGGAACACCTCGCGGCGGCGGGACGGCTGCGTATGGAGCACAAGCAGGCGTCCCTGGAGGAGCTGGGAGCGCTCGCCGACCCGCCGCTGACCAAGGACGCGGTCGCGGGCAGGATCCGGCGCCTGCTGGCCATGGCCGACAAGCGGGCCCAGGACCTCGGCATCCCCGGCACGGAGTCGACCCTCAGCGAGGAGCTGGCCGACGGCCTCGTGGGCTGAGAACGGCACGGGAGCCCCGGCCGGCCCGCCTTCCGGCGCGGCCGGGGCTCGGCTCGGCGGCCGGGCTCCGAAGGTACCGGGCTCAGGCACCGGGGCTCGGTGCCCGGGCTCCGAAGCCGACCGGGCTCCGAAGCCGGCCGGGCTTCGAAGGCGGCGGCACTTTCGCGCCAGGGGCGGGAGCCATTCCCGGAATTCGACGATGAGCCATTTCGGAATAGTCCGAGTGCCACCCCGCACAAATGAGCGGCGCGAGCTTCGTCGGTTTCACCGCACGCAGGCCCCGAAAATGCGCGGACAGCCGCGCTTTCATCGATTGAGTACCGCTCCGCACAATTGAGCGCTACTCCTCGCGGTGTCCCGTACGGGTGCTTCGCAAGCGCACCGCGGGAGTGTCCGCCGGGCCCGCTCATGGCCGGAACCGCGAGGACTGAGTCCGCGTCAGTGACTCCTGGTGACGCCGCCCCGGAGGGGGCGCGGTCCGCCCCTCTCCGGCAAGGGGTGCAGCTCCGGCGGGTGTTGACGCTCGGTGACCGTGCCGCCCGCGGTGGGCATGGCCGCCGCGCTTCAAGGCCGGAATACCCTGCTCCTACTCGGGAGTAAGGAGATCTCCGTTCGTACCGTCCCTCTCGATGTCACTCCGGAGGCTTCGGAGAGGTAGGGTCGGAGGCGGTCGGGGACATCCCTAATAAAACTCGCCGGCATCGAAACCGGCGTTCCTAACGAGGAGATCGGTTCGTGACGATCCGCGTAGGCATCAACGGCTTTGGCCGCATCGGTCGTAACTACTTCCGCGCGCTGCTGGAGCAGGGTGCGGACATCGAGATCGTGGCTGTCAACGACCTGGGTGACACTGCGACCACGGCTCACCTGCTGAAGTACGACACCATTCTGGGTCGTCTCAAGGCAGAGGTCAGCCACACCGCCGACACCATCACCGTCGACGGTCACACCATCAAGGTGCTCTCCGAGCGCAACCCGGCCGACATCCCCTGGGGTGAGCTGGGCGTCGACATCGTCATCGAGTCGACCGGCATCTTCACCAAGAAGGCCGACGCCGCGAAGCACATCGCCGGTGGCGCCAAGAAGGTCCTCATCTCGGCTCCGGCCAAGGACGAGGACATCACCATCGTGATGGGCGTCAACCAGGACAAGTACGACGCGGCCAACCACCACGTCATCTCCAACGCCTCCTGCACCACCAACTGTGTGGCGCCGATGGCCAAGGTTCTCGACGAGAACTTCGGCATCGTCAAGGGCCTGATGACGACGGTCCACGCGTACACGAACGACCAGCGGATCCTGGACTTCCCGCACTCGGACCTGCGTCGCGCCCGCGCCGCCGCCGAGAACATCATCCCGACCACGACGGGCGCCGCCAAGGCGACCGCCCTGGTCCTCCCGCAGCTCAAGGGCAAGCTCGACGGCATCGCGATGCGCGTCCCGGTCCCGACCGGTTCCGCCACCGACCTCGTCGTGACCCTGCAGCGCGAGGTCACCAAGGACGAGGTCAACGCCGCGTTCAAGAAGGCGTCCGACGACGGCGACCTCAAGGGCTTCCTGACGTACACCGAGGACCCGATCGTGTCCTCGGACATCGTCGGCGACCCGTCGTCCTGCACCTTCGACTCCTCCCTGACCATGGTCCAGGAGGGCAACTCGGTGAAGATCCTCGGCTGGTACGACAACGAGTGGGGTTACTCCAACCGCCTCGTCGACCTGACCGTCTTCGTCGGCGGCCAGCTCTGATCCTAGGATCGGCAGGCATCCAGGTGTGATGTGAAGGGGCTCGGACGGCGCGACGCGGCGCCGTTCGAGCCCCCTCGCATGCTCATCAGTCCTTCCAAGGAGTATGGGAACAGATGAAGACGATCGACGAACTTCTCGCCGAAGGGGTCGCGGGCAAGCGGGTATTCGTCCGCGCCGACCTCAACGTGCCGCTGGACGGCACCACGATCACCGACGACGGGCGCATCCGCGCCGTCAGCCCGACGGTCGCCGCGCTCGCCGCGGGCGGCGCGCGGGTCGTCGTCGCCTCGCACCTCGGCCGCCCCAAGGGCGCACCGGACCCGGCCTTCTCGCTGGCGCCCGCCGCCGCCCGCCTGGGTGAGCTGCTCGGTGCCGAGGTCGCCTTCGCGACCGACACCGTGGGCGAGTCCGCGCGGGCCACGGTCGCCGCCCTCACCGACGGCCAGGTCGCGGTCATCGAGAACCTCCGCTTCAACGCCGGTGAGACGTCGAAGGACGACGCCGAGCGCGGTGCCTTCGCCGACCAGCTCGCCGAGCTGGCCGATGTGTACGTGGGTGACGGCTTCGGCGCCGTCCACCGCAAGCACGCCTCGGTCTTCGACCTCCCGGCCCGGCTGCCGCACGCGGCCGGCGGCCTGATCGCCACCGAGGTCGGCGTACTCAAGAAGCTCACCGAGGACGTCACGCGCCCCTACGTCGTCGTCCTCGGCGGCTCCAAGGTCTCCGACAAGCTCGGCGTCATCGACCACCTGCTGGAGAAGGCCGACCGCATCCTCATCGGCGGCGGCATGGCGTACACCTTCCTCAAGGCCCAGGGCCACGAGGTCGGCAGCTCCCTCCTCCAGGAGGACCAGATCCCGGCGGTGCTCGGCTACCTCAAGCGCGCCGAGGAGAAGGGCGTCGAGTTCGTGCTGCCCGTCGACGTCGTCGTCTCCGCGCAGTTCCCGGACCTCAAGACCAAGGCCCCGAGCAACCCGAGCACGGTCGCCGCGGACGCCATCCCGGCCGGCGTGATGGGCCTGGACAACGGCCCGGAGACCAACAAGCTCTACGCCTCGAAGCTCGCCGACGCCGCCACCGTCTTCTGGAACGGCCCGATGGGCGTCTTCGAGCACCCCGACTACGCCGAGGGCACCAAGGCGGTCGCCCAGGCCCTCGTCGACTCCCAGGCCTTCACCGTCGT
Organism: Streptomyces sp. NPDC057287; assembly: GCF_042667905.1. Classification (NCBI taxonomy): domain Bacteria; kingdom Bacillati; phylum Actinomycetota; class Actinomycetes; order Kitasatosporales; family Streptomycetaceae; genus Streptomyces; species Streptomyces sp. NPDC057287. Next base: position 187,425 of record NZ_JBHUYV010000014.1, on the reverse strand, counting down.
CGGCGGCGGCGACTCCGCGGCCGCCGTCCGCATCCTGGGCTTCGACGAGAACGCATTCGGCCACATCTCGACCGGTGGCGGCGCCAGCCTCGAATACCTCGAGGGCAAGACGCTTCCCGGCCTCGCCGCACTGGAGGACTGACCTTTCATGACCACCCGCACCCCGCTCATGGCGGGCAACTGGAAGATGAACCTCAACCACCTCGAGGCCATCGCACACGTCCAGAAGCTCGCTTTCGCCCTGGCCGACAAGGACTACGACGCGGTCGAGGTCGCCGTCCTGCCGCCCTTCACGGACCTGCGGTCCGTGCAGACGCTGGTCGACGGCGACAAGCTGAAGATCAAGTACGGCGCCCAGGACATCTCGGCGCAGGACTCCGGCGCGTACACCGGTGAGATCTCCGGCCCGATGCTCGCCAAGCTGAAGTGCACCTTCGTCGCCGTCGGTCACAGCGAGCGCCGCCAGTACCACGGCGAGAACGACGAGATCTGCAACGCCAAGGTGAAGGCCGCCTACAAGCACGGGCTGACCCCGATCCTCTGCGTCGGCGAGGGGCTGGACATCCGCAAGGCCGGTGACCAGGTCTCCTACACGCTGGCGCAGCTCGACGGCGCGCTGAAGGACATCCCGGCCGAGCAGGCCGAGTCCATCGTGATCGCCTACGAGCCGGTCTGGGCCATCGGGACCGGCGAGGTCGCGACCCCCGAGGACGCGCAGGAGGTCTGCGGCGCGATCCGCCGCCGACTCGCCGAGCTGTACTCGCAGGAGCTGGCCGACGCCGTCCGCATCCAGTACGGCGGCTCGGTGAAGTCCGGCAACGTCGCGGCCATCATGGCGCAGCCCGACGTGGACGGTGCCCTGATCGGGGGCGCCGCGCTCGACGCCGACGAGTTCGTCAAGATCGTCCGCTTCCGCGACCAGTAGGATCGTCCGCTTCCGCGAACGGTGAGTATGCGGCGGCGCCGATCCGTCGTACCCTTGCGGGGGCCAGGGGGGTGTACCCCCGGGCCCCCGCTGTTCGTACATGCAGTCCTAGGAATTCCGGAAAGTAGGGACCAGCCGTGGTTTTGGCGTTCGAGATCGCCCTGATCGTCTTCAGCCTGCTGCTGATGCTGCTGGTGCTGATGCACAAGGGAAAGGGCGGCGGTCTGTCCGACATGTTCGGTGGCGGGATGCAGTCCTCCGTGGGCGGCTCGTCGGTCGCCGAGCGGAACCTCGACCGCATCACCGTCGTGGTCGGTCTGGCTTGGTTCGCGTGCATCGTCGTCCTGGCTCTGCTCATCAAGCTGGACAGCTGACCCCGCGTCCGCGAATCCCGGTGAGGGTGTAACTCCTTTCACTGGACGCGCGTTGGGCCTTACGTAGACTGGGGCATCTTCGAGCACCATCACGCAGGGAGTTACGACCGTGGCAAGTGGCAACGCGATCCGGGGAAGCCGGGTCGGAGCGGGCCCGATGGGGGAGGCCGAGCGAGGCGAGTCCGCGCCGCGCCTCCGCATCTCCTTCTGGTGCTCGAACGGGCACGAGACGCAGCCGAGCTTCGCCCATGACGCGCAGGTACCGGAGACCTGGGACTGCCCGCGCTGCGGCTTCCCGGCCGGACAGGACAGGGACAGCCCGCCGGCTCCGACGCGCACCGAGCCGTACAAGACCCACCTGGCGTACGTGCGCGAGCGGCGCAGCGACGCCGACGGCGAAGCGATCCTCGCCGAAGCCCTCGCGAAACTCCGCGGCGAGATCTAGACCGAGTTGTTCACCGGCCGGCCACCCCCTGGGTGCCCGGCCGGAATCCGTATGCCGCCCCGTAGCCCGCCGTTGCCCCGACGTGCCCTCCAGATCAATTAGGTTGGAGGGGCAGCGGGGAAGGTTGCAGGTACGAGAAGAAGTGGGCGATTTCCGGGATGAACGCACAAAGCCGAACCAAGCTCAACCAGACGCCCGAGTGGGCGGCTCTCGGCAAGCACCGTGAGGAGTTCGGCGACACCCATCTGCGCCGGCTGTTCGCGGACTCGCCGGATCGCGGGTCCGCCTACACCCTCCGGGTCGGCGACCTCCACATCGACTACTCCAAGCACCTGGTGACCGACGAGACGCTGCGCCTGCTGCGCGATCTCGCCGCGGCCACGGGAGTGGCGGAGCTGCGGGACGCGATGTTCCGCGGCGAGAAGATCAACACCACCGAGGACCGCGCCGTCCTGCACACCGCGCTGCGCGCCCCGCGCGACGCGGTGATCGAGGTCGACGGCGAGAACGTGGTTCCGGCCGTGCACGCCGTCCTCGACCGGATGGCGGCCTTCTCCGACCGGGTCAGGGCCGGTGAGTGGACCGGGCACACCGGCAAGCCGGTCAAGAACATCGTGAACATCGGCATCGGCGGCTCCGACCTCGGCCCCGCCATGGCCTACGAGGTGCTGCGCTCCTTCACGGACCGCTCGCTCACCGTCCGCTTCGTGTCGAACGTCGACGGCGCCGACCTCCACGAGGCCGTCCACGACCTGGACCCGGCCGAGACGCTGTTCGTCGTCGCGTCCAAGACCTTCACCACGATCGAGACCATCACCAACGCCACGTCCGCCCGCGACTGGCTCCTCACCGGGCTGAGGGCCGGTCAGGAGGCCGTCGCCAAGCACTTCGTGGCGCTGTCGACCAACGCCGAGAAGGTCACGGACTTCGGCATCGACACGGCCAACATGTTCGAGTTCTGGGACTGGGTCGGCGGCCGTTACTCCTACGACTCGGCGATCGGCCTCTCGCTGATGATCGCGATCGGCCCCGAGCGGTTCCGCGAGATGCTGGACGGGTTCCACCTCGTCGACGAGCACTTCCGCACCGCCCCCGCCGAGGAGAACGCCCCGCTGCTCCTGGGCCTCCTGGGCGTCTGGTACGGCCAGTTCTTCGACGCCCAGGCGCACGCGGTCCTGCCCTACAGCCACTACCTGTCCAAGTTCACCGCGTACCTGCAGCAGCTGGACATGGAGTCCAACGGCAAGTCGGTGGACCGCGAGGGCGACCCGGTCGAGTGGCAGACCGGACCGGTCGTCTGGGGCACTCCCGGCACCAACGGGCAGCACGCCTACTACCAGTTGATCCACCAGGGCACGAAGGTCATCCCGGCGGACTTCATCGGCTTCGCCGCGCCGGTCCAGGACCTGCTGCCCGGACTGATCGCCCAGCACGACCTGCTGATGGCCAACTTCTTCGCGCAGACCCAGGCACTCGCCTTCGGCAAGACGCCCGACGAGGTCCGTGCGGAGGGTGTGCCCGAGGAGCTCGTCGCGCACAAGACCTTCCGCGGCAACCACCCGACGACCACCGTCCTCGCGGAGAGGCTCACCCCCTCGGTGCTCGGCCAGCTGATCGCGCTGTACGAGCACAAGGTCTTCGTCCAGGGCGCCGTCTGGAACATCGACTCCTTCGACCAGTGGGGCGTCGAGCTCGGCAAGGTCCTCGCGAAGAAGATCGAGCCGGTCCTGACGGAGGGCACCGGAGGGGAGCAGCTGGACAGCTCCACCGCCGCGCTCGTCTCGGCGTACCGCTCGCTGCGTGGCCGCTGAGCGATGACGACGGGGGAGGGGACGATACGGCTCCGGCCGCCGCGCAACGCGCCGGCCCGCAGGGCCGTCGGCTGGTGGCGGGCCCGATGGCTGCTGCTGACGGCACCACCGGTGGTGGTCCTGGGCCTGCTGGGAGCGTTCATCGCTCCCGCCAGGTTCTGGCTGCTGACAGCGGCGGCCCCGCTCGGCGTCGCCGGCCTGCTGTGCACCGTCCTCTTCCCCCTGTGGTGGTACCGCACCCACCGCTGGGAGGTCACCGACGAGGCGGTCTACGTGAGCACCGGGGTCTTCCTGCGGGAATGGCGGATCGCCCCGATGTCCCGCATCCAGACCGTGGACACCGTGCGCGGCCCCCTGGAGCAGGTCTTCGGACTGGCCACGGTGACCGTCACCACGGCTTCCGCCAAGGGCGCCGTACAGATCGAGGGGCTGGCCCACGAGGCAGCCGCGGAGCTCGCCGAGCGGCTGACCCGCATCACCCAGGGCACCCCCGGGGACGCCACGTGAGCACCGCCGCCGACAGCGGCCCCGACTGGCGGCGGCTCCACCCCCGTACGGTCGTGGTCACCGCGCTGGTCGTGGCGGGAGTCGCGGCGAGTGCCGCCGTGCCGGTCACGGTGGCGCTCGCCGGCCCGATCGGATACGCGAGGGCCATCGGCTGGGTGCTGGCGGGCGCCGCCCTTCTGATCGGCTGTGCGGCCGTCGGCGACCACGTCCGGTGGCGGCGCACCCGCTACCGCGTCGGCGCCGAGCGGGTCGACCTGCACACCGGGCTCCTCCTGGTGAAGCGCCGCTCGCTGGCCCGCGAACGGATCCGCAGCGTCGACCTCACCGCGCACCTCCTGCTGCGGCTCCTGGGGCTGGTCACCGTCCGCATCGGAACCGGTGAGCACACGGGCGGCGACTCCACCCTGGAGCTCGACCCCGTCTCCCGTGCGGAGGGGGAGCGGCTCCGCCGGGACCTCCTCGACCGGGGCGCCACGGCGGCCCGGGGGAGTCACCGCGACGGCGAACTGGCCACCCTCGACCTCCGCTGGATCCGCTACGCACCGGTCTCGTTCGTCGCACCCGCGCTCGCGGGGGCGGCGGTGGGCGGGGTGATGCAGGTCAGCGACTGGGTCGGTGCGCAGGGCGAGGTCATCGACTGGGTCACCGACCGCTTCCGGGACACCCCGCTGGTCTGGGCGATCGCCGTCCTCGCCCTGGCCGCGCTGGTCGCCGGTGTCGTCGGAGCGCTCGGGCTGTGGATCGAGATGTGGTGGAACTACCGCCTGGAGCGCGAACCGGGCGGTACCCTGCGGGTCAGGCGCGGGCTCCTGACAGCGCGCTCCCTGTCCGTCGAGGAACGGCGGCTGCGAGGTGTGGACCTGGTCGAGCCGCTGGGTGTCCGGCTGCTGGGCGCCGCCCGGGTGGACGCGATCACCACCGGTCTGGCCACGGACGAGGAGACGCGGGGCGCCGAGCACGACGCGCTGCTGCCGGTCGCTCCGCGGGCGCTCGCCGACACGATCGCCGCCGAGGTACTGCGTGAGACGGTGACGCCGACCGGTGCGCCCCTGAGGGCCCATCCCCGTGCCGCCCGGGGCCGGCGGCTGCGCCGCGCCCTCGTCGTGACCCTGGTGCCCGTGCTGGTCCAGGCCGTCCTGGGCGTCCTGCTGACGCCGGTGCTGCTGTGGACGGCGCTGGGCTGCGCGGTGGTGTCCGTGCCCGTCGGGGTGCTCCTGGCCCTCGACGCGTACCGGTCACTGGGACACACGCTCAGCGGCGACTACCTGGTGACCCGCTCCGGCAGCGTCCGGCGCTCCACGGCGGCCCTCCAGCGCGCGGGCGTCATCGGCTGGACGGTGAAGCAGTCCTTCTTCCAGCGGCGCGCCGGGCTGATCAGCGTCACCGCCACGACGGCCGCGGGGGGCGGCGCCTACACGGCGCACGACACGGACGCCTCCGAGGGGCTCGCCTTCGCCTCCGACGCCGTCCCGGGGCTGCTGGAGCCCTTCCTGGAGCGCGGCTGAGGCGGCCGGCCGCCACTGGCCACGACGAGAGGCCCGGCCCCGCTCCGAGGAGCGGGGCCGGGCCTCTGCGGTACTGCTCCGCTACGCCGAGGCGGGCGGATACAGCGCGCGCGGCAGCTTCGACGCCGCGGCGGCATCCAGCAGCCACAGCGTGCGGCTCCGCCCGTACGCGCCCGCCGCCGGGGCCTGGATCTCCCCGGCGCCCGACAGCGCGATCTCCGCCGCCTCCGCCTTGTCCTCACCCGCGGCCAGCAGCCACACCTCACGCGCCGCCCGGATGGCGGGCAGCGTCAGAGAGACGCGGGTGGGCGGCGGCTTGGGGGCGCCGTGCACACCGACGACGGTGCGCTCGGTCTCCCGGACCGCGGGCAGCTCCGGGAAGAGCGACGCGACATGGGTGTCCGGGCCGACGCCCAGCATCAGCACGTCGAACGTCGGGACCGGCCCGTGGTCCTCCGGGCCCGCGGCGGCGGCCAGTTCCGCCGCGTACCCCGCGGCCGCGGCGTCGGCGTCGCCGCCGTACGGCCCGTCCGACGCAGGCATCGCGTGGACCCTGGAGGGGTCCAGCTGCACCTTGTCCAGCAGGGCGTCCCGGGCCTGGGTGATGTTGCGCTCCGGGTCGCCCTCGGGCAGGAACCGCTCGTCGCCCCACCACAGGTCGAGCCGCGACCAGTCGATCGCGTCCCGGGCGGGGGAGTCCGCCAGCGCGGCCAGCAGGCCGTTGCCGTTGCGCCCGCCGGTGAGGACCACCGAGGCGGAGTCCCGGGCGGCCTGGGCGTCCACGATCTTCGTGATCAGCCTGGCCGCCGCGGCCTGGGCCATCAGCTCCTTGTCGCGGTGCACGACGAGCTGCGGAGCACTCACTTCGACGCCGCCTTCTTGGCCGCCGCCTTCTTCGCGGCAGGGGCGGCGGCGCCCGCGGGCTCCTGCCGCTTCTGCCCCGAACCGACGGACGACGCCTCGGTGGGACCGCCGAGGCGCTCCACACCGAACTTCACCGTGGCCTCGTAGATGTTGTCCGGGTCCAGACGGCGCAGCTCCTCCGCGAGGAGCTCGGCGGTCTCCCGCCGCTTGAGCGCGACCGCACGGTCCGGCTGGCCGGCCATGCAGAGCGTCGCCAGCGAGCCGTCGGGCCGGTCCAGGACGATCACGCCGTTCTTGGTCTCCAGCCGTACGGCCGTCAGACCGGGACCGCCGGACAGCGTCCGCTCCACCGGGACCTTGAGCCGGTCCGCGAGCCACATGGCCAGCAGTTCGCAGCTCGGGTTGTCGGACTCGCCCTCGACCGTCGCCGAGACGACCTGCGCCGGCTGCTGGTCGAGCGCCGCCGCCAGCATCGAACGCCACGGCGTGATGCGGGTCCAGGCCAGGTCCGTGTCGCCGGGCCGGTACGTCGCGGCGCGCACCGACAGCTCGTCGAGCGGGTGCTCGGCGGAGTAGGTGTCGGTGATGCGACGCTGGGCGAGCGCGCCCAGCGGGTCCTTGGCCGGGTCCGCCGGGGCGTCCTCGGGCCACCACGCCACCACCGGGGCGTCCGGCAGCAGCAGCGGCAGGACGACCGACTGGGCGTGGTTGGCCAGCTCGCCGTGGAGACGCAGCACCACGGTCTCGCCCGAGCCCGCGTCGGAACCGACCCGGATCTCGGCGTCGAGCCGTGCGTCGCGGCGCGCACGCGGTGAGCGGCTGACCCTCTTGATCACCACGATGATCCGCGACGGGTGCTCGCGCGAGGAGTCGTTCGCCGCCTTGAGCGCGTCGTACGCGTTCTCCTCGTCCGTGACGATGACGAGGGTGAGGACCATGCCGACGGCCGGGGAGCCGATGGACCGGCGGGCCGAGATGAGGGTCTGGTTGATCTTGCTGGACGTGGTTTCCGTGAGATCGATCTTCATGGCCGGCGCCAGCTCCGTCCGTCGCGTGCGAGCATGTCGTCGGCCTCGGCCGGCCCCCAGGTGCCGGACGGGTACTGGGCGGGCTTGCCGTGCCTGTCCCAGTACTCCTCGATCGGGTCGAGGATGTTCCAGGAGAGCTCGACCTCCTGGTGGCGCGGGAAGAGGTTGGCGTCGCCGAGCAGCACATCGAGGATGAGCCGCTCGTACGCCTCCGGGCTGGACTCCGTGAAGGACTCGCCGTAGGCGAAGTCCATCGTGACGTCCCGCACCTCCATGGAGGTGCCCGGCACCTTGGAGCCGAACCGGACCGTGACCCCCTCGTCCGGCTGCACCCGGATGACCAGGGCGTTGCCGCCCAGCTCCTCCGTCGCACCGGACTCGAAGGGCAGATACGGGGCGCGCTTGAAGACGACCGCGATCTCGGTGACCCGGCGGCCGAGCCGCTTTCCGGTACGGAGGTAGAACGGCACGCCCGCCCAGCGGCGGTTGTTGATCGTCAGCTTGATCGCCGCGAAGGTGTCGGTCGTCGACTTGGGGTCGATACCGTCCTCCTCGAGGTAGCCGGGCACCTCCTGACCGCCCTGCCACGCGTGCGTGTACTGCCCGCGCACCGTGTGCTTGCCGAGGTCCTCGGGCAGCTCCACCGCAGTGAGCACCTTCAGCTTCTCGGCGACCAGTGCCTTCGGGTGGAAGGAGCCGGGCTCCTCCATCGCCGTCAGCGCCAGGAGCTGGAGCAGGTGGTTCTGGATGACGTCACGGGCGGCGCCGATGCCGTCGTAGTAGCCGGCCCGGCCGCCGATGCCGATGTCCTCGGCCATCGTGATCTGGACGTGGTCGACGTACGACCTGTTCCAGATCGGCTCCCACATCGTGTTGGCGAAGCGCAGCGCCAGGATGTTCTGGACCGTCTCCTTGCCGAGGTAGTGGTCGATACGGAAGACCTCGTTCGGCGGGAAGACGTCGTGCACGAGCTGGTTCAGCTCCTGCGCGCTCTCCAGGTCGTGGCCGAACGGCTTCTCGATGACGGCCCGTCGCCAGCTGCCTTCCTTCTGGTCGGCCAGCCCGTGCTTCTTGAGCTGCTGGACGACCTTGGGGAAGAACTTCGGCGGCACGGAGAGGTAGAAGGCGAAGTTGCCGCCCGTCCCCTGCGCCTTGTCGAGCTCCTCGATCGTGGCCCTGAGGGTCTCGAACGCGACGTCGTCGTCGAAGTTGCCCTGGACGAAGCGCATGCCCTGGCTGAGCTGCTGCCAGACCTCTTCGCGGAACGGGGTGCGGGAGTGCTCTTTCACGGCGTCGTGGACGACCTGGGCGAAGTCTTCGTCCTCCCAGTCGCGGCGCGCGAAGCCGATGAGCGAGAAGCCCGGTGGCAGCAGGCCGCGATTGGCCAGGTCGTAGACAGCGGGCATCAGCTTTTTACGGGACAAATCGCCCGTGACGCCAAAGATCACCAGGCCCGACGGCCCCGCGATGCGCGGGAGCCGTCGGTCCTGGGCGTCACGGAGCGGGTTGGCTCCGGGAACACCAGACAAGGTGGTCAGCCCTCCGAAGGAGCGAGGCGCTTGAGCTCGGCCTCGGTCGAGTTGAGCAGGTCGATCCAGGCGGCTTCGAACTTGTCGACGCCCTCGTCCTCCAGCAGCTGGACGACTTCGTCGTAGCTGACCCCGAGCTTCTTGATCGCGTCGAGGTCGGCACGGGCCTGGTCGTAACGTCCGGCGACGGTGTTGCCGGTGATCTCACCATGGTCGGCCACGGCGTCCAGCGTCGCCTCCGGCATGGTGTTGACCGTGTTGGGGGCGACGAGGTCGTCGACGTACAGGGTGTCCTTGAGGGACGGGTCCTTCACGCCGGTGGAGGCCCACAGCGGACGCTGCTTGTTGGCATGCGCCTTGTCCAGGGCGGCCCAGCGGTCGCCCGCGAAGACCTCCTCGTACGCCTCGTAGGCCAGACGGGCGTTGGCGAGGGCGGACTTGCCCTTCGCGGCCTTCGCCTCGTCGCTGCCGACCGCGTCCAGGCGCTTGTCGATCTCGGTGTCCACGCGGGACACGAAGAAGGACGCCACGGAGTGGATCTTGGAGAGGTCGAGGCCTGCGGCCTTCGCCTTCTCCAGACCCACCAGGTAGGCCTCCATGACCTCGCGGTAGCGCTCCAGCGAGAAGATCAGCGTGACGTTGACGCTGATGCCCCGCCCGATGGTCTCCGTGATCGCCGGGAGGCCCGCCTTGGTCGCCGGGATCTTGATGAGCGTGTTCGGCCGGTCCACCAGCCATGCCAGCTGCTTGGCCTCGGCGACCGTGGCCAGGGTGTTGTGGGCCAGGCGCGGGTCGACCTCGATGGAGACCCGGCCGTCCTGGCCGTCCGTCGCGTCGAAGACCGGACGCAGGATGTCGGCGGCGTCACGGACGTCCGCAGTCGTGATCATGCGGATCGCCTCCTCGACCGTCACCTTGCGGGCGGCGAGGTCGGTGAGCTGCTGGTCGTAACCGTCGCCCTGGGAGATCGCCTTCTGGAAGATCGACGGGTTGGTCGTGACACCCACGACGTGGCTCTGGTCGATCAGCTCGGCGAGGTTGCCGGACGTGATCCGCTTGCGCGACAGGTCGTCCAGCCAGATCGCCACGCCCTCGTCGGAGAGGCGCTTGAGTGCGTCTGTCATGAGAATTGCATCTCCTACTAGTCGTTATGACCGCGTCAGCGCGCGGCGGCGGCGAGAGATTCCCGGGCGGCTTCCGCCACGTGCGCGGCGGTGAAGCCGAACTCGCGGAAGAGGACCTTGGCGTCGGCCGACGCGCCGAAGTGCTCCAGCGAGACGATCCGGCCGGCGTCGCCCACGTAACGGTGCCAGGTGAGGCCGATGCCCGCCTCGACGGCGACCCTGGCCTTCACGGACGGCGGCAGCACGCTGTCCTTGTACGCCTGGTCCTGCTCCTCGAACCACTCGACACACGGCATCGAGACCACACGGGTCGGCACACCGGCCGCCTGGAGCTCGTCGCGGGCCTCGACGGCCAGCTGGAGCTCGGAGCCCGTGGCGATCAGAACGGCCTGCGCCTCGCCGCCCTCGGCGTCGAAGAGCACGTAACCGCCCTTGGCGGCACCCTCGTTCGCCGGGTAGGTGGGCACGCCCTGGCGGGTCAGCGCCAGACCGTGCGGGGCGCTCGTGCCGAAGTCCTTCTTGCCGCGCCTGAGGATCTCGCGCCAGGCGATGGCCGTCTCGTTGGCGTCACCCGGACGGACGACGTTGAGGCCCGGGATGGCGCGCAGCGAGGCGAGGTGCTCGACCGGCTGGTGGGTCGGGCCGTCCTCGCCGAGACCGACCGAGTCGTGCGTCCACACGTACGTCACGGGCAGGTGCATCAGCGCGGAGAGGCGGACGGCGTTGCGCATGTAGTCGGAGAACACCAGGAAGGTGCCGCCGTAGATGCGGGTGTTGCCGTGCAGCGCGATGCCGTTCATGGCCGCGGCCATGGAGTGCTCGCGGATGCCGAAGTGGATCGTCCGGCCGTACGGGTCGGCCTCGGGCAGCGGGTTGCCCGCCGGGAGGAACGACGACGTCTTGTCGATCGTGGTGTTGTTCGAGCCGGCGAGGTCGGCGGAGCCGCCCCACAGCTCGGGAATGACACCGCCGAGCGCCTGGAGGACCTTGCCGGAGGCGGCACGCGTGGCGACGCCGTGGCCCGCCTCGAAGACGGGGAGTTCGTCCTCCCAGCCCGCCGGCAGCTCGCCCGCGTCGATGCGGTCGAAGTCGGCGGCGCGCTCCGGGTTGGCGGTCCGCCACGCGGCGAAGGTCTTCTCCCACTCGGCCTTGGCCTCACGGCCGCGGTCCAGCGCCTCACGGGTGTGGGCGATGACCTCGTCGGAGACCTCGAAGGTCTTCTCGGGGTCGAAGCCGAGGACCCGCTTGGTGGCCGCGATCTCGTCGTCGCCGAGCGCCGAGCCGTGCGCGGCCTCGGTGTTCTGGGCGTTCGGGGCGGGCCAGGCGATGATCGAGCGGGCCGCGATGAACGAGGGGCGCTCGGTCTCGGCCTTGGCGGCCAGGAGCGCGAGGTGCAGGCCCTCGGGGTCCAGGTCGCCGCTGGGCAGCTGGTCCACGCGCTGGACGTGCCAGCCGTAGGCCTCGTAGCGCTTCAGGGTGTCCTCGGAGACCGCGGTCTCCGTGTCGCCCTCGATCGAGATGTGGTTGTCGTCCCACAGGAGCACCAGGTTGCCGAGCTTCTGGTGGCCGGCCAGCGAGGACGCCTCGGCCGAGATGCCCTCCTGGAGGCAGCCGTCGCCGGCGATGACCCAGACGGTGTGGTCGAACGGAGAGGTGCCGGGGGCCGCCTGCGGGTCGAAGAGGCCGCGCTCGTAGCGGGAGGCCATGGCCATGCCCACGGCGTTGGCGACACCCTGGCCGAGCGGGCCCGTCGTCGTCTCGACACCGGTGGTGTGGCCGTACTCCGGGTGGCCGGGCGTCTTGGAACCCCAGGTGCGGAACGCCTTGAGGTCGTCCAGCTCCAGGCCGTATCCGGCGAGGTAGAGCTGGATGTACAGCGTCAGGCTGGAGTGGCCGGCCGACAGCACGAAGCGGTCGCGGCCGGTCCAGTCGGCGTCCGCCGGGTCGTGGCGCATCACCTTCTGGAAGAGGGTGTACGCGGCAGGAGCGAGGCTCATCGCCGTGCCCGGGTGGCCGTTTCCGACTTTCTGTACGGCGTCCGCGGCGAGGACGCGGACGGTGTCCACGGCCCGCTGGTCCAATTCGGTCCACTGAAGGTCTGTGGTGGTCGGCTTGGTGCTCACCCTGAGTCAGGGCTCCTCTCCACTGTTCGTAAAGCCGGTGACTGGTTACCGCACCGGGCATTGTCGAGCCTACCCCCGTCCCAAGGCCGTACTTCTGCCCTTTCCACAGTGCGGGCGACCTGCGGAGTTCGCCTCCCGTATGAGCGCTCACGTTCACTTCTGCGCCACCCCAACACGACCCCACCCCCGCGAAGAGCGGCGTATGCCCAACGTCTACAGTGGTCTGGTTCGCGCAAGTCTTTACCGGGCCTTCATGCCTGGAGCTTGCTGGGATTTCTCTGTCAGGGGTGTGCGTGACGGCCGTCGAGTCCCGACCCGCAGGGGTCGCCTTGACTCCGAGCCCAGTGGGCCATCGCCCGTTCGGTGCCCGCATCAAGGCATTCGTGGCTCTTACCAAGCCGCGCATCATCGAGCTGCTGCTGATCACCACCGTTCCGGTGATGTTCCTCGCGGCTCAGGGCGTGCCCGATCTTTGGCTCGTAGTGACCACCACCATCGGCGGATATCTCTCCGCGGGTGGTGCCAATGCGCTCAACATGTATATCGACCGCGACATCGACGCGCTGATGGACCGTACGTCCCAGCGCCCGCTGGTCACGGGCATGGTGAGCCCCAGAGAGTGCCTTGCCTTCGGAATCGCCCTCGCGGTGATTTCCACGGTCTGGTTCGGACTGCTCGTCAACTGGCTCTCCGCCGCCCTCTCACTCGGCGCACTTCTGTTCTACGTCGTCGTCTACACGATGCTGCTGAAGCGCCGTACCTCGCAGAACATCGTCTGGGGCGGAATCGCCGGCTGCATGCCGGTGCTCATCGGCTGGTCCGCCGTGACCAATTCGATGAGCTGGGCCGCGGTCATCCTTTTCGCCGTGATCTTCTTCTGGACACCGCCGCACTACTGGCCGCTGTCGATGAAGGTCAAGGAGGACTACGCCCGCGTCGGTGTCCCGATGCTCCCGGTGGTCGCCTCCAATCGGGTGGTGGCCCGCCAGATCGTCGTCTACAGCTGGGTGATGGTCGCCGTCTCGCTGCTGCTGACCCCGCTGGGCTACACCGGCTGGTTCTACACGGCCGTTGCCCTGCTGACCGGTGGCTTCTGGCTCTGGGAGGCGCACGGCCTGCAGAACAGGGCGAAGTCCGGCGTCACCGGCACCAAGCTCAAGGAGATGCGGCTGTTCCACTGGTCCATCACCTACGTCTCGCTCCTCTTCGTCGCCGTGGCGGTGGACCCCTTCCTGAGGTAGTCCCGCACGACCGGAGCTCCGCCGACGGGCGGGGACGTGGCCGACGCCACGTCCCCGCCCGTCGCCAGTCGGTATACCCGTCGGTAGCATCCTGTCCATGGCAGAGACGGCAGAGCCTCAGACCCAGAAGACGGACGACAGCAAGCAGGCGGCCCGCGCGGAGCGCAGGGCCGGCAGGCTCGCCAAGCAGATCGGCGCCTTCGCCAAGGCGCACGGTGGCGCCGAGGGACAGCTCGCGTACCTCGGCCAGATGGGCACGCGCATCGTGCTGGTCGGCGAGGACGGCGGCTGGGGCGACCTGGTGGCCCCCTCCTACGCGGTGGCGGAGGACGCCACGCGGAAGGCGGGCATCACCGTGCACGAGGACTTCGACGGCGAGTTCGCGGCCAAGGTCCGCACCGGCCCGTACGAGTGGTCCAGGATGGCCGGCATCCAGGTCGGCGGCCCGTCGAACGACAAGGGCTGAGCCCCACCACCGTCCGCCCCGCCGCCCCCGCAGCTCCGTGCCGCGGGGGCGGCGGGGCGTTTCCGTGCGCCCGCCCGCCCGTCCGGATGCTGCGCCCGCCCTCCGGGCACCCCCTCGGGCCCGCCCTCCGGGCACCCCCTCGGGCCCGCCCTCCGGGCACCCCCTCGGGCCCGCCCTCCGGGCACCCCCTCGGGCCCGCCCTCCGGTACCCGCCTGCGGCGTGCCGGACGGCGGGGACCACCATGGAGGCAGCACAGACGTACACCAGAAGCAGAAGGAGGGAACCCGCACGTGGAACTGCTGACCGCGCTGCGTACCCACCGGATCGTCGCCATCGTGCGCGGCGCCGACGCGGATGCCGCACTCAGGACCGTCCTCACTCTCGCCGAGGCGGGCATCGCGCTCATCGAGGTCTCCCTGAGCGGCAAGGACGCCCCCGACGTCATCCGCCGGGCCCGCGCCGAACTCGGCCCGGACGCGCCGCTCGGCGCGGGCACCGTCCTGACCGCGCAGGACGCGCGGACGGTCGCCGAGGCCGGCGCCGACTTCGTCGTCACCCCGGCCGTCTGCGAGGGCGTCACCGAGGCGAAGCGCCTGGGTCTCCCGGTGCTGGCCGGAGTGATGACCCCCACCGACATCGTCGCCGCGCAGCGGCTCGGCGCCGACGGGTACAAGATCTTCCCCGCCGCCCAGGCCGGCGGTCCCGGCTTCCTCAAGGCGTTGCGCGGGCCGTTCCCCGACGCGCCGTTCGTGCCCGTCGGGGGAGTGGACGCCGAGCTGGCGCGCGCCTACCTGGTGCACGGAGCCACCGCCGTGGGCGTCGGGTCGCCGCTGATCGGCGACGCGGCCGACGGGGGCAGCCTCGACGCGCTGCGCGAGCGGGCCCGCGCCTTCCTCGACGCCGTACAGCTCCGGCCGGACACCGGGCGATGAGCGCCGCCGCCCACCGGCAGGGAGGTCCCGCATGACCGCGGTGTCCCGCGCGACGCCTCCGGTGGCCTGTGTCGGGGAGACCATGGCGGCCCTGGTGCCGGATCCCGCCGCCCCGCTTGAGGGGGCGACGGGGCTCGGCATCCGGATCGCGGGCGCCGAATCCAACGTGGCGGTGTACCTCGCCGACCACGGGGTGCCCGCCCGCTGGGTCTCCGCCCTGGGCGACGACCCGTTCGGTCGCCGGATCCGCAGCGAGGTGGCCGCGTCCGGTGTCGATGTCAGCGGGGTCAGCACCGACCCGCACCGGCCCACCGGACTCCTGGTCAAGGACCCCGGCCCCGACGGGACCCGGGTCCACTACTACCGCCGCGGCTCCGCGGCGTCGGCCCTCACGGCTCGGGTGCTGGACGAGGACGCCGTACGCACCGCCGGGCTCGTCCACCTCAGCGGCATCACCCCGGCCCTCTCGGCGGGCTGCCGCGAGCTGGTCGCCGCACTGCTGGAGCCCCCGCCCGCCGAACGGCCCCGCCCCGTCAGCTTCGACGTCAACCACCGTCCGGCGCTCTGGACGGACGGAACCGCGCCCGCCGTGCTGCTGGCCTTCGCCCGGCGGGCCGACATCACCTTCGTCGGCCTCGACGAGGCCCAGGCCCTGTGGGGCGAGGAGCTGACGGACGCCGCGGCCGTGAGGGAGCTGCTGCCCGAGCCGGGCGTGCTGGTGGTCAAGGACGGCGGAACCGACGCCACCGCCTTCGACGGGGCCGGTGCGCACAGGGTCCCCGCGCGCAGGGTCGACGTGGTCGAGCCGGTGGGCGCCGGTGACGCGTTCGCCGCCGGGTTCCTCGCCGGGCTGCTGGGCGGGGAGTCCACCGTCCGGGCGCTGCGGCTCGGTCACATCACCGCGGGCGCCGCGCTGCGGGTCACCGGTGACCACGGTCCGCTGCCGGACCCCGCCCTGATCGCCCGGCTGCTGGACGCGACGCCGGAGGAATGGGCGGGGAACGGCTGAGGCCGGGCGGGGCTCAGCCGGCCGCGGCGGGCTCGGGCAGTCCGGCCGTCCGGGCGGGCACCGGGCCCGCGCCGGCCGGGCGCTCCCGCAGCGACAGCAGCAGGCGCAGCACCGCGATCCACATCAGGGACGAGCCCAGCATGTGGAGGCCGACCAGGATCTCCGGCACGTCGTTGAAGTACTGGACGTAGCCGATGAAGCCCTGGGCCAGCAGCACGACCAGGAGGTCGCGGGCGCGGCTCCTGGTGTCGGCCGGGGCGTCGACGACGCGCAGGGCGAACCACATCGCGACGGCCAGGGCGCAGACGACCCAGGCGGCGATGGCGTGCACATGGGCGGCGGAGCTCCAGTCCCAGGGCATGCGCGGGACGTCGCTGCTGTCCCCGGCGTGCTTGCCGGAGCCGGTCACGGTCGTGCCGAGCGCGATCAGGACCACGGTGGTGGCGACGATCGCCCAGGAGAGCTGCCGCACCGGCTTCGGGGCGCGCGGGCGCGGAGCGCCGTCACCCTCGCCGATCCGGACCCAGGTGACGACGGTCACCGTGAGCAGGCAGTTGGCCAGAAGGAAGTGCCCGGCCACCGACCACGGGTTCAGACCCGCCCAGACCGTGATCCCGCCGATGACGGCGTTCCCCATCACGAGCCAGAACTGCGACCAGGCCAGGCGGGTGAGTCCGCGCCGCCGGGGCTTCAGCGACCGCGCCGCGATGATCGCCCAGCCGACCGCCGCACACAGGACGTACGTCAGCATCCGGTTGCCGAACTCGATGGCGCCGTGCAGGCCCTGCTCCGGCGTGGCGAACAGGCTGTCGTCGGTGCACTTGGGCCAGGTGTCGCAGCCCAGACCGGAACCGGTCAGCCGGACCGCGCCGCCGGTGATGATGATGAAAACGCTCATCACGACCGCGGAGAGCGCGGCTCGCTTGGCCGTCTCCGCCGACGGGGTCCAGCGCTTGGCGATGTAGGAGAGGGGGGTTTCCACGCGGACCATCGTAGGCAACGGCTTGTGCATGTTTTCACGAGGGGGGTGGGTCATTCCCGGATGACCCGGGACATCAGCGGCGCGTCACCGTCCGCTCACTCCCAGCGGAAGAACTTCGCCGCCGCGCCCAGTCCCAGCACCGCCCAGACGGCCAGGACCGCCGCGTCGCCCCAGGGCATCGCGGCGCCGTGCTGAAGGACGTCCCTCAGCCCGTCGGAGAGCGCCGCGATGGGCAGCAGACCCAGGACCGACTGCGCGGCGTCCGGGAACTTGTCCAGCGGTACGACGACCCCGCCGCCGACCAGCAGCAGCAGGAAGACCAGGTTGGCCGCCGCCAGCGTCGCCTCCGCCTTCAGCGTGCCCGCCATCAGCAGCCCGAGCCCGGAGAAGGCCACGGTGCCCAGCACCAGGAGCAGCAGCACGGCGAACGGGTTGCCCTCCGGGGACCAGCCCAGGGCGAAGGCGATGACCGTCAGCAGGACGACCTGAAGCACCTCCGTGACCAGCACCGAGAGGGTCTTCGCCGCCATCAGGCCCCAGCGGGGCAGGGGCGAGGCGCCCAGCCGTTTGAGCACGCCGTAGCGGCGCTCGAAACCGGTCGCGATGGCCTGGCCCGTGAAGGCCGTGGACATCACCGCGAGTGCCAGGACGCCGGGTGCGAGGAAGTCGACCGGCTCGCCCGTACCCGTGTCGATGATGTCGACCGCGCTGAACAGCACCAGCAGCAGCGTCGGGATGACCACCGTCAGCAGCAGCTGCTCTCCGTTGCGCAGGAGCATCCGCGTCTCCAGCGCGGCCTGCGCGGCGATCATGCGGGGCAGCGGGGCGGCGCCGGGGCGCGGGGTGTACGTACCGGCGCTCATGCGCGCAGCTCCTTGCCGGTCAGTTCCAGGAAGACGTCCTCGAGGGTGTGCCGCTCCACCGCGATGCCGTCCGGCATCACGCCGTTCTGGGCGCACCAGGAGGTGACGGTGGCCAGCAGCTCCGGGTCGATCGTCCCGGTGATGCGGTAGGTGCCGGTGGTCAGCTCGGCCGCCTCGCTGCCGTCGGGCAGCGCCTTCAGCAGCGAGTCGAGGTCCAGGCCGGGGCGGCCGGTGAAGCGCAGGGTGTTCTCGGCGCCGCCGCGGCACAGCTGCTCCGGGCTGCCCTGGGCGATGACCCGGCCCGCGTCGATGACGGCGACGTCGTCGGCGAGCTCCTCCGCCTCGTCCATGAAGTGCGTGGTGAGGACGACGGACACCCCGTCGGAGCGCAGCTCCCGGATCAGGTCCCAGGTCGAGCGGCGCGCCTGCGGGTCGAGACCCGCCGTCGGCTCGTCCAGGAAGACCAGCTCGGGGCGGCCGACGACGGCCATCGCCAGCGCGAGGCGCTGCTGCTGGCCGCCGGAGAGCCGCCG
This sequence comes from Streptomyces sp. NPDC057287, assembly GCF_042667905.1. NCBI lineage: Bacteria > Bacillati > Actinomycetota > Actinomycetes > Kitasatosporales > Streptomycetaceae > Streptomyces > Streptomyces sp. NPDC057287. Next base: position 169,163 of record NZ_JBHUYV010000014.1, on the reverse strand, counting down.
GTAGGAGGTGCGGCCGCAGCTGCCGAGCCCGAGGCGCTCGACCAGCGCGCCGACGTCCAGCGGGTGGGCGTGGAGCTTCGCCATGTGGCGCAGCATCTCGTCGGCGCGGGCGCCCGGGTAGACGCCCCCGGACTGCAGCATCACGCCGATGCGGGGGCGGAGCGCGGCGGCGTCCGCGACCGGGTCGAGGCCGAGGACCCGGACGGTCCCGCCGTCCGGACGGCGGTAGCCCTCGCAGGTCTCGATCGTGGTGGTCTTGCCGGCGCCGTTGGGCCCCAGGACCGCGGTCACCGCACCCGCCGCGACCTCCAGGTCGAGGCCGTCGACCGCGGTCTTCGTGCCGTACCGCTTGACAAGGCCCCTGGCCTGTACGACGGGCTCGCTGCTCATGGCGGGCAAGTCTAGGCTGGCAGGTGAGGGGTCCGGCGCGCCGGGTTCCCGCACCCTTCCGGAGCGCTCACGATGGTCCGGCCGCCGTGCGGCCCGGACGGCGCTCACCTGCGGCGGCACCGGGCGAGCGGCCGTTTTCGCAGGTCAACTTAGGTCTGCCTAAGTGATGAAGGGCACCGGGTCCGGTCCCGAGGCGGGTTGTCACGCCCGGAGGAATTACGCAACAATGGCGTTGTGAAATACGTTGGCGAGGCTCCCCAGGAGGAACTCGCGACCGGTGAGCGTTCGACGCGCAACCGGGTCGCGCGCTCCATCCTGGACCACGGCCCGTCCACCGCCGCCGATCTGGCGGAGCGCGTCGGTCTCACCCAGGCCGCCGTCCGCCGTCATCTGGACGCACTCGTCTCCGACGACGTCGTCGAGGCCCGCGAGCAGCGGGTGTACGGAGCGCGGACCCGCGGCCGTCCGGCCAAGGTGTTCGCCCTCACCGACTGCGGCCGGGACGCGTTCGACCAGTCCTACGACAAGCTGGCCGCCGACGCGCTGCGCTGGATCGCCGAGACGGCGGGGGACGAGGCGCTCGTGGCCTTCGCCCGCGCCAGGATGGCCGCCCAGTCCGAGTCGTACCGCGCCGTGATCGAGGCCGCGGGCCCCGAGGCACGCACAGAAGCCTTGGCCAAGGCCTTGTCCGCCGACGGGTACGCTGCTACGGCGCGCAGCGCGCCGGGCCCTCAGCAGGGCGAGCAACTGTGCCAGCACCACTGCCCGGTCGCGCACGTGGCCGAGCAGTTCCCGCAGCTGTGCGAGGCGGAGACGGAATTCTTCTCCAGCCTGCTCGGGACCCATGTGCAGCGTCTCGCCACCCTCGCCCACGGCGACGGTGTGTGCACGACGTTCGTACCGCGCAGCAGCCCCGCAGCACCACAGCCTTCACAGACCACCTATTCAGCATCTGCAAGTACGGCCGGGAGGAACCCCGCATGACGCTCCCTACGGAGACTGCCCACCCTGAGCTCGATGGCCTGGGCACGTACGAATTCGGCTGGGCCGACTCCGACGCGGCAGGCGCGGCGGCGAAGCGAGGCCTGTCCGAAGCTGTCGTCCGCGACATCTCGGAGAAGAAGAACGAGCCGGAGTGGATGCTGAAGCTCCGTCTCAAGGGCCTGAAGCTGTTCGGCAAGAAGCCCATGCCGAACTGGGGCTCCGACCTGTCGGGCATCGACTTCGACAACATCAAGTACTTCGTGCGGTCCACGGAGAAGCAGGCGGAGTCCTGGGAGGACCTGCCCGAGGACATCAAGAACACGTACGACAAGCTCGGCATCCCCGAGGCGGAGAAGCAGCGCCTCGTCGCCGGTGTCGCCGCGCAGTACGAGTCCGAGGTCGTCTACCACCAGATCAACGAGGAGCTGGAGGCGCAGGGTGTCATCTTCATGGACACCGACACCGCGCTGAAGGAGCACCCGGAGCTCTTCAAGGAGTACTTCGGCACCGTCATCCCCGTCGGTGACAACAAGTTCGCCTCGCTGAACTCGGCGGTCTGGTCCGGCGGCTCCTTCATCTACGTGCCGAAGGGCGTGCACGTCGAGATCCCGCTCCAGGCCTACTTCCGTATCAACACGGAGAACATGGGCCAGTTCGAGCGGACGCTGATCATCGTCGACGAGGACGCCTACGTCCACTACGTCGAGGGCTGCACCGCGCCGATCTACTCCTCGGACTCGCTGCACTCCGCGGTCGTCGAGATCATCGTGAAGAAGGGCGGCCGCTGCCGCTACACGACCATCCAGAACTGGTCGAACAACGTCTACAACCTGGTCACCAAGCGTGCCGTGGCGTACGAGGGCGCGACCATGGAGTGGGTCGACGGCAACATCGGCTCCAAGGTCACCATGAAGTACCCGGCCATCTACCTGATGGGCGAGCACGCCAAGGGCGAGACCCTGTCCATCGCCTTCGCCGGCGAGGGCCAGCACCAGGACGCCGGCGCCAAGATGGTCCACATGGCACCGAACACCTCCTCCAACATCGTCTCCAAGTCGGTGGCGCGAGGCGGTGGCCGCACCTCCTACCGCGGTCTCATCGAGATCGGCGAGGGTGCGCCGGGCGCCAAGTCCAACGTGCTGTGCGACGCGCTGCTCGTGGACACCATCTCGCGCTCCGACACCTACCCCTACGTCGACGTCCGCGAGGACGACGTGTCGATGGGTCACGAGGCGACGGTCTCCAAGGTCTCCGAGGACCAGCTCTTCTACCTGATGAGCCGCGGCATGACCGAGTTCGAGGCCATGGCGATGATCGTGCGCGGCTTCGTCGAGCCGATCGCCAAGGAGCTGCCCATGGAGTACGCCCTGGAGCTCAACCGGCTGATCGAGCTGCAGATGGAGGGCTCGGTCGGCTAGGACGGCCCCGCCGTCCACCGACCGTCCCCGAGAGTTCTTGACTGAGAAAGCGAGCACTACGACAGCCATGGCTGAGGCTTTGAACATCCCTGCGGGCTCCACCACCGCCGGGTCCATCGCGGTGGCGGCCGAGTCCACCGTCGCCACGCGCATGAGCGCCCCTCCGTCCTTCGATGTCGCGGACTTCCCGGTCCCGCACGGCCGCGAGGAGGAATGGCGCTTCACGCCGCTGGACCGGCTGCGCGGACTGCACGACGGCACCGCCGTCGCCACCGGTGACGGTGTCAAGGTCGTCGTCGAGGCGCCCACGGGCGTCACCGTCGAGACCGTCGGCCGCGACGACGCGCGACTCGGCAGGGCCGGCACCCCGGTGGACCGGGTCGCCGCCCAGGCGTACTCGTCCTTCCAGCACGCCTCGGTCGTCACGGTCGCCAAGGAGGCCGTGCTCAGCGAGCCGGTCCGGATCACCGTGCACGGCCAGGGCGGCGTGGCCTACGGCCACCAGGTCATCGAGCTGGGTGCCTTCGCCGAGGCCGTCGTCGTCATCGACCACACCGGTGACGCCGTGCTCGCGGCCAACGTCGACTACGTCCTGGGCGACGGCGCGAAGCTGACCGTCGTCTCCGTCCAGGACTGGGACGACACGGCCGTCCACGTCGGCCAGCACAACGCGCTGGTCGGCCGGGACGCCTCCTTCAAGTCGATCATCGTGACCTTCGGCGGGGACCTCGTGCGTCTCCACCCCCGGGTCGCCTACGCCGCCCCCGGCGGTGAGGCGGAGCTCTTCGGCCTGTACTTCACCGACAAGGGCCAGCACCAGGAGCACCGCCTCCTGGTGGACCACAACACCCCGCACTGCAAGTCCAACGCGGTGTACAAGGGCGCGCTCCAGGGCGACGACGCCCACGCCGTATGGATCGGTGACGTGCTCATCCAGGCCGCCGCAGAGGGCACCGACACCTACGAGATGAACCGGAACCTGGTTCTCACCGACGGTGCCCGTGTCGACTCCGTGCCGAACCTGGAGATCGAGACCGGCGAGATCGTCGGCGCCGGACACGCCTCGGCGACCGGCCGCTTCGACGACGAGCAGCTGTTCTACCTGCAGTCCCGCGGTATCCCGGCCGAGGAGGCCCGCAGGCTCGTCGTGCGCGGCTTCTTCGCCGAGCTGGTCCAGCAGATCGGCCTGCCGGACGTCGAGGACAGGCTCCTCGACAAGATCGAGGCCGAGCTGAAGGCGTCGGTCTGAGATGGCCTTCGTCAAAGCCTGTGCGCTGAGCGAGCTGGAGGACGACACCCCCAAGAGGGTGGAGCTCGACGGCACGCCGGTCTCCGTCGTCCGCACCGAGGGCGAGGTGTTCGCGATCAACGACATCTGCTCGCACGCGAACGTCTCGCTGTCGGAGGGCGAGGTGGAGGACTGCGCGATCGAGTGCTGGCTGCACGGATCGAGCTTCGACCTCCGCACCGGCAAGCCGTCCGGTCTTCCCGCGACGCGCCCCGTCCCCGTATACCCCGTAAAGATCGAAGGGGACGATGTGCTCGTCTCCGTCACCCAGGAGTCCTGAGTCACCCATGGCAACGCTTGAAATCCGCGACCTGCACGTCTCCGTCGAGGCCGACAACGCCACGAAGGAGATCCTCAAGGGCGTCGACCTGACCGTGAAGCAGGGCGAGACCCACGCCATCATGGGCCCGAACGGGTCCGGCAAGTCCACCCTCGCCTACTCGCTCGCGGGTCACCCCAAGTACACGATCACGAGTGGCACGGTGACCCTGGACGGCGAGGACGTCCTGGAGATGTCCGTCGACGAGCGGGCCCGCGCCGGCCTGTTCCTCGCCATGCAGTACCCGGTCGAGATCCCCGGTGTCTCGGTCTCCAACTTCCTGCGCACCTCCGCCACCGCCGTCCGCGGTGAGGCCCCCAAGCTGCGGACGTGGGTGAAGGAGGTCAAGGAGACGATGGCCCAGCTCCAGATGGACCCCGCCTTCGCGGAGCGCAACGTCAACGAGGGCTTCTCCGGCGGTGAGAAGAAGCGCCACGAGATCCTCCAGCTGGAGCTCCTCAAGCCGAAGATCGCCGTTCTCGACGAGACCGACTCCGGCCTGGACGTCGACGCGCTGAAGACCGTCTCCGAGGGCGTCAACCGGGTGCGCGAGAGCGGCGAGGTCGGCACCCTGCTGATCACGCACTACACACGCATCCTCAAGTACATCAAGCCCGACTACGTGCATGTCTTCGCCAACGGCCGGATCGCCGCCTCCGGTGGTGCCGAGCTCGCCGACACGCTGGAGAACGAGGGCTACGAGGCCTACACGAAGGGTGGCGCTTCCGCGTGACTGACGCCCGACAGGGGCTCTCCGGCCTCCTCGACACCGAGGCGATCCGCAAGGACTTCCCGATCCTGGACCGCACGGTGCACGACGGCAAGAAGATCGTGTACCTGGACAGCGCGGCCACCTCGCAGAAGCCGCGCCAGGTCCTCGACGCGCTCAACCAGTACTACGAGCGGCACAACGCCAACGTCCACCGCGGTGTGTACACGATCGCCGAGGAGGCGACCGCGCTGTACGAAGGCGCTCGCGACAAGGTCGCGGCCTTCATCAACGCGCCCAGCCGCAACGAGGTGATCTTCACCAAGAACGCCTCGGAGTCGCTCAACCTCGTCGCGAACATGCTGGGCTGGGCGGATGAGCCCTACCGGGTCGACAGCGACACCGAGATCGTCACCACGGAGATGGAGCACCACTCCAACATCGTGCCCTGGCAGCTGCTCTCGCAGCGCACCGGCGCGAAGCTGAAGTGGTTCGGCATCACGGACGACGGCCGGCTCGACCTGTCCAACATCGACGAGATCATCACCGAGAAGACGAAGATCGTCTCCTTCACGCTGGTCTCGAACATCATGGGTACGGTCAACCCGGTCGAGAAGATCATCCGCCGCGCCCAGCAGGTCGGCGCGCTGGTCTGCATCGACGCCTCGCAGGCCGCCCCGCACATGGTGCTCGACGTGCAGGCGCTGCAGGCCGACTTCGTGGCCTTCACCGGCCACAAGATGGTCGGCCCCACGGGCATCGGCGTGCTCTGGGGACGGCAGGAGCTCCTCGAGGACCTGCCGCCGTTCCTCGGCGGCGGCGAGATGATCGAGACCGTGTCGATGCACTCCTCGACGTACGCCCCCGCGCCGCACAAGTTCGAGGCGGGTACGCCCCCGATCGCGCAGGCCGTCGGCCTCGGCGCGGCCGTGGACTACCTCTCCGCGATCGGCATGGAGAACATCCACCGCCACGAGCAGGCCATCACCGAGTACGCGGTGCGGCGGCTCCTGGAGGTCCCCGACCTCAGGATCATCGGTCCGGCGACGGCCGAGGACCGCGGTGCGACGATCTCCTTCACGCTCGGCGACATCCACCCCCACGACGTGGGCCAGGTGCTCGACGAGCAGGGCATCGCCGTCCGGGTCGGACACCACTGCGCACGACCGGTCTGCCTGCGGTACGGAATTCCTGCGACGACGCGAGCGTCGTTCTATCTGTACTCCACGCCCGCCGAGGTCGACGCCCTGGTGGACGGGCTGGAGCACGTGCGGAACTTTTTCGGTTAGACGGCAGAGGGTTGACTGGTGAAGCTTGATTCCATGTACCAGGAAGTGATCCTGGACCACTACAAGCACCCCCACGGGCGTGGCCTGCGGGACGGCGACGCCGAGGTGCACCACGTCAACCCGACGTGCGGCGACGAGATCACGCTCCGCGTGAGATACGACGGCGAGACCATCGCCGACGTCAGTTACGAGGGCCAGGGCTGCTCCATCAGCCAGGCCAGCGCCTCCGTGCTCAACGAGCTGCTGGTGGGCAAGGAGCTCGGCGAGGCGCAGAAGATCCAGGAGACCTTCCTGGAACTGATGCAGTCCAAGGGTCAGCTGGAGCCGGACGACGCGATGGAGGAGGTGCTGGAGGACGCGGTCGCGTTCGCCGGCGTCTCCAAGTACCCGGCCCGGGTCAAGTGCGCGCTGCTGAGCTGGATGGCGTGGAAGGACGCGACGGCGCAGGCGCTGTCCGAAGGGAAGACGGCATGAGCGAGAACGAGACTCTTACCACCAAGCCGGCCTCCGAGGAGGAGGTCCGCGAGGCGCTGTACGACGTGGTCGACCCCGAGCTGGGGATCGACGTCGTGAACCTGGGCCTGATCTACGGGATCCACGTCGACGACGCCAACATCGCGACGCTCGACATGACGCTGACGTCCGCGGCCTGCCCGCTGACCGACGTCATCGAGGACCAGGCGAAGTCCGCCACCGACGGCATCGTCAGTGAGCTGCGGATCAACTGGGTCTGGATGCCGCCGTGGGGCCCCGACAAGATCACCGACGACGGCCGCGAGCAGCTGCGCGCGCTCGGCTTCAACGTCTGATCCCGCACGTCAAGGACGGCCCCCGGCGATTCGCCGGGGGCCGTCCCGCGTTGTTCGCCCGCCGTACCCGCACCGTGCGCCCCCCGTTGGCACAGGGGCCGGAGCCTGCTTCTCGACACCACGCCGACGAGAGGCACGCAGTGCTGCACCAGCTTTCAGTCCAGAACCGCCGGGCGGCCGCCGCCGCTGCCGGGATCCTCGCGCTGGCCGCTCTGGGGAGCAACGCCCCCGCCGACGCCGCGAGTTACGGGACGCCGACGATCAGTCTGTCGGCCGCCTACCTCTCCGGAGCCGTCGGCGCGACCGGCGACCCGGTGGTGAGTGTGACCGTCGCGCAGAGCGGTGCCGACGTCACGGCGCTCACCGTGGCCGCTTCCGCGAGCTCCAAGTCCTCCGTCGCGGGAACCTCCGACGTGACGGTCACGGGGACCGGGACCACCCGTACGCTCTCCGTCGCCGCGCACGCCCGCGGGTACACCGACCTCACGATCAAGGTCACCGGGCTCGGTGGGAAGACCGCCACCAAGAAGCTCTCCTACGCCGCCTCGGCGGCCGTGCAGAACTCCGCCGACACCCGCTACGTGACGGGTTCCTCCGACGCCTCGGCGGCCGTCGACGTCGGCGGCGGCTACGCGGTGGTCGCGGACGACGAGTCCAACGTCCTGCGGCTCTACGACCTCGCGGCCTCGGGCGCGCCCGTGCGGACCTGGGACGTCGCCTCGAAGCTCGGGGTGAGCAAGGAGATCGACATCGAGGGCGCGGCCCGGGTCGGCAACACCGTCTACTGGACCGGCTCGCTCGGCAACAACAAGGACGGCGAGTACAAGGCCGACCGCAACACCGTCTTCACCACGACCGTGACCGGCTCGGGCGCCTCCACCCAGCTGACCGTCGGCGGGAAGTACAGGAAGCTCCGTGACGACCTGGTGGCCTGGGACGAGGCGAACGGCGACCGGTACGGCTTCGCCGAGGGCACCGAGGACGGGGAGGCGCCGAAGCAGATCGACGGGTTCAACGTGGAGGGGCTGGAGTTCGCTCCCGGCTCGACGAGCACCGCGTACGTCGGCTTCCGCGCGCCCCTCGTGCCGCCCGCGTCGGGCGGCAAGGCGCTGATCGTGCCGGTGACCAACTTCGACAAGGTCGCCGGGAGCGGGGCGAAGGCCGTCTTCGGTACGCCGATCGAGCTCGACCTCGGCGGGCTGACCATCCGGGACATCCGCAGGAACGCCGCCGACCAGTACCTGATCGTGGCCGGTTCCTGGGAGGCGGACGACAACTCCGACCCGTACGCCCTGTACAGCTGGGACGGCGTCGCCGCCCACGCGCCGGTGAAGCGGGCCACCCTGCCCACCACCGACCCGGGCGGCTGGGAGGCCGTCGTCTCGGTGCCGGACCTGACGGTCGCCGGGACGCGTGCGCAGGTGATCACGGACGCCGGCGCCGCCGACCTGTACGGCGACGGCACGGAGGCGAAGGACCTGGAGCACGCCGAGTGGAAGAAGTCCCGCGCCACCTGGTTCACCGTGGGCGGCTGACGGCGACCTCCCCCTGCTTTGCGGGCAGGGGGAGCGTGAGGCAGGAGCGCTGAGCGCCCGCACCTTGTTCCCGCAGTACCGCGGCCCCTCCGCACGTGTGCGGAGGGGCCGCGGCAGGGGCGTCAGCGGTGAATGCCGCCGTAGGGAGGCGCGCCGTACGGGGGCGCGCCCTGTGCGGGGACACCGGCGGCCTCGGCCAGTGCCGGGCCCAGGTCCTCCGTCCGGATGCGCCGGTCGACGTAGAGCAGGCCGGTCACCAGCTGCGGGAACGTCGTCGAGATGATCTGGCTCACCAGCTGGCCCAGCAGGGTCGCGACCAGATAGCCGCTCATCGCGACCATCACGGCTGCGGGACTGGGGTCGTCGTCCAGCGACGCGGTCCCGATCATGCCGGGGAAGATGCCGAGGACCGAGAACGGCATCTGGATGACGTAGCCGGCCACGCCCGCCATCAGGCCGGCGAGCAGGGTGATGCCGAAGATCCGCCACCAGTCGCCGCGCACCAGCTGGGACGAGCGGCGCAGTGCGGCGATCGGCCGGCGGCCCTCGAAGACCACGGCGGCCGGTGCCAGGCAGACCTTTATCCAGAGCCAGACCGCCAGCGGCCCGGTCACCAGGACGCCGACCACGCCCAGCGTGATGGCGGCGGTGGCACCCCCGCCGCTGTCCATGGTGACGAGGCCGATGATCGCCCCGGTGAAGACGGTCATGAGGAGCAGCACGGGCACGATCGCGACGAGGGCCGTGAGGATCAGGGTGCCGATCACGGGGAAGAGGTGCGCCCAGGCCTTGTGCCACACCGCTGAGAAGGGGACGGGCCTGCCCAGGACGGCGTCCTGCAGCACGGCGGGTACCGCCGCGTACATCAGGCCGGAGACGACCGCCATGGTGACGACGCCCAGCAGGACGAGGACGCATCCCGCGATCACGAGGGGAACGACGTCCGCGGACGAGGCGCTCTCGTCGTAGTCGAGGGAGACCACCCGCTCCAGGTGGGCGGAGACGGCGGAGTAGGCGACGACGACCGCCGCGGTCATCAGGAGCGCCGCGCCGCCGTAGAGGGCGGCGGCCAGGCCGAACAGCTGCTTCCAGTACCTGCCCATGGTCGAGAACGCCCCGCCCAGCACGTCCCCCAGGCGCAGCGGGGCGAGCGGTATCACCCCCGGCTTTGGCGGCGGGACCCAGCCGCCCCATCCCGGAGGCCCCCCGTAAGGGCTCCCGCCGTACGACGCGCCCCCGTAGGCGCCCCCGCCCCACCCTGCGTCCTGCGCCACTACCGCTCCGTCTGTTCGTATCGTCCGGTTGTCATCCGGTCCTACCGGTGCGGACACCGTAACGTCCCGGGCCGCCCGGGAATCCCGTCCTGGCCGGTCACGATATGGACGCGCGCGTTGTGTACGCCTGTACGCAACGTTGTGTACGCTTGTACGCATGGGATACGGAATGCTCGCCGCGGCCATCGCCGCGGAGGTGGCCGGGACGACGGCCATGAAGTACAGCGAGGGGTTCACCCGGCTGTGGCCTTCGCTCGTCACCGTCGTGGGTTACGTCGTGGCCTTCGCGCTGCTCGCGCAGACCCTCAAGACGCTCTCGATCGGCACCGCCTACGCCATCTGGGCAGGGGCGGGCACGGCTGCCGTCGCCGCCATCGGGATCCTCTGGATGGGCGAGTCCGCGGGCCTCGTCAAGCTGACCGGCATCGCACTGGTCATCGCAGGGGTCGTGGTCCTCAATCTCGGGGGAGCCCACTGATGGTCCGTCGGTACGATCCCGAGCGGCGCGAGCGCATCATCGACGCGGCGATCCGCGTCGTCGCGGACCGGGGCATCGGGGCGCTCAGCCACCGCACCGTGGCCGCGGAGGCCGACGTCCCGCTCGGCTCGACCACGTACCACTTCGCCTCGCTCGACGAACTGCTCGTCGCCGCGCTGCGCCGCTGCAACGAGAGCTTCGCCCGGACGGTGCGGGAGAGCCCGTACTTCGCCGATCCCTCGGTCCCGCTCGCCGACGAGCTGACCCGGCTGCTGGGGGAGTGGTTCGCGAAGGGGCGCGGGCCGCTGGCGCTGGAGTACGAGCTGTACCTCGCGGCCCTGCGCCGGCCCGCGCTCCAGCCGGTCGCCGCCGAGTGGGCCGACGCCCTGGCCGTGCTCATCGCCGACCGCACCGACCGTGCCACCGCCCGGGCGCTCACCGCGCTGCTGGACGGGATCAGCCTCCAGGTGCTGCTCACCGGGGCCGAGTTCGACCCGGCGTACACCAGGGAGATGCTGGCCAGGGTCGCCGGCGGGGCGGGTCGCTGAGGCCGGTCAGGCGGTGCCCCGGCGGACGGCTGCCGGTGCGGCCCGCACGCTCGCCTCGATGTCCGTGACCGGGTACAGCGCCTCGACGACCGTCCGGTCCCGGTCCAGCACCAGCGTCAGCCGCTTCAGCCGGGTGACGCCGCCCGCGCGGAACGTCGGCAGGCGCAGCGCCGCCGTCAGTGCCAGCCCGGCGTCGGAGAGCAGCGGGAAGCGCAGCTCCTCCTTGTCGGCGAACGCCCGCTGCTCGTCGGGACGCTGGGTGGACACGCCGTGCACGGTCGCGCCGGCCGCTGTGAACCCGGCCGGCTGGTCCCGGTAGGTGCACGATTCGAGAGTGCAGCCACTCGCTCTCGGGATCCCGGCCCAGCCCGGCGGGCAGGCGTCCTTGCGGGCGTACGCGCCGGGGAAGCAGTACAGGACGGTGTACGGGGTGCCGGCGACGGGATCGCCGGGCCTCCGGTCCGAACTCCGGGCCGGACCCGCCGTGGCGGTCCTGCTCGCCGCGATCGTCTGCGTCGGCCTCGTCTACCGCCAGCAGTACTCCACCCTGCCCGTCTTCCTCGCCGACCACGGTCACGGCACCCCGTTCTACGGCTGGCTCATCGCGGCGACGGAGGGGGCATCCTTTGCCTCGAACTCCCCGTCGCGCACGCGCCGCGACGACGGGCACCGCTGCCCGTCGTCGGGACCGGACTCCTCCTCGTGGGTCTCGGGTACGCGGCGCTCATCCCGGGGGCGGGTGTGCTCTTCGCCGTCACGATGATGGTCTCGCTGACCATGGGCGAGATCCTCTGCAGGACCACTGCCACCGCCTACGTCGCCGACGGGGCGCCCGCCCACGCGCAGGGGCGGTTCCAGAGTCTGTACGCGGGGGCGTCGATCAGCGGCCAGGTCCTCGCCCCGCCCCTCGGCGGCGCACTGTACGCCGCCGCACCCGCCCTGCTCCCGCCCCTGTGCGCGGTCCTCGCCGGCGCGGCGGGAGTTGCCGTACTGGCGGCGCGAAGGCCGCGTGGGCCCTTGCCGCGGGAGGAGGACGACGAGCGGTGTGCGGCGCCCCCCCCCGGGCCGGCCGGGGGCGGACACGCTCCGGGAACTGAGACCGGTTCGCCCGCGCGGGCCTCGGGCGGTTAGGTTCTGTCCATGACCGACACGACTTCCCAGGGCTCCGCCCGCACCACCGGCGCCGTCGCCGCCGGCCTCGCCACCATCGCCGGTGACGGCACCGTCCTCGACACCTGGTTCCCCGCCCCCGAGCTCACCGCCGAGCCCGGACCGGCCGGTACGCAGCGCCTGAGCCCCGACGAGGCGGTGAACCGCCTCGGTGAGGGCGCGGCCAAGGCCATCGGTGTGGACGCGCGCCGGGGTGTGGAGGTCGTCGCCGTGTCCACGGTCATCTCCTCGCTGGACGACAAGCCGCTCGACGCGCACGACGCCTACCTGCGGCTGCACCTGCTCTCGCACCGCCTCGTCCAGCCCCACGGCCAGAACCTCGACGGCGTCTTCGGCCTCCTCGCCAACGTCGCCTGGACCTCACTGGGTCCCGTCGCCGTCGACGACCTGGAGAAGGTCCGGCTCAACGCCCGCGCCGAGGGTCTGCACCTCCAGGTCACCTCCGTGGACAAGTTCCCCCGGATGACGGACTACGTAGCGCCCAAGGGCGTGCGTATCGCGGACGCCGACCGGGTCCGCCTCGGCGCCCACCTGGCCTCGGGCACGACCGTGATGCACGAGGGCTTCGTCAACTTCAACGCGGGCACCCTCGGCACGTCCATGGTCGAGGGCCGCATCTCCGCGGGTGTCGTCGTGGGTGACGGCTCCGACATCGGCGGCGGCGCGTCCACCATGGGCACGCTCTCCGGCGGTGGCAAGGAGCGCATCGTCATCGGGCAGCGCTGCCTGATCGGTGCCGAGGCCGGCGTGGGCATCGCGCTCGGCGACGAGTGCGTCGTCGAGGCCGGGCTCTACGTCACGGCCGGCACCCGGGTCACCCTGCCGGACGGACAGGTCGTCAAGGCCCGGGAGCTCTCCGGTGCCTCGAACATCCTCTTCCGCCGCAACTCGGTCTCCGGCGCCGTGGAGGCCCGCCCGAACAACGCGGTCTGGGGCGGGCTCAACGACGTACTGCACAGCAACGACTAGCCCGTAGCGGCGAGGAGTTCCTCGTACAGCGCACGCAGCCCGTCGGTCGCCTCGCGGCCGGCGGGCTGCAGCGGTTCACGGACCGGGCCGGCGTCCAGCAGCGCCTTCGCCGTGACGGTGCCGGGCAGGCCGGAGGACATCATCGCCTCCACCAGGCCGATGGTGAGCCCGTTGAGACGGGCGGCCCCGGCCGTGTCACCGGCGTCGAACGCGTCCAGCACCGCCCGCATCTGACGCGGCGCCGCGTTGGCGACCGTACTGACGTAGCCGGACCCGCCGAGCGCGTACAGCGGGAGGTTCAGCTCCTCGCAGCCCGAGTAGTAGGCCAGCGAGGTCCGCGCCATCACCTTGGTGGCCGCGAGCAGGTCGTACGAACAGTCCTTGACCGCCAGGACCCTCGGGTGCTCCGCCAGGCGGAGCAGGGTCGCCGGTTCGATCCTCGTGCCGGTGCGGCCCGGGATGTCGTACAGCATCAGCCCGAGGCCCGTCGCCTCCGCGACCCGGAGGAAGTGCGCCTCCACCGCGGCCTGCGGGGGACGGCTGTAGTAGGGGGTCACCACCAGCAGCCCGTCGGCGCCCGCGGCCTCGGCCTCCCGCGCCAGCCGGACCGTGTGCCGGGTGTCGGAACTGCCGACACCCGCGACCAGTGGGACCGAGCCGCCGACCGCCTCCCGGACCGCCCGCACCAGCGCCGTCTTCTCCTCGTCCGTCGTGGTCGGCGACTCGCCCGTGGTCCCGCTGAGCACGAGGCCGTCGCAGCCGTCCGCGACGAGACCGGCGGCATGGCGGCGTGCGGCGTCCAGGTCCAGCTCACCGCCGGCGGTGAACGGTGTGATCATGGCGCAGAGGGCGCGGCCGAAGGGCCCGGCCGTGTGGGATGTCATCTCCGCAGTCTCGGTGCACGGTGCGCGCCGGTCCACTTAGATCTGCTCCGGGTGAGGGGCAAGAGACGCTGAACGGTGGACGGCCGCCCCTCCGTCCGCGCGCTGGGGGACGACGGCGAGCACGTTCCCGGCACCGTGAACCCGGGCGGGTCCATGTCCGGCAACGACGAGGAGCCGGAGGAGTTCGTGCCGAAACCCGGTGGGAGCGTCACGTCGGCGCCGCCCGGGTCTCCACCCAGGAGGGCGGAGACCTCACCGAGGGGACGCCCCGGAGATCGCCGCGGCCCCGGACACCGGCGCGCGGGTCTCCCCGCTGGAGGGCCACGGCGTGCGCCTGATGGGCGAGCAGAACGCGACGGCCCGGCCCGCGGGGAAGGCCGGATGAACCGCCTTGACCTCAAGCGTGGTCGATGTACGAGGGTGGCGATCGCAGGCGCACCGCGTGGGTGTGCCCGGAGAGGATCCCGCCATGCCGTCCGTACACTTCGGCTCCGTTCCGGACCCGGCCCGTTCCGACGCCGGACTCGTCAAGGTCAGCACCTGGGACACCGGTACGCCGGAGCGGCAGCGCCGCACGGTCGACGCCGTCCGCGAGGCGTGGGGCAGCCGTGAGTGGCCGCACGCCGGGCTCCTGTCGTACACCGTGTACACCGGGGAGGACGAGAGGACGCTGCTGCACTACTCGCAGTGGACCTCCGAGGACGCCTACCAGCACTTCGTGCGGACCGGCCGTGACGCGCGCAACACGGACATCGACGCCGCCGTCCCCGGCATCGAGCGGCTGGGCCTGGACACCTTCGAGCTGTACCGCTCCGGGACCCGGAAGGGCGGATCCCCTGAGCCGGGCTGCGTCGTGACCGTCGACATCCGGTTCGACGGGCCGGACCCCGCGCGCCAACGGGGCTGGGTGGACACGGTGTTCGAGGCACTCGGCAGCGACCCGGCACCCGCGCCCGGGGGGATCTCGGCCCACTTCCACCTCAGCACGGACGGCACGAGGGTGCTCAACTACGCCGAGTGGGAGACCGCGCGGGCCCATGCCGACGCCCTCGCCGCGGCCGGCGACGGCGTCGGATCACCGACACCGCAGTGGCGACGCGTCCGCGACCACACCGGCGTGAGGAGCAGCACCGTGCGCCGCTGGACGCCCGCGCTCAGCATCGGGGCGGGCAAGCGGTAGAACCGGGCGGCAGGGGACGAATTGCGTCTACGCTGGGGCTGCGGCCATGCACCCGTACGTACCGGGACGGCCCCCGCACACAGCCCGCGCACGCCCCGAGGAGAACCCCCTGATGTCCGCAGAGCGCCCCTCCCTGCCGCCGGTGCGGCTGCACACCGAGGCCGAGCTGGCACGGGACGCGCTGGCCGCTCCGCTGCTCGCCCGCGCCGCCCGCCTCGCCCGCTGGGCGGGCCCCGAGACCCGGGTCGGCGCAGGCGGCGAACTGGTCGACGCGCAACTGCCCGCCGCCGCACGGCACCTGGGGCTCGCCGACGATGAGGACGGCGCCGCCTCCGCGAGCGAGGCATGGCGTCTGGCCGTCGACACGGGGCTCGTCGACGTCGAGGACCCGCAGGACGCCGAGGAGGCCGAGGGGGAGGACGCGGAGGGCACCGCGACGGCCGGCGCGAACCTGGCCCTGCTGACCTCCGGATCTCCCGCCGACGTCCTCGCGATCTGGCTCGACGGCCTGGAAGCCGTGCACGCGGACGCGACCGCCCCCGCCTTCGACGACTTCGCCGACCTCATCGGGGAGGACGGCAGCGTCGACTTCGACGCCCTGGACTGGGACCCGGAGGAGGAAGCCGAATTCCTCGACGGGGTGCTCGGCAACCTCTACCTGCTGACCCTCTCGGAGGCCGGGCCCGCCGACGCCCCCGTGCCGCTTCCCGCGCTCGCCGCGTCCGTCGTGGTGCCCGATGACATGGGCGAGCCCACCGACGACATCCTGGAACAGGTGTCGGAGGCCATGATGCGGCTGGACGACCAGTTCCGGGTGCTCGAACCCATCGGGATCGTCGAATACCGGCCGGTGGACGAGACGTTGCTGACCGAGGAGGGCGAGGAGGCGGCACCCCCCGCCGACGACGAGGACGTCACCCGCTACGGCATGGTGAAGCTGACCCCCCTCGGCCTCTACGGCATCCGGGAGCGGATGCTGGAGGCCGGCGTGGACGCGCCCGCTGTCGGTGACCTCGCGGGCAAGGGGGCCGACGTCCTCCTCGACGGCATCGCCCACTACCCCGAGGAAGCGGCGCGCACCGAGGTCGGGCTGTGGCTCGGACTCCGTGGCACGGACGGGGCGGAGGCCGCCGCGGCGGAACTCCTCGGTGCGGCACGCGGGGCCGACCGGCGGGCGCCGCTGCGCAGGCTCCACTGCCAGCAGGCCCTGGCCCTGGTCGGGCCCGAGGCCGAGCCCGCGGTACGCACCGTGCTGGGCGACCCCGAGCTCGGCGGGCTGGCGCGGGTCTGGCTCGCGGAGCGCGGCGCGGCGGACGTGCCGGCCCCGCCGGAGTCGATGGTCTTCTGGCTCGCGGTGGACACGATCGCGGCTCAGCTGGACGCCGACGGCGACCTCGACGAGCTCCAGGAACTGGTCGAGGGGCTCTCCGGTCAGCACAGCGGCTTCTTCGACGAGGCGTGGCGGGTGGATCACCCCGCGACGGGCGAGGTGCTCGAAGCCGTGGGCCGCCTGCACCGGGACCGGAAGATCGCGAAGGACGCCCGCAAGGCCGCCTTCAAGGCCCGCTCCCGCTCGAAGAGCTGAGCCGCGACGGCGCTGACGGTCCGCCTACCGGGAGGCTTTCCGGCCAGACGTAACCGGCCGGGCCGCGTTCGGTGCCCCGATTTGTCATCGAACGCCCCACGGCTTGACGTGAGGGCCCGCTCGACGTCGTACGTCGTTCAACTCCTGTTGGTGTGGGGGAGGGAGCGTGATCGCGCCAACCCACCCGGCCACGCACCACCAGGAGCCCGCGATGGCGATCACCCGCAGGGAATTCAGCAGACAGTCCGCCCTCACCGGTGCCGGTATAGCCCTGACCGGTGCCGTGGGCGCACTGGCCACGGCACCCGGCGCCCTGGCGGCCGACGACGCGCGGCACGGCCACGGGAACGGCCACGGCCACGGCAAGGAGCTGGGGTACGGCCCGCTGCTCCCCGACCCGAAGGGCATCCTCGCGCTGCCCGCCGGATTCTCGTACCGGGTCATCACCCACAGCGGTGTCACCAAGCTGGAGACGGGCGAACCGACCCCCTCCAACCACGACGGCACCGCAGCCTTCGAGGGCGCCCGCGGTGTCACCCTCCTCGTCAACAACCACGAGCTGAGCGGCGTCCGGGCAGGCTGGGAGCACCCGGTGCCGCTCACCGAGGGCCTCGTCTACGACCCGGTCGCGGCGGGCGGCTGCACGGTCGTGGAGACCCGTCGCGACGGACGCACCGCCGAGTGGGTCGGCATCGCGGGTACGTCGACCAACTGCGCGGGCGGCAGCACCGCGTGGGGCACCTGGCTCACCTGCGAGGAGACCGAGGACGAGGCCGGCAAGAACGGTCTCCTCAAGGACCACGGCTACGTCTTCGAGGTCGACCCGTACGACAAGCGGGCCAACCGCGACCCGCGCCCGGTCAAGGCGTTCGGGCGGTACG
Organism: Streptomyces sp. NPDC057287; assembly: GCF_042667905.1. Lineage (NCBI taxonomy): Bacteria > Bacillati > Actinomycetota > Actinomycetes > Kitasatosporales > Streptomycetaceae > Streptomyces > Streptomyces sp. NPDC057287. The sequence goes on along the minus strand of NZ_JBHUYV010000014.1, from coordinate 151,453 downwards.
CCCACGAGGCCGTCGTCATCGACCCGAAGCAGGGCCACGCCTACCTGACCGAGGACGCCTCCGGCCCCAACGGCCTGCTCTACCGCTGGGTGCCGCCGCACGGCTTCAGGCACGGTCGCGGGAAGCTGCGTACCCTCGCCGACGACGCCGGTGTCCTCCAGGCCACGAAGTGCTTCGACCGGAACGGCGCGTTCGTCGACGACCTGTCCCGTGCCACCGCGGTCGGCACGGTCTACGGCGTGGACTGGGTGGACGTGCCCGACCGGGACGCGAGGACCGTCTCCGTGCGCAAGCAGTTCACCGACGGCCAGGTCACCCGTGCCCGCAAGCTCGAAGGCATGTGGTGGAGCGACGGCGGCGCCTACATCGTCTCCTCGTTCGCCCGTGCCGAGAGCCCCGTGGCCCACGACGGCCAGGTCTGGTTCTACGACCCCAAGCGCCGCACGCTGACCCTGAAGGTCCTGCTCGGCGTCAACGCCGACCCGTCCGTGGACGGCGCCCTCGACGGCCCGGACAACATCACCGTCTCGCCCTACGGCGGTCTGGTCATCGCCGAGGACGGCGAAGGCATCCAGCACCTCTTCGGCGCCACGGACAGCGGCCGCACCTATCCGATCGCGCGCAACGAGCTGAACGGTGGCACGGAGGAGGACCCCTCCTACAGCGAATTCACCGGGGTCACCTTCTCGCCGGACGGAAAGACGCTCTTCGCCAATATCCAGACCCCGGGCATCATGCTCGCCATCACGGGCCCGTGGAAGCGTCAGCACGACAAGCACTGACGCCCTGAACACAGCGCTGTGCGCGAGGAAAACTCCCTCGCGCACAGCACACCCCTTCTCCTAAGGTCATGGACATGCACCTCCCGGTGCGAAGGCAGCGGCTACTTCCTTTCCCGAAATCCGCCGCAGCCGTCCTGACCTCGGGAGACACAAGCGCCGGGGTGCCCGGTGCGCAGGCGACGGATACTTCTACGGATCTGAGGGTTGCGGGTTCGAATCCCGCCCGGCCACGGCCGGTAGCTCAATCGGGTAGAGCATCGGACAAGCACCGTCGCCGACTCCTGATCTCGGGCACCCCTTCCCCGCTGCGTCCCTCGCCCTGAATTCGGGGGAATTCACATGGCACGCTTCAACACCCGTCCCACCCGACCTCATGTCACCTCGCCCGTGCGGTCGACCGGGCGCACCGCGCCGAACCACCAGGGCGCCGTGGGACACCTCCGGGACAGCCGCTCCGAGCTCTTTCTGCTCGCGGTCGCGAACTTCGTGTCCCAGGAGACCTTCCACGAGGACACCGAGGAACGCGACACCCGCTTCGCCACGCTGGTGCGGACGCTCGCGGTCGAGGACCCCGAGTGGACCGCGGGGCTGCTGAGCTGGCTGCGCCGTGAGGGGCGGATGCGCACCGCGTCCGTCGTCGGGGCCGCCGAGTACGTGAGGGCACGGCTGGAGGCGGGCGCGGTGGACGGCCCGTCCAACCGGCAGGTCGTGGACTCCGTGCTGCTGCGCCCCGACGAGCCGGGTGAGCTGCTCGGGTACTGGACCTCGCGGTACGGCCGCGCGGTGCCCAAGCCGATCAAGCGGGGGATCGCCGACGCCGTCCGCCGCCTCTACAGCGGCAGGGCCCTGCTGAAGTACGACACCGCGTCCAAGGGCTACCGCTTCGGCGACGTCCTCAACCTGGTGCACGCCGCGCCCGACCCCGGCAAGCCGTGGCAGGGAGATCTCTTCCAGTACGCCCTGGACCGCAGGCACCACCCCGAGGACGCGGTGCCGCCCGGGTCGAACCGGACGCTCACCGCCCACCGGGCACTGATGGCGGTGCCGGTCACCGAGCGGCGCGCGGTGGTCACCGGGCCGGACGGGGCTGACCGGCTGGCCGCCGCGGGCATGACCTGGGAGGCGCTGGCGGGCTGGCTCCAGGGGCCGATGGACGCCGCGGCCTGGGAGGCCGTGATCCCGTCCATGGGTGCGATGGCGCTCGTCCGCAACCTGCGCAACTTCGACGAGGCGGGGGTCTCGGACGAGGTCGCGGCCGGTGTCGCGGCGCGGATCAGCGACCCGGACGCCGTCGCCGCCTCGCGGCAGTTCCCCTTCCGCTACCTCGCCGCGTACCAGCACGCGCCGTCGCTGCGGTGGGCCTACCCGCTGGAGCAGGCGCTCGGGCACTCGCTGGCGAACGTTCCCGCGCTGCCCGGCCGCACCCTGATCCTGGTCGACCGCTCCGGTTCGATGTGGTCGCCGCTCTCGGACCGGTCCCTGCTGAACCGCGCCGACGCGGCCGCCGTCTTCGGCGCGGCGCTGGCGCTGCGGGCCGCAGACGCCGATCTGGTGGAGTTCGGCACGGGCAGCGCGGCGGTGCCGTACCGCCGGAGTGAGTCCGTACTGCGGATCCTCGACCGCTTCGGCAGTCTCGGCGGCACCCAAACTGTGCAGGCGGTGCGCAAGCACTTCCGCGCGCACGACCGGGTGCTGATCGTCACGGACGAGCAGGCGTCGTTCACCCATTACGGCGACGCCACCGAGGGCATCCCGCCGACCGTGCCCGTATACACCTGGAACCTCGCCGGCTACCGGGTCGGGCACGCGCCGTCGGGAAGCGAGAACCGCCACACCTTCGGGGGTCTTTCCGACGCCGCGTTCCGCATGGTGCCCCTGGTGGAAGCGGGCAGGAGCGCCGACTGGCCCTGGAACCGCTGATTACGAATCCGGCACTACTGCCCCCTCCGGAGCGGTCGGGCATGGCGTCGGGCGCTTACAGGGCGCATACTCGACCGTAATGAAACAGTCAGCCGGTTCCCGGCGTCACCTGCCTTCCAGTCCCTTCAACCGCCCGGCCCAGGCGGCCCCACCGGTCGAATGCTTCGATGTGGGCGACAGGGTGTCGCACGACCAGTTCGGACTCGGGCGAGTCCTTGCTGTCGAGGGCGACAACGACGCAGTGCTCATCGACTTCTCGGGGCGACAGGGGAGGATCCTGAGCCCGTATTCCAAGCTGACCAAGCTCTGAGAGAGCGGACGAGCACGTACAGCGTCCCACCGGAGACTCTCCGGATCCGGGGCACCTGAGGGGAGACCCGTCGGGTGCCCCGGAAGCCGTTCCGGGGGCGGTTTCCGGCGGCCGGGAGGCGTGTCCGGCGCGATCCCCTACAGGGCCTTCGCGGCGGGCTTGACCATGCCGCGAACGGTCCGAGACTTCACGAACTCGCCCATTCCGGTCATCTCCCACTCGCCGGAGAACTGCTTGATCAGCTTGGCCATCATCACGCCCGTCTGCGGCTCCGCTCCGGTCAGGTCGAAGCGGACCAGCTCCTCGCCGGTGGCCGCGTCGATCAGCCGGCAGTAGGCCTTGGCGACCTCGGTGAACTTCTGCCCGGTGAACGAGTTGACCGTGAAGACCAGGCCGGTCGCGTCGGCGGGGATCCGGCCGAGGTCCACGACGATCACCTCGTCGTCGCCCGCGCCCTCACCCGTGAGGTTGTCGCCGGAGTGCTTGATCGCGCCGTTGAGGATGGAGAGCTTGCCGAAGTAGCAGCTGTCCAGGTGATTGCGGTTGGGGCCGAAGGCGATCACCGAGGCGTCGAGGTCGATGTCCTTGCCGCGGAACGCGGGCTCCCAGCCGAGGCCCATCTTGACCTGCGAGAGCAGCGGCCTGCCGCCCTTGACCAGGGAGACCGTCTGGTTCTTCTGGAGGCTGACCCGGCCCTTGTCGAGGTTGATCTTGCCGGAGCCGGCGGGCGCGGGCGGTGCCGGCGGCGCGGGCGGCGAGACGGGCGCCGGCGGAGCGATCCGGGGGTCCACGGGTGCGGCGGCCGGGGGAGCGGGCGGTGCGACGGGTGCTGCCACCGGGGCGGGCGCCGCCGCCGCGGCGGGCTCCTCCACCGAGACGCCGAAGTCCGTGGCGATGCCGGCCAGCCCGTTCGCATAGCCCTGGCCGACCGCTCGGGCCTTCCAGGCGCCGTTGCGCAGGTAGATCTCGATGACCACCAGCGCCGTCTCGCCCCCCAGCTGCGGCGGGGTGAACGTGGCGAGCGCGCTGCCGTCGTCCGCGTCGCGCACGGTGGCGGTCGGCTCGACGCCCTGGAAGGTCTGGCCCGCGGCGTCGGGGCTCGCGGTGACCACGATCTTCTCGATGCCCGGGGGGACCGCCGTGGTGTCCACGACGATCGCGTCGGGCGCGGAGCCGCCGCCCGAGCGGTAGGTCACGCCGGGGCCCGAGGGCTGGTTGTAGAAGATGAAGTCGTCGTCGGAGCGCACCTTGCCGTCGGCGGTGAGCAGCAGGCCCGAGACGTCGAGCCGCACGGGGGCGGCGACGTCCACCGCCACGCGGACGGCGGAGAGAGGGATGTTCGAGCCGGGGGTCATTGCGGTCATGCACGGGGTAACGAACGACCCCTCTTTGCCGTTCCCTTACCTTCGGGCGGGTGATCCGGACGGCTCAGCGGCCGCCGCGGGCCCGGTTGCGGGGGTGGTCCCGGGCGGTGCGCTCGTTCCCGTGCCTGTAGGCGCCGGTCCAGCGAGCCATGACGAGCTGGGCGTCGCCGGACACCACCTCCGCCAGGAACTTCTCCGCCCGGCCGCCGCGCAGGGTTCCCGCGGGGCGGCCGTGGTGGGTGAGGGTGACGCTCGCGTCGCCGTGCTGCTCGTACTGGAATCCGGAAGGTCTCGGCATGGACGTATGGTGCCCGCCCCCGCGGTGCTATGTCGCGGGGATTTCGCGGTCAGTAGGGCCAGATCGGCGGGTCCGTGACGAAGTGGCCGCCGAGGTGGGCGTGGTCGGGGTTCTCCGGGTCCAGCTCGCCGTGCTCGGCGACGAGCTTCTCCGCGTACTGCTCGGAGTCGTCCTGCGGGTCGTAGCCGAGCGAGCGCGCGGTCGTCAGGTCCCACCACAGACGGGTGTTGTCGGACGAGCCGTGGACCACGGTGTGCCGGACGTCCTCGGCGGTCAGGGCCGCGTGGAAGAGGCGGGCTCCGTCGCCGGGGCTCATCCAGACGGAGAGCATCCGCACCGAGGTCGGTTCCATGAAGCAGGAGCCGATGCGCACGGAGACGGTCTCCACTCCGTGCTTGTCCCAGTAGAACTGGGCGAGGTCCTCACCGAAGGACTTCGACAGGCCGTAGAAGGTGTCGGGGCGGCGGAGGGTGTCGACGGGGATCAGCGGGTCGCCGGCGAGCGGGCGCGGTGTGTAGCCGATGGCGTGGTTGGAGGAGGCGAACACGATGCGCCCGACACCCTCCTCGCGCGCCGCCTCGTAGAGGTTGTAGGTGCCCTCGATGTTGGAGCGCAGAATCTTGTCGAACGAGGCTTCGAGTGAGATACCCGCGAGGTGGATGACCGCGTCGACGCCCCGTACGGCTTCCCGCAGTGCGGCCCGGTCGCCGAGGTCGGCGGTGACGGCGTCCGGTTCGCCCTCGATGGGGGTGACGTCGAAGAGCCGGAGGTCGTAGCCGTAAGCGGGGAGCAGCCCTCGCATCAGCGTGCCGAGGCCGCCGGCGGCGCCGGTGAGAAGGACGGTGCGGGGAGCTGGCATACGGGAATCTCCTCGGTGCGGGCGCAGGGCGCGTGCGCGGACGGTGCGGTGCTGTGCTGCGTGGGGCCGTACGGGAGGACAGCGGGGTGCGTGGGGCATGCGGGTGTCGCACGACCGACCGGTGCGTCAAACTCGTGGACGTCATTCACATGCGTGGACACGCTAAGAACTCGTGGCGGGCTGCGTCAAGTGTCGCTCGCTCCCGGTCGGTTCGTCCCGGGGTCGGGCGTTCATGTCTTGACCAGCGCAGCGCGGCTGCCTTAGCGTGGCGGCGTTCAGAAATATGGACACCGATCATAATTGTGCACGCCGGAATCTGCTCAGGGAGCGCCCGTGACCTCAGCCCCCCTTGCCGCCCGACTCACCGACGTCGCCGGGCCGCTCTTCTTCCCCGTCACCGCCTACGGGCCGGACGGCACCGTCGACCTCGACGCCTTTCGCGCGCACGTGCGCGCGGGGATCGACGCCGGCGCGGCGGCGGTCTTCGCCTGCTGCGGCACCGGCGAGTTCCACGCCCTGACGCCGGAGGAGTTCCGGCTCGTCGTCGGGGCGGCCGTCGAGGAGACCGCGGGGCAGGTGCCCGTGGTCGCCGGAGCCGGCTACGGCACGGCTCTCGCCGTCCAGTTCGCGAAGCTCGCCGAGGAGGCGGGCGCGGACGGGCTCCTCGCCATGCCTCCCTATCTCGTCGTCGCCGGCCAGGAGGGGCTGCTGGCGCACTACACCGCCCTCGCCGCCGCCACCTCCCTGGAGACCGTCGTCTACCAGCGGGACAACGCGGTCTTCACCCCGGAGACCGTCGTCGCCCTGGCCCGGACCCCCGGGATCATCGGCCTCAAGGACGGCTGCGGCGACCTCGACCTGATGCAGCGCATCGTCAGCGCCGTACGCACCGGACTGCCGGGCGAGGACTTCCTGTACTTCAACGGGCTGCCCACCGCCGAGCTCACCGGCCTCGCGTACCGCGGCATCGGCGTGACCCTCTACTCCTCCGCCGTCTTCGCCTTCGCCCCCGACATCGCCCTGGCCTTCTACCGGGCACTGGAATCCGGCGACGACGACCTGGTCAACGCACTGCTCGACCACTTCTACCGGCCGCTCGTCGAGCTGCGGGCCAAGGGCCGGGGATACGCGGTGTCGCTGGTGAAGGCCGCCGTCCGGCTGGAGGGCCTGGACGTCGGCCCGGTGCGCACCCCGCTCACCGAGCCGCCGGCCGAGCACGTCGAGGAGCTGGCCTCGATCATCGCGAACGGCCGCGCGCTGCTGGAGAAGTACCGCGCGGAGGAGGCGAAGTGAAGGCCTCCGCCTTCCTGTATCCCTGGGACGTCGTGGGGGACCCCGACGCCGCCTCGCGCCTCGCCGGACTCGGTGTCCAGCAGGTGACCCTCGCCTCCGCCTACCACTCCACCCGGGCCCTGACCCCGCGTCACCCGGACCGCCGGATCGTCACCGCCGAACACGCGGCGGTGCTCTACCCGCCGGATGCCGCGCGGTGGGCGGGGCGGGGCCTGCGCCCGTACAGGCAGTCCTGGGTGGCGGGGGACGACCCGTGGGCCGAGGCGGCCGGGGCCCTGGCCGGGGCCGGCCTCCAGGTGCACTCCTGGGTGGTGCTGGCGCACAGCTCCCGTATGGGCGCGGAGCATCCCGAGACCTCAGTGGTCAACGCCTACGGCGACCGCTATCCCTGGGCGCCGTGCATCGCCCGGCCCGCCGTCCACGCCTACCTGGTGGGCCTCGCGGCGGAGGCGGCCGTACGCCCCGGGGCGTCGGGCACCGAGCTGGAGTCGTGCGGCTGGTACGGCTTCGCCCATCTGCACGCCCACGACAAGGTCTCCGGGGTCGCGCTGGGGGACGCGGCGCAGTATCTGATGTCCCTCTGCTTCTGCGCCGACTGCCGTGCCGGGTACGCCTCGGCGGGCCTGGACGCGGAGGAGCTGCGGGCCGCCGTGCGCCGTGCCCTGGAACCGGTCTGGGCCGGGCAGGGGTCCGCGGAGCAGGGCTGGTCAGGGGTGGAGAAGCTGCTCGGCGCGGGCTTCGCGGACGCCACCCTGCGATGGCGCGGACAGGTGGCCAGAGGGCTCCAGGAGGCGGCGGTCGCCGCCGTGCGGGCCACGGCGGCGGGGCCGGACTTCCAGGTCCTGCTGCACGCCGACCCCGCCTCCTACCGCACCGGCGCCAACGTGGGCACGGACCCCGCCCACATCCTGTCCACGGCGGACGGGGTCGTGCTGCCCTGCACCGGGGGTGACGCGGCGCGCGAGGCGGTGCTCGGCCCGTTCGCGGGGCTGTCGGGGGTGCTGGCCGCGAATTTCAACGTGGTGAGCGGCATGGGCGGCAGCCCCGGCACGCTGGAGCGGGACGCCGCGCACGCGGCCTCGCTCGGCGCGGACCAGCTGCGCCTGTACCACGCGGGTCTCGCCTCCGGACCCGACCTGGACGCCGTCAGGAAGGCCCTCTCGGCGGTCCGCGGAGGCTGATCGCGGAACGTCTCCCACCCTCGACGCGCAGGTCCCCGGCATACGGCCGGGGGCCTGCGTCGTTTGCGCGCCCCGGCCGCGTGGCCGGACCGACAGGCGGTCGAGCCCCCGGGATCCGTGATCGGCGAACTTCTTTTGCCAGAAGCGTTGACGAAACATTCCCACCCCCTCTAGCTTCATCGCGTCGTACTTCGTACGTCATATATGAGACGCGATACGCGAGATGCGAGAGCTCTTCACCCATGACCTTTGCGCCTGCCCCGATTCCGTCCCGGACCCAGTACGTGCTGGAGGCGATCAAGCACGCCATCCTCACCGCACAGCTGAAGCCAGGACAGGCACTCGTGGAGACCGAACTCGCCGCGCAGTTCGGGGTGTCGAAGACGCCCGTCCGCGAGGCGCTGAAGACGCTCGCGGGCACCGGGCTCGTGGTCATGAGCCAGTACAAGGGTGCCACCGTGCGGCTCGTGGACGCGACCATGGCCCGGGAGGTGTACGACGTGCGCCTGCTCCTCGAACCGGAGGCGCTGCGCCGCTCCATCACCCGCAAGGTCTCGCTGGAAGCGGCCCAGGAGGCCCTGGAGCGCTCCGACTCGGCGGTCGACAAGGCGGACAGGTCGCTCGCCAACCGGGACTTCCACCGGGCCCTCTACCTGCCCTGCGGCAACCCGCTCCTCGCCCGGATGCTCGACGAGATCCGCGACCAGGCCGCCCTGGTCTCGACCGTGGCCTGGTCGGCGATCCCCTCCTGGGAGCGCGAGGCGGCCGAGCACCGCGAGATCCTGCGCCTCGCCCTGGCCGACGACGCGGACGCCGCCGCGGGGGCCCTGCACGACCACATCGCATCGTTCGTACGCCGTGCCTTCCCCGACGACGAAGACGGGGGTGACACGACGTGAACCACCAGCTGGACATGGATCACCAGCACCTCGACGAAAGGTCAGTCCGCATGGACTTCTCCCCGCTGAAGGCGGCCCTCGCAGACGTTGTGGCGATCCCGGTGACCCCGTTCGCCGAGGACGGCGGCATCGACATCCCGGCGCACCGCGCCCTGCTGCGACGGCTGCTCGACGGCGGCGTCCGCATCGTCACCCCGAACGGCAACACCGGTGAGTTCTACGCGCTCACCCCCGACGAGCGGCGGACCGTCGTCGAGCTCACCGTCGAGGAGGCGGGCGGCCGTGCCACCGTCCTGGCCGGCGTCGGCCACGACGTGCCGACGGCGGTGGCCGCGGCCGAGCACGCCAGGGACGCGGGAGCCGAGATGGTGATGGTGCACCAGCCGGTGCACCCCTACGTCTCGCAGGACGGCTGGGTCGACTACCACCGGGCCATCGCCGAGGCCGTCCCCGGGCTCGGCGTCGTCCCGTACGTCCGCAACCCGCTGCTCGCCGGAGAGCGCCTCGCCGAGCTCGCCGACAGCTGCCCCAACGTCATAGGTGTCAAGTACGCCGTCCCGGACGCCGCCCGCTTCGGCGCGTTCACCCGCGACGCCGGCCTGGAGCGCTTCGTGTGGGTCGCCGGGCTCGCCGAGCTGTACGCCCCCTCCTACTTCGCCACCGGCGCCACCGGATTCACCTCCGGACTCGTCAACGTCGCCCCCGGTGTCTCGCTCGCCATGATCGAGGCGCTCCGTGCGGGCGACTACCTCGCGGCGATGAAGGTCTGGGAGCAGATCCGCCGCTTCGAGGACCTGCGCGCCGACGCGCAGTCCGCCAACAACGTGACGGTCGTCAAGGAGGCCTTGGCCTCCCTCGGGCTCTGCCGCCGCGACGTACGCGCGCCCAGCAGGGTGCTGCCGGAGGCGCAGCGCGCCGAGGTCGCCTCCCTCGTCGCCGGGTGGTCGATATGACAGGCGCGGGAGGGCGCATCGCCCCCGAGGAGCTGCGCAGTCACCAGTGGTACGGCACGGACGGGCTCCGCTCCTTCAGCCACCGCGCCCGCACCCGGCAGCTGGGCTACCTCCCCGAGGAGCACCTGGGCAAGCCGGTCATCGCGATCCTCAACACCTGGTCCGACATCAACCCCTGCCACGTCCATCTGCGCGAGCGCGCGCAGGCGGTCAAGCGGGGCGTCTGGCAGGCGGGCGGTTTCCCGCTCGAATTCCCGGTCTCCACGCTCTCGGAGACCTTCCAGAAGCCCACCCCGATGCTCTACCGCAACATGCTGGCGATGGAGACGGAGGAGCTGCTGCGCTCCTACCCCGTCGACGGCGCCGTGCTGCTCGGCGGCTGCGACAAGTCCACTCCCGCGCTGCTGATGGGCGCCGCGTCCGTCGACCTGCCGACGGTCTTCGTGCCCGCGGGGCCGATGCTGCCGGGCCACTGGCGCGACGAGGTCCTGGGCTCCGGCACCGACATGTGGAAGTACTGGGACGACAAGCGGGCCGGTCTCATCGGCGACTGCGAGATGGCCGAGCTGGAGAACGGGCTCGCCCGCTCTCCCGGTCACTGCATGACGATGGGCACCGCCTCGACCCTGACGGCCGCCGCGGAGGCGCTGGGCGTCACGGTGCCGGGTGCCTCGTCCATCCCGGCCGTGGACTCCGGTCACGACCGGATGGCGGCACAGTCCGGGATCCGGATCGTCGAACTGGTGTGGCAGCAGCTGAAGCTGTCGCGGATCCTCACGGCGGACGCCTACGAGGACGCGGTCGCCACCGTCCTCGCGCTCGGCGGCTCCACCAACGCCGTCATCCACCTGATCGCGATGGCGGGCCGCTCCGGCGTGAAGCTCACCCTGGACGACTTCGACCGCATCGCCCGCACCGTGCCCGTCCTCGCCAACCTCCGCCCCGGCGGGAAGTACCTGATGGAGGACTTCCACTTCGCCGGAGGGCTCCCCGGCTTCCTGGCGCGGCTCACCGACGTGCTCCACCTGGACCGGCCCACCGTCACGCACACCACCATGCGCGAACAGCTGGACGGGGCGCTCGTCCACAACACCGACGTCATCCGGGAGCGGGACAACCCGCTGGCCCAGGAGGGCGGTGTCGCCGTCCTGCGCGGCAACCTCTGCCCGGACGGCGCGGTCATCAAGCACATCGCCGCCGAGCCCCACCTGCTGCGCCACACCGGACCCGCGGTCGTCTTCGACGACTACAAGGAGATGCAGCGCACCATCAACGACCCGGCCCTGGCCCTCACCCCGGACCATGTGCTGGTGCTCCGCAACGCCGGCCCCAAGGGCGGCCCCGGGATGCCCGAGTACGGCATGCTGCCGATCCCCGACTACCTGCTGAAGCAGGGCGTACGGGACATGGTGCGGCTCTCCGACGCCCGGATGAGCGGCACCAGTTACGGGGCCTGCGTCCTGCACATCGCGCCCGAGTCCTTCGTCGGCGGCCCGCTGGCCCTGGTCCGCACCGGGGACCTGATCACGCTGGACGTCGAGGCACGGCTGCTCCACCTCGACGTCTCCGACGAGGAGCTGGAGCTCCGCAGGTCCCGGTGGACCGAGCCGCCCGCCCGCTACGGGCGCGGTTACGGGGCGCTCTACCAGGACCAGATCACCCAGGCCGACACCGGCTGCGACTTCACGTTCCTGGCCCGGCAGGGAGAAGTGCCCGACCCGTACGCGGGCTGACCGGGCTAAGAGGATTCCGCGCACCGATCCGTCCGGGATACCGAACGGCATGCGGTAAGCGCTTGCACCATGCACCGAAAGCACGGCACATCCAGCACTTTCCAGAGATCGGAGACGCGTCATGGCCCAATCCGCAGCCGTGGCCACACCGCCCCCCAAGGGGAAGGCGTCCAAGCGCCGCTCGGCCACCCCCCGCCGACTGCCGTATCTGCTGATCGCGCCCGCGGGCCTGCTGATGCTGGGCTTCATCGCCTATCCGGTGATCAGCGTCTTCTACTACAGCCTCCAGGACTACAACGTCACCAAGCCGTGGCGGAACGGCTTCGCCGGCTTCGACAACTTCACCCGGATCTTCACCGAGGACGACCAGTTCTGGTCGACGCTCGGCTTCAGCGCCCAGTGGGTCTTCACCCAGGTGACCCTGCAGCTGGCGCTCGGCCTCGCTCTCGCGCTGATCGTCAACCAGAGCTTCATCGGCCGCGGGATATCCCGCGCCATGGTCTTCTCGCCCTGGGCCGTCTCCGGCGTCCTCACCAGCACCATCTGGATCCTGCTGTACAACTCCTCGACCGGCTTCAGCCGCTACCTCGCGGACGCCGGGATCGGTGAGTACGGCACCTCGGTCCTCTCCGACACCGGGACCGTCTTCTGGGCGGCGACCGTCTCCGAACTCTGGCGCGGAGTGCCCTTCTTCGCCATCCTCATCCTCGCCGACCTGCAGTCCGTCTCCAAGGAGCTGTACGAGGCGGCGTCGGTGGACGGCGCGGGCCGGATGCGGCAGTTCTTCCACATCACGCTCCCGCACCTGCGCGACGCGATCATCCTCGCCACCCTGCTCCGCGGGGTCTGGGAGTTCAACAACGTGGACCTGCTCTACACCCTCACCGGCGGCGGACCGGCGGGCGAGACCACCACGCTCCCGCTCTACGTCGCCAATACCGGCATCGAGGGCCACGACTTCGGGTACGCGTCCGCGCTCACCACCGTGGCCTTCGTGATCCTCCTGTTCTGCTCGATCGTCTATCTGCGCCTGAGCAAGTTCGGAGGCGACCACAAGTGACTGCCGCACTCGTAGAGAAGAACGGTGCCCGCACGGCGGGACCGTCCCGGGGGAACGACGCCCCGCCGCCCTCCTCGCACCGCCGCAGCAAGCGCGAGCGCGCCTTCGACGACGTACCGCGCTGGCAGATCTATGTGCCGCTCGGCATCTACCTGCTCTTCACGCTCATCCCGTTCTACTGGATGTTCCTCTTCGCCGTACGGCCCGCCGGCTCCACCTCCCTGGTGCCCTGGCCCATGACGGGGGACCACTTCTCCAAGGTCTGGAACGAGCGCAGCTTCGCCCTCTTCTTCCAGAACAGCATGATCGTCGGCGTCGCGACGCTGATCGCCACGACCCTGGTCGCGCTGGCCGGCGGCTACGCCCTGGCCCGGTTCGACTTCAAGATCAAGGGCGCCTTCATGCTGGCGCTGCTCTGCTCGCAGTTCATCCCGGGCGCCCTGATGCTCGTGCCGCTCTTCGAGATCTTCAAGAACCTCCAGATGATCAACTCCCTGGGCAGCGTCGTCATCGCGGAGACCGTCTTCCAGCTCCCGCTGTCGATCATCCTGATCAGCGGCTTCATCAAGAACGTCCCGGTCTCCCTCGAGGAGGCGGCCTGGGTGGACGGCTGCTCGCGCTTCAAGGCGTTCTGCGCCGTCGTCCTGCCGCTGCTGCGCCCCGGGCTGATCGCCGTCGGCTCCTTCGCCTTCGTCCACAGCTGGAACCACTTCCTGTTCGCCCTGATGTTCCTCAGCGAACAGGACAAGCAGACGATCCCGGTCGGCCTCAACACCCTCATCGGCGCCGACAGCGTCGACCTGGGGGCGCTGGCCGCGGGCGGAGTCATCGCCGCCGTACCGGTGGTCATCGTCTTCGCCTTCATCCAGAAGTGGCTCATCACCGGCTTCAGCGCCGGCGCCGTGAAGGGATGACGGACATGACCTGGAAGCTCCACTCCCGAGCCGCCGCCAGGACGGCCCGTGGGGCCGGGACGGCCCGCGTCGCCGCCGGGACGGCCCGTGGGGCCGGAGCGGGGAGGGCGGACCGATGAGCGCGACCACCCCCGTCCCCGTCGTCCTGGCCGGAGCCCGCGGCCACGGCCGCTGGCACCTCGCCAACATCCGCAGGCTCCAGCACCAGGGGCTGGTCCGGCTGGCCGGGGTCTGCGAGCTGAACCCGCTGACCGACGCCGAACTCGACCTGTTCGCAGGGGAGACGCCCGAGCAGTCCGCGGACTTCGGGGCCCTCCTGGACTCCACCGGCGCACGCGTCGCCGTCATCTGCACCCCCATCCCCACGCACACCGCGCTGGCCCTGACCGCGGCGTCCCGGGGCGTCCACCTCCTTCTGGAGAAGCCGCCGGCCGCGACCTGGGACGACTACGCCCGCATGGCCGAAGGGGTGCGGGCGGCGGGGGTCGCCTGCCAGATCGGCTTCCAGTCCCTCGGCTCGCACGCCGTGGCGGCGATCAAGGGCCTCGTGGCCTCCGGCGCGATCGGCTCCGTCCGGGGCGTCGGCGCGGCGGGTGCCTGGGTCCGCGACGACGCCTACTTCCGGCGGGCCCCCTGGGCAGGGCGCCGCAGGATGGGCGGGACCGACGTCGTCGACGGGGTGCTCACCAACCCCCTGGCCCACGCCGTCGCCACCGCACTCGAACTCGCGGGCCGTGGAACGGCCGAGGAGGTGGCGTCCATCGAGACCGAGCTCTTCCGGGCCCACGACATCGAGTCCGACGACACCAGCTGCGTCCGGATCACCACCACCGACGGGATGCCGGTCACCGTCGCGGTCACCCTCTGCGCCGAGGAGGCCGGCGAGCCGTACGTGATCGTCCACGGCGACCGCGGCCGCATCACCTTCTGGTACAAGCAGGACCGGGTCCTGGTCCAGCGCGCCGGACACGGCCCGGAGGAGGCCGTGCACGGACGGACCGACCTGCTGGAGAACCTCGTCGGGCACCTGGAGCACGGCACCGCGCTCCTCGTACCGCCGGAGCGCACCGGCGCCTTCATGCGGGTCCTGGAAGCCGTGCGCACCTCCCCCGAGCCCACCGCACTGCCTCCCACCGCCTGGCACACCCGGCCCGCCGACCAGGGGGACGGCGTGCGGCGCATCGTGCGCGGCATCGACGGGACCGTCGCCACCGCGGCCGACACCCTCACCCTCTTCTCCGAACTAGGCGCCTCCTGGGCGCGCCCCAGCGAGGTGAGCACCCCATGACCACCGCACTCCTCAGCTGCGCCGGACGCCCCGTCGGCCGCTACGGCTACCGGGACGGCGCGGCCGGCCGCCCCTATCTGCACCCCGTCACCACCCTCGCGGGCACCCCCGTCACCGAGGAGCGCCCGGCCGACCACATCCACCACCTGGGCGCCTCCGTCGCGGTGCCCGACGTGGCCGGACACAACTTCTGGGGCGGGCGCACCTACGTCCGCGGCCAGGGACCCACCGCACTCGACAACCACGGGACGCAGCGCCACCTCGGCTGGAAGCTCCGCGACCCGGACGGCTTCGTGGAGGAGCTCAGCTGGGAGGCCGGCGGCGCCGAGCTGCTGCGCGAGCACCGCACCGTCGCCACCGCCGAACTCTCCGCCGCCGCCTGGGCGCTGGACTTCTCCTTCTCGCTCACCAACCGCGGCAGCACGGACCTCTCCATCGGCAGCCCCGCCACCAACGGCCGCCCCGGCGCCGGATACGGCGGATTCTTCTGGCGCGCCCCCAAGGAGGCCGCGCCGCCCGCCGTCTTCAGCGGCACGCTCGACGGCGAGGAGGCCGTGCACGGCAGGGCCGCCGACTGGCTGGCCCTCGCCGGGGACGGCTGGACGCTCGTCTTCGCCGGCGCGACCGACGAGACCCGGCGCGACCCGTGGTTCGTGCGGACCACCGAGTACCCGGGCGTCGGCTCCTCGCTCGCCGCGGACCGGCGGCTCCCCGTCGCCGCCGGAGCCACCGTCGTGCGCAGGGTCGTCACCGTCGTCGCCGACGGACGCCTCGGCCGGGACACCGCGGCAGCCCTCGTCCGCAAGGCGGTCGCCGCATGACGATGCCCTGGAGATCCGACCTCGGGGACGGCACCTACCGCAACCCGGTCCTGAACGCCGACTGGTCCGACCCGGACGTCGTGCGCGTCGGCGACGACTACTACCTCACCGCGTCCAGCTTCGGCCGGGTCCCCGGACTGCCCCTGCTGCACTCCCGAGACCTGGTCAACTGGACCCTGATCGGCCACGCCCTCGACCGGCTCCGGCCCGACGCGGACTTCGCCGTGCCGCGCCACGACTGCGGGGTGTGGGCACCCTCGCTGCGCCACCACGCCGGACGCTTCTGGATCTTCTGGGGGGACCCCGACCACGGCATCCAGCAGATCAACGCCGAGGACGTCCGGGGCCCCTGGAGCGCGCCGCACCTCGTCAAGGCGGGGAAGGGCCTGATCGACGCCTGCCCGCTGTGGGACGAGGAGACCGGTGAGGCCTACCTGGTCCACGCGTGGGCCAAGTCGCGCTCGGGCGTCAAGAACCGGCTCACCGGCCACCGGATGAGCCCCGACGGCCGTGAACTCCTCGACGAGGGCGCGACCCTGATCGACGCCGACACGATCCCGGGCTGGTTCACCCTGGAGGGCCCCAAGCTCTACCGGCACGACGGCCACTTCTGGATCTTCGCCCCCGCCGGGGGAGTGGAGACCGGCTGGCAGGGTGCCTTCCGCTCCCGGACGTTCACCGGCCCCTACGAGGAGCGGGTCGTCCTCGCCCAGGGCGGCACCGAGGTCAACGGCCCGCACCAGGGCGGCTGGGTCAGGACCGAGGCGGGGGAGGACTGGTTCCTGCACTTCCAGGCCCGCGGAGCGTACGGCCGCGTGGTCCACCTCCAGCCGATGCGCTGGGGCGGGGACGGCTGGCCGGTCATCGGCGACGAGGGCGAACCCGTCCTCACCCACCGCAGCCCGAAGGCCCCGGAGCAGACCGCCGGGGCGCCGGCCTCCAGCGACGACTTCCCCGGCGGGCGGTACGGCCGTCAGTGGCAGTGGACGGCCAATCCGCGGCCCGGCTGGACGGTCGGCCACGGGGGTGACGGGCTGCGCCTCAGCTGCGTGCGGACCGCGTACGCGCACGATCTGCGGGCCCTGCCCAACGTCCTGGTGCAGCGGCTGCCCGCCGAGGAGTTCACCGTCGAGGTGGGCATCACGCTCGACACCGGCGAACCGGGTGCCAAGGCCGGGCTCGCCGTGCTCGGGGACGCCTTCTCGTGGATCGGCCTGGAGGCCGGGACCGACGGGACGGCACAGCTCGTCCACCGGTACGCCGAGACCGTCGCCGAGCACGAGCGGGACGCCGAGCACCCCCGCCCCGCACCCGGCGCCGCCGTCAGGGTCCGGATCGAGGTCACCCGGGGCGCCCGCTGCCGCTTCTCCGCAGACACCGGCGACGGTGCCGGATTCAGGGCGTCCGGACAGGTCTTCGCCGCCACCCCCTGGCGGTGGGTCGGCGCACTGCTGGGCCTCTTCGCCACCGCACCGGCCGGCTCGGGGCCCTCCGGCACCGCCGGTTTCACCGCGTTCCGCACCACCGGAAGACCTCGCACCGTCTGACCCCGCACCGCTGTATGGGAGCCGCAATGACGCACCTCCGTACCGAGCGCACCAGAGCGAGAACACCGTTCACCGCCTTCACCCCCGCCGCCCTCCCGCATGCGCGGAGCCACGGCGGCGGCCGTCGGAAACAGCTGCCACGGGGGCGTCCGGCACACCCGCCGGGACGACACACCGGCCGAGCCGGTCCGGTGCGGTCCCGTATCCCGGCACCGCACCGCGCACACCACTGACCTCCCCCCACGTACGCGTACAGATTCCGAGAGAGAAGAGCCGACATGAACATCTCGAAGACGCTCCGGGGGCGTGCCGCGACCGCGGTGTCCCTCACTGCGGTCCTGGCCCTCGGGGCCACCGCCTGTGGCGACGACGGCAGCGACTCCGGCACGGAGGGCAGCGGGAAGGGCGAGATCACCTTCTGGGACAACAACGGTGGCCCGCGCACCGCGATCTGGACCGAGATCATCAAGGACTTCGAGAAGAAGAACCCGGACATCGAGGTCAAGTACGTCCCGATCCCGATCGCCGACGTCCAGTCGAAGTACGACACGGCCATCGCGGGCGGCGGGCTCCCCGACGTGGGCGGTGTCGGCACCGCGTACCTGGCGAACATGGTCTCCCAGGAGGCCCTGGAGCCGGTCAACGACCGGCTGGACGGGTCGCCGCTGAAGGGCAAGCTCGTCGAGGGCATGGTCGAGAGCGTCAGATCCGCGGCCGGACGGGGCGACGACCTGTACTCCGTGCCCACCTCGGCCAACAACGGCGCGCTCTGGTACCGCACCGACCTGTTCGAGAAGGCCGGCCTGGACGCACCCACCACCTGGCCCAAGTTCTACGAGGCCGCCGACAAGCTGACGGATGCGAAGAGCAACAAGTTCGGCTACACCATCCGCGGTGGCGCGGGCTCCATCGCCCAGGCCCTGGACGCGATCTACGGGCAGACCGGCATCACGGCCTTCTGGGACGGCGAGAAGACCACACTGAACGACCCGAAGAACGTCGCGGCACTGGAGAAGTACGCCGCCCTCTTCAAGAAGACGACGCCCTCCGCCGACGTCAACAACGACTTCACCAAGATGGTCGCCCAGTGGGACTCCGGCACCATCGGGATGCTCAGCCACAACCTCGGCTCCTACCAGGACCACCTGAAGGCCCTGGGCGAGGAGAAGTTCGCCGGGATACCCGCGCCCATCGGGGAGGGCGGCACCCGCGTCCAGGTCTCCAACCCCGTCGACGGCCTCGGTCTCTTCCGGTCCAGCAAGAACAAGAACGCGGCCTGGAAGTTCATCGAGTTCGCGGCCTCGCACGAGTCCAACAGCAAGTGGAACGAGTCCGCGGGCGCCATTCCGGCCAACACCGAGGCGGCCAAGGACCCGTGGATCGGTGAGACGGAGCCGACCGCGCTCGCCGCGAAGGCCCTCACCGACGGATCCACCAAGATCGTCGACCTGCCGTACTACCTGCCCGACTGGAACAACATCAGCAAGGCCGACAACGAGCCGGAGTTCCAGAAGCTGCTCCTCGGCAAGATCACGGCCGAGGCGTTCCTGGACAAGATGGCCGAGGAGCTGAACGCCGCCCAGAAGGAGTGGAAGGAACTGGGCAACGGCTGACCCCGGCCGTCGTAGCCGGCCCCACCCCCATGAACCGGGGGACCGGCGGCGGTCCGGGTCGCACCCCGCCGCCGGTCCCTCTTCCAGCGCACCACCACACGTTTCTCCTCCGAGAGAGGCAGTCGACCTGTGTCACTCACCCGTAGACGGACGGCGGCCGCGCTCCTCGCGCTGCCCCTCGCCCTCTCCGCCACACCCGCGCTCGCCCACGGCGGCGGGGGCGGGCCCCGACCCCGTACGCTCCACATCGCCGGTGACTCCACGGCCGCCCAGAAGTACGCCGACGCCGCGCCCGAGACCGGCTGGGGCATGGCTCTCCCGTTCTTCCTCGGCCGCGGCCTCACCGTCGCCAACCATGCTATGAACGGCCGGAGTTCGAAGAGCTTCATCGACGAGGGCCGTCTCACCGCCCTCCTGGAAGGCGTCCGTCCGGGTGATCTCGTCCTCATCCAGTTCGGTCACAACGACGAGAAGACCGAGGACCCGGCCCGCGGCACCGACCCGTACACCACCTACCAGGAGTACCTGCGCCAGTACGTCAGGGGCGCCCGCGCCCGGCGCGCCGAGCCCGTGCTGATCACCCCGGTCGAACGCCGGCGCTTCGCCGAGGACGGCACGGCGAAGCCCACCCACGGGGAGTACCCCGCCGCGATGCGCGCCCTGGCGTCCGAGGAGGGTGTGGCCCTGATCGACGTCCAGGCACTGTCCCTCGCCCGATGGCAGGAGCTCGGCCCGGACGGCACCGAGGCGTACTTCAACTGGCTGGAGCCCGGCGAGTCGCCGAACTACCCCGACGGCAAGCAGGACAACACCCACTTCCGTCCGGACGGCGCCGTCGACGTCGCCAGGACGACGGCCCGCGCCCTGCTGCACGGGCGCGTGCTCGCCCCGCGTGACCTCCGCCGCCTCGACGAGACGGTGCCCGGGAGCCGGATCACCTGGCCGCAGGCCTGATCCCCGCTCCTCGCTCTCCTCCACATCCCATTCCCCGTACGACAGTTAGGGATCCGCCATGCCCGCACGCATGAGACACGTCCGCGCCATCGCCGTGGTGATGGGCACTGCCTCGCTCGCCCTCGCCGTGAGCGTCCCCGCCCAGGCCACCACCCACCACGGCAAGGGCATCGAGCGCTCCGTGCTCCCGGCCGGCGACGGCTGGGCCTCCGCCGACGGCTCCACCAGGGGCGGCGCGGACGCCACCCCCGAGCACGTCTACACCGTCACCAACCGGGCCGAGCTCATCGCCGCCTTCGAGGACGCCGGGGACGCACCGAAGATCGTCAGGATCGCCGGCACCGTCCACGGCAACTCCGACGCCGCGGGCACCCCGATCGGGTGCGAGGCGTACCAGCAGGGCGGCTACACCCTGGAGAAGTACCTCGCGGCCTACGACCCGGCCGTCTGGGGCACGGACGAGGTCCCCTCGGGGCCGCTGGAGGACGCCCGTGTCGCGTCCGCGAAGCTGCAGGCCGCCGCGGTCAACGTGAACGTCCCGTCCAACACCACGCTCGTCGGCGTCGGCAAGGACGCCACGATCATCGGCGCCAGCCTCCAGGTGAAGAACGTCTCCGACGTCATCGTCCGCAACATCTCCTTCGAGGACACCTACGACTGCTTCCCGCAGTGGGACCCCACCGACGGTGACCTGGGTGCCTGGAACTCCGAGTACGACAACCTCGTCGTCCACGGCTCCAGCCACGTCTGGGTCGACCACAACACCTTCGGCGACGGCGACCGCCCCGACGCCGACCAGCCCCACTACTTCGGGCAGGTGTACCAGCAGCACGACGGCCTCTTCGACATCGTGCGCGGCGCCGACCTGGTCACCGTGTCGTGGAACGTCCTCAAGGACCACGACAAGACCATGCTCATCGGCAACAGCGACGGTGCCGGGGCCAGCGACCGGGGCAAGCTCCGCGTCACGCTGCACCACAACCTCTTCAAGGACGTGAAGGAGCGCGCGCCCCGCGTCCGCTTCGGCCAGGTCGACTCGTACAACAACCTCTTCGTCGCCGGCAGGGGCGCCGCCTACGGCTACACGTACGGCATCGGCGCCGAGTCGAAGCTCGTCGCCGAGCACAACGCGTTCACCGTGCCCTCCGGCTTCGACAAGGCGACCATCCTCAAGAAGTGGTCCGAGTCCTCCCTCACGGCGGGCGACAACTACGTCAACGGGCGGAAGACCGACCTGATCGCCGTGCACAACGCGGGCGTGCCCGCCGAGCAGCTCACCGAGGGCGCCGGCTGGACCCCGACGCTGCGCACCGCGGTCGCCCACCCGCTCGTCGTCCCGCTCCTGGTGGGCCTCGGCGCGGGAGCCGGCAAGCCGCTGGTCCGCTGACCCCACCCCCCCGGAACCGGCCGGAGCGGCACCGCACCCTTCCACCACCCCGGAAGGCGCCGCTCCGGCCCGCTCATCCACGCAAGGAGTACCGCCATGCCCAGCAGACGCAGCGCCCTGACCCTGCTCGCGGGGGCGGGCGCCGCCCTCGCCCTCGGCACACCCACCGCCCACGCCCGGCCGCCGCGCCCGCGGCACCCCTTCGGTCGCCACGGCTCCCCGTCGCGCCGCCCGGACGCCCTGACGCTGTACGTCGATCCGCACGGCAGGGGCGACTTCACCGACGTACGGTCCGCCCTCGACGCGGCCACCGGCCCGGGCCGCACCCTGGTGATCGCCCCCGGCACCTACCGGGGGAAGCTCTCCGTCCCCGCCGACCGGACCGGCCTCACCCTGATCGGTGCGAGCGGCGACCCGCGCGACACCGTCCTCGTCCACGGCGACGCGGCCGGGACCCCGAAGCCCGACGGCTCCGGCACCCTGGGGACCAGCGGATCCGCCTCCGTCACCGTCCAGGCCGCGGACTTCACGGCCCTGGACGTGACCTTCGCCAACGACTGGCTGCGCTCCGACAACCCGGAGTACACCGGCACCCAGGCCGTCGCGATCAAGGTGCAGGGCGACCGCTCGGCGTTCTACGGCTGCCGCTTCCTCGGCCACCAGGACACCCTGTACGCCGACACGCTCGCCCTCACCGCCTTCGCCCGCCAGTACTACCGCGACTGTTCCGTGGAGGGCGACGTCGACTTCGTCTTCGGCCGCGCCACGGCCGTCTTCGACCGCTGCAGCTTCCGCACCCTGACCCGCACCGACCTGGCGTCCGCCCCGTACGGCTTCGTCTTCGCACCCAGCACCGCCGGAGCCAACCCGCACGGCTACCTGGTCCAGCGCTCCCGGATCACCGGCAACGCTCCCGACGGCTACTACAAGCTGGCCCGCCCCTGGGTGCCCTCCTCGGACCTCACCGCGCACCCGATGCTGACCGTCCGCGACAGCCACCTGGGTGCGGGCATCGACGCGGTGACCCCGTACGGCACGATGTCCGCGGGCTTCCCCTGGCAGGACCAGCGCTTCGCGGAGTACCGCAACACCGGCCCCGGCGCACGCGTCACCGTGCCCGGCAACCGCCCGCAGATGACCGCCTCCGAGGCCCGCGCGCACACCCCGGCGGACTACCTCGGCGACTGGCGCCCCTGGGCGTGACCCCCGGGACCACCCGGCGGAGAGGCGCTGCCGCGCCGGGAGGAGGTCTCCCGGCGCGGGGGCCACCGGGGGGAAGCCCTCCGGCGCTCTGCGTCACGCCACCGCGGGCACCGTGCGCGGGCCGCCGTCCAGGCTCACCGGGTGGTGGCGCAGCCCCGTCGGGGCCAGCCAGTCGAACTGCCGGTAGGCCGCCGGTCCCAGGCCCAGGCCCTCGGCCAGCTGCTCGCGCAGGCGGTTGGAGGCGAAGGCACCGATGACGTTCATCTGGGCGTCCCGGTAGTGGCGCTCCACCTCGTGGCCCTGGGTCACGCCGAACGCCCCGTGTATCTGCACCGCCCGCTGGGTGATCTCCACGGCGAGCTCGGTGGCGTACACCTTGAGCATGCCGATCAGCTGCCGCGCCGGGTTGCCCGAAGCACGCTCACGCAAGGCCCGGCGGGCGAGTGTCCGGGCCGCGTCCAGCTGCGCCCGGGAATCGGCCAGCTGGGCCTGGACCCCCTCCATGTGCGCCAGGGCGCGCCCGAAGGAGACCCGCGCCTGGGCGTGGCGCACCGACGCCGTGAGCGCCGCCTCGGCGGTCGCGATCGCCGCGATCGACACCAGCAGCCAGCCCCACGTCATACCGTCCGACAGCGCCTGGAACGGGACCGGGACGACGTCCGCCTCGGGGACGTACGCGTCCGAGAAGACCAGCCCGCCCCACGGCATCGCACGCAGGCCCATGTGCGGGGTCTCGTAGCGCTGCACCCCCGGCCGGCGCAGGTTCACGAAGGCCAAGCACCAGTCGGGGCCGTCGTCACCGGGGCCCTTGTCGCGGCGGGCCAGGGTCACGGACAGGTCCGCGGTCGGGGCGTTGGTGATACGGGACTTCTCGCCCCGGATGACGTACCCGCCGCCGGGCCGGCCCGACGGGCGGACCGTGGTGCGGTACGTGCTCGCGTCGCTGCCGGCCGTCGGCTCGACGATGCCGAAGCAGGCCGTCTGCTCGCCGGACAGCAGCGGGCGCAGCAGCCGCTCGTGCTCGCGGAGACTGCCGTACGTGGCGATGAGACTGCCGCACAGCAGTGCGGACACCGTCGCGGACCAGTACGTACCCGAACAGGCCCTGGCCAGCGCCTCCATGGCGTCGAACCGGGCGTCGGCGTCGGCGCCGGAGCCGCCGGCCTCCGCCGGGTGGAACAGCCGCAGATAGCCGCTGTCGACCAGTTCCTCCCAGTTCGCGGCCGGTATCCGGCCTTCGGTGTCGGTGGCCGCGGCCCGGGACGCGATGCCCGGGAAGGCCGGCGTGCTGTCGTCGGAGCGGGGGTGTTCGTTCATGGTCATCTCCTTCAGCCGAGTCCGAGCATGGAAGCCGCGACGACGGGACGCAGCACCTGCGCGCCTCCGCCGGTGCGGGACAGGAACAGGGCGTCGCGGTACGCCCGTTCGGCGAGGCCGTCGCCCGTCCCGGCGAGAGGCCCGATCAGGCCGGCCGCCGCCCGGGTGACCCGTTCCGCCGCGCCGGAGACGAACAGCCGTGCGGCGGCTGCCTCCTGGAGCGGAAGCGCGCCGCCGTCGTCGAGCCGCGAGGCGGTCCGGCGCAGCAGGCCCTCGGCGAGTTCGACCTGGGTGACGAGGTCGGCGAGTGCGAAGCGGGTGGCCTGGTCGTCGGCGAGCGGGCGGCCGAACAGCTCCCGGCCGCGCGCGGCCTCCAGGGCGTCCCGGGCCAGGGCGCGCATGACGCCGAGCCAGGGCGCACTGCAGTACACCCAGTCCAGAACCGCGAGCAGCGGCTCCACCTCGGTGGCGGCGCCCTCCACCGCGCCCAGGACCGACCCGTCGTCCACGTGGGCTCCGTCGAGCAGGAGCTGTCCCCAGGGGCAGGTGTGCATGGCCGCCGGGCCGCCCTCGGTGACCAGCAGGCCCGGCGTGGCCCGGTCCACCAGGAAGGCGGTGCGGCCGCCGCCCCGGTGTGCGGCGACCACCAGGAAGTGGTGGGCGACGGGCGCACCGGCCACCAGGTCCAGACGGCCCGTCAGGAGCCAGCCGTCCTGTCCTGCGGGTGCGGGGCGGGCGGTGACGGCCGGGGCGGTGGCGCCGCCGTGCGTCTGGTGCAGCGACAGTGCGCCGAACCACTCGCCGGAGGCCATGCGCGGCAGGTAGCGCTCGCGCTGGCGCGGTGTGCCGTGGGCGCGCAGAGGGACGGTCGTCAGGACCGCATGAACGGCCACGGCCAGGGCCAGCCCGGGATCGCGGGAGCCCTCGGCGAGCCCCTCGAGCAGGGCCAGCGCCTCGGCGGCGGTGCTGCCGCCGCCTCCCAGGGGCGCGGGCACGAGGGGGCCGGCCAGGGAGGGGCCGGGTTCCGTGCGCGCCAGACCGGCGAACAGTGCGGGGTCCCAGGCCCGGTCGCGGTCGCGCCGGGCCGTGGTGGGCCAGGCGAGCCTGCCTGCGAGCTCTCGGGATCGTGCGAGCGGTCCGGGGCCGCCGGCCGCCTCCGGGTCCGTACGGAGTTCGGGCTGTGCGAGCACCATTGGATCTCCCCTCGTTCACGGGGCCTTCCCGGCCCCGGCGTGCACGGGTGTCGAAAAGGACGTCCTTGAATTCGCGTACGTGGAATTCCCGGTCGACAGCGGATTCATGAATGCGTGTCTTGAATGCGCGTCTTGAATACGGGTCGTCCGGGGAATGCGGTCACCATAGTCGGGAAGCAGTGGGTTTCGCCGGTCCGGGGTGCCGGTTTATCGGACGAACGAGCGAAGTTTTACGCAACTGGACCCTGCGTCAACCAGATTCCCTCGGTGTCGACCTGCCCTGACGTTCCTTGGCGCGACTTGACACGAACTGCGTTGCCCCGGACCACCGGGCCCTTGCATCCTTTTGTTCAGCGCTCCACGGCGTGCCGCTCGAGCGGGATCGTCTCCCCGGATCACAGCGGCCGCTCATTCGGAATCACGCCCGGGAACGTCCGTCGAAACGCCTTTCCGGAAAGCATGGAAGAGAGGGAACGCGCCATGGCAGTCACCCCCGCACAGGTAAGTCTTCCCGTACCGCCCCATCTGTCCGACGCGACTCTGCGCGACTCCGCGCATATGGCGGGCGTCGAATTCAAGCCCCGCGACGCCGCCGAGATCGCCCGCCTCCTGGTCAGGACCGGCATCGACCTCGTCGAGGTCGGCATGGTCTCGGGCCCCGGCTCCAAGGACGCCGCCCTGATCGAGGCGACCCACGAGGCCATCGGTCCCGAGCGCAGCATGACGCTCCTCGTGGTCCGCGACCGCCACCAGGTGGCCACCGCCCTCGACGAGGCCGAGCGCCTGGGCGTGCGCCACATCATGTACTCCATCCCCACCTCCGAGCAGCACGCGAAGCTCAAGCTGGACTCGCCGAGCGCCAAGCTCCTGCACGCGGTGGCCCGCTCGGCGATATCCCAGGCCAAGGACCGCGGCTTCCACGTCACGTTCAGCGGCGAGGACGGTGCGCGCACCCCCAGGGAACGGCTGGTCCCGTACGTCGAGGCCGGCTTCGAGGCCGGCGCGGACCGGTTCCGGCTCGCCGAGACCGTGGCGTACCTCTCGCCCTGGCAGATGGAGGAGGTCATCTCCGACATCACCGTCATCGACGGCTCGGAGATCGAGATCCACTCGCACAACATGCTGGGCATGGCCGTGGCCAACTCCCTGGCCGCGGTCCGCGCCGGCGCCCGCTGGATCTCCGCGACCGTCGGCGGCATAGGCGAGCGCGGCGGCAACGCACCGCTCGCCGAACTGCTCACCGCCCTGCGCGTGATCCACGACGACCGGCGCTTCGACCTGACCCACCTGACCGAGCTCTCCCGCATCGCGCTGCGCGGCGCGGGCCTCGGCGAGGCCTTCCAGTCCGGACCGACCACCCCGCACGCCTTCGCGTACGAGCTGCCCGGCCAGCTGCTCCACCCGGAGGCCTACGAGACGCTCCCCGCCGAACTCGTCGGAAACACGCGTGAGCTGAGGGTCCGGACCCGGCTCACCGGCGCCCTGGTGCGCTGGGCGCTCGACGACTCCGGGGTCACCGTCGACGTCGACGCCTTCACCCCCTGGCTCGCGGCCCGGCAGGAGGACGGGGGCGCTCCGCTGCTGGACCGCGACGCCATCCGCAAGGCCGCGGTCGACTTCCAGAACGTCTGAGCCGCACCACCCCGCCCTGCCCCACCCGTACCCGTAGAGGAGCCCCACCCATGACCACCGCCACCCTGACCGGTGTCTGCCCGGAGTGCGAGACCGGCCTCACCCTGCCGCCGATTCTCGTCGGCGAGACCCTGTCCTGCCCCGAATGCATGCTGACGCTGCGCGTGGAGGCCATATCCGACGGCGAGCTGACGCTGGAAATGGTCGAGGTCACCCTGCGCGACTGGGGTCAGTGAGATGGGCAGAAGGGTCGCTGTCGTCGCGGACCGGGTCGGCTGGGAGGAACGCCAACTCATGCGGGCGGCCGAACCGGCGGGGCTGCGCATCGACTGGGTCAACGACGAGGATCTCGGCCTCGGCTCCGCCGACGCCTCCCCGCTCGCCGGCTACGACGCCGTCCTGGTGCGCAGCCGCAGCTACACCCGCGGCGGACTCCTCGCCACCCTCGTGGAGGCGGACGGCACACCCGTCCTGAACACCGCCGCCGCCATCCACGCGTGCGAGAACAAGCTCGTCCTGCGGGCGGTGCTGCGCGAAGCGGGTGTCCCCGTGACGGACTTCCGCCTCGTGCTGTCCCGCAAGGACTACGCAAAGGCGCTGACCGACCTCGGCACCCCCGCCGTGCTCAAGCCCGTCTACGGCGGAATGGGCAAGCGGGTCACCCTGGTCCGCGACGCCGACCTGGCGCACTCGGTGTACGACTACGTCGAGGACCTGGGGCACGCCTTCGAGCAGGCGTGCCTGCTCGAGCCCTACCTCGGCGGCGGCTCCGTCCGCTGCCTGGTGGTCGGGCGGGAGATCGTCGCCGCCGCCGAGTTCGAGAGCGCCGGCGCCGACTGGCGCAGCAATGCCGCCCTCGGCAACCGGAGCCGCTCGCTGGCGCACGACCCGGACGTGGCCAAGGTCGTCGACGCGGTCGTGGACCGGCTCGGTCCCGGCATCTACGGCGTCGACCTGTTCCGTACGGAGTCGGGCCACCTCGTCAACGAGGTCAACCACGCGCCCGCCTGGCGCGGGGTCGCCTCCACGACGGACACCGACATCTCGTCCGCCGTCATCCGCCACATACAGGAGACCCTCGAATGATCCGAGCAGGAATCGTCGGAGCCTCCGGACTCGCCGGCGGTGAACTCATCCGGCTCGTGCTCCAGCACCCGGAGCTCGAACTCGCCTATCTGGGCGGCAACTCCAGCGTGGGCCGCCGCCCCGCCCAGCTCCACCCCGGGCTGCGCCTCGACCTCGGCCTCACCGTCGAGGCGGTCGACGCGAACCGGATCGCGGAGACCTGCGACGTGGTGTTCCTGTCCACGCCCGCATCGGTCTCGGCCCGGCTGGCCGCCGAGCTCGCCGATCGCGTCGCCTGCGTGATCGACCTCAGCGGTGCGTTCCGGATCCGCACCCCGGAGCTCCACCAGCGCTGGTACCCGAAGGTGCCGCGGACCACCGAGCTCGCCGACCGCTTCGTGTACGGGGTGCCCGAGCTGATCGGCGAGAGCCTGGAGCACGCCGCGCTGATCTCCGTGCCCGGCTGCTACGCCACGGCCCTCACGCTCGGGCTGGCGCCCCTCACCCTGGGGCTCGGCCTGCCCCTGAAGACCGTCGTCGTGGACGGCAAGAGCGGATCGAGCGGCGGCGGGCTGCAGCTGAGGGTGCCGGACCTGCACCCTCTGCGCAGCGGCGCCATCGCCCCGTACGCGCCCACCGGGCACCGGCACGCGGCGGAGGTGAGCGACTTCCTGGAGCGCGGCAAGGCCGAGGTCGGTTCGCTGTCCATGTCCGCGTACGGCGTGGGCCACGTGCGCGGCCTGATGACCTCCGCGTACGTCTTCACCGACGCGGAGGTCACCGAACGCGAGCTGCAGCGCGCCTACGCACGGTTCTACAAGGGCCACCGGTTCGTGCGGGTGCGACGCCACACCGAGACGCTGATCCCGGTGCCCGACCCGCAGGCCGTCATCGGCTCCAACTACTGCGACGTGGCGGTCCTGCACGACCCCGAGGGCGGGCGGATCGTCGTGCTGTCCGCACTGGACAACCTGCTCAAGGGAGCCGCCGGGCAGGCGGTCCAGGCCCTCAACCGGCGCTTCGCCCTTCCCGAGGAGACGGGTCTGACCATGCTGCCGGTGATGCCGACATGACCGCCACCGGCCCTCGTGCCGCCCCCACCGTCGTCAAGCTCGGCGGCAGCTGCCTGGAGGACCTGGCCGACAGCTGGTGGGACGACCTCGCCGAGCACGGCCGGACCCGGCCCCTGGTCCTGGTGCACGGCTGGTCCAAGCCGCTCAGGAAGCTCGGCCCCCGCTACCGGGAGCCGTCCGCGATCCTGCGCGACCGCTACGGCAACCAGAGCCGCTGGACCACGCCCGAGGTCATCGCCGACATCAAGACCGTCAGCGCCGAGCTCGGCGAGGACGTCCTGGGCCGTCTGGAGGCGCGCGGCATCACCGCCGAGCGGGTCCTGGGCAGTGACGGCCTGGTCACCGCCGGGCCCGGCGAGCGCTTCTGGTGGAAGGACAAGCAGCTCGTCGAGCTGGAGAACCTCGTCGGCCCCATCACCGAGGTGGACCCCTCGTCCTTGAAGAACCTCCAGCCCGGTCACGCCTACCTGGTCACCCCACTGGCCAGGGACGCCGAGGGGCGGGAGGTCAACACCGACGGCGACCGGGCGGCCGCCGCCGTCGCCGGAGCCGTCGGCGCCCGCGACCTGGTCCTGGTCACCGACGTCGCCCATCTGCTCATCGACGGGGAACCGGTCCGCGAGATCACCGCCGGCGCTGCGGCGGCCTTCCGCGACAAGGGCGCCACCGGCGGCATGCGCAAGAAGCTGCGTGCCGCGGGCGAGGCGCTGGACAGCGGGGCCGGGCGTGTCGTCATCGGCGGCGCCCCCGTCAGCGAACTGCTCGCCGGCCGTGCCGGAACCGTCATCACGCGAACCTGAGGAGCCCGACGTGGCGAAACCCCGCGTGCTCGTTGTCAACAACGGGACGCTCTCGCTCAAGCAACTGAGTGCCCGGCTGGAGGAGCTGGGCTCCGACACCGACCCGGTGACCGTGGCCGGCGTACCCGCCGGCCTCGGCGGCCGCTATCAGGCGATCGTGCTCAGCGGAACCAAGGTCCGCGCCTACGACCAGGAGTACTACAAACCCCTCGTCGACCTGGTCCTCGGCTCCGACGTCCCGGTCTTCGGGATCTGCGGCGGCATGCAGATCCTCGCCGTCTCCCAGGGCGGCGTCCTGGCCGAGGGGCCGCAGCGCGTCGGCGGCTTCGAGGTGCGGGTCGACAAGCAGGAGCCGCTGTTCACGTACGTCAAGCCGACGGTGACCGTCTTCCACCGCCACACCCTGTACATCCAGCAGGCCCCACCGGGCTTCCGGTCCATCGGGCGCTCCGAGCACGCCCCGGTCGAGTTCCTGCGCTCCGACGACGGCCGGATCCTGGGGGCCCAGGCGCACCTCGAGTTCCGTGCCGACGGCCGGGAGATCCTGCGCGGCTTCACCGACCTGTACCGCTGAGCACCCCCTGAACCGCCGCACGCACCCCACCTTCCTGCTCACCGTTGGAGAAGACACATGACTGGCTGGGAAGCACGAGAGCCCGCCCTGACCGCTCACCTGAACGGCGCCGGCGGCGACATCAAGGGCTGGGTCGTCGTCGACTCGCTCGTCGACGGCCTCGCCATGGGAGGCACCCGGATGACGCCGGGGGTCACCGAGGCGGAAGTCGCCGGTCTGGCCCGTGACATGACCGTCAAGTTCACTCTCGCCGGGCTGCGCATCGGCGGCGCCAAGGCGGGCATCGTCGCTGACGGCTCCGACCGCGGGACGACGTTCCGCACCTTCGGACGTACCGTCAAACCGCTGCTGCACGGAGGCATCCACCTCGGCATCGACATGGGTGTCACCCCCGCGGACCGGGCGGTGTTCTTCGAGGAGGCCGGGTACGACCCGCGGTTCCGCCCCGGCGCTCCCGACATGCCGATCGACTGGCGCACCTACTACGAGCCCCTGATCGACTGCACCGGTCACGGCGTCGGCGTCGCCGCCGTCACGGCCCTGGAGGCCGGCGGGCGCACCGGTCCCGCCCGGGTCGTCATCCAGGGCTTCGGCGCGGTCGGCCGTGCGGTCGGTCGCTTCCTGGAGGAGCGCGGTCACGTGGTGGTGGCCGTGGCCGACGTGGCCGGAACCCTCAGCGCCGACCGGCTCCCGATGGACGAGCTGGTCGCCGTCACGGATGAGTTCGGTGCGATCGACCGCAGCAAACTGCCCTCCGGCGTCACCGTCCGCACCGACCGGGACGCCTGGCTCGACGTCGAGGCCGACCTGCTCATCCTCGCTGCCCAGAAGCACGCGCTGAACGCGGAGAACGTCCACCGCCTCCGCGCCGGCCTGGTCGTCGAGGGCGGCAACATCAGCTCGTCCGACGAGGCACGCGAGAAGGCCGCCGCCGCCGGGGTCCTCCTGGTGCCCGGCGTCATCGCCAACATCGGCGGTGCCGCGTCCGCCGCGCTGGCCGTCA
The DNA here is from genome assembly GCF_042667905.1 of Streptomyces sp. NPDC057287. Lineage (NCBI taxonomy): Bacteria > Bacillati > Actinomycetota > Actinomycetes > Kitasatosporales > Streptomycetaceae > Streptomyces > Streptomyces sp. NPDC057287. The sequence continues at coordinate 120,417 of NZ_JBHUYV010000014.1, read as the reverse complement.
CCCGTGTGGTGCCCTTCGAGCTGGCCGCGGAGGCCCGCAGGGCATGGGTCTTCGACTGGGTCGGCGACCGGGTCCGCCAGAACACCCGCGACCTGCTCGACATCGCCGGCGCCACGGCGGGCAACCCGCTGCCGGAGCTCCTCGGGGCGCGCCGCGAGGAGCTGGCGCGATGACGTCGACCACCGCCGCCTTCCTGTCCAACGCGTCGGCCGCGGACCGGATGGCGGAGTACCGGCGGCGTGGCTGGTGGCGCGACGACACCTTCCTCGACGACCTGCGCAGCCAGGCCCGCCGGCGGCCCCGGAAGCTCGTCATCGCGGGCCGCCGCCTGGACGAGGCCCGCACCGACACGCTCGACTACGCCGAGCTGTCCCGGCTGACCGACCGGTTCGCCGGGGGTCTGCTCGAACTGGGCGTCGAGCGCGGCGACGTGGTCGCCGTACAGCTGCCCAACCGCTGGGAGATGGTTCCGCTGATGTTCGCCTGCATGGCGGTCGGCGCGGTCATCTGCCCCGTCGCGCCGGTCTGCCAGGCCGAGGAGCTGCGCCATCGTCTGGCGCTCACCGAGGCCAGGGTGTGCGTCACGCTCCCCGAGTGGGAGGGCTACCCGCTCGCCGAGACCATCTGCGACCTGACCGGCGAACTGCCCCTGGAACACGTCGTGGTCGTCGACGGTCCGGGTCCCGAGGGCACGGTCGACTTCCACGACCACTTCGTCTCCCACCACTGGGAGGAGCAGCTCATGGGCGATCTGGCGGGGCGCCAGCTCCGCCCCGACGAACCGTTCGTGGTGCTCTTCACGTCCGGCACGACCGGGTTCTCCAAGGGCGTGGTGCACAGCCAGAACACCGTGCACTCGGGCGTGCGGGGATACGTCGACACGTTCCTGCTCCGCGACGACCTGGTGGTCGCTGTCACCACCCCGCTGGTGCACTACTCCGGCTTCGGCCAGGGCGTGCTCGCCGGAGTGATGCTGGGCGGCACCATCGCCTTCCAGGACGGCCCCGACCACGCGGGCCTGCTCGACCTGGTCGAGCGGTACGGAGCGACCCTGCTCTACGGGCCGCCGCCCACGCTCTCCGGCGTCGCCCGCGCCCAGAACGCCGACCCGCACGACGTCTCCAGCCTGCGCCACACGGTCACCGGCGCCGCGCCGGTGCTGATGGAGCTGGTCGACGAACTGCGCGAGACGTTCGGTGCGCGCACCTACTCGGTGTGGGGCATGTCCGAATTCGGCCCGGTCACCATCAGCCGCCTGGACTACAACCAGGACTGGGCCGCGCACAGCCACGGACGGCCGATCGACTCCATGGAGATCCGCATCGACGTGTGTCACGACCCGAGCCGGCGTGCCTCGGTGGGGCGGCTGCGGGTGCGCGGGGCGTCGAGGGCGCTGGGCTACTTCAAGCAGCAGGAGCAGTTCGACTCGGAACTCACCGATGACGGCTGGTTCGACACCGGGGACGTGGCCCGCGAGGACGGGCGCGGCGGCATCCGGATCCTGGGCCGCTCCAAGGACACGATCCTGCGCGACGGGATCGTCGTCCCGATAGCGGAGCTGGAGGCGATCATCTCGCGCCACCCCAAGGTCGTCGAGGCGTCCGTCGTCGGACCCACCGGCCAGGTCGACGACCCCATCCTCGCGGTCGTCATTCCGGTCGGGGGTGTCCGTCCGACGCTGGAGGAGATACGCGCCCACCTGCGCCGGGCCGACCAGGACGACCGGTTCCTCCCGGACCGCCTGGAGCTGACCGACACCCTGCCCAAGACGATCACGGGCAAGGTCCGAAAGATCGAGCTCAGGAAGCTCTACGCACACTCCTGAGTCTTCCGTCCACCTGCCGACACGCCTTTCCCGCCTACCCGTTGGAGCCTCGGATGCCTCATCCAGCGCCGGTGACGATGTCGCCGACACTCGCCGCCGACGAGGCACTGATCCGCCGGCGGCTGGCCGGGGAGCAGGTCCTGTCCCTGGCCAGTGGGGAGATCGGCCTGCCGGTCATGCCCGAGCTGGCGGAGCGGCTCGCGCTCGCCGCGGACCACAACGCGTACGGTCCCGTCGCCGGTGATCCGGCGCTGCGCACGGCGGCCGCCGGCTACTGGGAGCGGCGCGGCCTGGCCACCCGCCCGGACGCGGTGGTGGCAGGGCCGGGCAGCAAGCCGTTGCTGTTCGCCCTGATGCTGGCCGTCGGCGGGGACGTCGTGGTGCCGGTGCCGAGCTGGGTCAGTTACGCGGCCCAGGCCCGGCTGGGCGGACTGCGTCCCGTCCCGGTCGCCACACGGGCGGGTGAGGGCGGCGTCCCGGACCCCGGGAGGGTCCGGGAGGCGGTGGTCCTCGCCCGGGCGGCCGGGCACGATCCGCGCTGCGTGGTGGTCACGCTGCCCGACAACCCGACGGGCACGATCGCCTCGGCGGCCACGGTCGAGGAGCTCGCCGAGGTCGCCAGGGAGCTGGACCTGGTGATCGTCTCCGACGAGATCTACTGCGACCTGGTCTACGACGGCACCAGGCCGGCCGTCTCCCCGGCCGTGTTCGCACCCGAGCGGACGGTGGTCACCACCGGGCTCACCAAGAGCCTGGCGGTCGGCGGCTGGCGCCTGGGCGTGGCCCGGCTGCCCGAAGGCCCGCTGGGCGAGCGGGTGAAGGCACGACTGCTCGGGGTGGCCAGCCAGATCTGGTCGAGCACCGCGGCGCCCGTGCAGGCCGCGGCGGCCTGGGCGTTCACCGAGCCGCCCGAGGTCGTCGCGCACATCGCCGCCGGCCGCAGGCTGCACGAGACGGTGGTCCGCGCCGTGGGTTCGCTGTTCGTCGCGGCGGGCGCCGAGGTGGCGCCGGTCCGTGCGACCAGTTATCTCTACCCCGACTTCGAGGCGGCACGGGACCACCTCGGGCGGGTCCACCGCATCCGTGACGGTGACGGCCTCGCCGTCACGCTCGGCGAGCGCTACGGCGTCGGGGTGCTGCCCGGCTCGGCGTTCGGCGAGCACCCCGGGGCACTACGCGTCCGGGTGGCCACCAGCCGCCTGTACGGGGAGAGCGACTCCCGGCGCACCCGCGCCCTGTCAGCCGACGACCCGCTGCGGCTGCCGTGGATCAGCGCATCCCTGGAGCGCGTCGCCGAGGTCCTGACCGACCTCACCGGCGTGTGCGTCACCCCGCCCGTGCACTGAAACCATCCGCCACCCCCCACCACCACACATCTCTTCTCTCTCAGGAGGCTCCGTCCGCCATGTCCATCCTCTTCGAAGCCGAGTACCGAGGACATCGTTACGCGGGAACCGGAGTCCCCGAGCCGGGCCGGGCCCACACCCTGCACGCCGTCGAGGACGGGCAGCTGCGCGCCGCGTTCCTCGCGGGCGGTGCCGAAGCAGCGCTCGCCGCCGCCACGAGCGGAGCCGAGACCGTGTCGGTGACCCTCGGCGACCCCGAGTTGCGGCTGCTCCCGCCGCTGCTGCCCACGGCCACCGACAACGCGCTGGTCAACGGATTCATGGGCACGCACCGCTCCAAGTTCGACCGCGCCCCCGAACCCGACGAGGAGTTCGTGGCCCCGAACTACTACATGAAGGGCTTCGGCTCCTGGCTGCGCGTGTCCGACGAGCCGCTGACCACCCCCGCCGACCCGATCTGGCTGATCGAGGAGCCCGAGGTGGTCCTGGTGTACGTCAACGACGGGGACGGCACCCCGCACTACGCCGGCTACACCTTCGGCAACGACCTCAACGACATCGGCCTGCACCTGAAGAACCCCTGGGCGTACACCCCGTACGCCAAGCTCTGCGAGACCTCGGTGCTCCCCTGGCTGTTCCTGGACGCGCCGCCGCAGAGCGTGACGGGCCGGGTCGTCGTCGAGCGGGACGGTGCAACCGCGTGGGAGGGCCCGTTCTCCTGCGGGGCCGACTCCATCTTCCACCGGTTCGAGGACATGGCGGAGCACCTGTTCTCGTACCCCCTGCTGCGGCAGCCCGGGCTGGTCACGTACACCTTCCTGGGCGCCGACAAGGCCACGTACCACGACGGGTTCCGTATCGAGGACGGCGACCGGATGGTGCTCGACGTGACCAGCCACGGTGTGGTCCTCGCCAATACCGTGCGGTACGGAACTCAGACCGCGACCGGTGCCGCCGGCCCGTACCTCCCACCGTCGTCGCGCCCGTCCGTGTCGCGCACGGCGTCCAGGTAGCCGGAGATCGCGTCCCGGTTACGGGTCAGGCACTGGATGCGCTCGGTCATCCTGTCCCGCTCCCGCTCCAGGAGCTCGATGGTCTCCGGCGCCGCGTCCGGCACATGGATCATCCGCGGGTCGCTGATGCACGGCAGGACCTTCCTGATCGCCCGCGTCGGCAGCCCGGCCTCCAGCAGGCCGCGGATCTGCAGGACCCGGTCCACCGTGCGCTCGGCGTAGTCGCGGTAGCCGTTGGGCGTCCGGTCCGATGTCAGCAGGCCCTGTTCCTCGTAGTAGCGGAGCAGCCTCCGCGGAGTCCCCGTGCGATCGGACAGCTCCCCGATGCGCATGTGCCCCTCCTTCCGTTCCCGTCCACTCGACCGACTTGACATTCACATCAATGTGAGGGTTTGAGGATTCAATCATGTCAACATCCCAACCAGAGCTGCTGGACGACACCTCCCCGGCACCCGAGCAGCGCAAGCTGCCCATGTCCCCGCTTCTGGCGCTCGCCACCGCGGCGTTCATGGGCATCCTGACCGAGGCGCTGCCCGCCGGTGTGCTTCCCGAGATGGCCCGCGACATGTCCGTCAGCGAATCGGCCATGGGCCAGGCGCTGACGATCTACGCCATCGCGACCGGTCTGTCGGCGATCCCGCTGGCCATCACCACTGCCACCTGGAACCGCAAGAGGCTCCTGCTGCTGTCCGTGACGGCCTTCGCCGTCGCCAACACGGTCACCGCGATCTCCTCGAGCTACCCGCTGACCATGGCGTTCCGGTTGATCGCCGGTGTCGCCGCGGCGGCTGTCTGGGCCGAACTGGTCGGCTACGCACGCCGGCTGGCGCCTCCGCACCTGCAGGGCAGGGCCATCGCCATCACCATGGCGGGCGTACCGCTCGCCCTGTCGCTCGGCATTCCCGTCGGTACGTTCCTGGGCGGCCTGTTCGGCTGGCGCCTCACCTTCGCCCTGGTCACGGTCGTCTCGGTGATCCTGCTCGGCTGGATCTGGGCCACCGTCCCGGACGCCGCCGGCCAGAAGCCCGGCGCCCGCGAGCCGATCCTCAGGGCCGTCCGGCTGCCCGGCGTCGCCGCCGTACTGTTCGTGGTCGCGGCCTACGTGCTCGCCCACAACATCCTGTACACCTACATCGCCACCTTCCTCGACACGTACGACCACGGCGACTCCCGCGACACCGTGCTGCTGGTCTTCGGCATCGCCTCCGTGGTCAGCATCTGGGTCACCGGCGCACTGGTGGACCGCAAGCTCAGGATGCTGACCGTCGCGAGCTCCGTCCTGTTCATCATCGCCTCGATCATGCTGGTGATGCTCGCCGGCGACCTGTGGGCCGTCTACGGCGCGATGATCCTGTGGGGCCTGGGCTGGGGCGGTGTCACCACGTTGCTCCAGACCGCCGTGACGGACGCGGGAGGCGACCGCGGGCAGGCACTTCTGGTCACCACCTGGAACTCCTTCATGGCCGGAGGCGGCGCCGTCGGCGGCATCCTGCTCGACGTGCAGGGTCCCAAGTCCTTCCCGTGGGGCGTCCTGGTCCTGATGCTCCCGGTGCTGCTCGTCGTGATCCTCGGACGACGGCACGCCTTCCCCGCGAAGCGCCCCAGCTCCGGCTGAGGCCCGTCTTCCCGGGCGGACGCCCCGGCCCCGTCCAGGGGCGTCCGCCCGGCTCCGGGCGCGCCACGGCCCGCACCGCCTCCACGTCCCCCGTCCGGCGGACGGGTCACGGCGCCGGAAAGGCCCCGTTCTCGACCTTCGAGAACGGGGCCTCTCCACTGCCCGCGAGGCGGGGTGACGGGCGGTCAGCCCAGTCCGATCTGGAACCCGACGCTGCGGACGGTCAGGATCCAGCCGCTGGAGCCGAGCTTGCTGCGCAGGTTGCACACATGGGTGTCCACGGTCCTCCGGGACCAGGAACCGCCCCAGACGTCCTGCATGATGCGGCTGCGGGAGATGACGTCGCCCGGGTTGCTCGCCAGCAGGTGGAGCAGGTCGAACTCCTTGCCGGTCACCTCCACCCGGCGCCCGGCCACCGTCACCCTGCGCGATTCGCGGTCCACCAGCAGCTCGCCGTGGGCGACCACATGGCCCTCCTGGCGGGGCAGGCGAGGCCGCACGCGGCGCATCACCGCGTCCATACGGGCCATCAGCTCCGGGAATCCGTACGGCTTGACCATGTAGTCGTCGGCACCTGCCTGCAGGCCGAGCACCCGGTCTAGCTCCGAGCCCCGCGCGGTCAGCGCGATCACGGGGGTGTCGTCGAACCGGCGGATGGCCCGGCACACCTCGATGCCGTCCAGGTCGGGCAGCTCCAGGTCGAGCAGGACCAGGTCCGCCTCCCCGTAGGCGCGTAAGGCGGCGACGCCGGTCTCCGCGCTGGTCACGGCGTGCCCGTGGCGCTGGAGTCCGCGCATGAGGAGTTCGGTGTCGGCCGGGTCGTTCTGCACGACCAGGACGGTCCAGCCCCGGGGTTCGTCGACCGTGCGCCTCGTGCCACTTCCTCGCCCCGTGGAGCGCGCCCGCGTGTGTACGCCGCGCGCCAGCAGGCCGGCCGGGTCAGTCATAGCCCTTCCCCCCTCGGATCCTTGGCTTTGACTCAACGACGCGTCAAATTCAATACCTAAAAGGATGTTTCTGTCAAAGGATTCACAGAGGATGAGATGCCCAGCTTTGAGCGGTATGTGGCCTTCTGTGGTGTCGAATCGGCCGGTGATGGTCGCAGTCCGCTTACGACGGCATGTTGATAGAGCTGGATATTCAGGTCATTTCGGTCAGATAATTTAACGCGCTGGTGAAAATTGATTCTCCTAGGTATTTAATGACTCCATGTCGTCGTCTCAACCGCAGGCCTCCCCGCAGGGGTGCCCGACTGCGCACCCGCCTCCCGTGGTCTGCCGAACTCGCAAGCAGGAGCGCTCCGTCCGCACCCGAACGGCCCTGATCCGCTCGGCGGCCGAGCGGTTCGAACGCCACGGGTACGAGCGGACGAAGCTGAGTGAGGTGAGTGAGGGGGCCGGCGTCACCACGGGCGCCCTGCACTTCCACTTCCGCAGCAAGGCCGACCTGGCCGAGGCCGTGGAGCACGCGGCCATCCGCAACCTCTACCGCGCCGCCCGCAGGACCCGGTGCGACCGGACCGACGCGCTTGCCGAACTGGCCGCGATCTCCTACTCGTTGGCTCATCTGCTGCATCGGGACGTGGTGTCCCGGGCCGGCTTCCGGCTCAACTACGAGACCTCGGGCCGCACCCGGCTGAGCATTCACCAGGAGTGGCAGAGCTGCGTCCAGCGGCTCCTCGTGCAGGCGGGCGAGGAGGAGGGGGCGCGTCTCGGTGCGCTGCCTCTGTGCGAGCTCGCCGACACCGTGGTCGGGGCCACCACCGGCTTCGCGCTGCTGGCCCGCGACAACCGCGCCTGGCTGTCACCGAAAGTGCTCACCGGCTTCTGGCGCGCCGTACTGCCGGACTGCGCCCTGGAGTCGAACGGTGGCGGGGACTGTTGAACTCAACGCTGACCCACGGGTATCTTATGGTTGTGGAGATTCTGTGGAGGCGTGCTCCGTGGGTGTTCCAGGCGCACCGGTGCGCCGGACGTTCTTCCAGCCCGCGGTCGCGGTCCCGGCACGGGGAACGATGTCCGCGTCCGGGCGGGTTCCCTGCCGGTCGTGCTTCCGAGTGCGCGCCGCGCTCCGGTGAACCCGACATCGGGACGCGTCCCTGCGCGGTGCGCCCCGACAGCGGGAAGCACGCCCCGTCGGAGCCCGTAGTACCCTTCGGGACTTCCTCCTCGGGCCCCTCGTCGCCGTTCCCGTAGTCCCGCGGGGGACATCTCGCCCACGGTGCGTGGCGCGGTCCTCATCAGCCGCCCCCAGTACCGCCGGAGCAACGGCCGAACGCCTTCCGGTCCGTTCCGGGCGCCTCGTGGGTGAACGCACGCTCACCGAACGGGGGAGGGGAGTCCGTCCCGTCCCCGGACGCCCCGCCGGCGCGGTGCGGAGCTGTTCCCGCAGGAGCGACCCCGCGCGTCCTCGGAGCCGTTCCGGCGAAACGCCCCTCGAAGCCCCGGGCACCGCCTCCTCACCCGGCCACTGAACACGCCTCACCCCGGACCCGAGCCACCGCGACGGTCCGGTCCGGCACGGCGCGTACCGGATCCCATGCGCGCCGTCCCCGCCGCACCCACTCGGAAGCGGCGACCCCGCACACAACACCCGTGCTCCGAGGGGCGGCCGGGAAGCCAGTCGTACGTCAGCAGTGCCGATCCCGGCCCGCTGGTGCCGCGCGATGCCGTGCGGCCCGCGGGTGCACCGACCTGCCCAGCCGCGCTCCTCCTTCCGCCCCGCCCACCCCGCGCCTGCCGGGGCCCCCGGCACTCGGCCCGTGTGCGCGAACCGAACCGAGAGGGATCCGACCCATGAGCATTCCGACCACGGCGGCCACGACCTGCCCCGTCCACCTCGACGCCTCCGGTGCCGACCCGCACGACGAGATCGCCCGCATCCGCGAGCAGGGCCCGGTGGCCCGTGTGACCCTCCCCGGAGGCGTCCTGGCCTGGTCCGTCACCAGCACGGAGCTCCTCAAGCAGCTGATGACCGACCCACGGGTCTCCAAGGACGCCCAACAGCACTGGCCGGCCTGGATACGCGGGGAGATACCGGCCGACTGGCCACTCACCCTGTGGGTATCCGTCCGCAGCATGATCACCGCCTACGGAGGCGACCACGTCCGGCTGCGCAAGCTCGTCGCCCGGGCCTTCACCGCACGCAACGTCAGCACGCTCCGGCCTCGCGTCGAGGAGATCACGCGGGCGCTCCTCGACCGCCTCGACGAGGTGCCCGAGGGCGCCGAGGTCGACCTGCGCGCCCGGTTCGCCCTGCCGCTCCCCGTCCAGGTCGTCTGCGAACTCCTCGGCATCCCGGAGGAGATGCGCGGACCGCTGCAGGAGATCATCGGCCTGACCTTCCTCACCTCGGTCAAGCCGACCGCGAACGAGGAGAACGTCCGCGCGCTGTACGGGGCCCTTTCCGCGCTCGTGGACGCCAGGCGTGAGACGCCCGGCGACGACCTGATCACCCGGCTGGTGGCCGTGCGCGACGAGGAGAGCCGGACCGGCCTCAGCCAGCAGGAGCTCCTCGACACCCTGCTCCTGATCGTCTCGGCCGGCTACGAGACCACGGCCAACCTCGTCGACCACGCGGTCCACCGCCTGCTGAGCGACCCCGCCCAGCTGGAGCTCGTCCGATCCGGGCGGGCGGCCTGGGAGGACGTGGTGGAGGAGACCCTGCGCTGCGAGCCCTCGGGCTTCCACGTCCCGCTGCGTTACGCCGTCGAGGACATCGAGATCGGCGGTGTGCGCATCGCCCGGGGCGACCCGATCCTGGTGTCCGTGGCGGGGGCCGGACGCGATCCGCAGGTGCACGGCCCCGACGCGGCCGAGTTCGACATCACCCGGCCCACCCGCCGCGAGCACATCACCTTCGGCTACGGGGTCCACCACTGCATCGGCGCGCCACTGGCGCGCATGGAGGCGGTCGTCGCACTGGAGGCTCTCTTCGGCCGATTCCCGGACATGCGCCTGGCCCGCCCCGGTGAGGACCTGCCGCTGCTGCCGAGCTTCATCACCAACGGCCACCGGGAACTGCCGGTCCGCCTCGGCTGACCCAGGAGCGCCGGGCGGCGCCGCACCAAGGGACGCGGCGCCACTCGGCCCGGTACGGCGATACATATCGGTGAGTACGGAAACGGGGGAGCCCGGGCCCGCCCCCTGGGGGAGCGGGCCCGGGCGAACGGGGCCGGGCCCGGCGGAACGGGCCGCTCACCCGCCGGGGAAGCAGTGGGCGTGGTCGTCCGCCCAGCCGCGGAACGTGCCCGCGGCGCGCCCCGTCAGTGAGGCGAGCGCGTCGCCGCGCAGCGACTTGCCGCCCCTGGCCTGCAGGTCCGCCCGCTGCAGGAGCGCCTCGACCACGCGAGGCGGATGCCGGCGTGCCAGGTGTTCGCGTGCCTCCCGGACCGTCCACTCGCGGAACCGCAGCCGGCGCCCGAGTACGTCGCCGAGGATGCGCGTCTGCGCGCGTGCGCTGAGCTCCTCGGGTCCGACGAGGGTGTACGTCCTGCCCGCGTGCCCGCCCTCCGTGAGCGCCCGCACGGCGACCCGCGCGACGTCGCGAGGGTCCACCGGCGCGTTGGGCGTACTGCCGTACAACGCGCCCACTGTGCCGTCCCGGCCGATGCGGTCGGCCCAGGACAGGGTGTTCGACATGAACGCCCGTGGGCGGAGCAGGGTCCAGGCGATCCCGCAGGAGCGCACGGCCTCCTCCGTGACCCTCTGGCGTACGGTGAGGAAGTCTTCGGTGTCGTCGTCGACGACGGCTGCCGACAGCTTGACCACGTGGCTGACACCCTCGGCGACGGCGGCTTCCAGGAAGCGCTCGTCATGGGGCTCGACCGGGTGACTGGTGACCAGGAACGCGGCCCGCACCCCGCTCAGAGCTCTGCCCAGCCGGCCGGGCCGGGCGAAGTCCGCGACGGCGGTCTCCACCCGGGGGCCGGGCACGGAGGGGCACACGGGGGTGCGGCTCATCAGCCGTACGGCATGGTCCGCCGCGAGCTGCCGCGCCACCTCCCGCCCCACCGTGCCGGTGGCGCCCGTGACGAGGATCAAGACGGTCTCCGGGGCTGCCCCGCCGAGAAGACCGAGGTGAACACGGCTTCCCCGTCCTGGTGTCCGGTGACCTTCATCGCCCAGTCGGCCCCCGACAGGGACACGTCGGTGACCTCGATGAGCAGGGGCCGGGAGAACTCCGCGTACCGGTGGAAGGCGTTGTCGCCGGTCCAGGGTGCGAAGGCGGAGGGACCGATGGTGGCGTGCGCGGCCTGGCGGGCAGCCTCCATGAGGACCATGCCCGGCACATGGTCCTTGGGGCCCTGGTACAGGGTGCGGTGACCGGTGTCGATCTTGAGGATCCAGTGGCCCCAGATACCGGTGGGGAGGAGCAGGACGTCCTCGGAGCGGAGGCGGCCCACGAGTTGGGGCGGCACATCGGGTGCGTACTGCCGGGGCACGGGCTGCTGTGCGGCGGCGCTCCTCACGCGACGGTAGGCGCGGGCGCTGATCAGGTTGATGCGGCTGACGCCGGTGCCGGCCTCCCGGCCGCCGCGTCCGACCGTGACCGCGGCCCGCATGCCGGACAACATGCGTCCCCGGTAGGTGAGTTCGTCGAAGACGACCTCGATCTCGACGTCCGGTTTGTAGCCGACGTGAAGGTGCTGTGGGCGGCAGGTGAAGTCCAGCGACCGCATCAGGTAGTGCGTGTCGAGTGGGACGTCGTAAGCGGCATGACCGAGCAGAATCGTACTCTGACGCATGGATTCCACCAGTAGCAGCGGATCGTGGAGTCCGCCGACCGGCGCGAAGAACGGATGCTCCTCGGGCCAGCTGCCTTCGACGAGGAAACGGTTCTCCGAGAGCCGTCTCCAATGCGTCGGTACGACGTCCTGCGGTCTCTCTCGATGCGCCCACTGCATGGGCACGGAAGTGGGCTTCCGGGCGCCGACGTTGGTGATCTCTAACACGATCCCCCCAAGAAACGTTGTTGGCGCAACGTTACGTACCTCAAGATATTTTTTTCAACGGCTTGAAGTGTGACGCGGATCACATTGCCGAAATCCGAATAAGTGCAGGTCACAAGTGATCTAGAGGCGATCTTGCGTTTCGTGAATACTCCGGGCGGGCTGGAAGTGGGGCATCCGGGAGGCGCGGGATCGCCTTTCCGGCGGCAGATTCGTACGTTAACGTTTTTCATGCTTCCGAAGTGCAGAGCGAGGGATGAACGTGACAAAGCAGGATCGGTCGGCACGAACCCGGCAGAAACTCATCGAGGCCGCCGCCATCGTCTTCGACCGGCGCGGCTACGAGGCCACCACCCTCAGTGACATCGCCGGCGCGGCGGGAACGACCAAGGGGGCCATCTACTTCCACTTCAGGAACAAGGACGACCTGGCCCAGATAATCCTCGCCGAGCAGCAGCAGACCGAGGAGAACGCCCTGCGGCCGCAGCCCGTCAAGCTGCAGGAACTCGTCGACTCCGGGCTGGTCTTCGCCGAACGCCTGCGCACCGAACCGCTGGTCCGTGCCAGTGTCCGGCTCAGTCTGGACCAGCAGGCCACCGGTATCGACCGCGGCGGCGTGTTCCGCGCCTGGCGCGAGGCCAACCTGGCCATTCTCGAGGAAGCGCGGGAACGCGATGAACTCCGCTGCCACGTCGATCTCCTGGCGACGGCCGAGCTGTTCGTGGGCACCTTCGCGGGCCTCCAGCACATGTCGCAGCTACTCAGTGAGTACGACGACCTGCCGGAGCGTGTGACGGTGCTGCTGCAGGCCCTCATGCCCAGCATCGCCGTACCCCCGGTGCTCGGTGTGCTCGACATGTGCGCGCAGCGCGGCGCCCGTCTGATTGCGGCAGCGAAGCCGGTGGGCGACCGGGAGCCGGTTGCCGACGGAGAGCCCGTTGCCGACGGGGAGCCGGCTGTCGACGAGGAGCCCGTGGTGGCGGACGAGCCGGCCGCCGCGCAGGGCTGAGCCCCGCCGGAGCCGCGGTCCCGGGCGGGGCAGATGGACACGAAAGCTCCCCGCCCGGCTACGCCTTGCGCCGGGGCCGGGCCGCGGCCTTCTTGGCGGTTCTGCTCCTCGACGGCCCTGGCACGCCGTTCTCCTTCTCCGCGTCGGCCTCCGCCGTGGACGCCTTTCCGGCCGCGCTCTTCTTCACGGTCTTCCTGCCGGAGGCCCTCCTGCTCTCCGGGGCCGTGGCTCCGGACGCCTTCTTCCTTGCGGGACTCGTCTTCTTCGCGGAAGCCGGGCGGCGCGGCCTGTCCGGGGCGGTGGAGTCACCCTCCGGGGCCCGGCGCCGGCGACGGGCGGCCGGGCGCTCGGAAGCCCTCTCCGCGTCCTGGTCCCCGGTTTTCCCGCCGGCCTCCTCGGCCGCTTCCGCAGCGCTCCGGCCCACGTCCCCGACGGCTGCGCCCGCCTCGTGGCCGACGCCTTCCACCGCCCTGCCCGTGCCCCTGCCGACGGATTCGGCCGCGGTCCCGGCTCCCCGGCCGACCTCGCTCACGGCCGCGCCCGCGCCCCTGCCCAGTTCTCCCGCGGCCCGGCCGGTGCCGGCCCCGAGGTCCTCGACCGCCGCACCCACGCCACGGGTCAGCTGTTCGAGGATCTGCGGGTTGCGGTCCACCGTGGCCAGCAGCCGGGTGACGATGGCGGCGATGTGGTGGAGCCGCACCTTGAGCTGCGCCTGGACGTCCACACCGTCGATGTCCAGCTGGACCCGCCCGAGGCGCACGTCCGCCCCGACGTTCAGCTTGAGGAGGTCCAGTACCTCCGCCTGGAGCGAGACGTGTGCCTCGAGGTCGTCGACCTCCAGCTCCAGCTCGTCCACATGCAGGGAGGGGACGTCGAGGAAGACGTCTGACGGCCCTTCATCGGGGCCGTCGTCCCGCGGTACCGCGATCTCGGTGTCCGGGTCCCGGCCCTCGTGGCCGGCGCTGTCGGAGCTGGGCATGGTGCGCGCACATCCTCGGTAGGTTCCCCGAGCAGGATCCTCACGTCCCAGTGTCGATCGGCGAAAACCATGACGCAATCGCCGCGTGCCGCGCGTCTGCTCCTGTCGGCCCGGTGCACCGGGCCGACAGGAGCAGACCACACTCGGGCGACGTCGGCGGGATCCCTAGTCGTAGCTGAGGTCCGACGCGGTGTAGCGGCAGTACGTGCCGTCCGGGCCGCTGCCCGTCTCCGTCGGCTCGGCGCCCGTGTTGTTGCCGGTGTAGCGGACGCAGGGCTTGATCTTCTTGCTGCTGTCGCCGTGGATCCGCACCGAACGCAGTGCGGCGGTGTCCCCGTAGTTGGTGTTGATGCCGACCAGGGACTTGCCCGGCGCCGTGATGTCGACGTCGTTCACGATGATGTCGCGCTTGTACTGCTTGGAGCAGTTGCCGCAGGACCGGACGAGCTTGCCGAAGTCCGTGACCTGGAACTTCGTGATGACCAGCTTGCCCGCGCCGTTGAACTGGAAGACCTTGTCCGAGGCCTTCCTGGCGCCGCCCCCGTACACCGTGTAGACGGAGCCGGTCGACGTGCCCTTGAAGGACGCGGCGTCCTCGCCGACGTCCTCCCACCAGACGTTCTGGATCGTGCAACTGCCGGAGCAGTGGACGCCGTCGGCGGCCGGCGAGCCCAGGATGACGTTCTTGAGCGTCGCCCCGTCGGCCAGCTTGAAGATCGGGTCCTGCCCTTCGTCCTGGCCGTCCCCGCCGAGGTCGCCGCTCCCGTAGAAGCGCTTCAGCGAGCCGTCGTACGTCCCCGAGACCTCGATGGTCTTCGAGACGGCCTGGGTTCCGGTGGCGCTGGGCCAGGCGGGCACCGCGGCCGTGGCCGCTCCGGCCGGCTGCAGCATGACGTCGGTGGCCAGGGCGGCGCCGGTGAGACCCAGGGCGGCGGTCATTGCGGCGGCCATGCGGCGCTTGCCGTGCCTGCGCCGATGCGTGTGCGCTCGTTCGCTCATGTTCGTCGGTCCCGTTTCCTAGGGGGTGGGGGATGGTGTCGCGCTCATGGGTCGCCACCGCCCGCGAAAGGGTTGCCGTGTTCCGGATGCGTTGTGCGTGAAGGCTGCCGGCGTGACGTCACCGCGCCCCAACCGCCTCCTCGCGTGGTGAGCTCAGTGCGTCTGCGCGAAGTCGCCGCCCACCGAGGTCTGTCCGCCCGTCGCGCGCCCCCGCGCCGTGTAGTCGTCCCGCCCGGTGTCGCGGGTCCCCTGCGCGTGGTTGTACTGCCCGGCGAAGGTGTGCGTGCCGGCAGGCACGCCCCGTCCCGGCTTGAGCGTCCAGCGGTAGACGAGGAAGCCGTCCTCCTCGCGGGCCGACGCCACGAAGTCCTCCTCCGGCAGGGAGCGCCAGGAACCGGTGGTGTTCACCCCGCCGTTCAGCGCGATCCGCAGCTCGACCGTGAGCTCCGACAGCTGCCGCGTCGTCTTGACCGTCACCTCGCTCTGCGCCCAGTAGCTGTTGCTGTTCGCGTTCAGTGAGCCGTCCGACCACAGCGGGCCGCTCCCGGCAGGCAGCGCACCGCCCCGGCCGGGCGACGGCGACGCCGGGCGGGGCGGTGCCGGCTCGGCGGCCACCCGCTGACCGCCCTTCGGCCCCTCCCGCCCCGCCGACGTGACCGCGAACGCGCCGGCCGCCAGCACCCCGCACACCGCCGCCGTCGCCCCGGCCACCCGCAGCCACGGCATCGGGGAGCGAGGGCCGCGGGCGGGACGGGACGGCGGTTCCTCCGCCATGCCGCGCTCGATCCGGGCCAGCATCCGCGCCCGGTCGGGGCGGTGCGAAGCGGCGGCCGTGCGCAGCCGCTCCCGCAGGTCCTCGTCCATCACTGCCTTCCTCCGGTGCGCTGCCCGGCGGCCGCCACCTGTACCTGTGCCGCAGGGTTCCCGGGTCCGAGCAGCCGCTGGAGTTCCGCCACACCGCGCGAGGTCTGGCTCTTCACCGTACCGACCGAGACCCCGAGGACCAGAGCGGTGTCCCGTTCGGACAGGTCGAAGGCGTGCCGCAGCACCACGCAGGCGCGCTTGCGGAACGGCAGCCGCCGCAGGGCACCCTGGACGTCCACCACGGCCGACACGTCGGGCCCGTCAGCGGCGTAGCCGTCGCCCGCCCCGCGGGGTGCCCAGAACAGGGCGATCCTGCGGCGCTCACGGACAGCGCTGCGGATGCGCGTACGGGCCAGGTTGGCGACGACCCCTCTCGCGTAGGCCGCCGGGTGGTCCGCACCCCTGACCCGGTCCCAGCGGTGCCAGAGCGCCATGAGCGCGTCGGCGGCCAGGTCGTCCGCCGCGTCGGCCTCACCCGTCAGCAGATGGGCGAGCCGGGCGAGTTCGGCGTAGTGCGCCTCGAAGAACGCACGGAACTCGGCGGCGGCAGCATCGTCCACGCCTGTGCCCACGGGTACCTCTCCTCTGCACGGGATCCCTGCGCGCCCGAGCGGACTGTGTACGTTCCCAGTTCCGCTCGCGGGGCGAGAGCGTACCAATGCGCACCCCCGGAAGCGCTTCGACGCGTGTGCGCCTCCAGTAACGCGCACCACGGCGGAAACCTGAACCCCCATGCAGCGGAAGGCTGTTCAAGCGGCCCGCCGGGCGCGGGCCGCACGGTGCGGGGGAGCCCCCGCCCGCCGGCTCGATCCGGCCGGCGCGGAGGGCGGAGAGGGGCGCGCGACCACGCAAGACGTAACACGGGGAAAACCTGAAATCCCCGCGACGGGTGAACAATCCGGCTGACCGTCGCGTGATCCGTACAGGCCGACCGTCGCGTGATCCGTACACAAGGAGGAGTGCCATGCCGGACAGACCAGATCCCACCGTGCCCGCGCCCGTGCCCGCGCCCAGAGCCGAGGAGGCCGGGGTCCCGGGGCCCGCCGGGCCCCCCGAGGACGTGCGGAAGGGCGGTTCGCGCGGCGCGGTCGACCGCTTCTTCTCCATCAACGCCCGCGGCTCGGACTTCGGACGCGAGATACGCGGCGGATTCGCCACCTTCTTCACGATGGCCTACATCCTGGTGCTCAACCCGATCATCCTCGGCTCGGCCGAGGACAAGTTCGGCAACCACCTCTCGGGTCCCCAACTCGTCACCGCCACCGCGCTGGTGGCCGCGGTGATGACCGTCGCCATGGGCGTCGGCGGCAATCTGCCGCTCGCCCTCGCCGCGGGTCTCGGCCTCAACGCCGTCGTCGCCTTCCAGCTCGCGCCCCTGATGAGCTGGCCCGACGCGATGGGGCTCATCGTCATCGAGGGCCTGCTGATCTGCGTCTTCGTGGTCACCGGGCTCCGCGAGGCGATCATGCACGCGATCCCCTCGTCCCTGAAGCAGGCCATCGGCGTCGGCATCGGGCTCTTCATCGCGTTCATCGGCTTCGTCGACGCCGGCTTCGTCACCCGCATCCCCGGCGACACCGGCTCCGTCCCCGTCCAGCTCGGTGCCACCGGGCAGCTCTCCGGCTGGCCGGTCCTGGTCTTCTGCCTCGGTGTGCTGCTCACCGTCGCGCTGCTCGCCCGCAAGGTGAAGGGCGCCATCCTCATCGGCATCGTGGTGACCACCGTCGTGGCGGTGGTCATCGACGAGATCGCCGACATCGCCCCCACAGCCTGGGGCCTGACCGTGCCGTCCGTCCCGGACGACCTGGTGGCCGCGCCGGACTTCGGCCTGATCGGCTCCTTCAGCCTCTTCGGGGCGTTCGAGCACGTCGGCGTCATCACCGTCGTGCTGCTCGTCTTCACCCTGCTGCTGAGCGACTTCTTCGACACCATGGGCACCGTGCTCGGCGTCTCCCAGGAGGCCGGCCTCCTCGACGAGGACGGCAAGGTGCCGCATCTGGGGCGGGTCCTGCTCATCGACGGCGCGGCGGCCGTCGCGGGCGGCGCCGCCTCCGCCTCCTCCGCCACGTCCTACGTCGAGTCCGCCGCGGGCGTCGGCGAGGGCGCCCGTACGGGCTTCGCCTCGCTGGTCACCGGCGGTCTCTTCGCCGTGGCGCTGTTCCTCGCGCCGCTGGCCACGATCGTGCCCTCCCAGGCCGCGGCACCCGCGCTGGTCGCGGTCGGCTTCCTGCTGATGGCACAGGTGCGGCACATCGACTGGGAGAAGTACGAGATCGCCATCCCGGCCTTCCTCACGATCGCCGTGATGCCGTTCACCTATTCGATGACCAACGGCATCGGCGCCGGCTTCGTCGCCTACGTCGTGATCAAGGCGGTCCTCGGCAAGGCCAAGGAGGTCCACTGGCTGCTGTGGGCCACCGCGGCGCTGTTCGCGGTGTACTTCGCCATCGACCCGGTCGAGCAGCTCCTCGGGGCGAAGTAGGCCCCGGCCTCGACGACGGGCCGTCCGTCACCGCCCGGCGCGGGCGGTGACGGACGCGCTCAGCGCTTCAGCGCCGCCTTCATCATCTTCTGCGCGATCGGCGCGGCCAGGCCGTTGCCGCTGACCTCGGAGCGGGCCGCTCCGGAGTCCTCGACGACCACCGCGACCGCGACCTGCCTGCCGGTGGAGTCGTCCTTCGCGTACGAGGTGAACCAGGCGTACGGGGTGTTGCTGTTGTCCACGCCGTTCTGCGCGGTCCCCGTCTTGCCGCCCACCTCGGCACCGTCGATCTTCGCGTTGCTGCCGGTGCCCTCGTCCACCACGGTGACCATCGCGCTGCGCAGCTGCTCCGCCGTCGACGCCTTCACGACCCGCTCGGTGTCGCCGTCCGGGTACTCCTGGAGCGCGGAGCCGTCGGCGTCCGTCACCTTGGAGACCATGTGCGGCGAGGCCAGCTCACCACCGTTGCTGAGGGCCGCGGAGACCATGGCCATCTGCATGGGGGTGGCGGTCACCTCGAACTGCCCGATGCCGGTCAGCGCGGTCTGCGCCTTGTCCATGTCCTTCGGGTACACGCTCTCGGACGCCCGCACGGGCACGTCCAGCTCCTTCGTGTCGAAACCGAAGGCGTCCGCCATCGCCTTCAGCTTGTCCTTGCCGAGGTCGGCGGCGACCTTCGCGAACACGTTGTTGCAGGAGTACTGGAGCGCGGTGCGCAGCGTGGCGTTCTCGCAGGGCGCCGAGGGGTTCTCGTTGGACAGGACCGTGCTCGTGCCCGGCAGGGTGTACGGATCGGGGCTGTCCGTGGCCTCGTCGACCGAGCCGTACAGGCCGTTCTCCAGGGCGGCCGAGGCCACCACCAGCTTGAACGTCGAACCGGGGGGCAGCGGCTGCCGCAGCGCCCGGTTGACCAGCGGCTTGCTCTTGTCGTCGAGCAGCTTCTGCCAGGCGTCGGCGTCCCCCGTCCCGCTGATGTCGGAGGGGTCGTACGAGGGCGAGGAGACCATCCCCAGGATCCGGCCGGTCTTCGGGTCCATGGCGACGGCCGCGCCCCTGTCGTCGCCGAGCGCCTCGTAGGCCGCCTTCTGGACGCCCGGATCGATCGTCGTCAGCACGTCGCCCGGGGACGTCTGCTTGCCGGTGATCAGGTCCGCGGGATTCTTGAGCCGGTCGTCGGTGCCGTCGAGGACGTCGCTGTAGATGCCCTCGAGCTGGGTGGCCCCGTACGCCTGGGAGCTGTAGCCGGTGACCGACGCGTACAGATCGCCCTGGGTGTAGGTGCGCTTGTAGCGGAGGTCGTCGCCGTCCGTCTCCTTCGAACCGGTGACCGGAGATCCGGCCACGATGATGTCGCCGAGCGGCTGCGCGTACTGCGCGATCGTGTTCCGCCGGTTGTGGTCGTCGTCTGCGAGCGCCCGGCCGTCGTACGCCTGCACCCAGGTCGCCCGCACCAGCAGGGCGAGGACCATGAGCAGACAGAAGACCGAGGCGCGCCTGATCGTCTTGTTCATCCAGCTGGAGGGACGAACGGGGACACCTGGGGCGTTCCCGTTCGTGTTCCTTCTCACCGCTTTCTCAGGCACGCCGCCCCGGAACCGTCCGGTGCGGCGCGCCGGACGCTCAGAGCCTGCGGGTCGCGAGGGTGAGCCGGTCGCGGGCGTCGAACAGGGCGTCCTTGACCATCTGCTCGTGCGCCGGGGTGAGCCGGGCGACCGGCACCGAGCAGCTGATCGCGTCGCGCGACGGGGTGCGGTACGGGATCGCGACGCCGAAGCAGCGCAGTCCCAGGGTGTTCTCCTCGCGGTCCACCGCGTACCCCTGCTCGCGGATGACGTGCAGCTCCTCGATCAGCTTCTCGCGGTCGGTGAGGGTGTGCTCGGTCAGCGCCGGCAGGGTCTCCGGCAGCATCTTGCGGACCTGCTCGTCGCTGTGGGTCGCCAGGAGCGCCTTGCCGAGCGAGGTCGAGTGGGCGGGCAGTCTGCGGCCCACGCGGGTGAAGGGGCGCAGGTAGTGCTGGGACTGCCGGGTGGCGAGGTACACCACGTTCGTCCCGTCCAGCCGGGCCAGGTGGATGGTCTCCGTGGTGTCGTCGGAGAGCCGGTCCAGGGTGGGCCGGGCGGCGGCGACGACCTCGTCACCGTCGATGTACGAGGTGCCGACGAGCAGGGCCCGCACGCCGATCCCGTACCGCGTGCCCGTGGCGTCGGTCTCCACCCAGCCGAGCTCCACCAGGGTGCGCAGCAGCATGTAGAGGCTGGACTTGGGGTAGCCGACGGCCTCCTGCACCGCGGCCAGCGAGTGCATGCCGGGGCGCCCGGCGAAGTATTCGAGGAGCTCCACCGTCCGTACCGCGGACTTGACCTGTGCCCCACCAGACTCGGCAACCGACATGCCTCATGCCCCTTCCAGCCCTCTTGGTACGACCCTGCGACTTCTTGCCAACACGGAACGCCCGGAAATAGAGTTCCTGTGTATTCACGTTCAGGAACGCTGTTCAGAATACCGAACAACTTCTCCTGTGTGGCAGTGGAACGGAAGGAAACACGGTGGCAGCAGCACCAGTCTGGAGCGTCGACCCCCGAACGGGGAACCCGCGTGAGCAGGTTGCGGTGGAGGCTACAGCGGAGGAGGTCGACCGTGCGGTCCGGGCGGCGCACGCCGTTCGCGGAGCGCTGGCCGACCGCACCGTGCGCGCCGCGTTCCTCCGCACCGCGGCCGATCTCCTCACCGAGGCCCAGGAACACGTCATCGAGGCGGCCGACGCGGAGACCGCGCTCGGCCCGGCCCGGCTGACCGGTGAGCTCGCGCGCACGGCCGCCCAGCTGAGGGCCTTCGCCGAGGTCGTCGACGAGGGTGCCTACCTCGACATCCACATCGACCACGAGGACGGAAGCCGGACCCCGCCCTGGCCCGACCTGCGCCGCTACAAGATCCCGCTCGGCGTCGTCGCCGTCTACGCGGCCAGCAACTTCCCGCTCGCCTTCTCCGTCCCCGGCGGCGACACCGCGAGCGCGCTCGCCGCGGGCTGCCCGGTCGTCGTCAAGGCACACCCCGACCACCCCGCGACCTCGGAGATCTGCGCCTCGCTGCTGCGCAGGGCCGCCGCACAGAACGGCCTTCCCGAGGACGTCCTGACCGTGGTCCACGGCTTCGACGCCGGTGTCGAGCTGGTGAAGCACCCGCTCGTCTCCGCCGCCGGATTCACCGGATCGATCCGTGGCGGCCGCGCGCTCTTCGACGCGGCGGGGGCCCGGCCCACCCCGATCCCCTTCCACGGCGAGCTCGGTTCGCTCAACCCCGTCGTCGTCACCGAGGCGGCCGCCGCCGAGCGCGGTGAGCAGATCGGCGCCGGACTCGGCGGCTCGATGACCATGGGCGCCGGACAGTTCTGCACCAAGCCGGGCTTCGTGTTCGCCCCCTCCGGCGAGGCGGGCGACCAGCTGCTCAAGTCGCTGACCGAGACGGTCAGCGGCACGGGCGCAGGGGTCATGCTCGACCACCGGATGCGGGACGCCTTCGTCCGGGGCGTGGCCGAGCGGGCCGCGCTCCCCGACGTCGAGGCCCCGGTCACCCCGGGCGCGGGCGGCGAACACACCGTCTCCCCGGGCTTCTTGACCGTGCCGGCGCAGCGGCTGGTCCAGGAGGGGCCGCACGACGCGCTCCTGGAGGAGTGCTTCGGCCCGGTCACCGTCGTCGCACGCTACGACTCGCCGGACGAGATCACCGCCGTGCTCTCCCGGCTGCCGGGCAACCTCACCGCCACCCTCCAGATCGCGACGGAGGAGGCCGACGGCAGCGCCGCGGGCATCCTGTCCGAGCTCACCCCGGTGGCCGGTCGCGTCCTGGTCAACGGATGGCCGACCGGCGTCGCCGTCGCGCCCGCCCAGCACCACGGTGGCCCCTACCCGGCCACCACCTCCACCTCCACCTCGGTCGGCGCCACCGCGATCGAGCGCTGGCTGCGCCCGGTCAGCTACCAGTCGACGCCGGAGGCGCTGCTGCCCCCGGAGCTCCGCGAGGACAACCCGCAGGGTCTGCCGCGTCGGGTCGACGGGCGGCGCGCATGACGGCGGCGGTGCGGCTCCCCGAACTCCCCTTCGGCCTCGACCCGGTCGGTCCCGAGGGCGGGTGGACGTACGCCGACGGCGTGCTGACCGGCTCGGCGGGTGCGAAGCAGGACCGTTTCGTCCCGCCCGGCGGCGACAGCCTGGAGCCCGCCTCCGACGCGCCGCGCCTGCTGGGGCCGGCGCCGGAGGGCGACTTCCAGCTGATCGCCCGGGTGAACGTCGGCTTCGCCGCCGCCTTCGACGCGGGGGTCCTCTACCTCCACGTCGGGGAGCGGGACTGGGCGAAGCTCTGCCTGGAGCTCTCCCCGGAACGCCCCACGGTCTGCACCGTGGTCACCCGCGGCCACTCCGACGACGTCAACTCCGCCGTCGTGGACGGGAACAGCCACTGGATGCGCATCAGCCGCGTCGGCAGCAGCTTCGCCTTCCACGCCTCGGCGGACGGTGAGCGATGGACCTTCGTCCGGGTGTTCACCCTCGGCACGGAGGAGGAGCGGGCGGCGGCCCGTATCGGCTTCCTCGTCCAGTCGCCCACGGGTGACGGCTGCACCGCGTCGTTCGACCGGATCGCCTTCCGGCCCACCGGCCCGGGCGACCTGCGCGACGGCGGCTGACCCACCGCGTACGCCCTCCGAGGGCCCGGATCCGGGAGGATTCCGGGCCCTTCGCGCGTGGTGGGTCCGCCCGGCCCCGTACGCCCGCCGTTCACCTCGACGTCACTCCGGATCCTCCTGCAATCAACCCGCGTTTCTCACGGCTTCCTCATGCGCCCTTGATTGCGTGTCCCGTGCCGGCAGGTCCGGCACGTAGACGTAAGGAGGCGCAAGGTGTCGCGACCCGACATGGCTGCATCCCGTGAGTCCCGGGACGACGACGCCCCGGCCAGGGAGGACGCCCGGCCGCTGGACGTGGCCAGCAGGCTGCACGCGTTCAACCGGTTCGAGCTGAAGTACCTCGTGCCCGTGGAGCGGGCCGCCGAGATCCGGGAGGAGCTCGGCGAGCGCATGGACCGGGACCTGAACAGCCCGGTGGGCGGTTACGGGGTCTGGAGCCTGTACTACGACAGCCCCGAGCTGCGGTTCTACTGGGAGAAGATCGAGGGCCTGAAGTTCCGCCGCAAGCTGCGGATCCGGCACTACGGCGATCTCGACGGCGTCACCGACGAGTCGCCGGTGTGCGTGGAGATCAAGCAGCGGGTGAACCGGGTGACGCAGAAGCGGCGCATCACCCTGCCGTACGCCACCGCCCGGAGCCTGTGCGACGCACGGGAGACGGTGGAGCACTCGCCCGGGGAGAGCGCCTTCGTCCAGGAGGTGCTCGACCTCGTCATCCGGCTGAACCTCCGGCCGACCGCGATCACCGGCTACCAGCGCGAGGCGCTGGTCGGCCGGGCCTCCGACACCGGGCTGCGGGTCACCTTCGACCGGCGGATCCGGGGCCGGGACCGCGACTTCCACTTCGGCACCGCCACACCGGAGAACCGGTTCACCGTCCCGCCCCACATGACGGTGATGGAGATCAAGGTCAACGAGCGCACGCCGCACTGGATCACGGACCTGGCGGCCCGCCGGAACCTGAACCTGGTGCGGATCAGCAAGTACGTGCAGTCCATCGAGGCCTTCGGCCTGGCGCCCAGGTCCGTCTTCCACGTCCACGAGGCGGACTGTCCGCCGCCCACCCCCCACACCCGGCTGCCGCTGGGGCAGCCGGCGGCGCAGCACGCGCCGGTGAAAGCAGGAGCACAGTGAACTTCGATCTGCAGGAACTCAGCGGGACGTTCAGCGTCGCCGACGTGGTCGCCGCCATGGCGCTCTCGTTCATCCTGAGCACGGTGATCGGTTACACCTACCGGTACACGCACCGCAACGTCTCGTACAGCCAGTCCTACGTCCAGACGCTGGTCATCGTCGGCATGATCGTCGCCCTGATCATGCTGGTCGTCGGCTCGAACCTGGCGCGGGCGTTCTCCCTGGTCGGCGCGTTGTCCGTCGTCCGGTTCAGGAACGCGGTGAAGGAGACGAGGGACGTCGGCTTCATCTTCCTGGCGATGGCCATCGGCATGGCCTGCGGCGCCCGCTTCTACACCCTGGCCGCCGTCGGCGCCGTGGTGATCTGCGTCGTGATCCTCGTGATGTTCAAGTTCAACTGGTTCGCGCTGAACGTCCAGCGCCAGGTCGTCAAGGTCCAGGTCCCCGCCGGCGAGGACTACACGCCCGCCATCCGTGACGTGCTGATCAAGTACACCAGCGAGTTCGAGCTGGTGAGCACGGAGACGATCCGCGGCGGAGCCCTGAACGAGGTGTTCTACACCGTGCGGATGAAGAAGGGCACCGAACCCGGTGACCTCGTCACGGCCCTGCAGGAACGCACCTCCGGGCAGCGGGTGACCGTGCTGACCGGTTACGACACGACCGACCTGTGATGAGCGGCGGCACGACCCCGGTCCGCCGGCGGCGGCTCAAGGACCGCCTGCCGGTGCGGCTGCGGCACCACTGGAAGCCGGCCGGAGCGCTGTGCGTCGGGCTCGCCCTGCTCGTGTACGCCTTCGGGGACGCCCGTATCTCGCCCTACGTCACATCGGCCTCGCAGGTCGAGGCCGACACGATCATCGACGACGTCAAGGGCCCGGTCGGTCTGTACGACACCACGGTCGAGCACTCGATCCGGCTGTCGTACCAGCAGACCGACTTCGACAAGATGATGAAGGAGTTCGAGGACGAGGGGACCAAGGACTCCATCCCGGCCGACCTCACCATCGACGGGGTCTACCTGGCGGACGTCGGCATCCGTCTGAAGGGCAACTCCACCCTGATGTCCCTGCGCGGCGACCGGGGCGGTGCCGGTGGCGGCCGGATGCCGGCCGGAGCCGGGCAGGGCGCCCCGCAGCAGCAACAGGGCGGCGGGGGCCAGGACCGCGGCCGGGCCGACGGCGGCGGTCCTGGCGCCGCTGCGGGCGGCGCGGGAACCGAAGGCACCGGAGGCGGCGCGGCCACCGAGGACGCCCCAGGCGGTGCGGCCCGTGCGGGCGGGGGAGGGATGACGCAGTACGACCTCTCCGCCGACAAGCCGGAGGAGCTTCCCCTGCTCATCGAGATCGACAAGTACGTCGAAGGCCGCGCCTACCAGGGCGAGCGGGAGATCTCGCTGCGCCCCGGAGCCGACGCGCAGGTGCCGCTGAACGAGGCCCTGGCCCTGTCGCTGACGGACGGGAGCGGGGCGACGGCCGAGCGGTACGGCTTCACCACGGTGTCCGTCAACAACGGCCCGGAGGTCACCAGGCTCATGGTCGAGAACCCCGACACCGAGTACGCCGAGGCCGTCGACGGCGACAGCGTCCTGTACAAGGCGAGGGCAGGGGGCAGTTTCGCCTACCAGGGCGACGACCCCTCCGACTACGAGACCTCCTTCCGGCAGCTGAACAAGGTCGGGAGCCAGGACCTCGAACCCGTCATGAAGCTCATCAAGTGGGTGGACGAGGCCTCGGACGAGGAGTTCGCCGCCGACCTCGGCAAGCACGTCGACATCGAGTCCTTCTCGGAGTACGTCGCCGCGCAGAACCTGCTGATGAACTTCGACGACATGGCGGGGCCCGGGAAGAACTACCTGCTCCGGTACGACCTGGAAACGAAGAAGTTCTCCATCCTCGGATGGGACTACAACCTCACCTTCAGCGGAGACGCCGGGGCGGGGCCGGACGACTCCATGAGCATGGGCGGCGGCCGCCCCGGCGGCGCGGCCGGTGGCCCGCCGGAAGACGGCGACGCGGACCGGGGCGGAGCCGCACAGGGCCAGGGCGACCTGCCCGCGCTCCCCGAAGGCGGCACACCGGAGGGCCTGCCGGGCGGCACCGGCGAAGGCGCCCCGCAGGGCGGCTTCCCCGGGGGCGCGGCAGGAGAGGGCACGGAAGGGCAAGGCCAGGGTGAGGACGGCCGGGCCGAGGGCGGTCCGGGCGGTGGCGGTATGAGCAGCGGTCACGCGCTGAAGGAACGCTTCCTGGAGCTCGACGCCCTGGACCCGGCGTACAAGAAGGCCTACACGAAGCTGTACAAGGAGCTCTTCGCCTCCGGGGCGGCGCTCGCGGCGCTGGACGACATCGCCGGCCAGGCCGAGAAGGCGGGTGTCGGTGCGGCCGATCTCAAGAAGGCCGTCGCCACGCTCCGTTCGACCGTCACCGCCCGCACCGAGGCGCTGGCGAAGGACACGGAGGTGACCGGATGACCGCCGGCGCCCCGGACCCGGATTCCCCCGATCCGGTCCGGGGCGCCGGCACGCCCGCGCATGCGCGGCGTCCCGCCCGTTCCGTACGGCGGAGACCGGCCCGCGTCACCGGGCCCGCCCCGGCCGGCACGGGAACCGCCCGCAGCACCCGAAGTGGACCCCAGCCGTGATGGCCCCATCAGCCCGGCACACCGTTCTGGTCGTCGAGGACGACCCGAGCATCCGCACCCTGCTCACCTCGGCCCTGCACGCGGCCGGTTACGCCGTCGTGGCGGCGGCGACCGGACAGGACGCCTTCGCCGAGACCGACCGGTGCCGGCCGGACCTGATCGTGCTCGACGTGATGCTCCCCGACACCGACGGCTTCACCGTGACCCGCGGACTGCGCGCCCGGGGCATCTACACCCCGGTCCTCTTCCTCACGGCACGCACCGAGGTCGAGGACCGCATCATCGGGCTCAGCTCGGGCGGGGACGACTACGTCACCAAGCCGTTCCACGTCCAGGAGATCCTGCTGAGGGTGCGCGCCATCCTCCGCCGCAGCACCGGACCGCGCAGCGCCCCGCCCGCCGAGCGCCCGCCCCTGCGGTACGCCGACCTCACCCTGGACGAGGAGGCGCACGAGGTGTGCCGCGCCGGGCAGCATGTCCCGCTGTCCCCGACGGAGTTCCGGCTGCTGGCCTGCCTCATGGCGCAGCCCGAGAAGGTGCTCGGGAAGGACCAGATCCTGCAACGCGTCTGGCACTACGACTTCGCCGGTGACACCCGCATCGTCGACACCTACATCAAGAACCTCCGCCGCAAGATCGACCGCACCGCACCGCTGCTCATCCACACCGTGCGGGGCGTCGGCTACTGCCTGCGCCTGCCCCGGGACGGCACGGCATGAGGGGGGTGCCCAGGAGCCTGCGCCCCCGCTCCCTGCGTACCCGGCTCGTACTGATCGCGACGGTCCTCGCCACCGCGGCGGTCCTGGTCTGCCAGGCCACCGGGCTGACCCTCATGCGCTCCTGGCTCATCGGACAGGTCGACGACCGCCTCACCGACTTCCGTCCGCCCTCGCCCGTCTACCGTGACGTCGCGAACGGCACCGCCCCCGCCCACCGGCCGCCCCCGCACGAGGCCCTGCCCTCGGACTTCCGCGTCTACTTCTACGACGCCGAGGGCCGGCTGCTGCCCGGCTCGCTCGGCAGCGGCCGGGGCGAACCACGTCTGGCGCGCACGATCGGCCCCGGCAGGCCCGCGGACGGCCGCCCCGCCACGGTGCCCTCCGAGGACGGCGACGGGGACTGGCGCGTCGTCGCCGACTCGGGCCCCGAGGGCATGCGCGCGGTCGTCGCCCTCCCTCTGGACAGCGTGCAGGAGGCGACGTCCGGACTGCTCTGGTTCAGCCTGGCCGTCGGGGCGGCCGCCGCGGCCGGAGTGATGCTGCTGGGCAGCGTCGCCGTGCGCCTCGGCCTCCGGCCGCTGACCCGCGTCGAACACACCGCACGGAGCATCACCCGCGGCGAACTCGAACAGAACGTCACCGACACCAGCCCGGACACCGAGGTCGGCCGCCTCGGCATCGCCTTCAACACGATGCTGGACCAACTGCGTGCGGCGCTGCACCGCAAGGACAGGACGGAGCGCAGGCTGCGCCGCTTCATGGCGGACGCCGGGCACGAACTGCGCACCCCCCTGACCTCCCTGCAGGGCTTCGCCGAACTCCTGCTGCACGACCCGCGCATGTCCCCGAGTCGTCGACGTGAGGCCCACGAGCTCATCGCGCAGAACGCCGACCGCATGAGCCGCCTCGTCGACAGCCTCTTCCTGCTGGCCAAGCTCGGCGACGCCCCCACGGCCGAGCACGGGCCGGTCGACCTGCTCTCGCTGGCCGCGGACTCCATCGCCGCCTCGGCCGTACGCCACCCGGGGCGCGGCATCACCATCGCCCCGCTGGGGCCGGGCGGCTCCGGCGGTCCGGGCGAGCTCGACGTCGTGGAGGGCTCGGGCGACCCCCACCAGCTGGCCCAGGTGCTGTCCAACCTCCTGGACAATGCCTGCGCCCACACCCCGCCGGGCACCCGGGTCCAGGTGCGGGTCGGCAGCGCGCGCACCGGTTCCGGTGCCGGAGGCACCGACCGCCCCGGCCGCACCAGCGCCAATCCGCCCCTGCCCCCGGGTGCCCCGGCCCACGTCGTCGAGGTCGTCGACGACGGCCCCGGCCTGACGCCCCAGGACGCCCACCAGGTCTTCGACCGCTTCTACCGCGCCCCACCGGCCTCCGGCACCCCCCGAGACAGCGGATCCGGCCTCGGCCTCGCCATCGCCTCGACGATCGCCGAGGCCCATGGGGGCCGCCTCGAACTCGACACCGGCCCCGGCAAGGGCTGCACCTTCCGGCTGCTCCTCCCGGCGGGGACGCCCTGAGCCGAACCGGGGGGTGCGGTGCTCGCGCGTGATCAAGGAGAGGGGCTACGCCGACCCGGCGGCGTACCGCACGAAGCGCGCCCACCGGGCGGGGGAGAGGGTCAGGTGGGGGCGGGTGACGCCCTTCGAGTCGCGGACGAGGACGCCTGCTGACGTTCTGGACTTCCACGTAGGCCAGTTGTGGGCGGGACGCGGGTGTCAGCAGGATGAAGGGGCCGCCGAGTCCCGCGTGTTCGTCACGAGCGGTCGGCATCACCTGTAACTCCGGAGTCCTCAGCTGCCCGAGTGCGAGCAACTGCTCCAGCTGTGCGCGGTGCACGGACATGCCGCCGACGGGCCTGTGCAGGACCGCTTCCTCGACGATGCACGTCACGATCGGGGCGGGCCACTGCGTCAGCAGATCCTGGCGGGCCAGTCGTGCGGCAACGCGCTGCTCGATCGTCGAATCGTCCAGCAGCGGCTTACGCAAGGCGAACAGTGCGCGGATGACGGCGGACGGCGCACGGTGACGTCGGTGCCTGACCGTGCCGCCGACCGGGACAGGGCCGAGGGGCCAGGCCGGTGTTCTTCGGCGCACGTAGCACTGCCCGAGTTCGCGTTTGACGTCGTAGGGGGCATGGCCGCGTCCTCCTTCCTGGTGACATGGTCGTAGGGAGACTGCTCCGGGTGGGAGCCCTACTCCCGCTGCGCCGTGCTGTTCGCGCCGTCCACCGCCTCGCGGACGATGTCCGCGTGCCCGGTGTGCTGAGCCGTCTCCTGGAGGAGGTGCAGCAGGACCCTGCGTACCTCCCAGTGGTGCACGACGCCGGGTTCCCAGGGGGTCTCGGGGAGAGGGACCTCGGAGTTCGGATCCGCCTTCGCTGCGGCCTCGTCGGTTGCGCGGGCCGCTTCCTCGTACGCGATACGCAGGCCGGCGGCCGTGGCACCCTCCGGCGCGTTGTACTGGCCCATGTCCCACATGCCCTCCGGGGTCCCGGTGGCGGCGGTGAGGATGTGCGTCCAGACCCGTTCGCCCAGGGTGAGGTGGTTCAGGATGCCGCCGAGGGGACGCCCAGCTCACCGTGGAGCGCTCGGTGAGCTGGGCGTCCGTGGCGTTCCGCACGGTGATGAGGAGGAGTTTCCGCGCCTCGCGCAGAGAGTGCAGGATGCCTTCGGTCTCTGGTGTCATGAGGAGAGGCCAGGGATCGATCAGGTCGGAATCCGGCCTAATCGCGCTTCACGGGACGGGCCGTCGCCAGCGCGGTCACGGCCAGCAGGCCCGCGCTGATCACCAGGCTCAACCGGAGCCCGGCCTCGAAGCCGTCCGCGACCAGCGCGCCGAAGGCCGCCACTCCCAGGCCGCCGGACACCTGACGGGCGGCGTTGAGCACGCCCGCGGCGACTCCCGCGCGATCGGCCGGCACCGTGTCCATCATGAGCGCGGTCAGAGGCGGAAGCGCCAGGCCCGCGCCCGCGGACAGCGGTACCAGCATGACCGCCGTCAGCATCAGGGGCGTGTCGGTGCCCACGAACAGGAGGAGCAGCAGGCCGCCCACGGAGATCACCTGGCCCGCCAGCATCGGCCGTCTCGGCCCGTAGCGGTTCGCCAGCCGGCCCGACAGCACGTTCACCGCCACCACCGTGGCGGTCATCGGCAGGAACATCAGGCCCGCGGTGAGCGCGGACTGTTCGCGCACCTGCTGGAAGAAGAGGCTGAAGACGAAGAGCATGCCGTAGAAGGCGACGCTGATCGCCGAACCGGCCCCCACCGCGACCGCGACGGCCCGGTTGCCGAAGAGGCTGAGCGGGACCACAGGATGCGGATGCCGCGACTCGATCCGGACGAACGCGGCCAGTGCCACCACTGCCACGCCGAGCGCCAGGAGGGCGGGCTTCCCCTCCTCGATCACCGCGAACGCCAGTCCGGCGAGGGCGAGTACGGCGGTCACCTGGCCGGCCAGGTCGAGCGGTGCGGCGCGGCGCTCCGAAGGGGAGGCGCGGAAGGCGAGGCCCAGGGCGAGCAGGCCCAGCGGCACATTGATGAGGAAGACGGCCCGCCAGTCCCAGGCGGTGGTCAGGGCCCCGCCCACGACCGGGCCCAGCGCCGATGCCGTCGTGCCGCCCGCCGCCCAGAACGACACGGCGCGCCGGCGTCGTGCGGGGTCGGCGTAGGCCTGGCGCACCAGGGCGAGGGTGGTCGGCAGCACGACGGCGGCGGCGGCCCCCTGCGCCACGCGGAACGCGATCAGGGTGGTGAGGCCCGGAGCCAGGGCGCAGGCCACGGAGGCCAGGACGAACAGGGAGATCCCGATGACGTACGCCCGGCTCGCGCCGATCCGGTCGGAGAACGCGCCGGTCGACAGCAGTAGCGCGGCGAAGGTCACGGTGTAGGCGTCGACCACCCACTGCAGTCCCGACATCCCGGCGCCGAGGGACGAACCCATCGAGGGGAGCGCCACGTTCACCACGGAGGCGTCCAGCAGGATCAGTGCGAAGCCGAGCATCGACGCGGCGAGCATGAGGGCGGGGGAGGAAGCCGGCTCCGTGGTGCGCCGACGGGCAGGCGGCTCGGGGGCCGGGGTGAGAACAGGGGCGGGAACTGCTTCTTCTGTTGCCATGACCCCAGCCTGGCGACCGCGCAGCATCTAGAGTAGTGGCCTGAATGCCATACCCCCGGAGGTTCTGGCCATGCCGTCCGCGCACCGCGTCGCCGTCGTCGCGACTCCGCCCGTGTCCATGTTCAATCTCGCCATCCCGGACATGCTGTTCGGCAAGGTCCTGATCGACGGACGACCCGGGTACGTGACGGAGTTCTGCACCGCGGACCCGGGCCCGGTCCGCACCAGCAACGGACTCGACGTACACGTCTCGGGCGGGCTGGACGTGATCAAGGGTGCCGACACCGTGATCGTCGCCGGTGCGGGATCGCGGGAGGAGACCGATCCCCGCATCCTCGCCGCCCTGCGTGAGGCGGCGGCCGAAGGCAAGCGCATCGCGTCCATCTGCACCGGCGCCTTCGCCCTCGCCGAAGCGGGACTGCTCGACGGCCGTGCCGCCACGACCTACTGGAGGTACACGGGAGAGCTCGGCGACCGCTACCCCGCGATCGACCTGCAGAAGGACGTCCTCTTCGTCCAGGACGGCCCCGTCCTGACGTCGTCGGGATACGCGGCAGGGATCGACCTCTGCCTCCACGTCATCCGCGGCGACCACGGAGCCGCCGTCGCGAACCACGTGGCGCGGCTGGCTCTGGTCGCCCCCGTGCGCCCGGGCGGGCAGACCCAGTTCACCGACACTCCGCTGCCGCCCGAGCGGGGCGTCTCCTTCGCCGTCACCCGGGCCTGGGCGGCGCAGCACCTCGACGAGCCGCTGACGCTCACCGACCTGGCGAGGAACGCCGGGGTGTCGATCCGGACGCTCTCGCGCCGCTTCCACGCCGAGACGGGCCTCAGCCCGCTCCAGTGGCTCCTCCACCAGCGCATCGAGCGCGCACGCGAGCTTCTGGAGACCACGGTCCTCTCCATGGACCAGGTCGCCCGCGCCAGTGGCCTCGGTTCGGCGGACTCGATGCGCCAGCACATCCAGCGCCGCCTCGGGGTGACCCCGAGCGCCTACCGCACCTCCTTCAGCAGGGTGGCGGCCGCACCCTCCCTCCCGCGAGCACAGGTCTGAGGTCTGTGGGGCCCTCCGGGAATCACCAGGTCGGACCCTGTGTTGAATCGGCGGCGGAGGCTCCCTCCGCACCGGGAACGGCAGAGCTGGAGAGTAGAAGAGTCATGCGCGTCGAGATATGGAGCGACATCGCCTGCCCGTGGTGCTATGTCGGAAAGGCCCGCTTCGAGAAGGGGCTTGCCGCGTTCGCCCACCGCGACGAGATCGAGGTCGTCCACCGCTCCTTCGAGCTCGACCCGGGCCGGGCCAAGGGCGACACCGAGCAGGTCGTCGACATGCTGGCGCAGAAGTACGGGCGCACCCCCGAGGAGGCCAGGGGCATGGAGGCGAACGTCGCGGCGAACGCGCAGGCCGAAGGGCTTGGCTACCGCACCGAGGGGCGCGATCACGGCAACACCTTCGACATCCACCGGCTGCTCCACCTCGCCAAGGCCCGCGGACGCCAGGACGAGCTGCTGGCCCGCGTCTACCGGGCGAACTTCGCCGAGGAGCGCTCGGTCTTCGACGACGCGGTACTGGCCGACCTGGCCGTCGAGGCGGGACTCGACGCCGACGAGGCGCGTGCGGTGCTGGCCGACCCCGACGCGTACGCCGACGACGTGCGGGCCGATGAGCGCGAGGCCGCCGAGCTGGGCTCCAACGCCGTGCCGTTCTTCGTGCTCGACCGGCGCTACGGCATCTCCGGCGGACAGCCCGCGGAGGTCTTCGTGCAGGCGTTGGAGCAGGCGTGGAAGGACCGGCAGGTCACCGGGCTGACCCAGGTCGGCGGGGAGGCCGCGGCGTGCGACACCGACGGGTCCTGCGAAGTGCCGCAGCAGGAAGTGTCCGACCAGCGCGTATAAGGATGCCTTGGCCGCGCCGCTCGGATCCGCGTGATTGACGTGGAGTTGAGCGGCCGTCAGGCTGGCCCGCATGGAGACTTCTGCGATCGACCAGGTCACGGCCACCGAGTTCGCATCCGAAACCACCTATCTCAACACCTCGACCTGCGGACTGCTGCCCCGTCGCGCCGTCGAGGCCGTACAGAAGCTGGCCGGTGACAGTGCTGTGGGCATTCGGGGCGGTGTGGGCAGCTTCGACTCGGTGGACGCCGCCCGCGCCGGCTTCGCCCGGATCGCCGGTGTCGGGCCGGCCCGGGTGGCCGTGGGGGGCTCCGTCGCCGCCCATGTCGGTATCGTCGCGGCATCCCTCCCGTCGGGCGCCGAAGTCCTGGCGCCCACGGGGGAGTTCAGCTCCGTGGTCAGCCCTTTCGCTGTGCGCGGTGATCTCAGGATGCGCTACGTCCCGCTGGCCGAACTGGCCGACGCCGTGCGGCCCGGGACCGCGCTCGTCGCCTTCTCGGCGGTCCAGTCGGCCGACGGCCGGGTCGCCGACGTGGACGCGGTCCGCGCGGCCGCGGCCGCGCACGGGGCCCGGACGATGCTCGACGCCAGCCAGTCGGCCGGATGGCTGCCGCTGGACGCCGGTGCCTACGACTACACGGTCACCGGCGGGTACAAGTTCCTGATGTGCCCCCGGGGTTCGTCGTTCCTCACGGTGACCGAGGAGGCGCAGAAGACCCTGCCGTCGCTCTACGCGGGCTGGGTCGCGGCCGAGGACCGCTGGAACAGCACGTACGGGCCGGTCGAGAGGCTCGCCGCGGACGCCCGCCGTTTCGACGAGCCGGTCGCGTTCCTCGCCTACCACGGGGCCGAGCAGTCCCTGGACCTGCTGGCCGGGGTCGGGGTGGACGCCGTGCACGCCCATGCCACCGGACTCGCGGCACGCTTCCGGACGGGCCTGGCGTCGATCGGCCACGAGGCGGTGCCCGGAACCTCCGCGATCGTCGCCGTACCCGGCCTGGGCGGCCGGGAGCCCGACCTGGCCGCGGCCGGGGTGATGGTCTCCGCCCGCGCGGGCAATCTCCGGGCGGCCTTCCACCTGTACAACACCGGGGCCGACGTGGACCGCGCCCTGGACGTGCTGTCCGGCTGAGCCCGGCCCCGGGGTGCGGCGCGTAGGGGTCTTCGGCCCCGCGCAGCGCGCGGTGGTCCTGGGGCGCAGCGCGCAGTGGCCCCCGCCCCGGGTCACGGAGCGGAGCAGTCCCCGGCCTCCCGGCACAGGTTCTCCTCCACCTTGGCGAGCAGCCGGGTCAGCTCCGCGCGCTCCGCCGGTCCCAGCCCGGCGAGGGTGTGCTCCTCCAGGCCCGACCAGGCGTCGCGCACCTCGGCATGCAGGGCGCGGCTCTTCTCCGTTGCCTCGACCAGCACGGCCCGGCGGTCGTCCGGGTCGGGGCGGCGGCGCACGTGGCCGGACTGTTCGAGCCGCTGGAGCATCTTGGTGACGGTGGACGGGTCGAGGTCCATGGCCTTGATCAGCTCGGCCTGGCGTACCCCTCCGGTGTCCCACAGGTGCATCAGCAGGAACTCCTGCCCCGGATAGAGCCCCAGCCTCTTCAGCAGCCGGCCCGCCGTGTACCGGTGCAGTCTGGCGACCCGCGAGACGGCATGGCTGACCGGGCCGCCGAGGGCCGCGCTCGGCAGCCCCCCGGCGCAGGCGGGGTCGGCGTGGGCGCTGGTGTCGGCGTTCATCGTGGCTCCTCGGGGCTGTGCCGCCGCCCGGTGCGGGGCCGCGTTCATGACGTGCTCGTGAACTTTACCTTGGTCGGCCAATTAATAGGTTACAGTGGCCCGGCAGTCGATTACTTGGCCGACCATATAAAGCCCCGGAGGCTCTCATGACCACCGTGTTCGACCCCATAGATCTCGCCGGCGCGCAGCTCTCCAACCGCATAGCCCTCGCTCCGATGACCCGCAGCCGGGCCGGTGCGGGAGGTACGGCCACCGATCTCACCGTCGAGTACTACACCCAGCGCGCCTCGGCCGGGCTGCTCATCACCGAGGGCATCCAGCCGTCCGTGGTGGGCCAGGGATACCCGTCCACCCCGGGTCTGCACAGCGCCGAGCAGGTCACCTCCTGGCGCAAGGTCACCGACGCCGTGCACGCGGCCGGCGGCCGGATCTTCGCCCAGATCATGCACGCGGGCCGGATCGGCCACCCCGTCCTGCTGCCGGACGGGCTGACCCCGGTGGCGCCCTCTCCGGTCGCGGCCCCCGGCCAGGTCTACACCCACGTGGGGCCGAAGGACTTCGTGGAGCCGCACGAGCTGACCGACGCCGAGATCCGCGAGACCGTCCGTGACTTCGCCGCCGCCTCCCGCAACGCGGTGGAGGCAGGCTTCGACGGCGTCGAACTGCACGGTGCCAACGGCTACCTGATCCAGCAGTTCCTGGCGCCCAACACCAACCTGCGCACCGACGAGTGGGGCGGCTCCGACCAGGCCCGCATCCGCTTCGCGGTCGAGGTGGTCAAGGCGGTCGTCGCAGAGATCGGCGCCGAGCGCACCGCGCTGCGGATCTCGCCCGGGAACCCGTACAACGGCATCGAGGAGCCCGAGCCCGACGCGGTCTACACCGCGCTCGTCACGGAGCTGGAACCGCTCGGGCTGGCCTACCTGCACGTGCTGGAGCAGGCCGACACCCGGGAGCTGACGCTCGCCCTGCGCAAGCGGTTCACCGGGACCCTGGTCATCAACGTGTTCTCGGACGGGCCGACCGGCCCGGAGCACCACACGGTGATCGACGACGGGATCGCCGACATCATCGCCTACGGCGCGCTGTTCCTCGCCAACCCGGACCTGCCGGCCCGGCTGAAGGCCGGAGGGCCGTTCAACACTCCCGACCCGTCCACCTTCTTCGGCGGGGACGCGAAGGGGTACACCGACTACCCGGCGCTGACGGCCTGAGGCCGCCCGCGGGCCGTGTGTCCGCCCCGGGGTGCCCGGGGCGGACAGGGTCCGGAAAACAGTAGTCATGGACATAATGTCTATGTACTCTATTTGTCATGAGCAAGAGTGCGCCGGGGCCCACACCCGGCAACCTGGTGTGGCGGCTCGCCAACAAGTGGCGCGTCGCCGTCGACCGCGCGCTGGCCCCGCTGGGCCTCACCCACGCGCAGTACGCCCTGGTCGCGTCGCTGTACGGCATGCGGCGCACCGGAGAGCGGCCCAGCCAGCGCCGGCTCGCCGACCACACCGGCCTGGAGGCGCTGTACGTCTCGAAGCTCGCGCGCGCCCTGGAGACGGCCGGCCTGGTCGAGCGCACCCGCGATCCGCGCGACCCGCGTGCCGTGCAGCTCGCCCTCACCGAGCAGGGCCAGGTCGTCACGGAGCAGGCCATCGGCGTGGTCCAGCAGCTCCTCCAGCAGCTGCTGGAGCCGCTCGGCGGCCTCGACAGCCCGCGGGCGCTCGTGTTCACCGACGAGCTGACGACCCTGCTCGACGTACCTCTCGCTCCGTCCGCACCGACCGACGAGACCACTCAGGGGACGACACCATGACCGCCACCGCATCCACACCCGCCGACGCCCGCACCCTCGGCCTGGCCCACTACGCCGCCCGCGGCGTCCTGGAGCACGTCCTGACCCGGCACGGCGCCACGTTCCTGCAGCAGATCACCCTGCGGGCGGCCGTCACGGCGGAGGTCGCGCCGACGCCGGACGACCTCGTCACCCAGGTCCGGGGCACCCTCAAGGCCGCTCCCGCCGACATCCGCGTCACCCTCGACGAACTCCTGGCCAAGGGGCTGCTCGTCGAGGACGGGGCGCACCTCCGCCCCTCGGACGCGGGGCGCGAGCTGCTCGCCGTCGTCGCCGCGGAGACGGCCCCTGCCTCCGCCCGCATCTGGGGCGGGATCCCGGCCGAGGACCTGGCCGCGGCCGGCCGCGTCCTCGCCCTGGTCACCAGGCGCGCCGAAGCGGAGCTCGCGGCACTGTCGGCCTGACGGCCCGGACGTCCTTCGGCGGTGACCGGCCGAAGGACGTCCGGCCGCGGGACCGGAGATCTCCGGCGGCACGCGCGGTGGCGCCCGTGGGAAACTCCGGCTGTGAACGACATGACGACGCACGGCATACGGATCAGGCCGGGTGGTCCGGCCGACGCACCGGCCATCCTGGGCATGCTCGACTCCGCGGTGGCATGGATGAACGCCCGCGGCAACACCGAACAGTGGGGCACGGTCCCGTATTCGCAGACGTCCGGCGGCGTCGCGCGCGTCGAGCGCTACACCACCGAGAACGCGCCGTACGTCGCCGAGCTCGACGGCACGCCCGTGGGGGCGATGGTGCTCGACCACGGGCCCAGCCCGCAGATGCCGATCGCGGCGGCCGGGGAACCGGAGCGGTACGTACGCATGCTGGTCTCCGACCGGAAGCACGCAGGCCGGGGCATCGGCGCGGCCCTGCTGGCCCACGCCGCGGACGAGGCCCGGCGGGCCGGAGTCGACCTGCTGCGGGTCGACTGCTGGGCGGGCGGCGGAGGGGAACTGGTCGCGTTCTACGAGCGCAACGGATTCGCCCCCACGGACCCCTTCCTCTCCGGTACCTGGCCCGGACAGGTGCTGGCCCGCCGGGTCGGCTGAGACCCGGCCCTCCCGCCCTGCCCCGCAGGGACCCCCGGGCCCTGCGTCGGCCCCCGGGCCCTACGCGGACTCGCGGCGCACCAGCTCCGTGGGGAGTATGACCGCGGCCGGGTCCTCCCCGCCGATCTGCGCCAGCAGCACCCGCACCATCTCGGCGCTGATCCGGTCCCACGGCTGGCGGACCGTCGTCAGCTCGGGACGCGCCGCGAGCGCGGCGGGGGAGTCGTCGAACCCGCCGACCGCGATGTCCTGCGGCACGCGGCGCCCCGCACGCTCCAGCGTGCTCAGCACCCCCTGCGCCATCAGGTCCGACGCGACGAAGACCGCGTCCACATCGGGCGCCCGTTCCAGCAGCAGCGAGGCCGCGGCCTCACCGCCGGCCCGGCTGTAGTCGCCCGGCACGATCAGGGACTCGTCGACGGGCAGCCCGCACTCGGTGAGCGTCTCGCGGTAGCCCGCCAGCCGGTCCACACCGCCCGGGGTGTCGAGCGGCCCGGTGACCGTGGCGATCCTGCGGCGCCCCGACTCGTGCAGGAAGCGCACCATGTCGCGGGCCCCGTTGCGGTCGTCCGCCGCCACGTAGCTGACCCGCGACCCCTGCCCGAGCGGCTTCCCGCAGGCCACCAGTGGTACGCCGGCCTCGTGCAGCTGGGCGGCGACCGGGTCGCCGGAGTGGCTGGAGACCAGCAGCACCCCGTCGACGTGCCCGGCGATGTAGCGCATGTTGCGGCGGCGCTCCGCCTCCGTGCCCGCGATCATCAGCAGCAGCGGGATGTCGTGCGCGGCGAGCGCGGTGGTGCAGCCGCGCAGCAGCACGTTGAAGTTCGGGTCCTCGAAGAAGCGCTCCTGCGGTTCGGTCAGCAGGAACGCCACCGAGTCGGAGCGTCCGGTGATCAGGGAGCGGGCGTGCCGGTTCACGGTGTAGCCGGTCCGGCGGATGGCGGACTGAACCGCTTCGGACGCGGCCGGGCTGACGTTGTGACCGCCGTTGAGCACCCGGGAGACGGTGCCCCGGGAGACGCCGGCCTCCCGGGCGACGTCGTGGATCGTCGGCGGCCGGGGGCGTCCCGTGCCGTTCTGTTCTGTGCGGCTCATGGTGCTGATCTTTCATGAAGAGGTGCCCTGTTGAGGAGCTGTCAGGACTTTACGGCGCCGGAGAGCAGGTCGAGGCTCCAGAACCGCTGGATCACCAGGAACAGGGCGATCAGCGGGATGATCGCCAGCAGGGCGCCGGTGATGACCAGCGTGTAGAGCGCCGGAGTGGTCGCACCCTGCTGCAGCAGCGTGTAGAGCCCCAGGGTGACCGGGAACTTCTCGTCGTCGCCGAGCATGATGTAGGGCAGCAGGAAGTTGTTCCAGACCGCCACGAACTGGAACAGGAAGACCGTCACCAGCCCCGGCAGCATCATCGGCAGCGCGATGGTCCGGAAGATCCGCCACTCGCCGCCACCGTCCATCCGCCCGGCCTCGATCACATCGGCCGGCACGGCGGCCGCCGCGTAGATCCGGGCGAGGTAGACGCCGTACGGGGACAGGATCAGCGGCAGCAGCACCGAGAGGTAGGAGTCGGTCATGTCCGCCTCGGCCAGCAGCAGGTACTGCGGCACGGCGAGGATCACCGGGGGCATCAGCACCCCGGCGAGCAGGATGTTGAAGACCGTCTCCTTCCCGCGGAAGCGGTAGACGGCCAGCGCGTACCCCGAGACGGCCGACACAGCGGTGGACAGCAGGGCGCCGACCCCCGCGTAGAAGGCCGAGTTGGCCATCCACTTCCAGTAGACCCCGTCGCGGTACTCCGTGAGGTCGGCGACGTTGTCGGTGAATCCGGAGCCCGGCAGGAAGGTGAAGGTGGAGAACAGCTCGCTGCCGGACTTCGTCGAGGCGACCAGGACCCAGGCCACGGGCAGCAGGCAGTACAGGGCGCCGAGCAGCAGCGCGGCGGTCGGGACGAGCGGGAAGCGCCGGCGGCCGGCGGCGGGGGGCTGGGTGCTCATCGGGAGTCTCCCTGCTTCGTACGGGAGTTGGCCGCCTTGAGGAAGCCGAAGGACAGGGCGAGGGTGGCCAGGGCGATGATGACCGCCTGGGCGGCCGCCGCGTGGATGTCGTTGTTGACGAAGGCGTCCTGGTAGACCTTCATCAGCGGACTCCAGGTGGTGGAGAGGGAGTTCGTCAGCGGCTTCAGGGTGGTGGGCTCGCTGAAGACCTGGAGCGTCGCGATGATCGAGAAGAAGAAGGTCAGGATCAGGGAGGGCGCCACCATCGGGATCTTGATCCGCAGCGCGATCTGGAACTGCGAGCAGCCGTCCAGCCGTGCGGCCTCGAAGATCTCGGCGGGTATCGCCCGCAGCGACGTGTAGATCACGATCATGTTGAAGCCGGTGCCGCCCCACACCGCGATGTTCGCCAGCGACAGGTAGAGCGGCCCCCCGTCCAGCAGGTCGGGCCGGGGAAGCCCCGTCGCGTCGAGCAGGTAGAGGAAGGGGCTGACGTCCGGCAGGTACAGGAAGCCCCACATCAGCGCGGCGATGACTCCGGGGATCGCGTACGGCAGGAAGATCGCCAGCCGGGTGAAACCACGGACCCGGAGCCGGTCGGTGTCCAGGAGCAGGGCGAAGAGCAGGGCGAGACCGAGCATCACCGGGACGACGATCGCGCCGTAGCCGAGGATGCGCAGCGCTCCCTGGAGCAGCTCCGAGTCGGAGAGCGCGTCGGTGTAGTTGGCCGGGCCGGCCCAGATCTCCTCCCGGGCGCCCTTGCCGAGGCCGAGCCCTCTGACCTCGGTCCTGCGGAAGCTGAGGTACACGGCGTAGCCGATGGGCAGGGCGAAGAAGAGCAGGAACAGGAGGGCGGCGGGGACCAGGAAGACGTACGGGGCGCTCCTTGCCCCGTACGCCTTCCCGCGGGGTGCGCGTGTCACTCGGAGACTCCGAAGCCCTGCTTCTTCAGGTCCGCGACGGTGGCGTCCTGCATGGCGGTCAGCGCGGTACCGAAGTCCGACCTGTTCTTGGCGGCCGCGGCGAAGTTGTCCTTGAAGGCGCTGTACGCGACGTTGACGTTCGGGCCCCAGGCCGCGGGGGCGGTGCCCCGGGCGATCTTGGCGGCCTCGGTGTAGAAGGCCGGCTGGTCGGAGAAGTAGTCCGGAGCCTCGGAGAGCGCGCCACCGGTCTGGGCGGCGGTCGCGGCGGGGTAGATGCCGCTCTCCTTCACCAGCGCGGCGAGCGCCGCCGGGTCCGTGTTCAGCCACTTCGCGAAGGTCGCGGCGGCCTTCTTGTTCTTGGAGTCGTTGGTGACGGCCGTGGAGGAGCCGCCCCAGCTGCCGGTGACGTTCTCACCCGCGTTCCACTGGGGGAGCGGGGCCATCGCCCACTTGCCCTTCGTGTCGGGCGCGGCGGTGGTCAGGGTCCCGGGGGCCCAGACTGCACTGACCCAGGCGACCTGCTTGCCGGTGTTGAGGGCCTTGTTCCAGGCGGGGGTGTACATCGGCTGGTTGTCGATGACGCCCTCCTTCACCAGGCCGCCCCAGAAGTCCGCGACCTTCTGCGTGGCCGGGTCGTCGATCGCGACCTTCCACTTGTCGCCGCCCGTGGTCCACCACTGCGCGCCCGCCTGCTGGGCGAGGCCGGCGAAGAGACCCGAGTCGTTGGACGAGAAGGTGGTCAGGTCCTTGTCCGGCGCCTTCTTCTTCAGCGCGCGGGCGGTCCCGGCGAACTCGTCCCAGGTGGTGGGCACCTTCAGGCCGTACTGCTCGAAGAGGTCCTGGCGGTAGTAGAACATCAGCGGGCCGGAGTCCTGCGGCAGCGCGTACAGGGCGTCCGAACCGAGCGTGGCCTGCTGCCAGATCCCGTCGGCGAAGTCGCCCTTCGCGTCTCCCGCCTCCTCGGATATGTCGGCGAGGACGTCGTTGGAGACGAGGGTGGGGAGCGCCTGGTACTCGGCCTGGACCAGGTCGGGGGCCTTGTGGGCCTTCGCCGCCGTGATGATCTTGGTGACCAGGTCGTCGCCCGACGCCTGCTTCTTGACCGTGACGGTGATGCCGGCCTCCTTGCCCGGCCCCTTGTTCCAGATATCCGCGACCTTGTCCAGGCCGGGCGCCCAGGCCCAGTAGGTGAGCGACGCGGGCCCGGAGGAGGCCGGCTCGTCCTCGCCGTCGTCCGAGCCGCACCCGGAGAGCAGGGCGGTGGCGGCGAGAGCGGCGGCGGTGGTCACCGCGACGGTGCGGTATTTCATGGTTTCTCCCCTGACGAGACCGGCGAGCGCATCGGCGAGGTGGCCGAGAGAGGCGCTGTGAGCGTTCACAGTAGAGAAACCAATCCGACACTTGTCAATGGTTGTTGCTGTGCGGTTATGTTGGCCCTGCGCCGCCGAGAGTGTGTGTGCACGTTCCCAGAAGTTGTCCCAAAGAGCCAGGAGCTGTCCATGCCGCACTCAGAATCCGCTCCGTATCCGGTCGGCCTGCACAAGCTGGCGTTCGGCGGCGACTACAACCCCGAGCAGTGGCCCGAAGAGGTCTGGCACGAGGACGTGCGCCTGATGCGGGAAGCGGGCGTGACCATGGTCAGCGTCGGGATCTTCTCCTGGGCGCTGCTGGAACCGGAGCCGGGCACCTACGACTTCGGCTGGCTCGACCGCCTCCTGGACCTGCTGCACGTCAACGGCGTCCGCGCCGACCTCGGCACCCCCACCGTCGCCCCGCCCGCCTGGTTCTACCGCGCCCACCCCGAGGCCCTGCCCCTCAGCAGGGACGGGGTCCGGTACGCCTTCGGAGCACGCGGCGCCATCTGCCACAGCTCGGCCCCCTACCGCGCGGCGGCGGCGAACATCACCGAGCAGCTCGCCCGCCGCTACGGGAGCCATCCCGCCCTCGCGATGTGGCACGTCCACAACGAGTACGGAGTCCCGGTCAGCGCCTGCTACTGCGACAACTGCGGCGCCCACTTCCGCCGCTGGCTCACCGCCCGGCACGGCTCGGTCGACGCGGTCAACGAGGCCTGGGGCACCGCCTTCTGGGGCCAGCGCTACCGCGGCCTCGACGACATCGACCCGCCCCGGACCACCCCGACCGTCGGCAACCCCGCCCAGCAGCTGGACTACGCCCGCTTCGCGGACGCCACCATGCGGGAGAACTTCACCGCCGAACGCGACATCCTGCACCGCCTCGCCCCCGGCGTCCCCGTCACCACCAACTTCATGACGGCCCTCAGCCAGTGCGAGTCCGTCGACTACTGGGCCTGGGGCCGCGAGGTCGACCTCGTCACCAACGACCACTACCTGATCACCGACGGCCGCCGCACCCACGTCAACCTCGCCATGGCCGCCGACCTCACCCGCTCGGTCGCGGGCGGCGCCCCCTGGCTGCTGCTGGAGCACTCCACCAGCGGCGTCAACTGGCAGCCCCGCAACCCCGCCAAGCGCCCCGGTGAGATGGCCCGCAACAGCCTCGCCCACGTCGCCCGGGGATCGGAGGGTGCGATGTTCTTCCAGTGGCGGCAGTCCCGGCGCGGCGCCGAGAAGTTCCACTCGGCGATGGTCCCGCACGCCGGCACCGACTCCCGGATCTGGCGCGAGGTGAGCGCGCTCGGCGCCGGCCTCGGTCTGCTGGAGGGCATCCGGTCCACCCGGACCGTTCCGGACGTGGCGATGGTCTGGGACTGGGAGTCCTGGTGGGCACAGCGCCTGGAGTGGCGCCCGA
Source organism: Streptomyces sp. NPDC057287 (assembly GCF_042667905.1). Classification (NCBI taxonomy): domain Bacteria; kingdom Bacillati; phylum Actinomycetota; class Actinomycetes; order Kitasatosporales; family Streptomycetaceae; genus Streptomyces; species Streptomyces sp. NPDC057287. The sequence continues at coordinate 76,842 of NZ_JBHUYV010000014.1, read as the reverse complement.
GCGAGGAGCACGACGCCCGCGAGCGCGCCGACACCTTCTACGCCTCGCTCTGGGACCGCCACCTCACCGTCGACTTCGCCCACCCCGACGCCGACCTCTCCGGCTACCCTCTGGTCGTCGTCCCCGCCCTCTACCTGGCGACCGAGGAGACCGGCCGCAACCTGCGCCGGTACGTCGAGGAGGGCGGCACCCTCGTCGTCTCGTACTTCTCCGGAATCGTCGACACCGACGACGCCGTGCACCCCGGTGCCTACCCCGGCGCCCTGAGGGACGTACTCGGCCTGACGGTCGAGGAGTTCGCCCCGCTCGGCGAGGGCGGCACCGTCCGCCTGACCACCCCCGAGGGCGCCCCCGAAGGCCCCGAGCTGACCGGTGACGTCTGGTCGGACGTGGTGGTCCCGCGCGGCGCCGAGACCGTCTGGTCGTACGCCGACGGCATTCCGGCCGGGCGGTCCGCCGTCACCCGCAACCGGCTCGGCGAGGGCACCGCCTGGTACATCTCCACCCGGCTCTCCGGCGCCGGCCTGGACGCCGTCCTGGACCGCGCCGCCGCGGACGCGGGCATCGCCCCCCGCACCGGCCTCCCGCACGACGTCGAGGTCGTACGCCGCACCGGGGAGACCGGCAGCTACCTCTTCGTCATCAACCACACCGATGGAGACGCCGGAGTGGCACTGGACAGCCCCGGCACCGAACTCCTCACCGGCGAGCCCGCCGTGGACAAGCTCGCCGTTCCGGCGGGCGCGGTCCGCGTCGTACGGCTCGACGGCTGAGGCGCACACCCACAGGGAATCCCGCACAACTGTCGAAGGGACATCGACGATGTACGGAACGACGCACACCCGCGTGAAGGCGGCCGGGGCGGTGGCCGCACTCTCCGGCCTCGTGTTCGCCGCCCTCCCCGCGCAGGCCGCCCACGCGGCCACCACCCCCGCCGACACGGGCTTCGAGTCGGGGGCCACCGGCTGGTCGACGTACTCGGCCGGGGGCCAGAACACCGCCTCCTTCACCGAGTCGGGCGGCCACGGCGGCAGCACCCGGCTCAGCCACTGGTCGGCCTCGGCGTACAAGGTCGAGACCTACCAGCACTTGAGCGGCCTCACCGACGGCACGTACACCCTCAGCGCCTGGGTGCGCTCCGGCGGCGGCCAGAACTCCGCATACATCGCCCTGCGCAACTGCGGCTCCGCCGAGCAGCGCACCGACCTGCCCCCGACTGCGGACGGCGCGTGGATCCGGCTCGTCACCTCGGTCAGGGTGACCGGCGGCGCCTGCACGATCAGCCTCAACTCCGACGCGCACGCGGGGGAGTGGGCGAACTTCGACGACATCACCTTCACTCCCGGATCCACCGGGCTGAGCGTCCGTGGCGGCGACCTCTCCACCCTCCCGAAGAACGAAGCGCACGGCGCCGCGTACAGCAACGCGAGCGGCGTGGCCGGGGACGCGATGAGCATCCTCAAGGGCTCCGGGATGAACTACGTGCGCCTGAAGGTGTGGGTGAACCCCGCCGACGGCTACAACAGCAAGACCCGCGTCCTGGCCATGGCCAAGCGGGCCAAGGCCCTCGGCATGAAGACCCTCGTCGACTTCCACTACTCCGACGCGTGGGCCGACCCCGGCAAGCAGAACAAGCCCGCGGCCTGGGCGGGCCACAGCTACACCCAGCTCCGCACGGACGTCTACAACCACACCTACGACGTGCTGAACGCGCTCAAGGCCCAGGGCACCACGGCGGACATGGTCCAGATCGGCAACGAGATCAACGGCGGGATGCTCTGGCCCGAGGGCTCCACCGGCAACTGGTCCCAGCTGGCGGGCCTGATCACCTCAGGGGCCAACGCCGCCAAGGCGGTGTCCTCCGGTACGAAGGTGGCGCTGCACCTCGCCGAGGGCGGTGACAACGCGGGCACCCGCTGGTGGTTCGACAACGCCGTGGCACAGAAGGTGCCGTTCGACGTCATCGCCCTCTCGTACTACGGCTACTGGCACGGCTCGCTGTCGGAGCTCCAGACCAACCTCGACGACGCCGCCTCCCGCTACGGGAAGCCGGTGATGGTCGCCGAGACCGCCTACGCCCACACCCTCGCGAACGACGACGGCCTGGAGAACAACGTCGCCACCGCGAGCCAGCTGGTCAGCGGCTACCCGGCCACCCCGGCCGGCCAGGCGGCGAATCTCCGGGACGTCATGAACGTCGTCGAGGCGGTCCCGAACGGCAGGGGCCTCGGCGCCGTGTACTGGGAGCCGGCCTGGACGGCCGTCACCGGCAGCGGCTGGGACCCGGCCGACCCGGCGTCGGGCAACGCGTGGGAGAACCAGGCGGTGTTCGACCACAACGGCAGACTGCTGCCGGCGGCCGCCTGGTTCTCGCACCGGTAGCCGCTACAGCGGCGCCCCGTGCCACCTCCACGAGGTGACACGGTCGCGGCCCGGCAGATCGGCGCGGCCGGTGGACCAGAGCAGCACGGTCCACCGGTCCTCGTCGTCCGGGGCGTCGGGGAAGAGCCGGGCCAGCACCCGGTCGCAGAGGTCCCGGGGCGGGGCCCAGGCGAGGGACAGCCCCGAGGCCACGTCGTAGGCGTGCACGAGGGTCTCCACGATGCCCATCGCGGCGAAGCCCTCCGGGTCGGAGAGCCCGAACACGTGGTGGGCGCGCACGTCCGAAGGGGTCGTCCGCACCATCGCGGTCAGGAGGGCGCCGCTCGCCTCCAGCGTCTGGAGCAGCCCGGACGTCCCCGCCTCCGGGTTCGCGAAGATCGAGTTTCCGGGGCCGCCCTCGCGGTCGGACCCGTACCGGTACGGCACCTCGCGGTCCTGCGGGGGCCTGCGCCCGCCCAGCTGGACGGCGTACGCGAAGAGGTCGTCGCTGAGGTGCTCGACGGTCTCCCAGCAGTCCCACGTCAGCCCTCCGGCAGGCACCCGCCAGTCCTGGGCGGGGGACTGCGCGAGGGTGTCGACCGCCAGCCGGACCGCCAGCGTGACGTCGTCGGCGGTGACGGGCAGCCGGGCGCCGGTCAGCGCGGCCCGTTCGCGCGCACCGCACTCCACGCAGAACTCGTTGCCCTCGGGGTCGGCGAGCGTCGCCCAGCCCCGCCCGTCCGGCTTGCGGCGGTCGGCGACCAGGGTGGCGCCGAGGGCCAGCAGCCGTTCGACCTCCTCGTCACGGGTGCGGTCCTCCGGCCGGACGTCCAGGTGTATCCGGTTCTTGGTGCTCTTGGACTCCGGCACCGTGACGAAGAGCAGCGCGGCCCCCGGCGCCTCCACGAGCGCCTCGGGATCACCGGGCTCGTCGTCGTCGGACAGGGGGGAGCTGAGCACCTCTGCCCAGAAGCCGGCGAGCTTGTAGGCGTCGGCGCAGTCGATGGTGATGTGCTGTACGAGCGAAGTCATGGCGACACTGTCGCCGCTGATCGGGCTTCAGGTCCAGCGGGTTGAACGGCCGGGCAGGGCTCAGCCTGCGGCGCGCACCACGGCTCGCGCCAGGGCGGTGGTGTCCGCAAGGGTGTCCAGCGGGAGCGGCTGTGTGGCGAGAGCGCCCTCGTGCAGCACGAGGAGCTGGGTGGCGAGGGTGGCGGGGCGTGCACGGCCTGCCCCGGTGGCGAGTTCCTCGAACAGGTTCCGCAGCCAGAGCTTCTGGCCCGCGGCGATGGCGTACGCGGGATGCGCGCGGTCCGGGAGCTCGGCCAGGGCGTTGGTGAACGCGCATCCGCGGGTGTTGGCCCCGCTCCAGGTCCGCAGCGCGTCGAAGGGCGCGGTGACGGCCTCGACGGGGTCGTCGCAGGCGTCGACCGCGGCGCGGACCAGCGACCGCCAGCGCCGGTCACGCTCCACGAGGTAGGCCGCCACGAGGTGGTCCTTGGAACCGAACCTGTTGTACAGGGTCCGCTTGGTAACGCCTGAGTGCTCGGCGATCAGGTCGACACCCACCGCCGTGATCCCGCGGTCGTAGAACAGCTCCTCGGCGGCCGCCACGATGCGCCGGCCTGCCGGCGTCATGGGCCGGGCTTCCTGCATGAGAGGTCCTTCACCGATCGGTGTACCGTGGAGAGTGTTCACAGATCAGTATACCTACGAGGAGGTCGAGCGATGGGTGTGCCCGAGGTGATGCGCGCGGTGCGGATCGCGGAGCACGGAGGGCCGGAGGTCCTGGAGACGGCGGAGGTGCCCGTGCCCGCCCCGAAGGCGGGAGAGGTGCTGGTCCGGGTGAGTGCGGTGGCTCTGAACAACACCGACCTGTGGACCCGGGAAGGCGCCTACGGCCGGCCCGGAGACCCGGAGGCGCTGTCGGGCTGGCGGGGCCCGCTGGACTTCCCGCGCATCCAGGGCGCCGACGTGGCCGGACGGGTCGTGGCGGCCGGCTCCGGCGCGGACGAGGGCCTCGTCGGTCGCCGGGTCGTCGTCGACCCGGCGATCTACGACGCCGAGGGGCCGGACGCGAACCCGGTGGGCCTGATGGGGAGCGAACGCGACGGCGGTTACGCCGAGTACGTGACCGCGCCCTCGGAGCGTGTGCACGACGTGACGGAGTCCCCGCTCACGGACGACCAGCTCGCGACGCTGCCGACCGCCTACGGCACGGCGCTGGGCATGATCGAGCGGGGCCGGCTGAAGGCGGGGGAGACCGTCCTGGTCTCGGGGGCGTCCGGCGGCGTCGGCATCGCGCTGATCCAGATCGCCCGGGCCCGCGGGGCCAGAGTGCTCGCCATCAGCAGCGGATCCAAGATCGACGCGGTCCGCGAGGCGGGCGCGCACGACATCCTCGACCGTGCACGCGACATCGCCGGGCAGATCCGCGACGCCGCCCCGGAGGGCATCGACGTCGCACTCGACGTCGTCGCGGGGGACCTGGTGGCCGAGGGCCTGCCGTCACTGCGCGAAGGGGGCCGGTGGGTCGTCGCAGGCGCGCTCGGCGGCTACGGCGTGACCTTCGACGTGCGCCGTCTCTACCTGCACAACGCGCAGGTGATCGGCTCCGCGATGCACACCCCCGCGCACTTCGGCCTCCTGATGGACCTGGCCCGCCGGGCGGAGATCCAGCCCGTCGTCGCCGCGGCGTTCCCGCTGGATCAGGCCGCCCGGGCGCAGGAGGAACTCGCCCGCCGGCTCCACGTGGGGAAGATCGTCCTGCGTCCCCGGGAGAGGAGCGCGTCCGGCGCGGGGAGCTGACCCGCGCGGAGAACGCGGAAAGGGGCGGGACGCGTCACGCGTCCCGCCCCTTCCTTACGCCGCTACTTCACCGGCGTGAAGTCACGCGCCCCGATGAACTCGGGCCGGCGGATCGGAGCCGCGAAGGGCTCCTGCGCCGTGTTGTCCACGCTGTTGAACACGATGAAGACGTTGCTGCGCGCGTAGGGGGTGATGTTGTCCCCCGACCCGTGCATCGCGTTGCAGTCGAACCAGGTCGCCGCACCGGCCTTGCCCGTGAAGAGCTTGATGCCGTGCCGGTCGGCCAGCTTCGTCAGTACTTCGTCCGACGGGATGCCGGCGTCCTGCATCTGCAGGGAGCGCTTGTAGTTGTCCTTCGGCGTCTCGCCCGCGCAGCCGACGAACGACTTGTGCGAGCCGGGCATGATCATCAGCCCGCCGTTGGTGTCGTAGTTCTCGGTCAGCGCGATCGAGACGGACACGGTCCGCATGTTCGGCAGACCGTCCTCGGCGTGCCAGGTCTCGAAGTCCGAGTGCCAGTAGAAGCCCGAGGCACCGAAGCCCGGCTTGACGTTGATCCTTGACTGGTGGACGTACACGTCGGATCCGAGGATCTGGCGGGCCCGGCCCACCACGCGCTCGTCGCTGACGAGCTTGGCGAAGACCTCGCTGAGCTTGTGCACCTCGAACACGGACCGCACGCTCTGCGACTGCGGCTCGATGATCGAGCGCTCGTCGGCGCGAACGCCGGGGTCCGAGATGAGGCGCTCCAGCTCCGCCTGGTAGACGGCCAGTTCGCCGGGGGTGACGATCTGGTCGACGGTGAGGAAGCCGTTCTCCTCGAAGCCCTGGAGATCCTTGGCGGTCACAGGCCCCGGCGCGCCCGGCGCGGACCAGATGACCGGGTCCTGGCGGGGAGTGGTCATCTCGGCGGCGCCGCGCGAGGGGTACAGATCGGCGCGTACATCGGTGGTCATGGGCTCAGCCCTCCTCTGTCAGCAGCGGGTATACACCGTTCTCGTCATGGTCCTCCCGTCCGGTGACAGGGGGATTGAAGACGCACACGCAGCGGAAGTCGGTCTTGGGCCGCAGCGTGTGGTGCTCGTGCCCGTTCAACAGGTACATCGTGCCGGGGGAGATCCAGTGCTTCTCGCCGGTCTCGTCGTTGGTGAGCTCGGCCTCGCCCTCGGTGCACAGAACGGCCTCGATGTGGTTCGCGTACCACATCGACGTCTCCGTGCCCGCGTACAGCACGGTCTCGTGGAGCGAGAAGCCCACCTTCTCCTTGGCGAGCACGATGCGCTTGCTCTCCCAGGTACCTGAAGCGGACTTGATGTGCCGGTCGGTGTTCTCGATGTCACTGAAAGATCGGACGATCACGGTGGGATGGTGCCTTTCTCTTCTGTCCTGCTCAGTTGTGCCTGCGCGGGGGAGTGCCCCGCTCAGGCGGTCTCGCGGACGGAACGGGCCAGCGTGCGCAGGCCCTCGTCCAGCTCTTCGGGGGTGACGGTCAGCGGCGGGAGCAGCTTCACGACCTCGGACTGCGGGCCGGAGGTCTCCAGCAGCAGCCCCAGCTCGAAGGCACGCTTGCAGACGGCGGACGCCCGCGCGGGGTCGGTGAACTCCAGGCCCCAGACCAGGCCGCGGCCGCGGAACTGCGCGGTGTCGTCCTCGCCGCAGATCGCCAGCAGCGTCTGCTCGACCTGCTCGCCGCGGGCCAGGGTCTGCTTCTCCATCTGGCCGTCCGCCCAGTAGGCGTCCAGCGTGGCGGCGGCGGTCACGAAGGCCGGGTTGTTGCCGCGGAAGGTGCCGTTGTGCTCGCCCGGCTCCCAGATGTCCAGCTCGCCCTTGAAGAGGCAGAGCGACATCGGCAGACCGTAGCCGCTGATGGACTTGGACAGCGTCACGATGTCCGGGACGATGCCGGCCTCCTCGAAGGAGAAGAAGCCGCCGGTACGGCCGCAGCCCATCTGGATGTCGTCGACGATCAGGAGCATGTCCTGGCGGTGGCACAGGTCCTGGAGCGCGCGGAGCCACTCGGCGCGGGCGACGTTGATGCCGCCCTCACCCTGCACGGTCTCCACGATCACGGCGGCGGGCTTGTTCAGCCCGGAGCCCTGGTCCTCCAGGAGCCGCTCGAACCAGAGGAAGTCGGGCACCTGGCCGTCGAAGTAGTTGTCGAACGGCATCGGGGTGCCGTGCACCAGCGGGATGCCGGCGCCGGCGCGCTTGAAGGCGTTGCCGGTCACGGCGAGCGAACCGAGCGACATGCCGTGGAAGGCGTTGGTGAACGAGACGACGGACTCGCGGCCCTTGACCTTGCGGGCGAGCTTCAGCGCCGACTCGACGGCGTTGGTGCCCGTCGGGCCGGGGAACATCACCTTGTAGGGCAGGTCGCGGGGGCGCAGGATCACGTTCTCGAAGGTCTCGAGGAACGCCCGCTTGGCCGTCGTGGCCATGTCCAGGCCGTGGGTGATGCCGTCGCGCTCGATGTAGTCGATCAGCGCGCGTTTCAGCACCGGGTTGTTGTGGCCGTAGTTGAGGGATCCGGCACCGGCGAAGAAGTCCAGGTACGAGTGGCCGTCCTCGTCCGTGAGCCGGGCACCCTGCGCACGGTCGAACACCGCGGGCCAGCTACGGCAGTAGCTGCGGACCTCCGACTCAAGGCTTTCGAAGACACTCAGGGCGGGCGGGGTGATGGTCACAGCGAATCTCCTGCTCGAGGGGGGTGGTGTGACGGGCGGCGGGTCAGGCATGCCCCGGGGAACCGCGCCCGGGCGGGGCGCGGAGGGGCGTGGGGGGCCCTAGAACGGACCGATGCGGTACAGCACCTCCGGCAGGTGCGTTCCCTCGGGGAACAGCGACCCGTCGAAGAGCACCTCGCGCTCCAGCGGCACGTCGTGCCGCTGGGCGAAGCTGGTGAACAGCCGGTCGGAGGCGGTGTTGTCCGGGGTGACGGTCGTCTCGACCGATGCCAGTCCCTGGTCGGCGGCGACGCGGGTGGTCAGCGCGTCCAGCAGCGTGGCCGCCAGTCCCTTGCCACGGTGGGCCTGGTCCACGGCCACCTGCCAGACGACGAGCGTCTCGGGGCGGTCGGGGCGGATGTACCCGGTCACGAAGGCGACCGGGTCGCCGTTCTCGTCGCGGGCGACCACGGAGGTCGCTGCGAAGTCACGGCACCACAGCAGGTAGCTGTACGAGGAGTTGAGGTCCAGGACCTCGGAGTCGCGGGCAATGCGCCAGATCGCAGCTCCGTCCTCCACTCGCGGGGCGTCGATCCTGATGAATTCGCTTCGGGCACTTGCAAAATCTGCTGGTGCGGCGGTCATGTGAATTGAATTTACCCAGCAAAAATCAAAATTGCATCGTCAGAAGGGGTTGGGTGAAGGGGGCCCCTGTGCTATCACGCGGGCGCGGGCCGACCGCTACGGGGTGCAAGTTTCAACCTTTTTGTCCCGAATTTTTCGCCCAAATGGGTGACGATGTGGAGTCGGTCACAGCCCCGTAACTCTCGTGACACCTGTTTGGATTGCCTGGGAACGCCGCCTTGGAACCGCTGCGTTTAGGAAGTGGGAGAGCGGGAAGAAGAATGCGGGGAGCTGCTCCCGGAAAAGCAGCTCCCCTTTTTTTGTCCTTGGAATTGACTCCTGGTGCGGCCGAAATTAATTCAGCTCTTCGGCCAGGTTTCCTCAACGGCTTCGCGGGCAGCATCGACATCGGCCGCCCGGCCCGCGCCGGCCAGCGCGGCGCCCAGGGCCGTCAGGGACGACAGCACCGCGTCCCGCGTCGCGTCCGCGCCGTAGTGATTGACCCGGACCATCTCCTTGGAGAGCGCCCCGCCGCCCGCGACCAGCGGCAGCGAGGGGTCGGCCGCGAGCGCCCGCCCGACGAGCGCCGCGGCGTCCACACCCGCGGGCGTGCGCAGGGTCGTGGCGACGGGTGCCGCGTCCCGGGCGTCGTGGACGTAGGGCTCCAGCCCGCCGCCGAGTGCCGTGGCACCCGCCCGGGTCGCCGCCGCCGCCGACGCGTGCCGCGCCATGACGGTGTCCGGGCCGTCCGCCTCGATCCGTTCCAGGCACGCGTCGAGCGCCAGCATCTCCAGCTGCGCGGGAGCGTGCGGCAGCGCCTTGCGGCCCCCGTCGATCCAGCGCGCCTTCCAGTCGAGCAGTGAGAGGTACGACTGGCGCGGGGCCTGCGGGTTGGCGGCCATCCGCTCCCACGCCCGCGCGCTCACCGACACCGCGGACACCCCGGCCGGGCCGCCCATGGCCTTCTGTGCCCCGATGACGCACAGGTCCACGCCCCAGGCGTCCACCAGCAGCGGCTCCGCACCCACGGAGGCGACGGCGTCCACCATGAACAGCGCGCCGTGCGCCCGGACCACTTCGCCGATCTCCGCGACCGGATTGGTGTTGCCGGTCGCCGCCTCGGCGTGCACCAGTGACACGAAGTCGATCTCCGGGTGCTCGGCGAGCGCCCGCCCGACCTGCTCAGCGGTGACCGCGGAGTGGAAGGGGACCGTGAGGTCCACCACCTCGGCGCCGCAGTCGCGCAGCCAGTTGCCGAAGGTCTGGCCGTACGGCCCGGTGACGACGTTCAGCGCGGTCGATCCGGGCCGGGCGCCGCCCCGGATGCAGCCTTCGAGGGGCAGCAGCGCCTCGCCCTGCATGATGACGACGTCCTGCTCGGTGGCGAGGAGGTCGGCCACCCGCCGCTCGATCGCTGCGAAACGCGCGGCGGTGAGCGGGGCGAGGTCGAGGAATGGGTGCGTCACGGTGGTGCTCTCTTCGGGTCGGCCGGTGCGCGTCAGCGCCTGCTCCGAGGGTACCCAGCACCCCTCCGGCCCTTGGGCGGCCCGCCTCGTACAGTGCTGTCCATGAGTGATCACGAGGTGGCGCCGGTGCTGAGGATCAAGGGGCGGGTGCTCGTCGGACCCGACGAGGTGGAGGACGGGCTCTGGGCGGTGGACGGGCGGATCACCTACGAGAGGCCCCCGGGCGCGGACGGTGCCGTGACGCTCACCGGATGGGCGCTGCCCGGACTCGTCGACGCGCACTGCCACGTCGGCCTCGGCCACCAGGGCCCCGTCGACGCGGCGACCAGCGAGAAGCAGGCCCTCGCCGACCGGGCGGCCGGCACCCTGCTCATCCGGGACGCCGGGTCGCCCTCCGACACCCGCTGGGTGGACGACCGTGAGGACCTCCCGAAGATCATCAGGGCGGGGCGGCACATCGCCAGGACCCGCCGCTACATTCGTGGCTTCGCCCATGAGATCGAGCCCGGCGACCTCGTCGCCTACGTCGCGCGGGAAGCGCGCCGCGGCGACGGCTGGGTGAAGCTGGTGGGCGACTGGATCGACCGGGACGCCGGCGACCTGACGGCCTGCTGGCCCCGCGGCGAGGTCGAGGCCGCGATCGCCGAGGCGCACCGGCTCGGGGCCCGGGTCACCGCCCACTGCTTCGCCGAGGCGGCGCTGCGGGATCTGGTGGAGGCCGGGATCGACTGCATCGAGCACGCGACGGGGCTGACCGAGGACACCGTCCCGCTCTTCGCGGAGCGCGGCGTGGCGATCGTGCCGACGCTCGTCAACATCGCCACCTTCCCGGGGCTCGCCGAAGCCGGCGAGGCCAGGTACCCCCGCTGGTCGGCCCACATGCGGCGGCTCCACGAGCGCCGCTACGAGACCGTGCGCGCGGCGTACGACGCCGGGATCCCGGTCTTCACGGGCACGGACGCCGGCGGATCGCTGGCCCACGGCCTGATCGCGGACGAGGTCGCCGAGCTGGTGAAGGCCGGCATCCCGGCGCTCGACGCGCTCTCCGCGACGGCCTGGGGCGCGCGCCGCTGGCTCGGCCGGCCGGGGCTCGAGGAGGGGGCTCCGGCGGACCTGGTGATCTACGACGAGGATCCGAGGGCGGACGTACGGGCGCTGGCGTCCCCGCGGAGGGTGGTGCTCGACGGGCGGGTGATGGGGTGATCGCCGGTTGACCCCGGAACGGGCGCCGTGTTGACCGGCGGTGACCCCGCGCCCCCGCTCTCGTTGAAGTACCTCGGCGTGTGGCCGTCGTGCCCGGTGGATGCGTCCCGGGTGCGGTGAAACGGGTGATTGCGGGGAACTCCTGTGCCGGTCGATTCGAATGTGCACGCGGAAACCCCTCTTTGGAGTGAACTGGCGGAAGGTATCCGCCAGTTCACTCTCTGTGCGTAAAGATTCACGGAGTCGAGGCCACCGGTGCCCGCGATGTCCCCCATTGGACGGCGCCGGGTGGCTCCATGTCTCTTGTGGGGGTTCCACCATCTTGAACAGCAACACCTTCCGTCTCGCCGCCCTGGCGTTCGCCGCCGCTCCCGTCGCCCTGCTCGTCGCCGTCCCCGCGCACGCAGCCACCGCGACGAGCCCGGCCACCCCGGGCGGCGGCCACGGAAAGGCCGGTGCGGTCGTCCTCCGCGCCGGGCTCGACATCTCGCTCCTGAACAAGTCGGTCCAGGTGCCGCTCAAGGCCACGCTCAACGAGGTGCACGCGCCGGAGAGCGCGGAGGAGACCGCGCTCAGCGTGGAGCTCGACGGAGCCGAGAAGGGCCGTCCCATCCATGTGCTGAAGGCCGACGTCGCCTCGGCGAAGGCGACGGTGGACGCCCGCAGGGCGGAGGGGTACACGAACCTCGTCGCCGCGCGGGTGCACGTGCCGGGGCTTCCGCTGCTCTCGCTGATCGAGATCCAGGAGGTCACCTCGAAGGCGGTGTGCGAGAAGGGGCGCAAGCCGGTCGCGGAGTCGAACGTGCTGGGGCACGTGTCGGTGCTCGGCAAGAGGATCCGGCTGACGTCGGGCGGCACGACGAAGGTCGAGGTGCCGGGCGTCGGTGACGTGACGCTCGACCTGTCGAAGACCGTGACGACCTCGCGGACGGCCGCCGCGACGGCTCTGCGACTGCGTGTGTCGCTGAATCCGCTGAAGCTGAACGTGGCCGAGGTGGAGGGCGAGGTCACGCTGGCCGAGGCCACCTGTGAGACGCCCGGTCGCGGCAGCGGTTCCGGGGGCGGTGGCTCGCACGGCGGCGGCTCGCACGGCGGCGGTTCGGACGACGGTGGTTCGGACGACGGCGGGTCCGAGAACGGCGGTTCGGGCAGTGCCGGTTCGGACAACGGGGGCACGGGTGACGGCGGCGACTCCGACGGGGGATCGACGGGCGGCGACGACGGTTCCGGTTCCGCCGGCATCTCCGGAGGCGGCGGCGAGGAGAAGCCCGTGGACGTGAAGCCGCAGACCGGCACCGACCCGGTCCAGGCCTCCGGCACGGGCGACCTCGCCGAGACCGGAGCCGGCTCGTCCACCCCGTACATCGCGGGTGGCGCCGCCGTGCTGCTGGCCGTCGGGGCCGGTGCCACGGTCGTCGCCCGCAGGCGCGCCCGAGGCTGATCGCGCCCCTCGGAGAGCGGTGCCCGCCCGGCGGAGCACCGCTCTTCCGGTGAGCGGTGCCCGTGTCGCGGAGCACCGCTCACCACGCCCGCCCGGGAACCCGTCAGCCGGCGGTTCTCCTGGGCAGGCACTGCAGGGCCAGGTCGAGGGCCTGAAGGAACCGGTTGGTCGTCACGCGGTCGCGTACGGCGATCCGCAGCCAGTCGTTGCCCAGCCCGGGAAACGTGTCGCCGCGCCGCGCCGCGAACCCGCGCGAGCGCAGAAGGTGGCGCACCTCGTCCGCCCGGTCCAGCCGCAGCAGCACGAACGGCCCGGCGGCCGGCTCCACCACCCGTATCTCGCTGAACTCCGCGAGCCCGGCAAGCAGATGCGCCCGGTCCACGCCGATCCGGTCCGCCGCGTCCGCCGCCTCGACCAGTGCACGCGGCTCCATGCACGCCTCCGCCGCCGCCAGGGCGGGGGAGGAGACCGGCCAGAGCGGCTGCGCCTCCTGCAGCAGCGCGACCGTCGCCGGATCGGCCAGCACGTAGCCGATCCGCAGACCCGCGAGTCCCCAGGTCTTCGTCAGGCTCCGCAGTACGACGAGCCCGGGGAGGTCCTGCCGGTCGCACAGCGCCTCGCGCTCGCCCGGGACGGCGTCCATGAACGCCTCGTCGACCACCAGCGTCCTGCCGGGCCGCGCCAGTTGCTCCAGCACTCCAGCGGGATGGAGGACGGACGTCGGGTTGGTCGGATTGCCGACCACGACCAGGTCCGCGTCCTCGGGCACGGCCGCCGGATCCAGCCGGAAGCCGTCCTCCGGGCGCAGGACGACCCGTCCCACCTCGTGGCCCGCCGCGCGCAGGGCCGCCTCCGGTTCCGTGAACTGCGGGTGCACGACGACCGGCCTCCGGGCGGGCAGCGCCCGCGCGATCAGTACGAACGCCTCGGCCGCACCCGCGGTGAGCAGCACCCGCTCCTCGGGCAGTCCGTGCCGCCCGGCGACCGCCGTCCGTGCGGGCCGCCCGTCCGGATAGGCGGCCAGCGAGCCCAGCGACGCGGCTATCCGCTGCCGCAGCCAGTCCGGGGGCGTGCCGGTCCGTACGTTCACGGCGAGATCGGTCAGGTCCAGGCCGCGTACTTCCTCGTCGCCGTGGTGCCGCAGATCGGGCCCGGCGCTCTCGATGTGCTTCGTGGGGGGCAGCATGGCAGCCATGGTGGACGGCTCGGCGCCATTCGTCGATGCCGAGATTTCGGCCGGTCGTGTCCGGCGGGCCACGGCGCAGGTCGCCGAAGCCGACTTCCGCTTGGGAACCAGCAGTTCACCGGCGTCCACGAGCGCTGCGGCCTCCGCCACGGACCCGGTGGCCACTGCCGTACGGGAAACCGCGGAGGGGTGGGGCACGGGGACCTCCGCCAGCACCCCCGCCGTGTACGCCCGCACCGGCACCCCCAGGCGCGCGGCGGCGCCGACGATCCCCGGCTCGTCCGCCCGGGTGTCGAGCGTCGCCAGCTCGACCACGTCGTCGGCCGCCTGCCCGGCCTCCTCCAGCGCCCGGTGGATCAGCGCGAGCACCTCCTCGGCCGGCACGCCCCGGCGGGCGCCGACGCCGACGACGAGGGCGGCCCCGGTCACGGGAGGAGATCCTTTCGGGGGCAGTGGCACGGGGGCACGGGTGAGGGGGGCCTGAGGTGCGGAGAGCGGGGTCGATCGGCTAGCAAGGGCCCATGGCGGTATTCGTCGCGCTCGGCGCGTTCCTCATGACCCTGGCGGGCGGCTGGGTCGCGCAGCGCGTCAGCGACCGCCGCCACCTCGTGCTCGGCCTCGCCGGCGGACTGATGCTGGGTGTCGTCGGTCTCGACCTGCTGCCCGAGGCGGTGGAGGCCGCGGGCGGAGTCGTCTTCGGTGTCCCCGCCGCCCTGCTGCTGTTCGTGGGGGGCTTCCTGACGGCCCATCTCGTCGAGCGTTCGCTCGCCGTACGCCAGGCGGCACACGGGGCGGGCGAGGAACGGGTGCCGCAGGTGGGGCTGACGGCGGCGGCCGCGATGGTCGGCCACAGCCTGATGGACGGCATCGCGCTCGGGGCCGCGTTCCAGATCGGCGGAGGCATGGGAGCCGCCGTGGCGCTCGCCGTCATCACCCACGACTTCGCGGACGGCTTCAACACGTACACGATCACCAGTCTCTACGGGAACGCCCGCCGCAAGGCGCTCCTGATGCTGTACGCGGACGCCCTGGCCCCGATCGTGGGCGCCGCGACCACGCTGCTGTTCACCCTTCCGGAGGAACTGCTCGGCTGTTATCTCGGCTTCTTCGGCGGGGCGCTCCTCTACCTCGCCGCCGCCGAGATCCTCCCCGAGGCGCACCACGACCACCCGGCCCGCTCCACGCTGCTGTGCACCGTCGCGGGGGTCGGCTTCATCTGGCTGGTGGTCGGCATCGCGGAGTGACGTCACCCCCCGCACCGCTCCACGAAACGACGGGCGATCTCGGGGGAGGCCGCCCAGTGCGTGTGCAGATAGCTCGCGTGCACACCCCGCTGCACGAAGCCCTCCACCCGCCGCTCCGGCTGGTGCAGCCCCCAGGCGGGTGTCGCCCCGGCCCCGGGCTCCAGGGCCGTCCGGTGGAACTCGTGGCCGCGCAGCCGGGTCCCGGCCACCGCCAGCACGCTGTCCGAGACCGCCACCGCCTGCCGGTAGCCGAGCGTCAGCCGCTCGGACATGCGGGCCGAGGCGTCCAGCACCCCGCACATCGGCCGCCCGTCCAGCTCGCGGGCCAGGTAGAGCAGCCCCGCGCACTCCGCGGCCACCGGCGCGCCGGACAGGGCGAGGCCGGTCACCGCCCGGCGCAGCGGCTCGTTCGCCGACAGCTCCGGCGCGTACACCTCGGGGAAGCCGCCGCCGATGACCAGCCCCGCCGTGCCCGCGGGCAGCTTCTCGTCGCGCAGCGGGTCGAAGACGACGACCTCCGCGCCCGCCGCAGTGAGCAGCTCGGCGTGCTCCGCGTAGGCGAAGGTGAACGCTGCGCCGCCCGCCACGGCCACCACCGGCCGCGCCGCCGGGGCGGGATACCGCTCCGGCTCCCACGCGTCGTCCGGCAGGGCGGGAGCCGAACGGGCCAGCGCCATCAGGGCGTCCAGGTCGCAGCCCTCGCGTACCCGGTCGCCCATCGCCCGTACGGCGTCGAGTGCCTCGGTCTGCCGCTCGGCGACCGGCACCAGCCCCAGATGCCGGGAGGGGGTCGCCACCTGCGGCGCCCGCCGCAGCACCCCGAGCACCGGCAGGCCGGACTCGTCGAGCGCCTCACGGAGCAGTGCCTCGTGGCGGTCGGACGCCACCTTGTTCAGGATCACCCCGCCGATCCGCACCTCCGGGTCCCAGGAGGCGAAGCCGTGCACGAGCGCCGCGACCGACCGCGACTGCGAGGACGCGTCGACGACCAGCACGACGGGCGCCCGCAGCAGCTTCGACACCTGGGCGGTCGAGGCGAGTTCGCCCTGCCCCGACGCCCCGTCGTACAGGCCCATCACCCCCTCGACGACGGCCAGGTCGCAGCCGCTCGCACCATGGGTGAACAGCGGGGCGATCAGACCGGGCCCGCACATGTACGCGTCGAGGTTGCGCCCCGGCCGGCCGGTTGCCAGCGCGTGGTACCCCGGGTCGATGTAGTCGGGTCCCACCTTGTGGGGGGAGACCGCGAGGCCGCGCTCCGAGAAGGCCGCCATCAGGCCCGTGGCGACCGTGGTCTTGCCGCTGCCCGAGGCCGGCGCGGCGATGACCAGACGAGGAACACTCACCACTCGATGCCTCTCTGGCCCTTCTGGCCCGCGTCCATCGGGTGCTTGACCTTCGACATGTCCGTCACCAGGTCGGCGGCGTCGATCAGCTTCTGCGGGGCGTTCCGCCCCGTGATCACCACGTGCTGCGTCCCCGGACGGTCGCGCATCACCTCGACGACCTCGTCGGTGTCGATCCAGCCCCAGTGCATCGGGTAGGCGAACTCGTCGAGCACGTACAGCTTGTACGTCTCGGCGGCCAGGTCGCGCTTGACCTGCTCCCAGCCCTCGCGGGCCTTCTCCTCGTTGTCGAGCTGATTGTCGCGCTGGACCCACGACCAGCCCTCGCCCATCTTGTGCCAGTCGACGGTGCCGCCCTCGCCGCTCGCCCCGAGCACCTTCAGCGCGTTCTCCTCGCCGACCTTCCACTTCGCCGACTTCACGAACTGGAACACCCCGATCGGCCAGCCCTGGTTCCAGGCCCGCAGCGCCAGCCCGAAGGCCGCCGTCGACTTGCCCTTGCCTATGCCCGTGTGGACGAACAGCAGTGGACGATTACGGCGCTGACGCGTCGTCAGCCCGTCATCCGGTACCGATACAGGCTGTCCCTGTGGCATTAAGCGGCCCTCCCGGCAGCAGTGATGTCCTTGACCAGCCCGGCGATCGAGTCGGCGCGCAGCTCGTCGAGCGTGACCGCGCTGCCTCCCAGATCCCGGGCGAGCTGTGCGGCGAGACCGAGGCGTACGATCCCCGACTCGCAGTCCACGACGACGGACGCGGTGCCCTCCGAGGCGTGCAGCCTCCCGGCCCGCGCCGCCAGCGCCACCGGGTCGAGGCCCCCGGTGGCCCTGCCGTCCGTCACGACGACGAGCAGGGCCCGGCGCGAGGGATCCCGCAGCCGTTCCACCCGCAGCACGTCGTGCGCCTTCAGGAGCCCGGCGGCCAGCGGGGTGCGCCCACCGGTCGGCAGCGTCTCCAGCCGTGCGGCAGCCGCGTCCACCGACGAGGTCGGCGGCAGCACGACCTCGGCGTCCCTGCCCCGGAAGGTGACCAGACCGACCTTGTCCCGGCGCTGGTAGGCGTCCAGCAGCAGCGACATCACCGCGCCCTTCACGGCGCTCATCCGCTTCCGGGCCGCCATCGACCCGGAAGCGTCCACGACGAACAGCACGAGATTCCCCTCGCGCCCCTCCCGCGTCGCCTGGCGCAGGTCGTCCCGCCGTACGACGAGGCCCCGCCCCGACCGGCCGCGCGCCCTCTGATGCGGCGCCGCAGCCTGCACGGTGGCCGCCAGGTGCAGCTTCGTCAGCGCCCCCTCGGGCCGCCGCGACCCGGTGGTCCGCCCGTGCTCTGTGCGCGCCCGGGACCGCCGGCCCGCCGCGCCCTCGCCCAGTCCCGGCACACTGAGCATCTTCGTACGGAACGGCTCGCCCGCCCGCACCGGCTGCTGTTCCCCGGCACCGCCGCCGGGCGTCGGCGCGTCGCCGCTCCCGGGCTCCTCCCGGCCCGGCGCGTCGTCAGCGCTGCCGTCGTGACCACCCGCGTCCGTACCGCCGTCGTCGGGGCCGCCGCCCTGCGGAGGCACCCCGCCGCCGGGCCCGTCGGGGTCGGGATCGTCGTCGCCCCCGCCCTGCTCGTCCGCGGCGTCCTTGAGGGTGTCGTCCAGCTTGTCCTCGTCAAGCCCCGGTGCGTCGAACGGGTTGCGCCGGCGCCGGTGGGGGAGTGCCAGGAGCGCGGCCTGCCGCACGTCGTCCGCGACGACCTCCTCGCGTCCCGCCCACGCGGCCAGCGCCGTCGCCGTACGGGCCATGACGATGTCGGCACGCATCCCGTCGACCTCGAACGCCGCGCACGTCGCCGCGATCTGCCGCAGCACACCGTCGCCCAGCACCACCCGGGGGAGCAGGGCGCGCGCGGCGACGATCTGCTCACGCAGCGCCGCCTCCTCGTCCGCCCACCGCGCGGCGAAACCGGCCGGGTCGTCGTCGTACGCGAGCCTGCGCCGTACGACCTCGACGCGCAGGTCGGTGTCCCGGGACGCGGCCACCTCGACGGTCAGCCCGAAGCGGTCCAGCAGCTGGGGGCGCAATTCGCCTTCCTCGGGATTCATGGTCCCGACAAGGAGGAAGCGGGCCGCGTGACGGACCGAGACGCCTTCGCGCTCGACGTACGAGGCGCCCATGGCCGCCGCGTCGAGCAGCAGGTCCACCAGGTGGTCGTGGAGCAGATTGACCTCGTCGACGTACAGGATCCCGCGATGCGCGTCGGCGAGGAGCCCCGGCTCGAAGGCCTTCACGCCCTCGGAGAGCGCCCGTTCGATGTCGAGCGCGCCCACGAGACGGTCCTCCGACGCGCCGACCGGGAGTTCCACGGTCCGTGCCGGACGCGACACGCCCGCCGCCACCTCGTGGGGGCCGTCGGGACACGCCGGATCGGGCGCCCCGGGGTCGCAGGAGAAGCGGCACCCCGCGACGACCGGCACCTCCGGCATGAGCGCGGCGAGCGCCCGCACGGCGGTGGACTTGGCGGTGCCCTTCTCACCCCGGACCAGCACGCCGCCGACGGCGGGACTGACGGCGTTGAGCAGGAGCCCGAGCCGTAGATCGTCCTGCCCGACGATGGCGGTGAAGGGATACGGCGTACTCACGGAGCCTCCTCAGTAGCGATCACATGTGCGGGGGCCGGCCGGGCCGCGGCCGGTTCGCGGGGCGGGGCCGGATCAGGCCCGCCCGGCGCCAGGGAGTGTCCTTCGAGGCCCTCGGGCGCGCGCGGCGCGGGCGCGGGCGGCGCGCCCGGCGGGATGAACGGCAGCCCCACCGGCGCCCCGTTCTCGATCAGCCGCCACAGGGCGTCCGTGTCCGCGTGCTCCTCGATCAGGTCCCCCAGCCGGTCCAGCTGCTCCTCCCGCAGCGCCCCGAAGCTCGTGTCCGGCGCCGCGGTGAACCGCCGCCCCGCCGCCCGCGCGACCTCGGTCAGGAACGCCCGCCGGAACGCGTCGCTCTCCAGCGACCCGTGCCAGTGCGTCCCCCAGACCGCGCCCACCCGGCACCCGTCCAGGAAGGGTTCCCCGCCGCGGACCTCGGCGACCCCGTGATGGATCTCGTACCCCTTCACGGGCTCCCCGAGCGCCGTCCCGACGGGCCGTTCCAGGACCTTCTCCCGGCCGAAGCGGACGCGTACGGGCAGCAGTCCGAGCCCGTCGACCAGGCCGGCCCGGGACTCGACGTCGTCCTCGATCCGCTCGCCCAGCACCTGGAAACCGCCGCAGATGCCCAGCACCGGCCGCCCCTCGGCGGCCCGCCTGAGCAGCGCGTCGGCGAGCCCCCGCTCCCGCAGCCACGCGAGCGCCTTCACCGTGCCGCGTGTCCCGGGCACGATCACGAGGTCCGCGTCGACGAGCTCCTCGGCCCGGTCCACGAACCGCACCACCACACCGGGCTCGGCCGCCAGCGCGTCCACGTCGGTGAAGTTGGACATCAGCGGCACGGCGCAGACCGCCACCCGCAGCACGTCCTCGCCGTGCGGGGGCGCCACCACCGACTCCCGCACGGTCCCGCGCATCGAGACGCGCAGCCCGTCCTCCTCGTCGATGCCCAGCCCGTGGGCGTACGGCAGCACCCCGTACGTCTGCCGCCCGGTGAGCCCGAGCAGCATGTCGAGCCCCGGCTCCAGCAGCGACACGTCACCGCGGAACTTGTTGACGAGGTACCCCGCGACCAGCGACTGGTCCTCGGGACTCAGCAGCGCCGTCGTACCGAAGAATGAGGCGAACACACCGCCGCGGTCGATGTCCCCGACGACCAGCACCGGGAAGCGGGCGGCCCGCGCGATGCCCATGTTCACGATGTCCGTGCGCCGCAGATTGATCTCGGCCGGACTGCCCGCCCCCTCGCAGATGACCGCGTCGTAGGTGGACCGCAGCTGCTCCAGACAGTCCGTGACGGTGCCCAACAGCGCTTCCTGCCGCCCCCCGTGGTAGCCGCGCGCACTCATCTCGCCGACCGGCTTCCCCATCAGGACGACCTGGCTGGAGCGGTCACCGCCGGGCTTGAGCAGCACCGGGTTCATCAGCGCCGACGGCTCCACCCGGGCGGCCTGGGCCTGCATCGCCTGGGCACGGCCGATCTCCGCCCCCTCACGGGTGACGAACGAGTTCAGCGACATGTTCTGCGCCTTGAACGGCGCGACCTTCACCCCCCGGCGCACCAGCCACCGGCAGATCCCGGCCGTGACGACGCTCTTGCCCGCGTCCGAGGTGGTTCCGGCGACCAGCAGCCCGCCGCTCATGTGGCTCTCCGTCCCATGGCCAGGCGCCCCGCCGCACACACGGCGAGGGCCAGCACACTCACCCGGCGCGACAGCCGCACCGCGCGTTCGATGTCCGTGACCCGCACCTCGCGGCCGGCCTCCCCGTTGAGCACCGGCCGGTGCTCGACGCGCCCGCCGTACGCGAGGGTCCCGCCGAGCCGTACACCGAGAGCTCCCGCGAACGAGGCCTCCACGGGGCCCGCGTTGGGGCTCGGGTGCAGTCCCGCGTCCGTCCGCCAGGCCCGGACGGCATCGCGCGGACGCCCCCCGGCGGCCACGGCGAGCGCGGCCGTGAGCCGGGCCCCGGGCCAGCCGGCGACGTCGTCGAGCCGGGCCGACGCCCAGCCGTAGCGCCGGTGACGGGGCGACTTGTGCCCCACCATGGCGTCGAGCGTGTTGACGGCCCGGAAGCCGACCAACCCCGGTACG
This sequence comes from Streptomyces sp. NPDC057287, assembly GCF_042667905.1. Lineage (NCBI taxonomy): Bacteria > Bacillati > Actinomycetota > Actinomycetes > Kitasatosporales > Streptomycetaceae > Streptomyces > Streptomyces sp. NPDC057287. The sequence continues at coordinate 55,784 of NZ_JBHUYV010000014.1, read as the reverse complement.
CCGCCGATCGCGCCCCACACCAGGGCCCCCACCACGGCGTCGGAGGTGTTCTCGGCGACGGACTCCACCACCGCGCGGGCGATCTGCGGGCCGTCCAGCGCCTGCGGATCGCGGCCGCACAGATGGGGCAGCCGCTCGCGGGCGAGCTCGATGTCCCCGGCGGCCAGTGCCCCGCCGATGGCGCGGGCCTCCCGGCCCAGCGACGTCCCCCCGACGACGGACCAGGTGGCGGCCGCGGTCAGCGCCACGGCGGCCGCGGGACGGTTCCGTACGGCACGGGCGGCCAGCGCGGCGACGCCCGTGGCGCCACCGGCGCAGACGAGGGTGTGCAGGGCGCCCCAGCCGCGGTGGTCGCGCCACAGCCGGCTCTCGGCGCCCGTCGCGGCGCGCCCGAAGGCGGCGACGGGGTGGCCCCGCCGGGGATCACCGAGCAGCAGGTCGCCGATCAGGCCTGCGGCGGCGCCGTACGCGAAGACGCGGTCGGCTCGCACCGCTCAGCCGGCCGTCGCGCCTCGAAGGGCCTTCGGAGCAGGTGGTGCAGCGACCGACGCAGGGCAGCCAGACATGGCGTATGTCCTCACTCAGGGTCCGCGCCCTGGTTCGACGTGACCGGCGACGAGAGTCTCCTGGCTTCCGGATCCGCAGTTCCTCCGGCCTTCCAGTCCGCGGTGGCGGACCGTGACTTCCGTATGGAGGCTGCTCCCCGGTGACAGTGGCGGGACCGCGCCGGATTCGCACCGGCTTCCTCTCCTGTCGCCGTAATGGCTCCGGCAGTCCACCACGCCCTGTGAAGGCCCGTCAACCTGCCGTTGACCTGCGAGGCTTCAGTGTGCTGAGACGCACACCGGGCCGGGCACACCCGTGGTGTGTCCGGCCCGGTTCGTGTCCGCGCGGGGGTCAGGCGACGATCAGGTAGATCCCGTACGCGACCGCCGCCGCGCACAGCGCGAAGCAGGCGTACGCGCCGCCGCGCGCCAGGACGCCGGAGCCGCCACCCTGCGTCGCCGTCGACGACGCCTGCCTGGCGAGGCCGGTGATGCCGAGAGTGAAGAGGCCGACCAGCGCGACGGTGATCACGAGGCTGACGCCGAAGACGGAAGCGAGAGCTGCCCAGTCGATGTTCATTCGGTTCTGTCCTTACACCGTGGCCGGCCGGGCCGGGTCGGCCTGGGTGTCCGGGGCGGGGATGGTGGTCTTGAAGTCCGGAACGGTCAGGCCGACGGGCGGCGGGCTGACGGCCGCGATGGCGGTCGTGACGACGCCCGCGGGTTCGTCGGTGCCCTCGTTCACGTTGGTGTGGTCGACCGGCTTGCGGCGCGACAGCATCCAGATGGCGCCGGAGCCCGCCACGAGCAGGACGGCGACCACCGCGACGCCCCAGGGGCCCTGCTTGGTGAGGAACTCGGCTCCCGCGCCGACCAGGCCGGCGGCGGGCAGCGTCAGACCCCAGGCGATGAACATCCGGGTGGCGGTGGACCAGCGGACCACACCCCCCTTGCGTCCGAGGCCCGCGCCCATGACGGCACCCGAGCAGGACTGGGTGGTCGAGAGGGAGAAGCCGAGGTGCGAGGAGGCCAGGATGACCGTGGCCGCGCTCGTCTGGGCCGCGAAGCCCTGCGGCGGCCGGAGGTCGGTGAGCCCGCTGCCCATGGTGCGGATGATGCGCCAGCCGCCGAGGTAGGTGCCCAGCGCGATGGCGATGCCGGCGGAGGCGATGACCCAGACCGGCGGGTTGGAGCCGGGGGAGAGGACGCCGCCGGTGACCAGGGCGAGGGTGATGATGCCCATGGTCTTCTGCGCGTCGTTGGTGCCGTGGGCGAGCGAGACGAGACCGGCCGAGGCGATCTGGCCGGCGCGGTACCCCTTGGCGGTCGACTTCAGCTGGGCCTCGTCGGTGATCTTCCGGTTGAGGCGGTACGTCAGCTTCGTGGCCAGCAGCGCGGCGAGACCCGCGACGAGGGGAGCGGCGATCGCGGGCAGCAGGACCTTCGTGACGACGGTGCCGCCGTTGATCGAGGACCAGCCGGCCGACATGACCGCGGCGCCGATGAGGCCGCCGAAGAGCGCGTGGGAGGAACTGGAGGGCAGGCCGACCAGCCAGGTCAGCAGATTCCACAGGATCGCGCCGACGAGCGCGGCGAAGATGACCTCGGTTCTGAGGCCGTTCTCGTTGATGATCCCGCCGGAGATCGTCTTGGCGACCTCCACCGACAGGAACGCGCCGACGAGGTTGAGAACGGCGGACATGGCCACCGCTGTCTTGGGCTTGAGGGCGCCGGTCGAGATGGTGGTGGCCATCGCGTTGGCGGTGTCGTGGAAACCGTTCGTGAAATCGAACACGAGAGCTGTCACGATCACGATCGCGAGCAGCAGCGTGATGTGTTCCATTTACCCAGGCAATCGTTCGACGTCATTGGCACGTGGAACGTAAGCAACCAGGGTGAACGGAAGATGAACTGGGCAGGGCGGCATGGTGACCCCAATCGCGTACACCGATTCCGCTTGTGTAAGCCGGGGACATCCGGATGCTCCTGTTCCGGTGCGGGGAGCGGACCGGAACGGTATCTGCCGTCCACCTTCGGCCCGATGTGTCCCCCGGAAGAGACATCGGTCACCCGGCCCTAGGATCCCCGCATGGGTGACGAGCGGCAGGACGCGATCGGGCAGGCATGGGACGGTGTCGTCGCGACGGCGCGGCGGACGGCGGCGGACGGCCTGGTCGTCGGCACCTCGGGCAACGTCTCGGCCCGCGTCGGTGACCTCGTCCTGGTCACCCCGAGCGGGGTGCCCTACGACCGCCTGGGCCCCGGCGACGCCGTCGGTGTCGACCTGGAGGGACGCCAGGTCGTCGGCGACCTCGTCCCGACCAGCGAACTGGCGCTCCACCTGGCCGTCTACCGCGAGAGCGACGCCGCGGCCGTCGTCCACACCCATGCCGTGCACGCCACGGCCGTCTCCACGCTCGTCCCCGAGGTGCCGCTGATCCACTACGCCGCCGCCATGATGGGAGGCCCGGTCCGCACCGCCGCCTACGCGCGCTACGGGACGCGGGAGCTCGCCGACAACATGCTGGCCGCACTGCGCGGCCGCACCGGCTGCCTGCTGCGCAACCACGGCACCGTCACCCACGGCAGCACCCTCGACGAGGCCTACGACCGCACCGCCCAGCTCGAATGGATGTGCAGGCTCTGGCTCACCGCGAGCTCCGTGCCCGGCCACAGCCCGTCCCTGCTCTCCCCGGCCCAGCTGCGCGACGTGCAGGACGCCCTGGAGGGGTACGGCCAGCCGGGCTGAACCCGGGGCGCCGCACCGTACGGCCCCTGCCCACTGGCAGCGGGCGCCCCGGCCCGGGACACTGGAGCCGTGCGCCCGGCAACAGCGGCGGCAGTGGCCGCAACCTCGATCCTCGGCGTCGGCGCGGCAGCGGTCGCCGCCGGCCGATACGCCAGCGACGCCGCCCTCGGGGCGCCCTCGCCACGGCCCTTCCCCGCCGACCGCCGTCTCACCGTGCACGCCACCGCGGCCGGGCAGGTCACCCTGACCCGCTCGTTCTCCGCGCTGCGCCCCGGTACGTACGGACTGGCCGGCCGGGGCGTCCACGCGGTCGTCGGCCCGGTGACCGAGCAGCCGCCCGGCCGTTCCGCGGTGTCCGCGGACACCGTCGTCCGCCGGCTGGAACGCGTCACCCTCGGCAGCCTGAAGCCCGGCGCCAGGGTCCGCCTCACCCCGGAGCTGCACCGCGGCGACCCCCTCGCCGCCCTCGGCCTCACCTACAAGGAGGTCGAGGTCCCCGGTGAGCTCGGAGCCCTGCCCGCCTGGTTCGTGCCCGGGGCCCGCGACACCTGGGTGATCACCGTGCACGGTCTCGGCACCACCAGGGACCACCCCCTGAACGTGATGGGGTTCCTCCACGACCAGCAGTTCCCCGTGCTCGATCTTGCCTACCGGGGCGACCCGGGCGCCCCGCGCTCCCCGGACGGGCTCTCCCACCTCGGCGAGTCCGAATGGCGCGACCTCGACGCGGCCATCCGCTACGCCGTGCGCTACGGGGCCGAGCACGTGATCCTCCACGGCTGGTCGTCCGGCGCCTCGATGGCCCTGCACGCGGCCGTCAACTCCGCCCTCCGTGATCGCATCCGCGGCCTCGTCCTCGACTCCCCGGTCCTGGACTGGCGGACCACACTGCGGGCGCTCGCCTCGGCACGCGGCGTCCCCTCCGCACTGCTCCCGCTCGCCGTACGCGCGGCCCAGGGCCAGACCGGGCTGCACGGCGCCCCGCTCCTGAACACCTCGGTGCCGACGGCCCTGCACGCCCCGACCCTCATCGTCCACGGCCCCGACGACACCCTGGCGCCCTGGCAGCCGTCCCTGGAACTCGCCGCGCGGCGGCCCGACCTGGTGACCCTGCACCCCGTGCCGCAGGCTCCGCATGCGGCGATGTGGAATGCCGACCCGGCGGGCTACGAAGAGGTGCTCCGGCGTTTCCTCACGCCCCTGATGTGAGCTGATGGGGCGGAACCGCCCGGTTGGTGACCCGGCCCGGCAGCCCTCCGAACCCCGGTGACGCGGCTTCCGTTTGGGCTTTCGGCCCGTCAGAGGCAAGACTGCTCCTCGTGACGTCCCGTACCCCGCGCGACTCCAGGCTGCGACTTGTCCGCCCGCGACCCCAGGCGACCGCCCGTAAGGCCGTGACGACCCGGCGCACCAGGCCGGCCCCCCGCCCACCCGAGGGCACACCGCCCCCGGCCGAACTGGCACGCCAGGCCAGGGCCGTGCTCGCCGACGCCGTACGGATCGCGCACTGGGCCGCGGACGGTACGAGTCCGGGCTCCGCCCCGCTCGCTGCCCAGGCCCTGGAGCGGGCCTCCGCGGCGATGGAACTGTCCCCGGCCCAGGTACTGGCCGGCTGGGACCGGGCCAGGCTGGCCGGGCTCATCGAGATGCACGGCGACACCGCCCGCCCCGGCTGGCGGCTGCGCGCCTGGGACCGCGACGACTCCGCCGTGCTCCGCGGCTGGGTGGCGCTCTTCGACGCCTGGTCGCTCGTCCACGCCTCACCCGACGGCATCGAGGCCACCGCCGTGGCGGAGGCCGTCGAGGCCGTGCCCCAGGTGCTGTCCCTCCTCCAGCTCTCGGCGGGCGCGGTCACCGTGCCCGCACTCCTCGACCTGCTCGGACAGCGCGTCGCGGAACTCCACGAGGAGCGCTGCGAGGTGCCCTACGGGCCGCAGGAGCAGCCCGCCCCCGTCGCCGGTGACCCCGCCGACCTGAACGCGCTGCTGCTGGACTGGGCCCTGGAGGGCCTCGCCTCCGTCGGCGCCCTCACGCTCGGCGCCGGCCACGCCACCCTCACCCCGCTGGGCAACTGGGCGGTCTGGGTCAAGCTGGAGCAGATCTGCGTCGCCGCGCAGAGCCCGGCAGGCAACATCGAACAGTCCGCCGCCGACATGCTGCTCGGCTGCGCCCGGCTCACTCCCGGTCCGGCCCGTGCCGAATACCGCGCCTGGCTCGCGGCCAGGCCCGTCGGCAGTGCGGTGGCCGAGCTGCTGGCCGTGGCCCGCGGTGAGGACGCCCTGCTGCGCGGCCTCGCCTTCGAGGCCCTGCGCGTCGTCGGCGCCCCCGCGGAGCCCGTCGTCCGCTCCGTCGTCACCGAGGCGCCGCTGCGCCCCTACGCGCTGCTCTGGCTCGCCGAGTACGAGGGCACCGACCCGGACGACGCCCAGGACGTCCTCAGCCGCGAGGAGGCCACCTGGCTCTGGGTCGACACCGCCGCAGCCGTGGCCGACCACGGCGAGACCGGTCTGCTGGTCCGCCACCTCGACTCCGCCGTCCAGGGCACGGTCCCCGCGCTCCTGGACGAGGTGCGGGCCGTCGGCCACCCGCGGACCGTCCAGGTGCTGGTGGCGCTGGCCGCCGCCCACCCGGACCCGGCCCTCGCCAAAGCCGTGCGCCGTGCCGCCTTCCAGGTGCACACCGGCGGGGTGTGACCGGGCGGACCCACGCAGCCCCGGGGCACTCAGCCCGAGGACCCCGGGGCGTACGTCCCGAAACTCCAGACGTTGCCCTCCGCGTCCCGGGCCGTGTAGTCCCGCGAGCCGTAGTCCTGGTCGGTGGGCGGCATGAGGATCTCCACGCCGTGCTCCACGGCCCGCGCGTGGTGCTCGTCCACCTCGTCCACGACGACGTACACCCCGGCGGGTCCGGCGCCGGCCATGGCTTCGGCGAAGACGCCTCCGCGCCCCTTGGAACCGAGCATCACCCTGCCGTTGCCGCAGGAGAGCTCGGCATGGAGCACGGTGCCGTCCTCCCCCTCGTACACCACTTCCGCGGTGAACCCCAGGGCCTGGGTGAGCACGCCTACAGCTGCCTTCGCGTCGTCGTACAGAAGCGTCGGAAAAATCGTGGGAACACCGTCCGCGGCTGCCATCACGCTCACCTTCTCCCGCTCACACGCATGGTTTCGATGTGATCTCGGTCTCAGTCTCGCACCGGCCACTGACAAACCTCAGCCGAAGGTGTCGCACCGGCTCGGGTCCCCGGTGCGGAACCCCGCGGTGAGCCACTGCCGGCGCTGCGCCGGGGAGCCGTGCGTCCGGGACTCCGGGTTCACGCTCCCCTGGAACTTCTCCTGGACCCGTCCTGTGCCCTGCCGAGGATGCCCAGCTGGTTCCGCACGTGGTGGCGTACTCGTGAGCCACCACGTACGCCTCCGAGAACGGGCCGCCGCCGGAGCCGTACGCCGTCCGCGGCTCGGCTCCGGGGCGCCGCAGAGGAAGGCCCAGCCGCTCCGGGCCCCCGCCGAGGAAAGCCTCAGGATCGGACGGGTCGGTGCGGTATGCCCGCTTGTGCGACAGGGGGCGGTGGAGCGGTGACGGAGCGGGAGCATGCGGAAAAGCAGGTGGACACCGCCAGTAGACTGAGTCCCATGGCAATTCTCCTTGTGCATTAGACGGCGTCGAGTCGTGAGCCCGCTGTCCCTCCGCCGTCCATAACCGCCCTGGAGTATTTCCCGTGATCACCGCCTCCGGCATCGAGCTGCGCGCCGGCGCCCGCATCCTCATCGAGAACGCGTCCTTCCGTATCGCCAAGGGCGACCGCATCGGCCTGGTCGGCCGCAACGGAGCGGGCAAGACCACCCTCACCAAGTGCCTGGCGGGCGAGGGGACCCCCGCCGGCGGCACCATCACGAACAGCGGCGAGGTGGGCTACCTCCCGCAGGACCCGCGCACCGGCGACCTCGACGTCCTGGCCCGCGACCGCATCCTCTCGGCCCGCGGACTCGACGAGATCCTGCGGAAGATGCGGGAGAACGAGGAGCGGATGGCGAGCGGCAAGGGCGCCACCCGCGAGAAGGCGATGAAGCGGTACGAGCGCCTGGAGACGGAGTTCCTCACCAAGGGCGGATACGCCGCCGAGGCCGAGGCCGCCACCATCGCGGCCGCGCTCAGCCTGCCCGACCGGGTGCTCGGCCAGCCCCTGCACACCCTCTCCGGTGGTCAGCGCCGCCGTGTGGAGCTCGCCCGCATCCTGTTCTCGGACGCCGACACCCTGCTCCTCGACGAGCCCACCAACCACCTCGACGCGGACTCGATCGTCTGGCTGCGCGACTACCTCAAGACCTACCGCGGCGGCTTCATCGTGATCTCCCACGATGTCGAGCTCGTGGAGACCGTGGTCAACAAGGTGTTCTACCTCGACGCCAACCGTGCGCAGATCGACATCTACAACATGGGCTGGAAGCTCTACCAGCAGCAGCGCGAGGCCGACGAGAAGCGCCGCAAGCGCGAGCGCCAGAACGCCGAGAAGAAGGCCGCGACCCTCAACGCGCAGGCCGACAAGATGCGCGCCAAGGCGACCAAGACCGTCGCCGCCCAGAACATGGCCAAGCGCGCCGACCGGCTGCTCTCGGGCCTCGAGGCCGTACGGGTCTCCGACAAGGTCGCCAAGCTGCGCTTCCCCGACCCCTCTCCGTGCGGCAAGACCCCGCTGATGGCCGAGGGCCTGTCCAAGTCCTACGGCTCGCTCGAGATCTTCACCGACGTGGACCTGGCCATCGACAAGGGCTCCCGCGTCGTGATCCTCGGCCTCAACGGCGCCGGCAAGACGACCCTGCTGCGCCTGCTCGGCGGAGCCGAGAAGCCCGACACCGGCGAGGTCATCGAAGGGCACGGTCTCAAGCTCGGCTACTACGCCCAGGAGCACGAGACCCTCGACCCGGAGCGCAGCGTCCTGGAGAACATGCGTTCCGCGGCGCCCGACCTCGACCTCGTCGCGGTCCGCAAGACCCTCGGATCGTTCCTCTTCTCCGGTGACGACGTCGACAAGCCCGCCGGAGTGCTCTCCGGCGGTGAGAAGACCCGGCTCGCCCTGGCGACGCTCGTCGTCTCCTCCGCCAACGTGCTGCTGCTCGACGAACCGACGAACAACCTCGACCCGGCCAGCCGCGAGGAGATCCTCGGGGCCCTGCGGACCTACAAGGGCGCGGTCGTCCTCGTCACCCACGACGAGGGCGCGGTGGAGGCGCTCCAGCCGGAGCGGATCATCCTGCTGCCCGACGGGGTCGAGGACCTCTGGGGTGCGGACTACCGGGACCTGGTCTCCCTGGCCTGACCCCGCGGGGGCTCCGGATCCGGTGCGGAGGCCGGTGATCCAACGCGTCTGGATCATTCGGCTCATCGGTGATCCATCATCTGGGTGAGCGGGTCTCGTACCCCGGCGCGGCGCCCGGCGGATAGCTGCCGGGCGCACTCATTTCCGGCCACGCCGCCCCGTACGGCCCTGACCTGGCAGTTTTTCCCGCAGTCCGTGCCGCAGGGCTTCCCGGCCCCTTGGAATGCGGGATTCCGCTTGTGTCGGACCGCTTCCTGACGTGGAAACCGGTCGTACACACCTTGCCGAATGGGTGGCCAGGAAGCCCGGGAGGGGTGATCATGAGAGTCCAGAGCGCACTTCCTTGAGGAGGCACGGGTGGCCGAGACTCTGAAGAAGGGCAGCCGGGTTACCGGCGCCGCGCGTGACAAGCTCGCGGCAGACCTGAAGAAGAAGTACGACTCCGGTGCGAGCATCCGGGCGCTGGCCGAGGAAACCGGCCGCTCCTACGGATTCGTCCACCGGATGCTCAGTGAGTCCGGAGTCACGCTGCGGGGACGCGGCGGGGCGACTCGAGGCAAGAAGGCCGCTTCGGCCTGACGGCGGGCAGCGGTCAGGAGCCGGTCCCGCCGGCTCCGGGGCTCACCGGAACACCGGGTGGCCACCCGGCCGACCATCAGGTCGTCCGGGTGGTTACTGTTCAGTTACTTGCCAGTAAGTGCTGACTGCACCCGATCCGGAGGCGCTCCATGACCTCGCTCGACTCTGTGTTCGACAAGGACGGCGTACGGCTCACCGTCGATGACGCGGTTGCCACGGTGACGCTCACCAATCCGGCCAAGCGCAACGCTCAGTCTCCCGCTCTGTGGCGGGCGTTGGCAGAGGCCGGACGGGCGCTCCCCGGCAGTGTGCGGGTCGTCGTGCTCCGTGGCGAGGGCAAGTCCTTCTCCGCGGGCCTCGACCGGCAGGCATTCGCACCCGAGGGATTCGACGGCGAGCCGTCCTTCATCGACATGGCGCGCGGTTCCGAGGCCGACCTCGACGCGACCATCGCCGAGTACCAGGAGGCGTTCACCTGGTGGCGCCGCAACGACATCGTGTCGATCGCGGCCGTCCAGGGGCACGCGATCGGTGCCGGCTTCCAGCTCGCCCTCGCCTGCGATCTGCGGATCGTCGCCGAGGACGTGCAGTTCGCCATGCGCGAGACGAGCCTCGGTCTCGTCCCCGACCTCACGGGCACTCACCCCCTGGTGAACCTTGTGGGGTATGCCCGCGCGCTCGAGATCTGCGCCACCGGCCGCTTCGTGCACGCGGAGGAGGCGGAGCGCACCGGTCTCGCCAACCTCGTGGTCCCCGTGGACCAGCTCGACGCGGCGGGCCACGACCTGGCCGCCGCCCTGCTCGCCGCCCCGCGCGACGCGGTCGTCGAGACGAAGGCGCTGCTGAGCGGTGCCCACTCGCGTACGTACGAGGAGCAGCGCACCGCCGAGCGGGCCGCCCAGGGCCGCCGGCTGCGCGACCTCGCCGGCCTCGCCGACTGAGCCCCCCGTCACCCACGGTCCCCTCGCCGGACGGTGAGGGGACCGTGTCAGTCCCGGCCCACCACGGCGGTGACCAGCACGGCGACCGTCGGACGGCCCTCCACGGCACCCGCGACCGCCCCGCGCACCGCGCGCGCCACGTCCAGCGCACGGTGGTCCCGGTCCGTCGCGAGTTCCACCCGGACGTGGCCCTGCGCGTGCTGCACCGCGCTGCCCAGGACACGGGTCAGCGACACGACGCCGGGGACCCCGGCCGCGGCCGCCCCCGCGGTGCCGTCGGGCTCCGCCGCAGGCACGTCGACGGACGGCTCCGGGGCCGTCCGGGGCTCCTCCTCCAGCAGCTCCGTCACCCGCAGGTCCACCTCGTCGACCACCAGGCCGAGCCGCTGTGCCGCCGCCGTCAGCAGCGCCGCGCGCAGCGCGTCCGCGGTGGCGTGCAGGGGCTGCCGCGGAGTCGCGGCGAAGCCGGCCTCGATCCGCAGCGGGCCGGGCGGCAGTGCGCTCGGTGGGCCGGGCACCGCCGGCTCGGGGGCGTGCTCCTCGACGGCCGGGGCGATCCTGAGCGCCCCCAGGACGGCCCCGGAACCGGCCGCGGCGTCCCGCAGCACCGCGGCCGCCGCTCGTTCCGCGATCCAGGAACCGTCGGCGGGGCCGCCCAGAGGGAGCAGCCGCCCCAGGCCGAGCCGTTGGCGTACCGCAGCGGTCCATCCGTGGGCCCGGTGAGGGCTGTCAGCCGTTGTCATTGCTCCACCCTGCCCCATCCACGGCGCGAGACCGGGCAAGCGCACTTAATGTGGGCCACGGAAGTCCAACCCCGCCCCGAAGGGAACAGCGGCGATGACCGAGAGCCCACAGCGCAACCGGCCCGACAGCCCCGGCAGTGCATCCGGTGAAGACGGCAGGCAGAGCCAGTTCAGCAAGCGCGGCGGGGGAGCCCCGGCGACCCGGGGACGCACCACCATCGCCGACGGTGTGGTCGAGAAGATCGCTGGAATGGCGGCACGGGACGTCGTCGGTGTCCACGCGATGGGCAGTGGCATCTCCCGGACGTTCGGCGCGGTACGCGACCGCGTTCCCGGCGGCAGCAAGTCCGTGTCGCGCGGGGTCAAGGCGGAGGTCGGCGAATCGCAGGCGGCCCTCGATCTGGAGATCGTCGTCGACTACGGCGTGGCGATCAGCGAGGTGGCCCGCGACGTGCGGGAGAACGTCATCGCGGCGGTCGAGCGGATGACCGGCCTGGAAGTCGTCGAGGTCAACATCGCCGTGAGCGACGTCAAACTGCCCGACGAGGACGACGACGAGGACGAGTCCGAGTCACGCGTCCAGTAGGCCCCCCGCCCGGCAGTTGAGGAGCACACGATGAGCATGGCTGTGGTCGGCATGGTGGCCGGCATGGCGCTCGGGTTCGCCGGATACTTCGGCGGCTTCGGGGCCTTCCTTCTGGTGGCGGCGCTGGGCGCGGTCGGCTTCGTCGCCGGTCGCTTCCTCGACGGCGACCTGGAACCCGGCGACTTCTTCCGGAGTCGCGAGCGCGGCGACCGGCGACGGTGACGGGGGTGACAGGCCGGGTCGACGCCGCCGAGCGCGGGCAGACCCGGATCGCCGACCGGGTCGTCGCGAAGATCGCCGCCCAGGCGGCGAAGGAGGCCGTCGACGAGCGGCCCGAGGGCGCCGACGCACCGCGCGCCACCGTCACCGTGCACCGCGACACGGCGCGCGTGCGGGTCAGCCTCGACCTGGCCTACCCCTGCGACATCGGACGGCAGTGCGGGGCGGTGCGTCGTCGAGTGGCCGAGCGGGTAAGAGCACTGGCGGGGATGGAGGTGCCCGAAGTGGCGGTGCAGGTCGAACGGCTGCACCGGCCGGAAGCGGGCACCGCACCGGAGGGGAGCATCCGATGAGCGAGCCCCAGGAGCCGGACAACAACACGCAGCGGCTGCCCACGGTCGAGCAGGCGCCGGCCGGCGGCGTGCTTGAGATGGACCAGTCCGCGTCGGGCTCGTCCTACGAGCCCGCCCCCGTGTCGGCACAGCCGGGCGGCAGGGCCGGCCGCTTCTGGTCCGGGCGCAGGATCCCGGCGGCCCTGGTCGCCCTGATCGTCCTGGGCGGCTCAGGACTCCTGCTGTACGACGTCGCGGCGGTGCGGGCGGACCACCCGGCCATGCAGTGGCGGCGCTCGGTCGCCGACGACCTGGCGAGCCGTCACCTCGACGACGTGTGGGTCCTGGCGGGATCCGCCCTGGCGGCCGCACTCGGCCTCTGGCTGCTCCTGCTGGCCCTGACCCCCGGACTGCGCGCCCTGCTCCCCATGAAGCGCCGGCACGCCGGTGTACGGGCGGGACTCGACCGGACCGCCGCCGCCCTCGTCCTGCGCGACCGTGCCGTCGAGGTGGCCGGAGTGCAGTCCGTCCGGGTGAAGATGAGCCGCCGCAAGGCGAAGGTGCGGGCCGTCTCGCACTTCCGTGAACTCGACGACGTCCGGGCCGACCTGGACACCGCCCTCGGGTCCGCCGTCGGCGAACTGGACCTGGCGAAGCCGCCGGGCCTCTCCGTACACGTGCGCCGGCCGGCGAAGAAGGGGTGACCCCGTGATCAGAACCGTCAACAGGGTCCTGCTCGGCCTGGCAGGGCTGATCCTCGTCGTCGTCGGAGGTGCCGTCCTCGCGACCGGGCTCGGTCTGTCCGTGCCCTCGTGGTGGCCTTTCGACGGCAGGGACGACGTGCTGCTCAGCAAGGCCGACCGGACCAGGTGGAGGGACGAGGGCTGGTGGTGGCCCACCGTCATCGCGGTCCTCGCCGTCCTCGTGGTCCTCGCGCTCTGGTGGCTCCTCGCCCAGCTGCGCCGCGGCCGCCTCTCCGAGGTGCTGGTCGACAGCGGCGACGGCGAGGGCGCGCTGCTGCGAGGCAGGGCTCTGGAGGGTGTGCTGGGCGCCGAGGCGCGCGCTCTCGACGGGGTCTCCGAGGCGAAGGCCGCGCTGACCGGCCGTCGCACGGCCCCGAGGGCCAGGGTCCGGCTGCTGATGGAGCCGCACGTGTCCCCGGGGCTGGCGCTGCGCGGCCTCTCCGAGGGAGCGCTGACCCACGCGAGGACCTCGGCAGGGCTGGACGAGCTGCCTGCCGAGGTCCGTCTGAAGGCGGTCAAGCACCGCGTGGAGCGAGTGGTCTGACGGTCCGCCTCCTTGACGGTCCGCCTCCTGGCGTGGCCGTCTTCCGGGGCGGCCGTCTTCCGGCGTGGCCGTCAGAAGCCGTGCCGGGCGCCGCCGTCGACCGGGACCATGATGCCGGTCAGGTAGGAGGCGGCGGGGGAGAGCAGGAAGGCCGCGGTCTTCCCGAACTCCTCCGGGGTGCCGTAGCGGCGCAGCGGGATGCGGGCCTCGTTGGCCGTACGGGAGGCCTCCGCGTCGCCGGACAGGGCGTCGAGCTCGCGCACCCGGTCCGTGTCGATGCGGGACGGCAGCACACCGACGACCCGGATGCCGCGCGGGCCCAGCTCGTCGGCGAGGGACTTCGCGAAGCCGGCGAGGCCGGGGCGCAGTCCGTTGGAGATCGTCAGGCCGGCGATCGGCTCGTGCACCGAACCGGACAGGACGAAGCCGATGGCACCGCCCTCGCCGAGCGCCTCGGCCGCCGTACGGGCCAGACGCACGGCGCCCAGGAACACCGACTCGAACGCCGACTGCCACTGGTCGTCCGTGTTGTCGGCCAGGAAGCCCGGGGCGGGCCCGCCGACGCTGATGAGAATGCCGTCCAGCCTGCCGAAGCGTTCCTTCGCCGCGTCCACCAGGTGGCGGGCGGCCAGCGGGTCCGCGTTGTCCGCGGCGAGCCCGACCGCGTCCGGGCCCAGCTCGGCGGCGGCCTCGGCGGCGCTCTTCTCGTCACGGCCGGAGATGATCACCTTCGCCCCGTCGGCGGCGAGTGCGTGCGCGGTGGCGTTGCCCAGCCCGCGGGTGGCGCCGGTGACGATGTAGACACGGTCCTTCAGTCCAAGATCCATGGCCCTATCCTGCCAAGTCCTCACCGGCGAGGTCGACCGCGCTGTTCACCAGGCCGACGTGGCTGAACGCCTGCGGGTAGTTCCCGAGCTGGCGCCCGGCGGCCGAGTCGTACTCCTCGGCCAGCAGCCCCACGTCGTTGCGCAGGTCCAGCAGCCGTTCGAAGAGGGTCTCGGCCTCGTCCCTGCGGCCGGTCCGCAGCAAGGCGTCGACCAGCCAGAACGAGCAGGCGAGGAACGCCCCCTCGTCACCCGGCAGACCGTCCACCGATCCGCCCGCCGTGCTGTAGCGGCGGATCAGCCCGTCGTGGGCGAGCTCGCGCCGCACCGCGTCGACCGTCCCGGTCACCCGGGGGTCGTCGGGCGGCAGGAAGCCGGTACGCACGATGAGCAGCGTCGCGGCGTCCAGCTCCTGGGAGCCGTAGTACTGGGTGAAGGTGTTGCGCACGGGGTCGTAGCCCTTGTCGCAGACCTCGGCGTGCACGGCGTCCCGCATCGCCCGCCACCGGTCGGCGTCGCCCGGCAGGCCGGGGTTCTCCTCCAGGGTGCGTACGGCGCGGTCGGCCGCTACCCAGGCCATCACCTTGGAGTGCACGAAGTGGCGGCGCGGGCCGCGGACCTCCCACAGGCCCTCGTCGGGCTCGCTCCAGGTGGACTCCAGGAAGCCGAGCAGACTGAGCTGCAGATTCCAGGCGTGCGGCTTGTCGTCGAGGCCGGCGTCGCGGGCCAGCCTGAGCGAGTCGATCACCTCGCCGTACACGTCGAGCTGCAGCTGACGCACCGCGGCGTTGCCCGTACGGACCGGAACCGAGTTCTCGTAGCCGCTCAGCCACGTCAGCTCCGTCTCGGGGAGTCTGCGCTCCCCGGCGAGCCCGTACATGATCTGGAGGTCGGCGGGATCACCCGCCACGGCGCGTAGCAGCCAGTCCCGCCAGGCCGCGGCCTCCTCCACGTAGCCGGCCGAGACCATGGCGGCCAGGGTGAGGGTGGAGTCCCGGAGCCAGCAGAAGCGGTAGTCCCAGTTCCGTACGCCACCGATCTCCTCCGGCAGCGACGTCGTGAGCGCCGCCACGATCCCGCCGGTGGGGGCGTAGGTGAGCGCCTTCAAGGTGATCAGGGAGCGGAGCACCGCCTCCCGGTGCCTGCCGTGGTAGGTGCACTTCGCCGACCACTTCGCCCAGTCGGAGAGCGTGTGTTTCAGCGACTTGTGGGGGTCGACCAGCTTCGGGCGGGGGGAGTGCGAGGGGTGCCAGGTGAGGACGAACGCCACGCTCTCGCCCTCGGAGACCGTGAAGGAGGAGCACGTGCTCATCTGCTGGCCCCACGTCTTGACCTCCGGCTCGCTGCGCAGCCAGACGGAGTCGGGGCCCGCGACGGCCACCCGGTGACCGTGCGAGCGGCGCATCCACGGGACCACGGAGCCGAAGTCGAACCGCAGCCGCAGGACGGAGCTCATGTCGACGCTGCCGCTGACCCCCTCGACGATCCGCATGACGTCGGGTGCCTTGTCGCGCTGCGGCATGAAGTCGATGACCTTGACGGTCCCGGTCCTGGTCTCCCAGAACGTCTCCAGGACCAGGGAGTCCTCCACGTACGCGCGCCGGGTGCAGGTGTCGGTGCTGTCCGTGCCTTGGGGGGCGATGCGCCAGTGGCCGTTGTCCTCGTCGCCGAGCAGGGCCGCGAAGCAGGCACCCGAGTCGAAGCGGGGCAGGCAGAGCCAGTCGACAGAACCGTTCCTGCCCACCAGGGCGGCCGTCTGGAGATCGCCGATGAGGGCGTAGTCCTCGATACGTGGGGTCACGCTCTGGCGTCTTCCCGAACCTGCGCCCCGCTAAGCAGCGAAACCGGTGTGAACAGCACCGGACCGGTGCTCTCAGACGGTTGCGGGCTCCGGCTGCGCCGCCGTCGCGGCGTCCTCGGCGGCCTGTTCGCGATCGCGCTTCTCGCGGCGCACGAGGATGACCCAGCCCACGGGGACTCCGGCGGCGAAGAGCCACCACTGGACGGCGTAGGCCATGTGGGGGCCGATGGAGCTGTCGTCGGGGGCGGCGATCGTCTCCGGGCTGCCGCCGGCGGGTTCGGGGGCGGTGAGTTCGACGTACCCGCCCAGCACCGGACGGCCGAGCAGGTGGGCCTGCTGCGCGCTGTTGATCAGCATCACCTGGCGGTCCGGCAGGCCTTGCAGATCCTTGATGCCGCTGGCGCTCGTCGTCTCGTCCGCCTTGAGCCGGCCCTTGACGGTGACCTCGCCGCGCGGAGGTGCGGGGACCTTCGGGAAGGCCTGCTGGTCGTCGGCGGCCGGGACCCAGCCCCGGTTGACCAGGACGGTGCCGCCGCCCTTGAGGTCCAGCGGGGTCAGGACCAGGACACCGATGCGCTCGTCCTGGGAGGTGCGGCGCCGTACGACCACCTCGTGCGTGGTGTCGAACGTCCCGGTGGCCGTCACGGCGCGCCAGTAGTCGGAGCGGGGCACCGTGTGCCCGGGGGAGGTGAGGCGGGCCACCGGGGCCGGGTCGGCCTCGAGGTTCCGGGTGATCAGCGCGTTCTGCTCGACCCGGTGTTCATGCCGGTGCAGCTGCCAGAAACCCAGCTCGACCATCGTGGGAATCATGGCGAGGACGAGGAGGGCGAGAATCACCCACTGCCGGGTCAACAGGAAGCGGTACACCCCATGACCGTACAACCGGGGTCATGGGGTGCGGCACGGAGGGTCCCCCGTGCGGACGGGACGACCCGTCACACTTTGTCCACGATGCCCGCCCTCCCCTCGGCGCGGGCGCAGTGGCCGCCGCAGTACCAGTGGCCGTCGACCTCGACGCCCTGCCCGATGACCTGGACCCGGCAGTGCTCACAGATGGGCGCCATGCGGTGGATGGCGCAGGAGAAGCAGTCGAAGACATGCACCGCGCCCTGCGCGTGCACCTCGAAGGACATCCCGTAGTCGTTTCCGCAAACCTCACAACGTGCCATGCGCCACAGGGTGGGACGCCGGGCGGCGGCGGGCGAGCCGGTGCGGGGCGAGTCGCCGCCGGTTCACTCCGATGACGGTGACGGCTTCGGGACGGTGGCCGTCCTGGCCGGTGCCACATCCCTCAGCAGATGGGTGAAGGCGCTCTCCTCCAGGACCGGGGTGCCGAACGACTTGGCCTTCACCGTCTTGGACGTCGCCGAGTCCGGGTCGTTGGTGACGAGCAGGCTCGTCAGCCGCGACACGCTCGTCGCCACGTGCAGCCCCGCCTCGACGGCGCGGTCCTCCAGGAGCTCCCGGTCGACGGAGGTGTCCCCGGAGAACGCCACGCGCATGCCCTGCATGAGCGGTTTGTCCGACTCGTAGCGCCCGGGGTTCGGATACGGGCACGCGGGGCGCTTGCGTGAGGGACGCCAGCTGCCCTGCCCCTGCGAGGGGCGGTACCCGGCGCGCGGGACGACAGGGGAGTCGTACCACTCCGTCAGCGGGCGGCACTCCAGCAGCGGCAGCCGCACGCCGTCCCGGGCCGCCGCGTGGAGACTCGGACGGAACGCCTCGGCCAGCACCCGGGCGTCGTCCAGCGCGTGGTGCGCACGCTGCTGGACCACGCCGAAGTGCGCGGCCAGCGACTCCAGCTTGTGGTTGGGCAGGGGGAGCCGCAGCTCCTTGGAGAGCGCGATGGTGCACAGCCGCTGCTCGACGGGCGCGGTGACCGCCGCGCGCGCGTACTCCCGGGCGATCATCGACCAGTCGAACGCCGCGTTGTGGGCGACCAGCACCCGTCCGGCCAGCCGCTCGGACAGCTGCGCGGCGACCTCCGGGAAGAGCGGGGCGCCCTCCAGGACCTCGCTGGTCAGCCCGTGGATCCAGACGGGGCCGGGATCCCTCTCCGGGTTCACCAGCGTGTACCAGTGGTCCTCGACGTCGCCTCTCGCGTCCAGGCGGTAGACGGCAGCGGACACTATCCGGTCGTCGCGGGCGAGTCCGGTGGTCTCCACGTCGACGACCGCGTACCCCTGGGGATACGCGGCCGGCCACGGCGCTGCGGTCTGACGGTCGTCGAGCATGGTCACAGAGAATACGGGCCGGGACCGACAGCGGCCTATCCGGGACCTTCGGGCGTGAACCCGGACACGCCGCCGCGCAGTTGGCCGCGGCGGCGCGAACGAGGGCCGGGGACGCGGGTCGGGGTGTGTCCGGAGCCGACCCGGTGAGACGCTCCCGGGGTGACGGACACACAGGAGCAGACACACGACGAACCCCACGGGGGCGGGCTCGGCACCCGGCTCAACTGGCTCCGGGCCGCGGTGCTCGGCGCCAACGACGGGGTGGTCTCCACCGCCGGCATCGTCGTCGGGGTCGCCGGGGCCACAGGAGACCGCTCCACGCTGCTGACGGCCGGCCTGGCGGGTCTGCTCGCGGGGTCCATGTCGATGGCGGCCGGCGAATACGTGTCCGTGTCGACCCAGCGCGACTCGGAGAGGGCCGCTCTGGAGACGGAGAAGCGGGAACTCCGGGAGACCCCGGAGGCCGAGCTCGCCGAGCTGACCGGACTGCTGGAGGAGAAGGGACTGAGCAACGAGCTCGCCCGGGAGGCAGCCGTCCAGCTCACCCGGCGCGACGCGCTGCGCGCCCACGCGGAGGTCGAACTGGGCATCGACCCGGACGAGCTGACCAACCCGTGGCACGCGGCGGGGGCGAGCTTCCTGGCCTTCACGGTGGGGGCGCTGCTGCCGCTCCTGGCGATCGTGCTGCCGCCGACCTCGGTCCGGCTCCCCGTCACCGTGCTGTCCGTGCTCGCGGCGCTGGCCCTCACCGGATGGTGGAGCGCCCGGCTGGGCGACGCGCCGGCGGTGCGCGCGGTGCTGCGGAACATGGCCGGGGGAGCGGTGGCCATGGCGGTGACGTACGGGGCGGGGGTGCTGCTGGGGGCGGCGGGGGTGTGAAAGCGGGGCGTGGCCGCTCCCGCCGGGGCGTGGTGGCGCGGCAGCATCGGGACAACTTCCCTACCTGAAGCCGCCGTTCCTCCCCCTCGATGGCGCGCGTGCCGGAAATCCTGTGTCGGGGCAGTTGGCGGAACCCGCCAAACGGTGATGACGCCACGTCTCGCATACTTGTCGGTAACAACATCTATGCCCGGCACCCGGGGCGGCTCTACGGTGCTCGCATGGAGCCGAACCTGCCCGATGTCGTGCTGTGGTCGATCCCGGCCTTCGTCCTGCTCACCGTCCTCGAGATGGTGTCGTACCGCCTGCACCCGGACGACGAGGCTGCCGGGTACGACGCCAGGGACGCCGCCACCAGCGTCACCATGGGGCTGGGCAGCCTGGTCTTCGACCTGCTGTGGAAGATACCCGTCGTGGCGATCTACGCCGCCCTGTACGAACTGACCCCCCTGCGCGTCCCGGTCCTGTGGTGGACCGTCCTGCTGATGCTGCTCGCCCAGGACTTCTTCTACTACTGGTCCCACCGGGGCCACCACGTCATCCGGATCCTCTGGGCCTGCCACGTGGTCCACCACTCCAGCAGGAAGTTCAACCTCACCACGGCGCTGCGCCAGCCCTGGACGTCACTCACCTCCTGGCCGTTCTACCTCCCGCTCATCGCTCTCGGCGTCCACCCGGCCGCGCTCGCCTTCTGCTCCTCGGCGAACCTCGTCTACCAGTTCGGCGTGCACACGGAACGGATCGACAAGCTGCCCCGGCCCTTCGAGTACGTGCTCAACACCCCCTCCCACCACCGGGTCCACCACGCCTCGCAGGGCGGATACCTCGACCGGAACTTCGGCGGGATCCTCATCGTCTGGGACCGGCTCTTCGGCTCCTTCGCCGCGGAGACGGAGCGCCCCGTATTCGGGCTCACCAAGAACATCGCGACCCACAACCCGTTCCGCGTCGCCACCCACGAGTACGCCGCCATCGCCCGCGACGTGCGGTCCGCCACCACCTGGAGCGAGCGCGCCGGCCGGGTCTTCCGCGGTCCGGGCTGGCAGCCGTCGCGCTCCGCGGGGACCGCAGTGCCCGTCGCCGCTCCCGCCCCCGTGCAGCCGCACGCCGTCACCGAGCGCACCGGATGACGCCCCGCGCCGGTGTGCCCCGGCTCGCGCGCCCGACGCTCGTCGCCTTCCTGTCCGTATCGGCCGTCCATCTGGCGGGGCTCCTCGCCGGAGTCGACGCCGTGCACGTGGCGACCAAGCCGCTGCTCATGCTCCTGCTCGCCGCCCACGTTGTCGCCCGGGGCGGCCCCCGGCTGCTCGTCGGGGCACTGCTGTGCGGCTGGGCGGGAGACGTGCTGCTGATGCCCGACGCGGAGCCCGCCTTCCTCGTCGGGATGGGCTTCTTCGCCGCGGGCCACGTCTGCTACCTGCTGCTCTTCGGCCGTGCCCCCGTGCGACCGGTCACCGGCCTGGTGTACGCCGTCGTGCTCGTGGTCTTCGTCGTGCTGCTGTGGCCGGGGCTGCCGGGCGGTCTGCGCGTCCCCCTGACCGGGTACAGCCTGCTGCTCACGGCCATGGCGTGGCGGGCAGGGGTCCTCGGCCGGTACGCGGCCCTGGGCGGCGCCCTCTTCCTGTTCTCCGACGCGCTCATCGCCACCGGAATCGCGGACTGGCCCCAGCTGCCCGCCCACAACTTCTGGATCATGCTGACCTACATCGCGGCCCAGTACCTGCTCACCCGGGGGGCGCTCGGCATGCCCGGCGATTCCACCGGCGCCGCCCCCGGGGCGTACCGTGAGGGGAGTATCAGAATCTGAGACGATCGAGGACTCCCACGCATGCGCGCCACAGTCATCCACGCCCCCCACGACATCCGCGTCGAGGAGGTGCCCGACGCCTCGGTCCAGCAGCCCACGGACGCGGTCGTGCGGGTCCTGCGGGCCTGCATCTGCGGCAGTGACCTGTGGGCCTACCGGGGCGAGTCCGCCCGGCAGCCCGGTCAGCGCATCGGCCACGAGTTCCTCGGTGTCGTGGAGGAGACGGGCCCGGGGGTCAACGGCTTCGCCGCGGGCGACCTCGTCGTCGCCCCCTTCGTCTGGTCCGACGGCACCTGCGCCTACTGCGCCGAAGGGCTCACCACCTCCTGCCCCCAGGGCGGATTCTGGGGATCGGTCGGTTCCGACGGCGGTCAGGGCGAAGCCGCGCGCGTGCCGTTCGCCGACGGCACACTGGTCAGGCTGCCGTCGGCCGCCGCGTCCGACGACCGGCTGCTCACCGCGCTCCTGGCGCTCTCCGACGTCCTGGGCACCGGCCACCACGCCGCGCTCGGCGCGGGCGTGAGGCCCGGCAGCACCGTCGCGGTCGTCGGGGACGGCGCGGTCGGCCTCTGCGGCGTCATGGCGGCCAAGCGGCTCGGCGCCGAAAGGATCATCGCGCTGGGCCGCCACCGGGCCCGTACCGACATCGCCCGTGCCTTCGGCGCCACCGACGTCGTGGCCGAGCGCGGCGAGGCGGCGCTCGCGGCCGTACGGGAGCTGACGCGCGGCGAAGGCACCCACGGTGTGATCGAGGCGGTCGGCACCGAGGAGTCGATGCGCACGGCCATCGGCATCGTCCGCGACGGCGGCTCCGTCGGATACGTCGGGGTCCCGCACGGCAGCGGCACCGGTCTCGACCTCGGCGTGATGTTCGACCGGAACATCGCCCTGCGGGGCGGCGTCGCCCCCGTGCGCACGTACATCCCGGAGCTGCTCCCCGACGTGCTGGACGGCACGATCGACCCGTCTCCCGTCTTCGACCTCACGGTCGGGCTGGACGGGGTGCCGGGCGGCTACAAGGCGATGGACGAGCGCACGGCGCTCAAGGTCCTCGTCAAGCCGTAGGGACACGCGGGAGGGGCCGGGGACAGGTGTCCCCGGCCCCTCCCTCATGCCTTACCTGCGGACCGCGTCCAGCGCGTCCACGACACCGGCTCCGTAGAAGCCGTTGTACCGCGCGCCGCCCTCGCAGACCGCGTCGACGGTGCCGTCCTTGTCGATGTCGTACGGCGCGCCGCACGCGGTGGCGTCGGCCTGGTGCGTCAGCAGGGCCTTCACCAGGCCCGCCGAGGCGTACGGGTGGGTCGACTTGATCAGGGCCGCGACACCCGCGACGTGCGGGGACGCCATCGACGTGCCGGCCTTGTAGCCGAATCCACCGCCGGGCAGCGTGGACAGGATCAGACCGTTGTCGGCCGGTGCGTCGGGTGTCTGGTACCGGGTCGAGTCACCGCCGGGGGCGGCCACGTCGATGACGCCGAGGCCGTAGTTCGAGTAGGAGGACTTGAGGTTCTTCGCTCCGGTCGCGGAGACCGTCACGACACCCGGCAGCATGGTCGGGATGTCGGGGCAGGCGCTCGGGTCGACCGTGCGCGTGACCGTCGTCGTGTCGTTGGGGCTCGTCGAGTCCTCGATGGCGTCGAGCGCGAGGTCGTGGTCGGAGTTGCCGGCCGCGGCGACGTTCACGACGCCCTTGCCCTCCGCGTAGCGGGTGGCACGGGTGACCGCCTCGACCAGGGCGCCCTGGTCCGGGTCGTTCTTGCAGTTGAACAGCCACGGGTCGGTGTAGTAGCTGCTGTTCGTCACATCGACGCCGTGCTCGGCGGCCCAGACGAAGCCACAGACGACGGCCTCGGTGTAGAAGAAGCCGGCCGGCGTGGACACCTTGATGCCGGAGACCTTCACGCCGGGCGCGACGCCGGTGACGCCGGTGCCGTTCTTCGCCGCGGCTATGGTGCCCGCGACGTGCGTGCCGTGGTCGCTCTCGCCGGCCGCGGGCCGCCAGGCGCCGGCGGTGGTGTCGGGGGCGCCGGACACGCAGTTGACCGAGGCCTTGCGGTCGAAGTTCGGGGCCAGGTCGGGGTGCGTGTCGTCCACACCCGTGTCGATGACGGCGACCGTGACCTTGCTGCTGCCGAGCGACTTCTTGTGCGCCTTGTCCGCCTTGATGGCCGGCAGGTCCCACTGCAGGGGCTCCAGCGGGTCCTGGCCCGCCACCGCGTCCGCCGAGGCCGCCCGCGCCTGTGCGGCGGTGAGGGGCTGCTCGACCCCGATGTCCTTCGTCGCCGCGGGAGCGATGGGGCTGGTGCGTGTGGCGCCCGCCGACTGGACGCCCCTGGCCTTGCGGATCGTCGCGCCGAAGTCCGGGTTCTGCGAGTGGACGACGATGACGCCTATCCTGTCGTACGACGTCACGACGGTTCCGCCGGCTGCGGATATCGCCTTCCGCACCTGCTTGACGGTGCCGTGATTCGCCCGCGTGTTCACGACGTACGACAGCTCGGGGCCGTCCGCGGTGACCGCCGCCGTCGGCCCGTCCGCGGGTGCCGCGGACGCGGCACCCGTCGGGAGGAAGCCGAGCGAGGCCGTGAGCGCGAGTCCGACGGGCAGCGTGAGTACGCGAGTCCGTCTGGATGCCAGATGAGCCATGGGTTCTCCACATCATCCGTGCCGGTGGACCGGACACAGGTGTGTCCGGTCCGGTACATGACCAGTGAAGTTATCGCTGATCTTCCCGGAGCATCAATGAATACGGGCAAGTGAGTTCGAGGTGTGACCTCCGGGAGTCGCGTCCGCGGGAGCCGTCAGGAGAAGACCGAACCTGCGGTGAACCGCTTCGCCGCGCTCTCCGTGCCGTTGCACAGGGAGTCGTGCGCCAGCCCCGCCACCCGATGACGCAGAGGACTCCCCGTGAAATCCACCGTTCCCACCACCGCACCCGCGTCGCGAGGAGAATCCGTGACCACCGAAGCACCGCCGCCCCAGAGCCCTGCGGACGGCAGCCCCGTCCAGCCCACGACCGAGGCGTTCCTCGAGGCGCAGAACAGTGCGGAGTTCGCCGAACTGCGCCGCTCCCACCGGTCCTTCGCCTTTCCGCTGACCGTCGGCTTCATCGCCTGGTACCTGCTGTACGTGCTGCTCTCCAGCTATGCCGACGGCTTCATGAGCAAGATCCTCTTTGCGAACTTCAACGTTGCCTTCGTGTTCGGCCTCGCCCAGTTCGCCACCACGTTCCTCATCGCCTGGTTCTACTCGCGTCACGCCGCGAAGAAGCTCGACCCGCAGGCGGCGGCCATCAAGTCCCGTCTGGAGGGCGACGCATGAGCGCCGCGTACGCATCGCACGCCGTGACCCGCATCGCCGCGGAGGCGTCGTCGACGAGCGAGCACCGACCGCTGATCATCACCCTGTTCGCGGTCTTCGTCGCGGCGACCCTGGGCATCACCGTCTGGGCCGGCCGGCAGACGAGGAGCGCCTCGGACTTCTACGCGGGCGGGCGGCAGTTCACCGCCTTCCAGAACGGCCTCGCCGTCTCCGGCGACTACATGTCGGCCGCGTCCTTCCTCGGCATCGCCGGTGCCATCGCGCTCTTCGGCTACGACGGCTTCCTCTACTCCATCGGCTTCCTCGTCGCCTGGCTCGTCGCCCTGCTGCTCGTCGCCGAGCCGCTGCGCAACTCAGGCCGCTACACCATGGGCGACGTCCTCGCCTACCGGATGCGGCAGAGGCCGGTACGCACCGCCGCAGGTGTCTCCACCATCGTCGTGTCGATCTTCTACCTGCTGGCCCAGATGGCGGGCGCGGGCGTCCTCGTCTCGCTGCTGCTCGGCATCACCAGCGACGCGGGCAAGATCCTCATCGTGGCCCTGGTCGGCGTGCTGATGATCGTCTACGTCACCATCGGCGGCATGAAGGGCACCACCTGGGTGCAGATGGTCAAGGCCGTGCTGCTCATCGCGGGCGCCCTGCTGATGACCTTGATGGTGCTGTGGAAGTTCGACTTCAACGTGTCCGACCTGCTCGGCACCGCCGCGGAGAAGAGCGGCCACGGCGCCGCGTTCCTGGAGCCCGGTCTCAAGTACGGCGCCACCGACGTGTCGAAGCTGGACTTCATCTCGCTCGGCATCGCGCTCGTCCTCGGGACCGCGGGACTGCCGCACATCCTGATCCGCTTCTACACCGTGCCCACCGCCAAGGCCGCCCGTAAGTCGGTCAACTGGGCCATCGGCATCATCGGCGCCTTCTACCTGATGACGATCGCCCTCGGCTTCGGCGCCGCGGCCCTCATCGGGCCCGAGGAGATCAAGGCGAAGAACCCGGCGGGCAACGCCGCCGCGCCTCAGCTCGCCGAGTACCTGGGCGGGCTCGGCACCACCGGCGGCGCCGTCATGCTCGCCGTCATCTCCGCCGTCGCCTTCGCCACGATCCTCGCCGTGGTCGCCGGTCTCACCCTCGCCTCCTCGTCCTCCTTCGCGCACGACATCTACGCCAACGTCATCCGCAGGGGCCAGGCCACCGAGAAGGAGGAGATGCGCGCGGCCCGCTGGGCCACCGTCGCGATCGGCGTCGTCTCGATCGGCCTCGGCGCGATGGCCCGCGACCTCAACGTCGCCGGACTCGTGGCGCTGGCCTTCGCCGTCGCGGCGTCGGCCAACCTGCCGACCATCCTCTACAGCCTGTTCTGGAAGCGCTTCACCACACAGGGCGCCCTCTGGTCCATCTACGGAGGCCTCGCCTCGTCCGTGCTCCTGGTGCTGTTCTCCCCGGTCGTCTCCGGGAAGGCCACCTCGATGTTCCCGGACGTGGACTTCGCCTGGTTCCCGCTGGAGAACCCCGGTCTCATCTCCATCCCGCTGGGCTTCCTGCTCGGCTGGGTCGGTTCCGTCCTCTCCAAGGAGGAGCCGGACCGCGGCAAGTACGCCGAGCTCGAGGTCAAGTCCCTCACCGGCACCGGCGCCCACTGACACGGCCGCCGCACGGGCCCCGTCGTAGAGACCTACGACGGGGCCCCGTCGTACCTCGTGCCAACCGAGCCCCCTCGTTGTCACAGGTCTCGCGTAGTCTCGGAGATGACAGACCGCAACCGCGGACATCACCGGGGGAGGGGGCCCACAGTGCTCATCGACACCTACGGCCGGGTCGCCACCGACCTGCGAGTGTCACTGACGGACAAGTGCAATCTCCGCTGCACCTACTGCATGCCGGAGGAGGGCCTGCAGTGGCTCTCCAAGACCGACCTGCTCAGTGACGACGAGATCGTCCGGCTCGTCCGCATCGCCGTCACCGGTCTCGGTGTCACGGAGGTCCGCTTCACGGGTGGTGAGCCGCTGCTCCGCCCCGGTCTCGTCTCCATCGTCGAGCAGTGCGCGGCCCTGGAGCCCCGCCCCAGGATGTCGCTCACGACCAACGGCATCGGCCTCAAGCGCACCGCCGCCGCCCTGAAGGCGGCAGGCCTCGACCGGGTCAACGTCTCCCTGGACACCCTGCGGCCCGACGTCTTCAAGACGCTCACCCGCCGCGACCGGCACAAGGACGTCCTGGAAGGACTCCAGGCCGCCCGCGAGGCCGGACTCACCCCGGTCAAGGTCAACTCCGTCCTCATGCCCGGTCTCAACGACGACGAGGCCCCCGAGCTGCTCGCCTGGGCCGTGGAGAACGCCTACGAGCTCCGCTTCATCGAGCAGATGCCGCTCGACGCCCAGCACGGCTGGAAGCGCGACGGCATGATCACGGCAGGTGACATCCTGGCCTCGCTGCGCACCCGCTTCGCCCTCACCGCCGAAGGGGACGAGGAGCGCGGATCAGCTCCCGCCGAGCGGTGGACCGTGGACGGCGGACCGCACCGGGTCGGCGTCATCGCCTCCGTGACCAGGCCCTTCTGCCGGGCGTGCGACCGGACCCGGCTCACCGCGGACGGGCAGGTCCGCACCTGCCTCTTCGCCCGTGAGGAGACGGACCTGCGCGGAGCTCTCCGCTCCGACGCGCCCGACGAGGAGATCGCCAGGATCTGGAAGCTGGCGATGTGGGGCAAGAAGGCCGGCTCCGGTCTCGACGACCCCGCCTTCCTTCAGCCCGACCGGCCGATGTCAGCGATCGGCGGCTGAGGACTCCCACTCCGCCAGCGTCACGACGTCCTTGAGGAAGCCGCGCACGCCGAGGAACGAGGAGAGGTGCTCCCGGTGCTCGTCGCAGGCCAGCCAGGTCTTCCGGCGTTCCGGGGTGTGCAGCTTCGGGTTGTTCCAGGCGAGGACCCACACGGCATCGGCGCGGCAGCCCTTGGCGGAACAGGCCGGCGCACCGGCGGCACTCTCGGCGGAGGTATCGGGGAAGTTCACGGCTTCAACCCTAAGGGCACTCGGCCCGGGCCTCTTCGACGCATCCCCGCCGGAGAAAGGGCGACGCCGGGCAGCCACGGGGGGAGCTGCCCGGCGTCGGTCCGTCGCTCCGACGGGGGATGCGGAGCGCGTACGAAGTATGGCACGTGGGCCGGGGTCCGGTGCACCGGAACAGCGTCATTGATTTGAGCCCCCCTTGAGCTTCCGGAGCCCCCGCCGCTCAGTCCGCGGTGCGCGGATCCCCGGTGCGGCCGCCCGGTCCGGGGTCCGTCGCAGGCTCCGGCGGGGGACCCGCGGAACCGGCCGCGGGGGCCGCGTCGAGCGCAGGCCGCATCGGCGCGGGCACGAACGTCGTCGGGAGCGAAGAGGCGTTCTCACGGCCGGCGTTGGCGATGACCACCGCGACATAGGGGAGCAGGATCCCCAGCGCGAGCGCCACCGCGGCCACATGCCTCTCGACGTTCCACAGGGTCGCGGCCAGCACCACGGAGACGGTGCGCACGGACATCGAGATGATGTAGCGCCGTTGCCTGCCACGGACGTCGTCGGCCAGTCCCTGCCGGGCACCCGTGATCCGGAAGACCTCCGTGCCGCTCTGCTTCCGCATCGTGATTCCACCACCAGATCTCCGTGCCGGACTTCCCGGACCGCCGCTCCCACGGTACGCCCGGCACCCGCCGCGTTCGAGACCGGGGCGCGTCCCGGTCCGTACGGGTCCGGGCGCCGTCCCACGTACGGCCCTGTCCGGCATGCGGCGTACGTCCCCCGGGCCGAGACTGGCCGAACGTGCGCACACCGCGCCGCACGAGGAGGCGTTATGAGCTGGTTGTGGGCAATCATCGTGGGTCTGGTGCTGGGTGTGATCGCCCGGGCGATCCTCCCCGGCAAGCAGAACATCCCGCTCTGGCTGACGGCGGTGTTCGGCATCCTCGGCAGCATCCTGGGCAACGCCGTCGCGGGCTGGATCGGCGTCAGGGACACCGACGGCATCGACTGGACCCGCCATGTGCTGCAGCTGATCGGCGCCGTGGCCGTCGTCGGGGTCGGCGACATGCTCTGGCAGTCCATCAGGGGCAACAAGAACAAGCAGCAGAGAACCTGACCCGGGTGACACAGCGGTGGGGGGGGGGGCCCGGGGGGGGGGGGCGCCGCGCCCCCCGGGGGGGGGGGGGGCGGCGGCGCGGGGGGGCCCGGCCGGCGCGGGGGGGTTTGGGCGGGGGCGGG
>NZ_JBHUYV010000014.1:0-27373 GCF_042667905.1 Streptomyces sp. NPDC057287 | reverse complement strand
GTGCGAGACGATCGCGGGCCCGCGGCTGGAGAACGGGGCGGTGGTGTCGGGGCGGGGGGCCCCCCCCCCCGGGGGGCCCCGGGGGGGGGGCCCGCCCCGCGGGGCGCGCCCCGCCCCCCACCGCTGTGCTCGTGGGCGTCAGCCGGCGGTGACCTCGACGGCCGCGAGGTTCTTCTTGCCGCGGCGCAGCACCAGCCAGCGCCCGTGCAGCAGCTCCTCGTCGGACGGGGCGCTCTCGCCGTCCGTGACCTTCGCGTTGTTCACGTAGGCCCCGCCCTCCTTGACCGTGCGGCGGGCGGCCGACTTGCTGGCGGACAGCCCGACCTCCACCAGGAGGTCCACCACCGGGCCCAGCTCGGTGACCCGGGCGTGCGGCACCTCGGACAGGGCGGCGCTCAGCGTCGCCTCGTCCAGCTCGCCGAGCTCGCCCTGGCCGAACAGCGCCTTCGACGCCGCGATGACCGCCGCGCACTGCGCCCCGCCGTGCACCAGCGTCGTCAGCTCCTCGGCCAGCGACCGCTGGGCCGAACGCGCCTGCGGCCGTTCCTCGGTCAGCTTCTCCAGCTCGTCGAGCTCCTCGCGGCTCTTGAAGCTGAGGATGCGCATGTACGTCGAGATGTCCCGGTCGTCCACGTTCAGCCAGAACTGGTAGAACGCGTACGGCGTCGTCATCTCCGGGTCGAGCCAGACGGCGCCGCTCTCGGACTTGCCGAACTTGGTGCCGTCCGCCTTCACCATCAGCGGCGTCGCCAGCGCGTGCACGGCGGCGCCCGGCTCCAGGCGGTGGATCAGGTCGATCCCGGCCGTGAGGTTGCCCCACTGGTCGCTGCCGCCCTGCTGCAGGGTGCAGCCGTGGCGCCGGTACAGCTCCAGGTAGTCCATGCCCTGCAGGAGCTGGTAGCTGAACTCCGTGTAGCTGATGCCCTCCTGCGACTCCAGCCGACGGGCCACCGAGTCCTTGGTCAGCATCTTGTTGACCCGGAAGTGCTTGCCGATGTCCCGGAGGAACTCGATCGCGGAGAGGCCCGCGGTCCAGTCCAGGTTGTTCACCATCGTTGCGGCGTTCGGGCCCTCGAAGGTGAGGAAGGGCTCGATCTGCGCGCGCAGCCGCTGGACCCACGCGGCGATGGTCTCCGGGTCGTTCAGCGTGCGCTCCGCGGTCGGCCGCGGGTCACCGATCTGGCCGGTGGCCCCGCCGACCAGGGCGAGCGGCTTCAGCCCGGCGAGCTGGAGCCGGCGCATGGTGAGGACCTGCACCAGGTGGCCCACGTGCAGACTCGCCGCGGTCGGGTCGAACCCGCAATAGAAGGTGACCGGGCCGTCCGCGAGAGCCTTGCGCAGTGCGTCCTCGTCGGTGGACTGGGCGAACAGCCCGCGCCACTTCAGCTCGTCGACGATGTCCGTCACGGTCGTTTCTCTCCTCTGAGGGTTCGACTGGGTTCGATCGGTTGTCCGGTCAGTCTATGGGCGTCATACACCCCGGCTGACCGAGCTCATGTGGAAGTCGGGGATACGCAGCGTGGGCATCGCGGCCCGGGTGAACCAGTCGCCCCACTCGCGCGGGAGCGTCTTCTCCGTACGGCCCGCCTCCGACGCACGGGACAGCAGCCCGACCGGCGACTCGTTGAACCGGAAGTTGTTCACCTCGCCGAGGACCTCGCCGTCCTCCACCAGATACACCCCGTCCCGGGTGAGACCGGTCAGCAGCAGGGTGGCCGGATCCACCTCGCGGATGTACCAGAGGCAGGTCAGCAGCAGGGCGCGGCCGGTCGTCGCGGCCACCATCTCCTCCAGGGACCGCTCACCGCCGCCGTCCAGCACGAGGTTGTCCATGGAGGGGGCCACCGGCAGACCCGTCAGCCCGGCGGAGTGGCGGGTCGTGTTCAGCCGCTCCAGCCTGCCGTCCCTGATCCAGTCGGTCGGCTCCAGCGGCAGCCCGTTGTCGAAGACCGACGAGTCGTCCCCGGACGCGTGCGCGATCACGAAGGGGGCCGACTCCAGCCCCGGGGCGTGAGGATCGCTGCGCAGGTTCAGCGGCAGTCCGGAGAGCTTCTCGCCGATCCGCGTACCGCCCCCCGGACGTGAGAAGACCGTACGGCCCTCCGTGGCGTCCCGGGCTCCCGCCGACCAGTACTGGTAGATCAGCAGGTCCGCCACCGCCGTCGGCGGCAGCAGCGTCTCGTACCGTCCGGCAGGCAGCTCGATCCTGCGCTCCGCCCAGGCGAGTCGCTGTGCCAGCTCCGCGTCCATGGCCGCCGGGTCGACGTCCTCGAAATCACGGGTGGACCTGCCCGCCCAGGCGGAACGGGTCCGGTCGGGGGACTTGGCGTTCAGCTCCAGCGTCCCGTTCGGCTGGTCGTGGCGCAGCCGCAGCCCCGCCGACGTGCCCAGATACGTCGAACTCAGCTGGTGGTGGGCGAAGCCGTACAGCTCACGGCCGCCCGAGCGGGCCCGCGCGAAGGCGTCGCCGAGCGCCGGGGCGAAGTCCGCGAAGACGCCGGAGCCGGTCTCGGCCGGCGGTTCCGTGAAGTCGGCGGACACCGGGACCCCGGAGACCAGGGGCTGAGCGTCCTCGGCCGGCCCGGCGCCGCGCGCGGCGGCCTCGGCGGCCCGCACGAGCGGCTCCAGGTCGTCGGCGGTGACGGCCGAGCGCGACACCACCCCGGACGCCGTCCCTTCGGCCCCGTCCACGGTCGCGATCACGGTGAGCGTCCGCCCCCGAGTCACCCCGTTCGTGGTGAGCGCGTTGCCCGCCCAGCGCAGGTTCGCGGAGGAGCTCTCGTCCGCGATGACCACGCAGCCGTCCGCGGTGGACAGCTCCAGGGCGCGCTCGACGATCTCGTACGGCTTGCTGACGCGGCTCATCGCCCGGCCTCCTGCGTCGTGTTGAGGATGTTCACGCCTCGGAAGAGGGCGGAGGGGCAGCCGTGCGAGACGGCCGCGACCTGGCCCGGCTGGGCCTTGCCGCAGTTGAACGCCCCGCCCAGCACATAGGTCTGCGGGCCGCCGACCTTCTCCATCGAGCCCCAGAAGTCCGTCGTCGTCGCCTGGTACGCCACGTCCCGCAGCTGGCCCGCCAGTCTGCCGTTCTCGATCCGGAAGAACCGCTGACCGGTGAACTGGAAGTTGTACCGCTGCATGTCGATGGACCACGACCGGTCGCCGACCACGTAGATCCCGCGCTCGACCCCGCCGATGAGGTCCTCGGTGGAGAGCCCGCCCGGATCCGGCTTCAGCGACACGTTCGCCATGCGCTGCACGGGGACGTGCTCCGGCGAGTCGGCGTACGCGCACCCGTTGGACCTGCCCAGGCCCGTCAGCTTCGCGATCCGCCGGTCCGTCTGGTAGCCCACCAGCGTGCCGTCCTTGACCAGGTCCCAGGACTGCGCCTCGACGCCCTCGTCGTCGTACCCGACGGTCGCGAGCCCGTGCTCGGCGGTGCGGTCCCCGGTCACGTTCATCGCGGGGGAGCCGTACGTCAGCTTCCCCAGCTGGTCGAACGTGGCGAACGACGTCCCGGCGTACGCCGCCTCGTAGCCCAGCGCCCGGTCGAGCTCGGTCGCGTGGCCGATGGACTCGTGGATGGTCAGCCACAGGTTCGACGGGTCGACGACGAGGTCGTACGTCCCCGCCTCGACGCTCGGCGCCCGCATCTTCTCGGCCAGCAGACCCGGGATGCGCTCCAGCTCGGCGTCCCAGTCCCAGCCCGTGCCCGTGAGGTACTCCCAGCCCCGCCCCGCCGGCGGGGCGATCGTCCGCATCGAGTCGAACTCGCCGGTCGTCCCGTCCACCGCCACCGCCGTCAGCTGCGGATGCACCCGCACCCGCTGCTGCGTGGTGACGGTGCCGGCCGTGTCCGCGTAGAACTTGTTCTCGTGGACCGTCATCAGCGAGGCGTCCACGTGCGCCACCCCGTCGGCCGCCAGCAGCCGCGCGCTCCACTCGGCGAGCAGCCCGGCCTTCTCGGCGTCCGGTACGGAGAAGGGATCGATGTCGTACGCCGACACCCAGGTCCGCTCGCCGTGCACCGGCTCGTCCGCCAGCTCGACGCGCTCGTCGGACCCCGCCGCCGCGATCACCTTCGCGGACAGCTTCGCCATGGCGACGGCCTGCGAGGCCACCTTCGCCGCCGCGTCCATCGTCAGGTCCACCCCGGACGCGAAGCCCCAGGCCCCGCCGTGCACCACGCGGACCGCGTACCCGGTGTCGGTGGTGTCCGACGTCCCGGAGGGCCGGGCGTCCCGAAGCCTCCAGGAGGCGCCGCGCACCCGCTCGAACCGGAAGTCCGCGTGGACGGCGCCGAGCGCGCGGGCACGGGCGAGTGCCGCGTCGGCGAGCGCACGCAAGGGCAGGGCCAGGAACGACTGATCTACCTCGTGGGCCACGCGGGCCTCCCCTTCTCCACCTCTGAAATGTCTCCGCAGTGAATCATGGGGGGTCGCGGTGCCTCCGTGCGCAGGTTTTACGTTGCCGGGGACCGGTCCGCACCTTCTGTAGGGATCCAACAGTCGCGGCCCGGCGGCGCTGTCAGAGGACGATTCCTTGGATGAGGGGTGGTACCGATAGGTTTTCGATGTACCAGACCGCCAAGGAAAGGGTGATCCGTTGAGCCGCTCGGTTCTCGTCACCGGAGGAAACCGGGGCATCGGCCTCGCCATCGCCCGCGCCTTCGCCGACAACGGCGACAAGGTCGCCGTCACCTACCGTTCGGGAGAGCCGCCGCAGGCGCTCACCGAGGCGGGCGTTCTCGCGGTCCGGTGCGACATCACCGACACGGAGCAGGTGGAGCAGGCCTACAAGGAGATCGAGGAGAAGCACGGTCCCGTGGAGGTGCTGGTCGCCAACGCCGGTATCACCAAGGACCAGTTGCTGATGCGGATGACCGAGGACGACTTCACGTCCGTCCTCGACACCAACCTCACCGGCACCTTCCGCGTCGTCAAGCGGGCCAACCGCGCGATGCTGCGCGCCAAGAAGGGCCGTGTCGTCCTCATCTCCTCCGTCGTCGGCCTCCTCGGCTCGGCCGGACAGGCCAACTACGCGGCGTCCAAGGCGGGCCTGGTCGGCTTCGCCCGGTCGCTGGCCCGTGAGCTCGGCTCGCGGAACATCACCTTCAACGTCGTCGCACCCGGGTTCGTCGACACCGACATGACCCAGGCGCTCACCGATGAGCAGCGCAAGGGCATCGTGTCCCAGGTGCCGCTCGGCCGCTACGCGCAGCCCGCTGAGATCGCCGCCGCGGTGCGCTTCCTCGCGTCCGACGACGCGTCGTACATCACTGGAGCCGTCATTCCCGTTGACGGCGGATTGGGCATGGGTCACTGATCACCATGAGCGGAATTCTCGACGGCAAGCGCATCCTCATCACCGGGGTGCTGATGGAGTCGTCCATCGCGTTCCACGCCGCCAAGGTGGCCCAGGAGCAGGGCGCGGAGGTCATCCTGACCGCCTTCCCGCGGCCCACGCTGACCGAGCGCATCGCCAAGAAGCTGCCGAAGCCCGCCAAGGTCATCGAGCTGGACGTCACCAACACCGAGCACCTCGACCGCCTGGCCGGCCTGGTGCGCGACGAGCTGGGCTCGCTGGACGGCGTCGTGCACTCCATCGGCTTCGCGCCGCAGGACGCGCTCGGCGGCAACTTCCTCAACACCCCGTTCGAGTCGGTCGCCACGGCGATGCACGTCTCGGCGTTCTCGCTGAAGTCGCTCGCCATGGCCTGCAAGCCGCTGATGAGCGAGGGCGGCTCGATCGTCGGCCTCACCTTCGACGCGCAGTTCGCCTGGCCGCAGTACGACTGGATGGGCCCGGCCAAGGCCGCGCTCGAGGCCACCTCCCGCTACCTCGCCCGTGACCTGGGCCCGGACGGCATCCGCTGCAACCTGGTCTCGGCCGGGCCGCTCGCCTCCATGGCCGCCAAGTCCATCCCGGGCTTCGACACGCTCGCCGACGTGTGGAACACCCGCGCGCCGCTGGCGTGGGACATGAAGGACCCGGAGCCGGCCGGCCGCGGCATCGTCGCGCTGCTCTCGGACTTCTTCCCGAGGACCACCGGCGAGATCATCCACGTCGACAGTGGCGTGCACATGATGGGCGCCTGACCGCTCCCCACGGCTCACCGACGGCCGCGTACCCCTCACCGGGCACGCGGCCGTCGCGCGTGTCCGCGGGCGTTCCACCCGCTCGAGTCGAAAAGCTGGCCGTTCCACCGCAGAATGTGGAGGAACCGGACTTTTGGTCAGGCTGCGGGGAGGAGACCGTTGTGCGCTCCACACGTCGCAGAACCTGGGCCCTGCTCGTAGCCGCCGCCGTCGTCGCGGGCCTTCTGGCCCCGGTGGCCGTGAGTGCTGCCAACCGGGCGGGAAGCCCGGCGGTACCCGTGGCGCCGCGACCCGAGCCCTCGGGCTCCGAATGCCGTACGTCGGTCGACGGCTCCCGGGTGGTGGCCTACTGCCACAACCCGTACCCCACCACCGATCTCGTCCGGCTCCACACCGAGTGCGCGCGCTGGTGGGACGTCGACGCCGACGGCGAAGCGGTCGCGGTGCAGCCCGGGCGGACGGTCAGGATCGAGGACCGCTGCTGGAAAGAGGTCGGCTCGGCCTGGGTCAGCCACTCGGTGTCGTGAACGGTCCGCTCAGACCCGCTCCTGGAGACAGTTCAGCGCGTGTGAGGCGGCCTCCGTCGCCGCCGTCTCCGCGTCCCCCGCCCGGATCGCCTCGACGAGCCGGGCGTGGTCCATGTGCGCCTCCGGCCGCAGTTCCGGGCCCACGTCGTCCCGCAGGTAGTCCCGGAGCAGGTCGTTCAGATCGGCGTAGAGCTCGGTCAGCACGTCGTTGTGCGAGGCGGCGACGACGGCGAGGTGCAGGGTGGCGTCGGCCGCCACGAACGCCTCCGCGTCCCCGGACGCCCACGCGGCCTCCCGCCGCGCCATCAGCGTGTCCAGCTGCCGCAGGTCCCGGTCGGTGCGCCGCAGGGCCGCGAGCCTGGCCGCCGAGGACTCCAGGGTGGAGCGGAGCTCCGCCACGTGCCGGGGGTCGGCGTCCGCGAACCGGCGGTGCATCACCCCGGCCAGCTCGCTGGTCGCCACCACGTACGTCCCGGAGCCCTGGCGGATGTCCAGCAGCCCGTTGTGCGCCAGGGCCCGCACCGCCTCGCGCACCGTGTTGCGGGCGACCCCCAGCTGCTCGACCAGCTCGGGCTCGGTGGGGATCCGTGAGCCGACCGGCCACTCGCCCGCGGTGATCTGGTTCCTCAGCTGGGCAATCACCTGGTCGGCGAGAGCCGAACGCCGCGTGGACGTCAGCGCCATGGTGCTCCTTGTTCGTGTTCCGGAAGGGGGATCGGTCCGGGAGGTGCGGGCCCGTCGGATCGTCTCCGATTGTCTCAGGGAAGAACCCGAGGCGAACAGAGTGGATAGTCAATCATCCCATGATTCTATGATGGGTCCCATGCGTCACGACGAGACCCCGACCCTGAGTCCTCCCGCCGCCCCCACCGGCCACGGCGAAGCCGCGCCCACCGCGCCCGGCGAAGCCGCGCCCGGCCCTTCTCCCTGGGTGCTGCGGATCGTCGTCCTCGGCCTGGTTCTCGCCGCGCTCAACCTCCGGCCCGCCATCACCAGCCTCGGCCCGCTCCTCGAGGAGGTCCGGGACGGGCTGCACATGAGCGGCAGCGTCGCCGGTGTCCTCACCTCCGTGCCTCCGCTCTGCTTCGCCGTCTTCGGCTTCATGGCGCCACGGCTCGCCCGCCGGTTCGGCCCCGGCGCCGTCATCTGCGCGGGCATGGTGGCGATCACCGCGGGCCTGCTGCTGCGCCCCTTCGTGGGCGGCACCGCCGGTTTCCTCGCCGCCAGCGCCCTGGCCCTGATGGGCATCGCGGTCAGCAACGTCCTGATGCCCGTCATCGTCAAGCGCTGGTTCCCCGAGCGGGTCGGCACCGTGACCGGCCTCTACTCCATGGCCCTGGCCCTCGGCACCGCCCTCGCGGCCGCCCTGACCGTGCCCCTGACGGACGCGATGGGCGGCAGCTGGAAGACCGGGCTGGCCGTCTGGGCGGCGCTGGCCGCCGTCGCCGTCCTGCCCTGGCTCGCGCTCGTGAAGGACCGGGGCGACACGTCGGGGCGGGCCGCCGCCGGAGTCCCGGCTCCCCCGGCGCTCCGGATCACCCGGAGCCGTACGTCCTGGGCCCTCGCCTGCTTCTTCGGCCTCCAGGCCACAGCCGCGTACATCACGATGGGCTGGATGCCCCAGATCTTCCGTGACGCGGGGATCCCGGCGGGCACCGCGGGCGTCCTGCTCGCCGTGACCATGGCCATGGGTGTGCCGCTCGCCTTCGTCATCCCCCGGATCGCCACGCGACTGCGCACCCAGGGCCCGATCGTCCTCGTCCTCAGCGGATGCGGCCTCCTCGGTTACGCGGGGCTCTACCTGGCCCCGGCCGGCGGCGCCTGGCTCTGGGCGCTGCTGCTGGGCATCGCCAACTGCGCCTTCCCGCTCGCACTCACCATGATCGGGATGCGTTCGCGGAGCGGCGCGGG
The DNA here is from genome assembly GCF_042667905.1 of Streptomyces sp. NPDC057287. Classification (NCBI taxonomy): domain Bacteria; kingdom Bacillati; phylum Actinomycetota; class Actinomycetes; order Kitasatosporales; family Streptomycetaceae; genus Streptomyces; species Streptomyces sp. NPDC057287. The sequence goes on along the minus strand of NZ_JBHUYV010000014.1, from coordinate 18,837 downwards.
GGTCGTCAGGCTCTCCGCCTTCGCGCAGTCCACCGGCTACCTGCTCTCGATCCCCGGACCGCTGCTCGTCGGCGTCCTCTACCAGCACAGCGGCGGCTGGGGCCTGCCGATCGCCCTCATGGCGGGCCTCCTCGTGCCGCAGACGATCGCGGGAATGCTCGCAGGGAGGGACCGGACGATCGAGGACGAGTGCTGAGGTGCGAGACTGTCCGCATGCCAGTGCTCGAACCGAATTCCCCGAACGGCCAGAGGAAGCTCCTTCTCGTCTTCGGGACGATGCTCCTCATCTCCGTAGTCATCGGCGTGATCGCCACGATCGCCTCTCCCTGACCCCTGGGGGTGGGGACAGCCCCCCTGTCCCCTAGGGGGCCAGGTTCAGGGTCGAGTGGGTGGGTCACCGGATGGGACCACCGACGGCCGGCCCGTAGGTTCTGGGTGACGACAGCCGAGGACCCACGGAGGCGGACATGCCGGCCCGAACACAGACCCGGACCCACCGCCCGGCCGCGGACAGCGTCGAGATCCGGCTGCCGTGGTGGGCCGTCGTGCTGCCCGCCCTCGCGTTCGCCGCGCTCCTCCTGCTGATCGTGGAACCCGGCCAGGCACACGCCGCGGCGGGCGACCCCGCGATCGGGCTGCTGCTCGGGCACATTCTCGGGCTGATGCCCGCCTGACCGGCCCCGCACACACTTCGCGGCCCTTCATTCACCCCCAGCGGGCGAGCACGTCAACACCCTGCGCCCGGAGGCGCAATTCGTGCGAAGCTGAGGTGTATGAGCGCCGATACACCTCGCAGGATCGTCCTTCTCAGGCACGCGAAGGCGGAATGGTCGCAGGACTCCGACCACGAGCGGCCCCTGGCGGAACGGGGCAGGAAGGACGCGCCGGTCGCAGGCCGCAGGCTGGCCGACTCGGGAACCGTCTTCGACCTGGCCCTGTGCTCGACCGCCACGCGGACCCGCGAGACCTGGAAGCTCGCGGTCCACGAGTTCGCGCAGCGCCCCAGGACCGTGTACGAGGAGAGGCTCTACGAAGCCTCCCTCGGCGAACTGATCGCCCTCTTCGACGAGACACCCGACGACGTCACGAATCTGCTGGTCATCGGCCACAACCCCGGCATGCACGGAGCCGCGGACGCGCTCTCGTCGAGCGCGGAGGGCGATGCGCTGGCCCGCATGACCAGGGACGGCTTCCCGACCGCGGCCTACGCCGTCGTCGAGTTCACCGGTTCCTGGAAGACCCTGGAGCACGGGGCGGGCAAGCTCGTCGAGTACTGGACACCGAACGACTGAGCAGTACGGGCGGAGGGGCGCCGCCGCACGTGACGCGCGGGCGCCCCTCCGCCCGTACGGGGCCGGGCCGTCAGTCGACGGGGCCGGGCCGTCAGTCGACGAGGCCGTCGGCGGCCTCGACCTCCTCGCGGGTGATCCCCAGCAGATACAGCACCGTGTCCAGGAAGGGCACGTTCACCGCGGTGTGGGCGGCCTGGCGGACGACCGGCTTGGCGTTGAAGGCGACACCCAGGCCGGCCGTGTTCAGCATGTCCAGATCGTTCGCGCCGTCGCCGATCGCCACCGTCTGCGCCAGCGGTACCCCCGCCTGGTCCGCGAAGCTGCGCAGCAGCCGGGCCTTGCCCGCGCGGTCCACGATGTCGCCCACGACGCGGCCGGTGAGCCTGCCGTCTACGACCTCCAGCGTGTTGGCGGAGGCGAAGTCGAGCCCCAGGCGCTCCTTGAGGTCGTCCGTGACCTGGGTGAAGCCCCCCGAGACCACGCCCACTTGGTAGCCGAGCCGCTTCAGGGTCCGGATCAGGGTGCGGGCACCCGGGGTCAGCCGGACCTCCGCCCTGACCTTCTCCACCACCGACACGTCGAGCCCGGCCAGCAGCGCCACGCGTGCGTGCAGGGACTGCTCGAAGTCGAGCTCGCCGCGCATCGCCTGCTCGGTCACCGCCGCGACCTGGGCCTCGCACCCGGCGTGGGCGGCGAAGAGCTCGATGACCTCGTCCTGGATGAGCGTCGAGTCCACGTCCATGACGACCAGCCGTTGCGCCCGGCGGCTGAGCCCCGCCGACACGACGGCGATGTCGACGCCGATGCCGGCGGCCTCCGTCGCCAGCGCGGTGCGCAGCTCCTCGGTCCCGGTGCCCGACACCGCGAACTCGACGGCTGTGACGGGGTACTTCGCGAGGCGGAAGATACGGTCGATGTTGCCGCCGGTGGACGTGATCCTGGCCGCTATGGCCGCCGTGGACTCCGCGGTCAGCGGATGTCCCAGCACGGTCACATGGGAACGGCCGTCGCCGCGGGGGCGGTTGTCACCCGTGCCCGAGATGATCTCGGCCTGCAGCTTGAGCGACTCCGCCCAGCTGTGCACCGTCGCCCGCAGATCGCCCTCGGTCGTGCCGCCCGGGTCGGGCGAGGTGACGAGGGCGCACAGGACGATGCGGCCCCGGGTGACCACCTGCTCGATGTCCACGACGTCGACGGCGTAGGCGGCCAAGGTGTCGAAGAGGCCGGCGGTGATCCCTGGACGGTCCTTCCCGAAGATCTTGACGAGAAGCGTGGGTGCGTCCGTGTCCCGCGGAGACTCGGGGAGCTCAGGAGACCGGGGTGACCGAGGTGGCTGAGATGCGCTCATGGTGGTCCCACCGTATAGGGCCGCCGGGCGGGCTCCGAAGCCGTCCCGAGTGGCGGACAGCCGGGGAGGGAAGCCGGACGGGGCGCCACCCCCGGTGCCGGACGCCTCGGATGGGATGCTCCGGACCCATTTCTCCCGAGTCGGGGGAGAGGGTGCGGAGCCTCCGCGCCGTCTTCACGCCGCCCGGCTTTCCGTTACGGGACCGGTCCTGGAATAGTTCCCCACGATGTTCAGCATCCCTAGGCTCCCTGCGACGGGGGCGACTCGGGGGACGACTAGTGGGGCGCGGAGTGCCGGAACTCGTACTGGAATTGAATGGAAGGACCTGGGCGCTCGATCCGTCCAGGTCGTACACCCTCGGACGTGATCCGCAGGGCGACCTCACGATCGACGACGCCAGGGTGTCGTGGCGGCACGCCACGGTCAGCTGGAACGGCCGCGGCTGGTCCATCGAGGACCACGGCAGCACGAACGGCACCTATGTGCAGGGCAGGCGTATCCAGCAGATGGAGATCGCCCCCGGCACGTCGGTCCATCTGGGCAACGCCACCGACGGTCCGCGGGTGAGTCTCACCGCGGCGGTGGGCGCGGGAGCCCACGGCGCACAGGCGGCCGGCGCACAGCAGGCCCCCGTGCCTCCCGTGCAGCAGCCGCAGCACACTCCCCAGCAGCAGGGCGGTGCCGGCTGGCCCGGCGGCGCTCCCGCCCAGCAGCAGGCGCCGTGGCAGCAGACACCGCAGGTGCAGCAGCCCCCGGTCCCGCACCAGCAGAGCCACGGCACCCCTCCCGGAGCGGGGGGCATGCCCGGTGGGCCGGCGGGCATGCCGCCGGTCTACGGGGACCGCAGCCCGACGACCTTCCACCAGCTCGACCTGGGCCGGGTCATGCGCATCGGCCGTGCGCTCGAGAACGAGCTGGTGGTCTCCGACCTCCAGGTCTCGCGGCTGCACGCCGAGTTCCGTGCGACGCCCGACGGCCGGTTCGAGATCCGCGATCTCGGATCCCACAACGGCACGTACGTCAACGGCCAGCCGCTCAGCAAGTCCGGCTCCGCGCTCATCGGCGCGAACGACATCGTCGGTGTCGGCCACTCGACCTTCCGGCTGGTCGGGGACCGGCTGGAAGAGTTCGTCGACACCGGTGACGTCTCCTTCTCGGCCCGCCACCTCACGGTGACGGTCGACGGCGGCAAGGACATCCTCAAGGACGTGTCGTTCGGCGTCCCCGAGAAGTCGCTCATCGCCGTCATCGGCCCGTCCGGTTCCGGGAAGTCCACCCTGCTGAAGGCGCTCACCGGCTACCGGCCCGCCAACCAGGGCGACGTCCTCTACGACAACCGGAACCTGTACAAGCAGTTCGCCGAGCTGAGGCAGCGCATCGGCCTGGTCCCGCAGGACGACATCCTGCACAAGGAACTCACGGTCACCAGGGCTCTGCGGTACGCGGCCAAGCTGCGCTTCCCCGCGGACACCACCGAGGCCGAGCGCACCGCCCGGATCCACGAGGTCCTCGCCGAGCTCAAGCTCGACATCCACAAGGACAAGAGGATCACCTCGCTCTCCGGCGGCCAGCGCAAGCGCGTCTCGGTCGCCCTGGAGCTGCTGACCAAGCCGTCGCTGATCTTCCTGGACGAACCGACCTCGGGCCTCGACCCGGGCATGGACCGCGACGTCATGCAGCTGCTGCGCGGCCTGGCCGACGACGGCCGTACGGTCCTCGTGGTCACGCACTCCGTGGCGGAGCTCGCCATCTGCGACAAGCTCCTGGTGATGGCGCCCGGCGGATCCGTCGCCTACTTCGGCCCTCCCGAGGAGGCGCTGAACTTCTTCGGCTACAGCAGCTGGGCCGACGTCTTCTCCGCGTTCGAGAACTACCGCGACTACGACTGGGCGGGCCGCTGGCGCGGGTCGCAGCACTACCAGATGTACGCCGCGGACATCGACGCCGTGGCCGCGCAGCCCGTACACATGCCCCCGCCGCAGCAGATCCGCCCCCCGAAGCCCTCCGGCTGGGTCGCCCAGCTGTGGACGCTGATGCGCCGCTACGTGTCGGTGATCGCGTCCGACAAGGGGTTCCTGCTCCTGATGGTGCTCCTGCCGGCCGTCCTCGGCGTCGTGAGCGTCGTCATCCCGGCGGAGTTCGGACTGGCGGAGCCCGATCCGCCCTCGCGCTTCAACGGCAAGGCCGGGACCATCATGCTGATCCTCGCGGTCGGCATGTGCTTCGCCGCCGCGGCGAACTCCGTACGAGAGCTCATCAAGGAGCGGGTGATCTACGAGCGGGAACGGGCCACCGGCCTCTCGCGCTCCGCCTACCTGCTGTCCAAGGTGATCGTCCTCGGCGTGATCACGGCCTTCCAGGGCGTGATCCTCTGCGGGATCGGCTTCTCCACCCGTGAGCTGCCGGAGGAGGGGCTGTTCATGCCCCCCGCCGTGGAGATCTGCCTGTCGATCATCGTGCTCGGCTTCACGTCGATGATGTTCGGCCTGATGATCTCCGCGCTGGTGAAGACCGCCGAGAAGACCATGCCGCTGCTCGTCATGTTCGCCATCGTCCAGGTCGTCTTCACCGGTGTGCTCTTCCAGGTCTACGGATCACCGGGCCTGGAGCAGTTCGCCTGGCTGATGCCTTCGCGCTGGGCGGTGGCCGCGGCGGGCACGACGCTGGACCTCGCCCATCTCATGCCGCCGTGGGACCCGAAGAAGCCGACCGACCTGGACCCGCTCTGGGAGCACTCGGCCGGGCAGTGGGGGGTCAACATCACGGTGATGCTCGTCATGAGCGCCGTTCTCTTCTTCGCGGTCTCGCGGATGCTGCGCCGCCACGAGCCCGAGGTGATGCGCAAGTAACGCCGCCGGGCCCGCTCCGGCCCCGGAAACGCCCGAGGGCGGCACCCCGTGGGGTGCCGCCCTTCGGCATGTGCCGGCCGGTCACGCGACGCTGCGGACCGGCGGGCCGCCTCTGTCAGGCCTCGCTCGGTGCGTGGCTCAGTACGCGCTGTCGACGTTGTCGATCGAGCCGTACTTGTCCGCGGCGTAGTTGGCGGCGGCGGTGATGTTGGCGACCGGGTCGTACTGGTCGTGCTTGGTGCCCTTGACGTGGTAGAAGTCGAAGGTCGGCTTGATGACCTGCAGCAGGCCCTTCGACGGGACGCCGTTGATGGCGTTGATGTCCCAGTCGTTGATGGCGCGCGGGTTACCGCTGGACTCACGGATGATGTTGCGGTGCAGGCCCTCGTACGAGCCGGGGATGTTCTTCTTGTCCATGATGGCGAGAGCCTCACGGATCCAGCCGTCCAGGTTGTTCTTGTAGACCGGCTTGCGGTCGGCGGCGCGGCTGGCCTTCTTGGCGGCACGCTTCTTCGCGTCGGCCTTGGCCTCGGCGACGGCCTTGGCCTTCGCCTCGGCCTTCGCGGCGGCCTTCTTCTTCGCGGCGGCTTCCTTGGCCTTGGCCTCGTCAGCTGCCTTGACCAGCTGCTGGGCCGTCGCGTTCTGCTCGATGCTGCCGGCCTGGACGTTCTTCGCCTGCGAGCCGGTGTAGGCGACCGGCGCGGCGGCCGAAGCGGCCTGCGGCTCGGTCGTGGCCGACGCGTCGTGGGGGACGAGCGAGAAGGCGACAGCGGCGGCGGCCAGGGTCGAGACCCCCGCGACGGAGAGCTTCTGCGTCTTGTTCAGACGACGGCTACGGCTGGAGATTCGGGACACGGACATACAGTCGTACCTCTTCGAACTAGGGGGTCCTCGGCGAGGACGCGGACGGAAGCGCCGGGGCGCATCTCCGTCGGGGACAACCCAATTCTTAGCTCCAGCAAAATGCCGTGGCAAAGGTGTGACGTACGAAGCTGTTTAGTGGATGCGGGTCTTGTTCATACCTCCTTGTCCGGTTTGAACCTTGGGAAGTTGCCCGTTTTGCTCCAACTATCCCCCTTCGTAAGTGACGTGGGTCCTATGCCTGGGCTCACACGCGGACCCCTTTGCGCTTACGAATAGTTGCTTGTGCGATGCGGAGCGTAAGGGGTTTTTCGGGCATCGGGCAGCAGAAGATGGGCATCCCCGAACTCATGCCAGAGATACCGGTGCCCCAGTGCCTGGGCGTATCCCCGCCGCAGCGCCTCCCGCCCGGCGATCGCCTCCAGCATCAGCAGGTGCGAGGCCTCCGGCTCGTGCAGCCCGGTCAGCAGCCCGTCCACCACCCGTACGCCCCGCTGCGGCGTCACCACCAGATCCGTCCAGCCCGTCGCGGCCCGCACCACGCCGTCCCCGTCCGCCGCCGACTCCAGGGCCCGCACCGCCGTCGTCCCCACGGCGATCACCCTGCCCCCGCCCGCGCGTGCCGCCTCGACCAGAGCCGCCGTCGTGCTCGGCACCTCGAACCGCTCCGGGTAGGGCGGCTCGTGCGCCTCGGCGGAGGCCACCCCCGTATGCAGCGTCAGCGGTGCGAACTGCACCCCGCGGCTCACCAGCGCCGCCACCAGCCCCGCGGTGAACGGCCTCGCCGCACTCGGCATCTCCGCCGAACCGCTGCCGTCGGGCGACGGCAGCGCGAACACCGTCCGGTACGCCGACAGCGGCTGGTCCCGCTCCGTGTACGCGTACCGGATCGGCCGCCCGTACCGGTTCAGCAGGGCGGGGACGTCCCGCGGCACCCGCGCCCACCAGAGCCTGGCCCCCTCGCGGGGCCCGAGCGGTTCGTCCAGGACCAGCGCCTCGCCGCCCGGGAGCCGCACCACCGCTCCCGCGGGGCCGCCCGGACGCGGCCGGGTGGTTCCCGCACCGTCCGGCAGGCGCAGCTCCACCGCCCAGCGTCCGTCCTCGCCGCGCGTCGAGAAGTGCACGACGACCCGCGTGCCGCCCAGGCGCCCGGTCACCGCGGCCGCCAGCGTCATCGACGTGTTGACCACCAGGACGTCCCCTGCCCGCAACTCCCCGGGCAGGTCACTGAACCTGCGGTGGGAGACCGCGGTGCCGCGCGAGACCAGCAGCCGCACGTCGTCGCGTCCCGTGCCCCTCTGCTCGGCCGGCACCCGGGCCGACAGCTCCGGGGGTACCCGCAGGGCGTACGGCGCGGTCATCGCTCCGCCCGCCGGTCCGTGTCCAGCAGCGCGGCGGCCGTGTACCTGCCGCCGGCCGGGCGCAGCTCCAGCAGCCGGACGAACGCGGGCGCCGCACTCTCCGGGTGCGGGCGGGGCACGGAGTCGTCCGGCACCGCCGCCGCGTAGAGGCCGGTCGCCATGTCCCCCGGGTCCACCGCCCACACCCGGAGCCCCGGTTCCTCCTCGCCGAGCACCGCGGCCAGCTGGTCCAGCGCCGCCTTCGACGCCCCGTACCCGCCCCACGTCCCGTACGGCTCGGTGGCGGCGTCCGAGCTCACCGTGATCACGGCCCCGGCGGACGAAGCCCTGAGCAGAGGCAGCACCTCCTGCACGAGCCCGAGCGGAGCGACGACGTTCGTCTCCAGGGCCTGCCGCAGACCACCGAGCGGCAGCGCCTCCAGCCGTACGAGGGGCTCGGCACCCAGCGCACTGGCATTGCTCACCAGCACGTCCAGACCGCCCAGCTCCCGGGCGGCGTCCGCCAGGGCCCTGCGATGAGCCGGGTCCGTCACGTCCCCGGACACGCCCACCACCCGGGTCCCGTACCTGCCGGCCAGCTCCTCCGCCGTCCTCCGGAGCGCGTCCGCCGACCTGGCGTCCAGCACCAGATCCCAGCCCCTGCCCGCCAGCGCCGCGGCGAGGGCCCGCCCCAGCCCCCTCGAACCGCCCGTGATCATCGCGATCGGCATGTCTGCCATCCCCTCGCACCTCAGGTGTCCTCGACGCCTCAAACGTAGGAACGCCCCGCCTCCCGCCGCCTCGGCCGCCGGCTGCAGCCGCGCGAGGCCCTTCGGCCTAGGCCCGACGTCCCACCCGGGGCCGTCCACAGCCCGATACGGCTCGATCCCGCCCGCCGGTACGGTGAGCACATGAGTCATCGCCCACCGTCGGGCCTCGCCGCGGTCAGCGCCGCGCTGCTCGCCATGAGCCGGCACCTGGAGATGAGGGACGTCCTCAAGACGATCGTCGCCTCGGCCCGCGAACTGCTCGACGCCGAGTACGCGGCGCTGGGCGTGCCGGACGACCACGGCGGCTTCGCACAGTTCGTCGTCGACGGGGTCAGCGACGAACAGTGGAAGGCCATCGGCCCGCTGCCGCGCCAGCACGGCATCCTCGCGGCGATGCTCCACGAGGCGAAGCCCCAGCGGCTCGCCGACGTCCGGCAGGACCCCCGGTTCGAGGGGTGGCCCGACGCCCACCCCGACATGTCCGACTTCCTCGGCCTGCCCATCCAGGACGGCGACGAGACCATCGGCGCGCTCTTCCTCGCCAACAAGCGCTGCCCCCGGCCGGCGGGCGGCTGCGGCTTCACGGAGGAGGACGAGGAACTCCTCGGGATCCTCGCCCAGCACGCGGCGATCGCCCTGACCAACGCCAGGCTCTACGAACGCAGCCGCGAGCTCACGATCGCGGAGGAGCGCTCCCGCCTCGCCCACGAGCTGCACGACGCCGTCAGCCAGAAGCTCTTCTCCCTCCGGCTCACCGCCCAGGCCGCCGCGGCACTCGTCGACCGCGATCCGGTCCGCGCCAAGGGCGAGCTCCAGCAGGTCGCCACCCTGGCCGGGGAAGCCGTGGACGAGCTGCGTGCCGCAGTCGTCGAGCTGCGCCCCGCCGCTCTGGACGAGGACGGCCTGGTCGCCACGCTCCGCACCCAGATCCAGGTCCTGGACCGTGCCCACAGCGCCCGGGTCACCTTCGAGAGCGCCGGAGTGCGCGCGCTGCCCGCCGCCCAGGAGGAGGCGATGCTCCGGGTCGCCCAGGAGGCCCTGCACAACGCCCTGCGCCACTCGGGTGCCGGGCTGGTCACCGTGACCCTCGGCCGGCACACCTCGGCCACGGTGCTGCGGATCACCGACGACGGCCGCGGCTTCGACACCCACGTGGTCCGGAGCGCGGGCCGCCATCTGGGCCTCGTGTCGATGCGGCACCGCGCGGGCAGCGTCGGGGGCAGGCTCACCGTCGCGTCGGAGCCCGGCAAGGGCACCACGATCCAGATGGAGGTTCCCTGTGGCTGACAAGATCATCAAGGTGCTGCTGGTCGACGACCACCAGGTGGTCCGCAGGGGCCTGCGGACCTTCCTCGAGATCCAGGACGACATAGAGGTCGTGGGGGAGGCCGCGGACGGGGCCGAGGGCGTCGCCAGGGCGGAGGAGCTGCGGCCCGACGTCGTCCTGATGGACATCAAGATGCCGGGCACGGACGGCATCGAGGCGCTGCGCAGGCTCAGGGAGCTGGAGAACCCGGCGCGGGTCCTGATCGTCACCAGCTTCACCGAGCAGCGCACCGTCGTGCCCGCCCTGCGTGCGGGGGCGTCGGGCTACGTGTACAAGGACGTCGACCCCGACGCCCTGGCCGGCGCCATCCGCTCGGTCCACGCGGGCCACGTCCTGCTCCAGCCGGAGGTCGCCGGAGCGCTGCTGGCCCAGGACGACACGGGCAACGGCACGGGGCGGGGGAGCACCCTGACGGAGCGCGAGCGCGAGGTGCTCGGACTGATCGCCGACGGCCGCTCCAACCGGGAGATCGCCCGGGCGCTCGTCCTGTCGGAGAAGACGGTCAAGACACACGTCTCGAACATCCTGATGAAGCTCGATCTTTCGGACAGGACCCAGGCCGCGCTCTGGGCGGTCAGGAACGGAGCGGCGGGCTGACGGGGAAGCCGCTGGTCGGACAATCGGACGGTTCCACTCCGGTCCGAGATTCATACTGTCGGGTGTATGTCACCCGTACGGCGCATCCTCGGTGGCGAGACGGCGTTCTCCATGCGTGCTGCGGCGGTCGGCCGCAGCGACGCGAGGAGGATCCTGAAGTGAAGAACCTGAAGAAGGCCGCAGCCGTCACCATGATCGCGGGCGGACTCATCGCCGCCGGTGCCGGAGCCGCCTCCGCCACGGGCCACGGCCACGGGGGCGCCGGTGCGTACGGCCAGGCCGTCGGCTCCCCGGGCGTCGCCTCGGGCAACCTCGTCCAGGTCCCGGTCCACGTCCCGGTGAACGTGGTCGGCAACACGGTCAACGTGATCGGTCTGCTCAACCCGGCCTTCGGCAACTTCGGCCTGAACGGCTGACCGCCGCCTCGCCCCCTTCCGCCGGGCGGCCCGACCGGTGCCGCCCCGGCGGAGGGGGAGGAGCCAGGCGCTACCGGCCCCGCTCCTCCACGTACGCGTTGTACGCCGCGACCTGCGCCCGCCGGGCCACCCGCTCCACCGGCCGCAGCGCCTCGCCCCGGGCCGCGATCTCGGAAGCGCTCACCGCGCCGCCGTGCCCCGTCTCATGAGCCACCGACACCAGCAGCCCCACCCGCTGGGCCAGCTCCAGCACCCGGACCGCCCGCGGCGGGTACCCGGGAGCCAGCACCTCACGTCCCCGTTCCGCCCGTGCCCGGTAGGCGTCCACCGCGGCCTCCGCGACCGGACCGGACCCGGCGACATCCAGCCGGGACAGCACAGCCGTGGCGTCCCGCAGCGCCTCGGCGAGCTCCCGCTCCGCCTCGCCCAGAGACGGCACGTCGGCCGGAGGCGCCTCCCGGACCGGCAGGCAGCGCCACACCACCTCGACGTGCAGGTCCCCGGCGGGGCCCACCTCGCTCACCTCGGGCACGAGCCCGTACGGCGCCCCCGACGTCACCACCGCCTCCTCCGCCGCCAGCGCACGGGCGTTGAAGTCCGGCGGCCCGCTGAGCCCCAGCGGATGCCCGGGCACCGGCAGCGCCACCCGGAAACCGGCCGCCCCCAGCCCCCTCAGCCGGCCGAGCGCCAGCGTGAGCCCGACGGGCCCCGCCTCACCCGGCAGCCCCTCGACGCGGTGCACCGCGTCCTCGCCGACGATCGCGAGCGCAGCGTCGTCCGGCGACACAAGTCCGGCCAAAAGCGCGTTTCCCCATGCGGCAAGCCGCCCTGAGCGTGGTTCCGAAAGCATGGGAACAGCCTAGGGAACAGCCCCAGGGCCTGAGCACTCCCCGGGTGGCGTAGGTTTTCCCTGGGAGCTGTGCCCACAGGCACGCGACGATCTCGACACTGTATGGGGAGACAACGCGCCATGAGCGATGTACTGGAGCTGGTGGACGTATCCGTGGTCCGCGACGGACGCGCTCTGGTGGACGACGTCTCCTGGTCGGTCAAGGAGGGGGAGCGCTGGGTCATCCTCGGCCCGAACGGCGCCGGCAAGACCACCCTCCTCAACATCGCCTCCAGCTACCTCTTCCCGAGCACCGGTACGGCGAAGGTCCTCGGCGAGCGGCTCGGAGGGGTCGGTACCGACGTCTTCGAGCTCCGCCCCCGCATCGGCATCGCCGGTGTGGCCATGGCCGAAAAGCTGCCCAGGCGCCAGACCGTGCTGCAGACGGTCCTCACCGCCGCGTACGGCATGACCGCCACCTGGCACGAGGACTACGAAGCCGTCGACGAGGAGCGCGCCCGCGCGTTCCTGGACCGCCTCGGCATGACCGAGTTCCTCGACCGCAAGTTCGGCACGCTCTCCGAGGGCGAGCGCAAGCGCACCCTCATCGCCCGCGCCATGATGACCGACCCCGAGCTGCTCCTCCTGGACGAACCGGCCGCCGGGCTCGACCTCGGCGGGCGCGAGGACCTGGTCCGCCGCCTCGGCAGACTGGCCCGCGACCCCTACGCCCCGTCCATGATCATGGTCACCCACCACGTCGAGGAGATCGCGCCCGGCTTCACCCACGTCCTGATGATCCGTCAGGGCAAGGTGCTCGCCGCCGGCCCCATGGAGACCGAGCTCAGCTCCCGGAACCTCTCCCTCTGCTTCGGCCTGCCCCTCGTCGTCGAGCACCACGGCGACCGCTACACGGCCCGCGGCCTGCCCCTCGGCCAGTAGTCGCACCACAGCCAACCTCCCCTGCGCCCTGTCGGGGAGGGCACTCGCGGTCCTACGATGACCGGGTGGACATCGACGCGTGGGTGTGGTGGCTGATCGGCGCGGTGGGACTGGGCATTCCCCTCGTCCTGACCGCGATGCCCGAATTCGGGATGTTCGCCGCCGGAGCGGTGGCGGCGTCCCTGGTCGCGGCACTCGGTGGCGGGATCGTCGCCCAAGTACTCGTGTTCGTCGTGGTGTCGGTCGCTCTCATCGCGGTCGTACGCTCGATCGCCGCGCGCCAGCGGGTGGGGCGCTCCACGCACGCCACCGGCATCGACGCCCTGAAAGGCCGTCAAGCCCTCGTCCTGGAACGGGTGGACGGCAGCGGTGGGCGCATCAAGCTCGCCGGCGAGGTCTGGTCCGCGCGCTCACTCGACGGCGACCAGGTCTTCGAACCCGGCCTGCAGGTGGACGTCGTGGACATCGACGGTGCAACGGCCGTCGTCATGTGAGCGAACCGGTCACACGGCAGGCCGCAGTCTGCCAAACTCGAAGTCGATCATCATGAGAATGCGACCGTCATGAGTGTTCGACCTCGATCACCGCGATCCGTCGGCAACCGAAGGGCACGAGGCACACGATGCAACCGATCATCATCGTCCTGATCATTCTGGTGGTGCTCGTCTTCATCGCCCTGATCAAGACGATCCAGGTCATCCCGCAGGCCAGTGCCGCCATCGTGGAGCGCTTCGGCCGCTACACCCGCACCCTCAACGCCGGGCTGAACATCGTCGTCCCGTTCATCGACTCGATCCGCAACAGGATCGACCTCCGCGAACAGGTCGTCCCCTTCCCGCCGCAGCCGGTGATCACCCAGGACAACCTGGTCGTCAACATCGACACCGTCATCTACTACCAGGTGACCGACGCCCGCGCCGCCACCTACGAAGTCGCCAGCTACATCCAGGCGATCGAGCAGCTCACCGTCACCACGCTGCGCAACATCATCGGCGGCATGGACCTCGAGCGGACCCTGACCTCCCGCGAGGAGATCAACGCCGCGCTGCGCGGAGTCCTCGACGAGGCCACCGGCAAGTGGGGCATCCGCGTCAACCGCGTCGAGCTCAAGGCCATCGAACCGCCCACCTCCATCCAGGACTCGATGGAGAAGCAGATGCGCGCCGACCGTGACAAGCGCGCCGCGATCCTCACCGCGGAAGGCATCAGGCAGTCCGCCATCCTCACCGCGGAGGGCGAGAAGCAGTCCGCGATCCTGCGCGCCGAGGGCGAGGCCAAGGCATCCGCCCTGCGAGCCGAAGGCGAGTCCCAGGCCATCCGTACGGTCTTCGAGGCCATCCACGCGGGAGACCCGGACCAGAAGCTGCTCTCCTACCAGTACCTCCAGATGCTCCCGAAGATCGCCGAGGGCGACGCCAACAAGCTCTGGATCGTGCCCAGCGAGATCGGCGACGCGCTCAAGGGACTCAGCGGCGCCTTCGGCAACCTCGGCAGCGGCGCACCCGGCTTCAGCACAGGACCGGAGCGCCGGGAGCAGCCCCCGGTCGACTGACCGGGAATCCCCTTCGTGCATGATCGGTGAGGCCCCTCGACCTTCATGGCGGGGAGGCATCACTGACCAACGAAGGAGATGGCCTTGTCCATCTGGGAGATTCTCGCGGTCTTCGCGGCCGGAGTCAGCGCCGGCACGATCAACACCATCGTCGGATCCGGGACGTTGATCACCTTTCCGGTCCTGCTCGCGACCGGGCTGCCACCCGTCACCGCGACCGTGTCCAACGCACTGGGCCTCATCCCGGGCTCGATCAGCGGCGCCATCGGCTACCGGAAGGAACTGGCCGGCCAGCGCCGCAGGATCCTGAAGCTGAGCGCCGGCGCGCTGGTCGGCGGACTCACCGGGGCGACCCTCCTGCTGGCCCTGCCCTCCACGGCGTTCGAGACGATCGTCCCCGTCCTGGTGGCCCTCGCGCTCGTCCTCGTCATCCTGCAACCCCGGATCAGCAGAGCGGTCCAGCGCAGGCGCGAGCGCACGGGAACACCCGCCCGCGCCGACGGAGGACCACTCCTCTTCGTCGGCCTGATGCTCGCCAGCGTCTACGGCGGCTACTTCACGGCGGCCCAGGGGATCATCTACCTCTCCCTGATGGGCATGCTGCTCGACGACACGATGCAGCGCCTCAACGCCGTCAAGAACATCCTCGCCGCAGTCGTCAACACCGTCGCCGCGCTCTTCTTCCTCTTCGTCGCGGACTTCGACTGGACGGCCGTCGTCCTCATCGCGGTGGGTTCCGCGATCGGCGGTCAGATAGGCGCGAAGGTCGGCCGCAGGCTCAGCCCGCGCTTCCTGCGCGCGCTGATCGTCGTCGTAGGCACCGCGGCGATCGTCCAGCTGCTGCTGCGCTGACGGACGGGAGCCCGTCCCCTCCGACACGAGGGGACGGGCTCCGCACACGTCCGTGCGCGGCGGTCACGCCGCGGAGCGTGCCAGCCACTCCGGCAGTGCCGACCGGTCGCCGACACCCAGGGCGAGCAGCATCGCGTCCGCCGGCGAGGGCACGAACGGCTGACGCAGCAGGGGCATGCCCGCCTGCTCCGGCGTCCGCGCCGCCTTGCGGTGGTTGTCCTCCGCGCACGAGGCCACGGTGTTCAGCCAGGTGTCCTGGCCCCCCTGGGCGCGCGGAACGACATGGTCCACGGTGCTCGCGCGCCGCCCGCAGTACGCGCACCGGTGCTGGTCCCGTATGAGCACACCCCGTCTTGACCACGGAGCGTGTCTTCGGAACGGCACCCGCACGTACCGGCAGAGCCTGATCACCTGGGGCACCGGAAGATCCACGGCGGCACCACGCATACGGAGCCCGGGATGCGACTGCTCGACGACGGCCTTGTCCTGGAGGATCAGCACCACCGCGCGGTTGAGCGTCACCGTCGACAGCGGCTCGAAGCTCGCGTTGAGTACAAGTGTGTCCCGCATCCCGCCCACCTCCCGTGTGCCGCCCGTCAGCCGGCGGTCCCGGATCAACTCTGTCCGGGAGAGCCGTGATGGACAACGCAATAAAAAGTGCCCTGCCCTGGTCTCTCCAAGACCAGGGCAGGGCAAACAGGAGGCGAACGTTCAGCTTGCGGGGGCGGTGTACTCCCCGATCAGCTGAGCGCGGCCCAGCGTGTGGAACCGCAGGTTGAAACCGACCACCGCGGGCGAGGCGTCACTGTCCGGCCCGAGCTTCTCGGTGTCCACCGCGTACACGGTGAACACGTAGCGGTGGTGCTCGCCGGCGGGCGGCGCGGCACCGCCGAACTCCTTCGGCCCGTAGTCGTTGCGAGCCTGGACGGCACCCGCGGGCAGTCCTTCGAACGCCCCGCTGCCCGCACCGGCCGGCAGCTCCGTCACCGAAGCGGGGATGTCGAAGAGCACCCAGTGCCAGAACCCGCTGCCCGTCGGGGCGTCCGGATCGAAGCAGGTCACGGCGAAACTCTTCGTCTCCGCGGGGAAGCCCTCCCACCGCAGCTGCGGCGATGTGTTCCCCGCCGCGAACACCTGTGCGTCCGCGAGCACGGCGCCCGGCGCGAGGTCCTCGCTCACCACGGTGAACGGGGAGACCTCGGGATGGAAGTCGTGCGGCAGCGGCGCCCTCTTCGGCTCGGTCACGTCAGCACCTCTCCTGATCGGCTGTGCGATGTCTTCCCACCGACCCTAGGGGGTGATCAGAGCCAGTTGCGCTGACCGCCGACCTGGGCGAGCCACTGGTTCAGGTACGCGGCCCAGTCCGTGCCCTGGAAGTCGTTCAGCCCCACCTTGAACGCACGGTAGGAGTCGCTGCCCTCGCTGAAGAGGCCCGGCTTCTTGTCCATCTCCAGGACCACGTCCATCTCGCGGTCGTCCGCGATGAACGTCAGCTCCACCTGGTTCAGCCCGCGGTACTGCTGCGGCGGGACGAACTCGATCTCCTGGTAGAACGGCAGACGCTGGCGGGTGGCGCGGATGTGGCCACGCTCCATGTCGGCGCTGCGGAAGCCGAAGCCCAGCTGCCCGAAGGCGTCCAGGATGGCCTGCTGCGCGGGGAGCGGGTGCACGTTGATCGGGTCCAGGTCACCGGAGTCCAGCGCGCGGGCGATCTCCAGCTCCGTCGTCACACCGATGTTCATGCCGCGCAGCTGCTGCCCCGCGAACATGGTGATCGGCGTCTCCCAGGGAATCTCCAGCCCGAACGGCACGACGTGCACGGCGCCGGCCTTCACCTCGAAGGCACCGCCGAGGCGCAGCTTGGCGAACTCGATGTCCTGCTTGGTCTCCTGGTCCCCGCCCTCGACCTCGACCCGCGCCTGCAGACCGACGGAGAGACCCTCGATCTGCTGGTCCACGGATCCGCCCTGGATCCGTACCTCGCCCTGGACGACCCCGCCGGGGACGACGTTCAGTTCGGTCAGCTCGGTCTCGACCGAAGCACCGCCGGCACCCATGCTCGCGAGCAGTCGCTTGAAGCCCATATTTTCCTCCTTGGTCCACCCGTACATACGCGCCATGACCGTAGCCGGTTCCCGCGGCGTCGTCCCCAGTGGCCGGCGGGCCGACCGGGAAACCGATCCTCCGGGCGACAGGTGCCCGACCAGTACCCTCGGACGTCATGAAGGAAGGCATGGACCGCACGCCGCTCATCGGCCCGCCCGATGCACACGCACGTCTTCACGTACGGATGTCGAGGCAGCCGGCATGAACGTCGATCTCCTTTCCCGTCCCGCCGAAGAGGTGGCCCCCGAACTGCTCGGATGTGTCCTCACCCGCAAGACCCCTGAGGGAACCGTGAGCATCGCCATCACGGAGGCCGAGGCGTACTCCGGCACCGCTGACCCGGCTTCCCACGCCTACCGAGGCCGGACATCCCGTAACGCCGTCATGTTCGGACCCGCAGGACACCTGTACGTGTACCGGTCCCATGGTCTCCACTGGTGCGCCAACGTCGTCACAGGGACGGAAGGCGTCGCCTCGGCTGTCCTCATCCGGGCAGGCAGGGTCATCGAGGGGGAAGACCAGGCACGCAAGCGGCGAGGGGAGAGGGTCGAGAGCCCACGTCTGGCCCGAGGCCCGGGAAATCTCGGCCAGGCGCTCGGCATCACAGCAGAGCACAACGGCGCAGAGCTCCTGACGGGTACCTCGGTCACACTGTCCGGGGGCGAGCCGGTAGCTGCCGCGCTCATCCGGGTCGGTCCGCGGGTAGGCGTGAGCAAGGCCCACGACTGGCAACACCGGTTCTACATCGCCGGTGATCCAACGGTCTCGGCATACCGGCTGAGCCCGAGAGCCAAGTCCGTTGAGACCTGAGCCGCTGTGCGCCTCGCATGAGTGAAGACGCGCGACACGGGCGGTGGCGGCAAATGCAAGGCCCTGTTGTCTTGCGGGCCACCACAGCGCCGACGCGAACAGCGAGACGGCCGGACGGGGTGGACAGGTCGAGCACTCCCTGCGCCTGTGCGGCGGCCGGCGTGACTCTCCGACTCGGCGGTCCGCTCTGGCATGTGGTCCCGAGGGGAGGGCGAGCGGTGTCCTGCTCCGGGCCGGGGAGATCGGCATCGGGGCGGAGATGGCCCGGAAACGTCGATTCTCGGCCTTACACGACAGAGAACTGGCCAAAGGGCCGACGCGACTCACGACCGCCCCGGACGTCGACCGCGTATTGAACGGTGTCGACGTGCCGGCAGGCCCCGAGCGCTCCCTGTCCGCCCTTCCGGGAACCCCGCCGCCGCCCGACCTGGTGCGCAGCGGTCCCCGCACCGGAGTGGGCGGTGACGGCCCGCACCTGCCCTGGCGCTTCCGGACCGACGGCGACCCCACGGTCGCTCCCTACCGGGCCCACGCGCCACGCCGCCGCGCAACTTGACTCGCCCTCTCCGTTTCCCTAATGTGGTCCGAGCCGCTTGAACGGATGCAGTTGTTCTTGGCACGGTCCATCGGACCGGGCCGAAGCATCGTGAGAGGGCCAACCACTACCTACGATTCACCCCTGGCGGGTGTGATTCCGGCATGCCGGAATTCTCTCCGGAGACTCGATTATGAGCCGCCGAGGAAATCGACTAACGTAGTGAACACGCCGAAAGGCAAAGGCCGCTCCACTGGCCGCTGGATTCGAATTCGGACCGGAAACGGAACGGAAAAGAGTCTGGTAAAGTTGGAACCGCCGGAAAGGGAAACGCGAAAGCGAAGAACTGGAAAGCGAAACCCGCTTCGACCGGGAATCGGACACGAAAGAGTCTGATAGAGTCGGAAACGC
>NZ_JBHUYV010000013.1:123790-275367 GCF_042667905.1 Streptomyces sp. NPDC057287 | reverse complement strand
TGTTGTGGCCTCTTCTGGGGCGGGCGTATGGGGGGGCGGGCCGGTGCGCCGGGGGGGGGGTCGGGCGGCGCCCCACCCGCCCCCGCTCCCGTTCCGTTCTCCCTCCCCGGGGCGTGCCCACACGCTTCCCCATACGGACCGAGGCTAGTATGGTCAGACCATAAATCGACCGAGGAGGCCCCATGCGCATCGGACTCTTCGCCACCTGCCTGGGAGACACACTCTTCCCGGAGGCGGTGAAATCCACCGCGGTGCTGCTCGCCCGCCTGGGTCATGACGTGGTCTTCCCGCCGGGCCAGACCTGCTGCGGCCAGATGCACGTCAACACCGGCTACCAGCGCGAGCCCGTCCCGCTGGTGCGCAACTTCGCCGACCAGTTCGGGGACTCCTCGATCGACGCCGTCGTCATGCCCTCCGGATCGTGCGCCGGCTCGGTCCGCCACCAGCACGAGATCGTCGCCGAGCGGTACGGGGACGCCGCGCTGCGCGCCGGGGTCGCCACCGTCAAGGCCAAGACGTACGAGCTCTCCGAGCTCCTCGTCGACGTACTCGGTGTCACCGACGTCGGCGCCCACTTCCCGCACCGTGTCACCTATCACCCCACCTGCCACTCCCTGCGCATGCTCCGGGTGGGCGACAAGCCGCTGAAGCTCCTGCGCGCGGTCGGGGAGATCGACCTGGTCGAGCTCCCCGAAGCCGACTCCTGCTGCGGCTTCGGCGGAACCTTCGCCGTCAAGAACTCCGATACCTCCACCGCCATGCTCCAGGACAAGATGCGCAACATCGCCGAGACGAAGGCCGACGTGTGCTCCGCCGGGGACTCCTCCTGTCTGATGCACATCGGCGGCGGGCTCTCCCGCATCAGGTCCGGAACGCGCACCCTGCACCTGGCCCAGATCCTCGGATCCACCCGCACCGCGCCGTACGCCCCGATGGAGGCCGCCCGATGAGCACGTTCCTCGGCATGCCCGCCGCCCCGCCCCGCTCCCCGTACGGAACGGGAAACCTGCGCGGCGACCGGAAGTTCCCCGAGGCGGCCCACGACGAACTCCGCAACGAGCAGCTGCGCCGCAACCTCGGCAGGGCCACCCGCACCATCCGGGCCAAACGCCTGCACGTCACCGGTGAACTCCCCGACTGGGAGCAGCTGCGCGACGCCGGATCGGCGATCAAGACCGACACCATGAACCGGCTTCCCGAACTCCTGGAACAGCTGGAGCGGAAGGTCACCGAGCGCGGAGGAACGGTCCACTGGGCGCGTGACGGCGTCGAGGCCAACGAGATCGTCACCCGGCTGGTCCGGGCGACCGGCAGCCGCGACGTCATCAAGGTCAAGTCGATGGCCACCCAGGAGATCGGGCTCAACGAGCACCTGGAAGCGGCCGGCATCACCCCGTACGAGACCGACCTGGCCGAGCTCATCGTGCAGCTCGCCGACGACAAGCCCTCACACATCCTGGTGCCCGCGATCCACCGCAACCGCGACGAGATCCGGCAGATCTTCCTCGACGAGATCCCCGGCGTCGACCCGGACCTCGACAACGTGCCCGCGCACCTCGCCGCAGCGGCCCGTGCCTATCTGCGCGAGAAGTTCATGACGACCAGGGTGGCCGTCTCCGGCGCCAACTTCGGCATCGCCGAGACCGGCACCCTCGCCGTGGTCGAGTCGGAGGGCAACGGCCGGATGTGCCTGACCCTGCCCGACACCCTCATCACCGTGATGGGCATCGAGAAGGTCCTGCCGCGCTACCAGGACCTGGAGGTCTTCCTCCAGCTCCTGCCCCGCTCCTCGACCGGCGAACGGATGAACCCGTACACCTCGATGTGGACGGGGGTGACCCCGGGCGACGGGCCGCAGGACTTCCACCTCGTCCTCCTCGACAACGGACGCACCGCCGCACTCGCCGACACGATCGGCCGCGAGGCCCTCAACTGCATCCGCTGCTCGGCCTGTCTCAACGTCTGTCCCGTGTACGAGCGGGCCGGCGGCCATGCCTACGGATCGACGTACCCCGGTCCGATCGGCGCGGTGCTCACTCCGCAGCTCGCCGGGATGCACGCGGCGAAGGACGACCCCAACAGCTCGCTGCCGTACGCCTCCAGCCTCTGCGGCGCCTGTTTCGACGCCTGCCCCGTGAAGATCGACATCCCCTCGATGCTCGTGGAGCTGCGGCACCAGCACACCGAACAGTCCGGCACCACGGCGGAGAAGCTCGCGATGAAGGCGGCGGCCGGAGTGATGAAGAGGCCCAAGCTCTTCACCGCGGCGCAGAAGGCCGCCGCTCTCGGCCGGGTCGCCGGCGGCCGGGACGGGACGATCTCGCACCTGCCGGCCCCGCTCAGCGGCTGGAGCGACAGCCGCGACACCGCCGCACCGCCCAAGCAGTCCTTCCGCGCCTGGCTCGCGTCGGCCGAGGGCGCTGCGACGATGAGGGCCGCCGCCGACGAGGGCGCCCGGCGCACGGCCGAAGCCCCTGAGGAGGACCGGTGACCACCCCCACCGCACGCGAAACGGTCCTCGGGCGGATCAGGGACGCCCTGGCCCTCGCGCCCACCCCCGACACCGTGGTCCCCCGCGCCTACCGCACTGACCGCTCGCTGCCGGACGGCGACCGCCTCGCGCTCCTGACCGGCCGGCTCGTCGACTACAAGGCGCAGGTCCGTCCCTGCACCGGCGACCGGACGGCCGAGGTGATCGGCGAGATCCTGCGCGAACGCGGCGCCCGGCGGATCGGCGTCCCCGACGGCCTGGACGAGCAGTGGCTCAGCGCCTACGCCGGCGAGGTCCAGCGGGACTCGGCGGACATCCCCGCGCCGAGCCTGGACGCCCTGGACGGCGTGGTGACCGCGTCGGCCGTCAGCTGCGCGGAGACCGGCACGATCTTCCTGGACGGCTCGCCGGGCCAGGGCCGGCGAGCCCTGTCCCTCGTGCCCGACCTGCACGTCTGCGTCGTCGACCTGTCCTCGGTGGTGGCCGGCGTCCCGGAGGCGGTGGCGCGGCTGGTGCCGGAGAGGCCGACGACCCTGATCAGCGGCCCGTCGGCCACATCGGACATCGAACTGGAGCGGGTGGAGGGCGTCCACGGCCCGCGCGATCTCGTGGTGGTGATCCGTACCGACGCCTGACGTGAGGGCCTGGGGCCCGGATCAGGTGGCGGCTGCCTCCTCCGGCCGGGGCCTGCCGCTGTCCAGGCAGCAGCGGACGAAGTCCTGGACGACGGGATCGAGGTCACCGGAGGAGGCCCAGGCGACGCAGACCTGACTGGGGCTCACGCCTTCGACCGGGCGGTAGACGATGCCGGGGCGGGCGTAGAAGCGGGCGGCGGATGCGGGGGCGAGGGCCACGCCGTAGCCGTTGGCGATGGCACTGAGCCAGTCGTCGGGGCGGGTGGTGACGGCGCCGATGCGGACCGGGTGGCCGTCACGCTCGTCGGTGGCCAGCCAGTACTCCCGCCACCGGCCCGATTCGCTGGGAGCGGCCACGAAGGGCTCGTCCCACACAGCCCGGAAGGGGATCACCTCGTACGCAGCGAGGGGGTGCCCCGCGGGAAGAGCGATCCAGCGGGGCTCGGTGAAGAGCACCGCCGTCCGCAGGGCGTCCTGGCCCGGAAAGGGCAGTCGCAGGAGAGCGACGTCGACGTCGCCGTCGGCGAGCCCGCCGCTCGGGTTCGACCAGGCGGCCTGCTTCATGTCCACCTGCCGGCCCGGTCGGCGCCGGGTGAACTCCGCGACGATGCGCGGGGTCGCCTCGTTCGCCGCACTCGCCATGAAGCCGACTCGCAGCACGCGGGCCGCGCGGCGGGCCGTGCTCCTGGTCTCGCGCAGGACGCGGTCCCAGTCGGCGAGCAGGGCGGGGGCGCGTTCTCCCAGGGCCCGGCCCGCTTCGGTGAGGTCCATGCCGGAGCGCGACCGTGTGAACAGCCGTACTCCCAGCTGGGTCTCCAGTTGTCTGATCTGTTTGGTGAGTGCCGGTTGGGACACGAACAACCGCTCCGCGGCGCGGGTCAGGGTCCCCTCCTCGGCCACAGCGACGAAGTAGCGCAGCAGCCGGGTGTCCACATCCATGCCCGCAGGTTATAGGCACAGGTATTGGAGATCGCCCCGGCACGGCGGGAGGCTTGTCGCGGTGAGCACACGTGACTCGCCGGCCTCACGGCACCGACCCGACCCAAGGGAGCGGCACATGTTCACCGCGTACGTGACCGTCACCGGTATCACGATCCTGGCCAACGGCGCGATCGCGGTCGCGGACTTCCTGCGGGCCGGATTCGTCGTCACCAACTCCACCGAGGTGGGACTTCCGCAGACGTGGCTCCCGTGGCTCGCCGTCCTGAAGGCAGCAGGAGCAGCCGGTCTGCTCCTCGGCCTCCTGGGCTTCCCGGGCGTGGGCATCGCCGCCGCGACAGGGCTGTTGATGTTCTTCGCCGGTGCGGTCGCCGCACACGTCCGGGCCCGCGTGTACCACAACATCGCGTTTCCATGCGGCTACCTGGGTCTGGCCGCGGCCTCTCTGATTCTGGCCGTCGCGCGGTAGACGTGGGGGTGCGGACGTGAGCCCGGGGCGGGGCCGGCCGGGGTCATGGGTACGGGCAGATGCCGGCAACGGGGTTCCGGATGTGGGGACGACCGCGCACCCCGGCGCCCGCTCCTGCGGGCACCGGGGACCGAAAGGACGTCAGGCGTCCAGACCGTAGAGGGTGAACTCCTCCCAGGAGCCGGTGATCTCGGCCGAGCGGGCACGCAGCACGTACTGCAGGGACCCGGTGTAGCCGTTCTCCATGGCGACGAAGAGCCCGTTCAGCGTGGACTGGAGCGCGAAACGGTCCAGACTCTCGTTGTAGTACAGGAAGAACCGCTCCCAGCCGCCCACGCTCGTCGAGCGGGCGCGCAGGATGTTCTGTGCGTTGCCGGTGTAGTTCTTCTCGACCGCCACATAGCGGTCGTTCGCCAGGGACTTCAGCGAGACCGTCTCGGAGGCCTCGTCGAATTCGAAGGAGAATCCCTCCCAGCCGCCGCCCACCTGGGCGGAGCGGGCCCGCAGGGCGCCGGTGTTCGGGGCCGCGTAATTGGCCTCCGTGGCGACGAACTTCTCGTTACGGGCCGACTGCAGGGCCAGGAGTTCCGGCTCGGCAGCCGCGACGGAGGCGCTGCGGCCGACGGCGGGCGGTGCCTGGAGGGTGTCCGCCGAATCGGCGATGTGCTGCAGTCCGGCGCCGTCCACGGCGACCCAGCCGCTGGGTACCGAGGCCGCAGCATCGGCCTGCGGCGCGGCTCCGGCCGTCGGTGAGGCCAGTGCGGAGGCCGCCAGGAGGGCGCTCAGGGACAGGAATACGGACGTGATTCGTCGCACGGGTCTTCCTCACTTGTCGTCAAGAGAATTCCGGGCTGCGAGAAGGACTCGTGAAGGAGTTCCCGGTCGCCGCGCCGGGCGATCCGTCGAATGAACGGCATGGCCGGGACGGGTGTTCACCCGTCGACCTGTTCCACCGCACGGCGAAGCCGCCCCCCCCCGAACCCCCCACACCCCCGAAAGCCGCGTTCGACGCCTCCCCAGGCGTTTCGGCAGCTGCCGCGCCACTCGGCGAAGCGGCCTCAGCGTAACTGTGCGACGTGTTGTTCGGAAATGAATTCGGGAGGCTTCTGTGAAGTTCCTGGAAGGCTCTTTCTGAATTACCTGTTCCGTGGTCGGTCATTAAGGTGGAAGAAACTCCTGGTTTCCCTGACGTACGCACGGCGACGTGTGCGAAGTGCGCCCTCGCCCCCGGATCACAGGCTGTGCGCGACCTCCAGCGGTGCGAAGGCGACGCGGGTCGTCGAGCCGTCGTCGGCCCAGCGCACCGACACGGTCTCCCCGTCGACGTCCACCCCGCTCACCGCCGCGGCGAGAGGAGCGGCGTCCGGCTCGGCGGTGAGCGAGGCCAGGGCCACCAGCACGTCGGTGCCCTCCACGTCCGCGGCCAGCCGTGGCAGCACCGCCCAACGGGTGAACGCCGTGCCCTGCGGGGCCCTCACGTCCTCCGGGCCCTCCCAGCCGTGCACCCCGTGCAGGGCGGATCGCACCGCACCCCCGGGGTCCGTGGCCCAGCCCGTCTGCTCGGCCGTCGTCCCCGCCGGGGCCCCCAGGATCCGGTGCACCCGCAGTTCGTACCTTCCCCGGACGACCGTCACGCTCTCCACTCGCAGGCCCGGCCAGGTGGGCGGCCCGTCGGGGAAGACCGGGACGTGCCAGGACGCCGCCCAGCCCCAGCCCTCGCCGTGGCCCGCACCCATAGGGTGGATACGGACCCGGCTGCTGCGGGAGCCCCCGACCCGGAGCGCCAGATGGTTGTCCGCCGTGTTCGCGGACGCCGTGGGGCCGGTGGCCGTCGAGTACGCGAGGCGTGCGTAGAGCGGGTCCGACACGCTCGCCGTCTCGCCCTCGTGCGGCCTGACGTGGTCGCTGCCGTGGTTGTGCAGCCGCACGATGCCGTCCGCCCGTGTCGACTGCACCAGCAGTCCCGGCGACGGCAGTGACAGCACCCGGTCCGGGCCCTCGCTGGGGGCGGGTTCCTCTTCCGCCGTCCACAGCGGGTGCTCCGCCGGGGCCAGCAGGGCGACGAAGGCCTTCGACGCCCAGTAAGGCGACGAGGGGCCGGAGTACACCTGGAGCGTCGCGTCGTGCGGACCGTGCCACCCCAGGCTCAGCAGACCGTCGTCCGCCACCGCGCCCCTGTCCAGGAAGTACCGCAGCGACCCGCTGATCAGCCGACGTGACACGCCCGGCGCCAGGGGGGTGTGACCGGACACCGCGCCCATGCCGACCGCCGCGCCCGCCGCGAAGCGGTACGTGAGGGAGCGCCCGAAGTGCAGCGGAGCGCCGTCCGCGCCGAACATCAGCGAGAAGCCCTCCAGATGCTCGCTCAGCCGCGCCCCGTAGTGCGCGGACGGCTCCGCGTCGCCGGACAGGTACGCGTCCAGGACGGGATACAGGTGCAGCGCCCAGCCGTTGTAGTGGTCGAAGGCCCGCCCGTCCCCGTCGGCGTACCAGCCCTCGCCCCGGTACCAGGCCTCCAGCAGGTCGAGCGCCCGCTGCCGAGCCCGCGCCGTCTCCACGTCGCCCCGGCCCACCGACTCCAGGAATCCGGCGACGGAGAAGGGGAAGAGGTACCAGTTGTTGGGCGCGGGGGTGTGCCGCAGCGCCCCGCGCAGCCATTCCTCGGCCCGGTCCTGAGCGGCCGCGTCCAGCCGGTCCCACAGCCAGGGGCGGGTCAGCCGCAGTCCGATCGCCACCGACGCCGACTCCACCATCGGCTGGCCGAACACGGTGTGGTCCAGGATGAGCGGCCAGGACTCGGCATCGTCACGTCCGGCCGTCCGTGTCCCGGCGGTGAGTCCGTCGGCGTACCGCTCCAGCCAGTTGTGCGGGTCCTTGCCCTCCGCGCCGGCGACCCGGAACGCCGCGGTGAGGAACGTACGGGCATAGCCCTCCAGCCCGTCGGAACGGACACCGGAGCGGGAGGGACGGCCGGGCAGGTCGAGGAGGGCCCGGCCGGGCGTCGCCCACTTCCAGGCGGCGTCCAGCAGGCCGTCCGCCGCGGCTTCCCAGTGCGCCCGGGTGTAGCCGGTGTACGGGCTCGTCGCGCGGTCTTCGGAGGGGAGCCGGAAGGGAGTGGAGCTCATGCGAGGAATGCCAGCCTTTCGCGTCGTACGGGATGGGCGAAGCCTTCGCCCGCGGCCCAGCGGGCGACCTCACCGACCGCCAGGTCGGCCAGCCGCCGGAGTTCGTTGCCCTGGGAACCCGCGAGATGGGGGGTGATGGTCGCGTTCTCGCAGTCCCACAGCGGATGGCCGGCCGGCAGCGGGTCGGGGTCGGTGACGTCGAGGACCGCTCGGATCCGGTCCCTCCGCAGGACATCGGTGAGGGCGTCCTGGTCGACGACCGCACCCCGGGAGGTGTTGATCAGGACGGCGTCGGGCCTCATCGCTTCGAGGAGTCCTCGGCTGACCAGCCCGGTGGTCGCGGGAAGCAGCGGTGTGTGGACGCTGACCACGTCGCTCTCCGCGAAGAGCACGGCCGGCGTGACGAGGTGGACGCCGAGCCCGGCGGCCTCCTCCTCCGTGACGTACGGGTCGTGGAGCAGCACCCGCAGGTCGTAGGGGCGGAGCAGCTCGATCACCCGCCGGCCGATCAGCGAGGCGGACAGGACGCCCACCGTGCGGCGGTAGTTGCCCAGGCCGGGCGGTGTGGCGAGCCAGGCGTCGCGCATGCGGGTGGCCCGGAAGTCCCTGGCCCGCTCCAGGACCCGTTTGCCGGACAGCAGGATCATCGCGAGGGTGTACTCCGCGACCGGGAGGGCGTTGGCCGCCGCTGCCGACGACACCTCGATGCCCCTGTCCCAGCAGGCGTCGGTGACGTGACCGCGCACGGTTCCCGCGGTGTGCACGACGGCCCGCAGCGCGGGCGCGGCGGCCAGCACGCCCGCGTGGATCGGGGGGCAGCCCCAGCCGGTGACCAGGATCTCGGTGTCCGCGAGTGCGGTACGGGCGGCCCCGGTCGAGAAGTCGTCGATCGCGGGCAGCGGTGCGAGGGTGCACACCTCGGCCAGCGCCGCCAGGGAGTCCGGGGAGAGCACCGCGGCTGCGGCGTCCGCTCCCATGGCGAGTGCGGCACGGGGCCGGCGGTGGGCGGGGGGAGTGCTGAGCATGGTTCTCCTGTGCGGTGGTCCGGGCGGGACGGCAGGGCTACTTGACGGCGCCCGCCGTCAGCCCGGACCGCCAGAAACGCTGGAGCAGGGCGAAGGCGAGGATCAGGGGCACCACCGCGAGCAGCGAGCCCATGATCACGGCGGGGTAGTACTCGGGCGACACGGACGCGGAGCTGTTCCACGTGTAGAGGCCGAGGCTGACCGGATACAGGTCCTGGTCGGACAGCATCACCATGGGCAGGAAGAAGTTGTTCCAGATGGCGGTGAGCTGGAAGAGGAAGACGGTGACCAGCCCCGGGCCCAGCATCCGCAGTGCCACCCGGAAGTAGGCGGCCAGCTCGCCGGCGCCGTCCATCCGTGCGGCCTCCAGCACCTCGTCGGGTACGTATCCCTGGCTGAAGATCCTGCCGAGATAGACCCCGAACGGGTTGAACAGGACGGGGATGAAGACGGCCCAGAAGGTGTTCACGAGACCGGCGCCGGAGGCCATCAGGTAGAGCGGCAGGGCGAGCACCGTCTGCGGCACCATGACGGCGGCCAGCACCAGTCCGAACAGCTTCTCCTTGTGCGCGAAGCGGTACTTGTCGAAGGCGTAGCCGCAGGCGATGCTGATCAGGGCACCGAGGGCCGCGCCCAGCACCGCGTACAAGAGGCTGTTGCCGTACCAGCGGCCGAACAGTCCGCCGTCCATCGCGAACAGGTCCTTCATGTTCTGGACGAAGGAGAAGTCGCTCAGCGAAAGGATGTTGCTGCTGAACAGGGCGTCCCTGTTCTTGGTGGAGGCGAGCACCAGCCACAGCACCGGCAGCAGGGTGTACATCACCGACACGAGCACCACGAGATTGACGACGGAGCGCCCGAGGAGCCGGGGCCGCAGGGGTGCGGCGGTGCGGGATGCGGTCGACGCGCTCATCGGGCGCCCTCCTCGGCGGCGGCGGTGCGGTTGGTCCAGCGGGTGACGCCGTAGGAGAGGGCGATCGTGCACAGCAGCAGGACGACCGAGGCCGCCGCCGCGAGGCCGTAGTTGTTGCGGGTGAACGCGGCGTCGTAGATGTACATGCTGGGCGAGAAACGCGAGTTGATCATCGGCGTCGACTGGCTGAGCAGCATCGGCTCGGTGAAGAGCTGGAGCGCGAAGATGAGGGTGAACATCGCGACCATCACGATCGACGACCGCACCAGGGGGGTCTTGACCTGGAGGGCCGTGCGGACGGGGCCCGCGCCGTCGACGACCGACGCCTCGATCACCTCGCGGGGGACCGCCTGGAGGGCGGCGTAGAACACGATCATGTTGTAGCCGAGGTTGCTCCACAGCGCGATGTTCACGATGGACGGGAGCACCGTGTGCACCCCGAGGAAGTCGACGGTGATGTCGGCCCGGCCCAGCAGGTCGATCACCGGACTGATGCCGGGGGTGTACAGGTACAGCCAGATCAGGGCCGCGATGATGCCCGGCACGGCGTGCGGCAGGAACAGGGCCAGCTGGACGGTGCCCCGCAGCCGGACCACTCCGGAGTCCAGCAGCAGCGCCAGCACGAGGGCGCCGATCACCATCAGCGGGATGTAGACCAGGCAGTACAGGGCGACGACGCCTAGGCCGGCGAGGAAGGTCGGGTCCGCCAGCACGGCGGTGTAGTTGCGGATCCCGGCGAAGACCGTGCGCTCCGGGCCGAAGCCGAGTCCGGGCTGGTCGTCGCTGAAGAAGCTCAGGTAGACGGCGGTGGCGACCGGGATCAGGAAGACGGTCACCAGAAGGACGAAGAACGGTGTCATCAGGACGCCGCAGGAACCGAGTTCACGCCGGCGGGCGGACCTGCGGCCCGTGGGCGCGGTCGGGTTGGCGGCCGGGACCGTCGGTGACGGCCGAGCCGGGGCGTCCGCGGCCACGGACACGGGGGTGGCGCTGGTCATGGGTGTCACCTGCCTCTCTGCTGCTGGGAAGGGGATGCGGATCGCCGGTCAGGTGGAGCGCTGGGTGGTGGAGAGGCCCAGCGCCTCCAGGTCCGGCATGGTGCCCTCCTGCGCCGCGCGGACCGCTCCGAGGACGGAGCCCTGGCCCCCGCTCGCCCGCGCCAGCCCGTCCTTCATGATCCGTCCCGTGGCCGTCATCCGGGGGCCCCAGACCCAGCCGGGCCGGATCTTCCGGGCCTCCTGCTCGAAGAGCGTGTAGATGTCCTGGCTGCTGTAGTAGGCGCGGTCGAAGGCCTTGCGGCCCACCTCGACCAGCCCGGGCGCGGCCGGGTACTGGCTGCTCGCGCCGCTGGAGAGCCGGGCGCGCAGGGCGTCCGGGTGCGAGACCTGCCACTCGATGAACTCCATGGCGGCCTCGGGGTCCGCGCAGTCCTTGGTGATCGCGAAGGTCGATCCGCCATGGGTCCCGACACCGGGGTCGGCCGGGTCCCACTGGGGCATGGGGGCGACCTTCCACAGGCCCTTCTGGGCGGGACGGGCCTTCATCTGGGCTCCGGCGTCCCATGCGCCGCTGAGCCGGCTGAGCACCAGGCCCTCGGCGATCTGGACATCGCTCTGCCTGCTCTCCACGGCGTTCATGAACACCTGTTCCCGGTCGATGAGCCGCTGCCAGTAGGCGGTCACCCGCCGGGTGGGCGCGTCGGCCAGCGAGAGGTTCCAGGCGCCGCCCGAGGTGTCGAACCACCGGGCCCCCGCCTGCCACGCGAACGCGGCGAGCTGGGTGTCACCGTCCGTCGGGAAGAGCGCCAACCGGCGCTCACCGCCCTCGCGGCGCACGGTCCTCGCCGCCTCCTCGAACTCCTCCCAGGTGCGCGGGACGCTCAGCCCGTACTTCTCGAAGAGGTCGACGCGGTAGTGCAGCACCATCGGCTCTATGTCGAGCGGGACGCTGAACACCCGCTTCTCGAAGGTGGTCAGCCCCAGGGCCTGCGGCAGCAGCTCGGCGCGGAGCCCCTCGCCGACCAGGTCCGTGATGTCACGGCACACCCCGTCGATGGCGAAGCCCGGGACCTGGGGGTACTCGATGGTGGCGATGTCCGGGGCGTTGCCCGCCCGGGCGGCGTTGCTGAGCTTGGCGTAGCCGCCCTGGGCCCCTCCGGGGACCTGCTGGAAATCGACCTCGATGGTGTCGTGACCGCGGTTGAACGCGTCCACGACCTCCTGGCTGCCCCGCAGGGCCGACCAGAAGGTGATACGTGTCTTCCTGCCGGTCCTGCTGCTGACGGTCCTGCCGGTACTGCTCGTGCTGCCCGATCGTGTGTCTCCGCCCCCGCCCCCGCAGGCGCTGAGCGCGCCTGTCAGAGGCAGTGCGGCGATCGTGGCGAGCACGGATCGACGGCTCTGTCGACCAGGCATGTGCGCCTCCCGCGGCTCCTGATTCGAGACACGGGAATACTGATCGGCTGGTCGATCGTGGTCAATAGATCGATCAAAAGAAGCGTGAAGTGTTCAATCGATCAGTCGGCCGGACGGAGCAACGCCCGCGTCGACCCGCGCACTTCGAGACGGGGCAGCAGCTCCGTCCTGCGCACCGGACCGGTGGTGCCCGTCGGCCGGCCCAGCCGGTACAGGAGGAGCTCGGCCGCCGCCCGTCCGATCTCGGCCCGCGGCGGGGCGACCGCGGTGAGGGAGGTGCTGGCCAGGGCCGCGACGACATCGTCGTACGCCACCACCGAGCAGTCCCGCGGTACTCCGATCCCGTTCTCCGTCAGCCGCTGGACCAGCATCAGGGCGTCCTCGTCGCCATGCAGGACGGCGCCGGTGACGCCTCGCTCCCGCAGGTGCGCCGTGAGATCCGGCGCCTCCTCCAGCGTGCCGGGCTCCCCGGGGCCCGCGTTCGGGGAGCTGAGCACCACCGACCACTCCTCCACCTCGGGCCGGGCGGCGGCGATCTCTGCGAACGCCGCCCGTATGGAGCGTGCCGTGGGGCTGTCGTTCCTGGCCGCCAGGACGAGCCGGCGGTGGCCCAGCGAGATCAGGTGGTCCACCGCCAGGTGGATCCCGTACCAGTGGTCGGAGCACACCGTGTCCATGGCGTGCAGCACGCTGCCGGGCCTTGGCCGCCGCTCCATCATGACCGTCGGCACCCCCACCTCGGCCAGCCAGCCGTAGTCCGCCTCCTCACCGGCCGCGCTGCGCCACCGCGGGGCGATCAGCAGACCGTGCACACCGGCGGCCAGGGCCCGTTCCACCTGCGGCCGTTCCGCCCCGGCCATCTGCGGAGCGATGTGCAGGGTGATCCGGGCCCCCGCCTCCTCCAGGGCGGTCCTGGCGCCGTGCAGGGTCTCGTAGAGGTACGAGTGGCGCTCCGGGACGACGAGGCCGACGGCGGCGCCCTCCCCGACGGGCTCGTCGCCGCGCGCGGCGGGCACCGTCGTCGGCCCGGTGTCACCCATCGGCCGGACCACGCCGTGCCCGCGCCGCAGCATCCCCGTCCTGGCGAGCTCCTCCACGTCCCGCCTGAGCGTGACCATCGAGACCTCGAGCTCGGAGGCGAGCGCACTCACCTTGACGGCGCCCCGCGCGTGCACCACCGCGAGAATGCGCGTGCGCCTCGCGTCAACCGGCTCCCGCATGCTGGCCCCCTTGCCTACCGCTGTGCGATGTTCGTTTGAACGCTTACGTGAGCGATCGCAGCATAGCGAGGGACCCGCACCCGGGAAGGTCACAGGATGGAACGATGATCCGCCGAGAGGAAGATGTGTCTACCATCTGAGCCGGAATGGATACCCTCACGCTCTGGCAACTGGCCGCGCTCGCGGCGGCGTCCACCCTCGTCGGCTTCTCCAAGACGGCGGTCAGTGGTGCCAATACGATCAGCCTCGCGGTCTTCGCTGCCGTCCTCCCGGCCCGCGAATCCACCGGGGTGCTGCTCCCGATCCTGATCGCGGGCGACATCCTCGCCGTGCTGGTCTACCGCCGTCACGCCCACTGGCCGACCCTGCTGCGGCTGTTCCCCGCCGTGGCCGTCGGGGTGGTGGCGGGCACCGTCTTCATGCTGTGGGCGGACGACGGCGCCGTGCGCACCTCGATCGGCGCGATCCTGCTCCTCATGGCGGGAGTCACCCTCTGGCGCCGGCGTGCGCGGCCCGAGCCGGACCCCGAGGCGGAGGACGAGGACGGCCCCTCGCGCGGCGGGCGGTTCAAGGCCCGCTCGTACGGGGTGCTCGGCGGGTTCACCACCATGGTCGCCAACGCGGGCGGCCCCGTGATGTCGCTCTATCTGCTGTCGGCGGGCTTCCGCAAGCTGGGCTTCCTCGGGACGTCGGCGTGGTTCTTCCTGATCGTCAACACCTCCAAGGTCCCGTTCAGCGTGGGGCTCGGCCTGATCGACGCGCGGTCGCTGCTGCTGGACGCGGCCCTGGTGCTCTTCGTCATCCCGGGCGCCTACCTCGGCCGTGCCTGCGTCGGCCGGATCAACCAGAAGCTCTTCGACCGGATCGTGATCGGAGCCACCGTCCTGGGCGGCCTCCAGCTGCTGCTGCGCTGAAGACCGCCCGGGAAGGAACGGTCAGACGATGCCCTCGGCGATCTCCGCCTGCTCACGGGCGTTCCCGTACGCGGCCGGAGTGCTGTACGAACGGCGCGCGACGAACCACCACACCGTGGCCAGGACCAGGACGACGACCAGGGCGATCGACGCGTAGTTCATCGAGTCGATGGTCACCGGCGAGGACTGGGGGAGCAGGAAGATCACGGTCACGATCGCGACCCACACCACGGCGATCCAGCCGATCGGCTTCGACCAGCGGCCCAGGTGCCAGGGTCCGCGCTCGAAGCGGTCCCCGGCACGCAGCTTGAGGTAGATCGGGATGGCGTAGGCGGGCGTGATCCCGATGACGTTGATTGCCGTGACCGCCCCGTACGCCGTGGCCGAGTACAGCGACGGCACCGCCAGCAGGGCGGCGACCACGACCGACAGCCACACGGCGGGCACCGGCGTCTGGGTGCGCGCGCTCACCCTGCGCCACAGGGCGGAGCCCGGCAGCGCGTTGTCACGGCTGAAGGCGAAGACCATCCGGCTCGCGGCCGCGACCTCGGCGTTGCCGCAGAAGAGCTGGGCCGCGATGACGATCAGCAGCATGGCGGTGGCGCCCCCCGTGCCCAGCGCGTCGATCAGGATCTGCGCCGGCGGCACCCCGGTGGCGCTGTTCTGGGTGCCCGCGTAGTCCTGGATGGCGAACGTCAGCCCGGCCAGCAGGACGAATCCGGCGACCCAGGAGACCCAGATCGCCCGGACGATGCCCTTGGCCGCCGTCACCGACGCGTTGGACGTCTCCTCGGACAGGTGGGCGGAGGCGTCGTAGCCGCAGAAGGTGTACTGCGCCAGCAGCAGACCGATCGCCGCCACGTAGATCGGATTCTCCCAGCCCGTGTCGTTGACGAACTCGGTGAAGACGAACGACGGCGACTGGTGGTTGGAGGGCACGATCGCCAGCACCGTCACGATCACGGCGACACCGGCCAGATGCCACCAGACGCTGATCGAGTTGAGCACGCTGACCAGGCGCACGCCGAAGAGGTTCAGCACGGCGTGCAGGAGCAGGATGCAGAGGAAGATCAGCATCGTGGAGCCGGGAGTGGGATCGAACCCCCACTGCAGGTTGAGCAGGGCGCCGGTGAACAGCGCGGCGCCGTAGTCGATGCCGGCGATGGCGCCGAGCAGGCCGAGCAGGTTCAGCCAGCCGGTGTACCAGCCCCACTTGCGGCCGCCGAGCCGGTCGGCCATGTAGTAGAGCGCACCCGACGTCGGATACGCGCTGGTGACCTCGGCCAGGGCCATGCCCACGCAGAGCACGAACAGGCCGACACCGGCCCAGCCCCAGAGCATCACGGCCGGTCCGCCGGTCGACATGCCGAAGCCGTACAGGGTCATGCAGCCGGAGAGGATCGAGATGACGGAGAAGCTGATCGCGAAGTTGCCGAAGCCGCCCATACGGCGGGCCAGCACCGGCTGGTAGCCGAGTTCGCGCAGCCGCTGCTCCTCGTCCTTCCGGGGTGTGGGCTCCGTGCCCGACTGGGCCGAGGTGGATATGGACATGTGGATGACCTCCGGGTGGGGGGATGGGGACGGGAACGTACGGGGGGAACCGGCCGGCCGGGCGCGTGCCTCCCTCCAGGGAGGCGGGCGCGCCGGTCGGTCAGCCGTGCGGTTCCCTGCCGGGCTCGTGCTCGGAGGCAAGGCAGCGGCTCCGGGCCCGCAGGAACACGTCCTCGGCCCCGGCCGGATCCTGCGGGGTCCGCGTGCGGTGGGCCCACGGGACCGAGGTGTAGTACGGGCCCATGGCGCGGAACACCGGTGCGGCGTCGGTGAACCGGAGCGAGCCCCACAGCGCGTGGGCCAGATGGTTGAGATCGAGCAGGGACCGGTCGGCCGGGTCGGCGGCGGCGAACCAGACGGACAGGGCCCGCCGTGCGTCGCGTTCGCCGTCCTCGGTGACCCAGTGCAGGTCCAGCGCGTGCTCGTTGCCGCGCTCCCGGCGGTAGCGCTCCACACGCACGTACAGCGGCAGCACATGGAGGGCGGAGCCCTGCGGGGCGGAGGAGGCCGCCCACTGGACGAAGTTGACCGCCTCGGAGAGCGTGCCGCTCGCCTGCCTCGCGTACACGAACTGCAGCATCCGGTGGTAGGCCTCGCGATTGAACGGATCGCGCTTGTCCGCCTCCGCGAGCAGCCCCCACGGACCGGGGAACAGCATCGGGCCCGGCGGCAGCAGCCGGTGCTCCTCCAGGCGCTGTCCTTCGTCGAGCTGAGACAGCGCGAGCAGACACACCCACGGCACCGGGTCCTGGGGCGAGGCGTGCGCTGCCGAACGGCACCCCTCCCACGCCTCCTGCCACAGCTCCTGGGCGCCCGGCCGCTTCTCCCGGTGCGCACGGACGGCCCGTTCCACGGTCACCCTCGCGTGCATCACCGCCGCCGCGACACTCCGCGGCTCCTCCGCGAGCCAGGCGTGCACCGTGTCCGAGCCCGCGGCCACGGCCGCGAGGACCTGGGTCCGCTGGGTCCAGGACGCCCAGTCCGGTGTGCTCTCCAGCAGGCTCCGCATGGCGAGCCAACGGCCGGTGCGCAGGTCCTGTAACGCCACGCGCAGTGCGTGGTCGTGTCCCGCGGGGTGGTAGACCGGTCGGAAGTCACCGGCGGCCATGGATACGCCCCGCCCCTGAGAACGCGGTGGGGGAGGGGCGGTGAGCCGGGCGCGGCGGCACGGCGCGGGTTCGTCTCGTCATGAATCCTCAAGGAACGTGGGGGGTTGGGCAGTGCGGTCGTGAACGTCCGGTGGTCATCGTCCGGTTGCCCACTGGGCGGAGAGTGTAGAGCGCCCCGCGCCGTCCGTCGGGGGACTCCGTGGATCTTACTCAAGTGACGCCGCCCGGCCGGACGTTGATTGCCGTGCATGACTCCGGACGGGATGATCTGGAGAGGCTTGACGCACGACGTGGTCTGCACGACTGTGGGCGGAGGGACCAGATGATCACGATTCCGCCCGACCCGGGCGGCCCGTACGGCTGGAGCGTCGATTGACAGGACCGGTACTCGCCATCGACCAGGGGACGTCCGGAACGAAGGCGCTGGTGATCTGCCCCGAGAGGGGGGTGATCGGTTCCGGTTCGGCGCCCGTGCGCCCGCGCCACGGCGCCGGGGGCCTCGTGGAGGCCGATCCCGCCGAGCTGATCGGGTCGGTCCTCGACGCCGGCCGTCGAGCGGTGGCCGACGCCGCCGAACCCGTGGCGGCCGTGGGCCTGGCCAACCAGGGCGAGACGGTGCTGGCCTGGGATCCCGCGACCGGCCGGCCCCTGACGGACGCCGTCGTCTGGCAGGACCGGCGTGCGGCCGGACTCTGCGGTGAACTCGCCCCGCACGGCGAGGAGCTGAAGCGTCTGACCGGGCTGCCGCTCGACCCGTACTTCGCCGCGCCCAAGATGGCGTGGATACGCCGCGAGCTGACCCGGGAAGGGGTCGTGACCACCAGCGACTCCTGGCTGGTCCACCAGCTGACCGGGGCGTTCGTCACCGACGCCGCCACCGCCGGCCGCACCCAGCTGCTCAGCCTCCACGACGTCGCCTGGTCGCCCGCGGCCCTGGAGATCTTCGGCCTGTCGGACGAGCGGCTGCCCGCCGTCGTCGACTGCGCCGGGCCCGTCGGCACCACCACGGCGTTCGGCGGGGAGATCCCCCTGACCGGCCTCCTCGTCGACCAGCAGGCCGCCCTGCTGGCACAGAACGCCCTGGAGCCCGGCCAGGCCAAGTGCACGTACGGCACCGGGGCGTTCCTCCTCGCCCAGACCGGCAG
This sequence comes from Streptomyces sp. NPDC057287, assembly GCF_042667905.1. Taxonomy (NCBI): domain Bacteria; kingdom Bacillati; phylum Actinomycetota; class Actinomycetes; order Kitasatosporales; family Streptomycetaceae; genus Streptomyces; species Streptomyces sp. NPDC057287. The sequence continues at coordinate 257,417 of NZ_JBHUYV010000013.1, read as the reverse complement.
TCTGCCCAGCACCGGCTCCTCCGGGCTGGTCAGCTGTATCGCCTGGCGCCTCGGCGGGCGGACGGACTACTGCCTCGACGGCCAGGTCTACACGGCGGCCTCGGCCGTGCGCTGGCTCACCGACCTCGGGGTGATCACCGGGGCCGCGGACCTCGACCCCGTGGGCGCCTCGGTCCCGGACACGGGCGGGGTCACCTTCGTCCCCGCGCTCGCCGGGCTCGCCGCCCCCTGGTGGCGCAGCGACCTGCGGGGCTCCGTGACCGGCCTCGGTCTCGACACCACCGCGGGACACCTGGTCCGGGCCCTCTGCGAGGGCATCGCCGCGCAGGTCGTTGCCCTGGCCGACGCGGTCGCGGCCGACCTGGGCGCACCGCTGACCACACTGCGGGTGGACGGCGGCCTCACCCGCTCCTCCCTGCTCATGCAGACCCAGGCCGACCTGCTGCAACGGCCGGTCGAGGTCTCGGCGCTGCCCGACGCGACGGCGCTCGGCGCCGGTGTGGTGGCCCGGCTCGGCCTCGACCCGCACCTCCCACCGGGCCGCGCGGTACCCGACTGGCGGCCGTCCGCCGTGTACGAGCCCCGGATCGGCCCGGAGGCGGCGTCCGAGCGCCTCGCGGGCTTCCGGGCGGCGGTCGGCAGCCTGCTGGAGCGCTCGTGACCGTCACCCTCACCACCGCAGGTCCCCTGTCCCCGGACGTGGAAGAGGACGAGGGGAACACGTACGACGTCGCGGTCATCGGCGCGGGGGTCGTGGGCGCGGCCATCGCCCGGGAACTGGCCCGGCACCGGCTGCGCACCGCTCTGATCGACGCCGCCGACGACATCGGCAACGGCACATCGAAGGCCAACACCGCGATCCTGCACACCGGCTTCGACGCCGTGCCCGGTTCACTGGAGGCCCGCCTCGTACGCGAGGGGCAGGAGCTCCTCGCGGCCTACGCGGCTGAGACCGGCATCCCGCTGGAACGGGTCGGAGCGCTGCTCGTGGCGTGGGACGAGGACCAGCTCGCCGCGCTGCCCGGGCTGCGGGCCAAGGCCGAGCGCAACGGCTACCACGCGTCCCGGATCATCGGCGCCGACGAGCTGCGGCGCCGCGAACCGCATCTGGGACCCGGTGCGCTCGGCGCGCTCGAAATCCCCGACGAGAGCGTCATCTGCCCCTGGACCACCCCGCTCGCCTTCGCCACCCAGGCCGTCAGGGCGGGTGTCCACCTGCACCTGAACTGCCGGGTGCGGCACGTCCGGAGCGATGCCGAGGGCCACGAACTGTCCACCACGCGCGGCCCGCTGCGCACCCGCTACCTGGTGAACGCCGCCGGGCTGTACGCCGACGAGATCGACCGGCTCCTCGGCCACGACGTGTTCACGGTGACGCCTCGCCGCGGGCAGCTCATCGTCTTCGACAAGCTGGCCCGCGACCTCGTCGGCCACATCCTCCTGCCGGTCCCCGGCCCGGCCGGCAAGGGCGTCCTCGTCGCCCCGACCGTGTTCGGCAACGTCCTCCTCGGCCCCACCGCCGAGGAGGTCGACGACAGGACCGCCACCGGCTCCACCGCCAAGGGCCTCGACCTCCTGCGCGAGAAGGGCCGCCGGATCGTACCCGCGCTGCTCGACGAGGAGGTCACCGCCGTCTACGCGGGCCTGCGCGCCGCCACCGGGCAGGAGGACTACCGCATCCAGGAGTACCCGGGCCTGCGCTACGTCGCCGTGGGCGGGATCCGCTCCACCGGCCTGACCGCGTCCATGGCGATCGCCCGGCACGTCATGGAACTCCTCGAGGAGACCGGCCTGGAGCCCGGCGAGCCGCGCGCGCTGCCGCCCCTGACGATGCCGAACCTCGGTGAGGCCCACCCCCGTCCGTACCGCAATGCCGATCTGATCGCCGGAGATCCGGCGTACGGCACGCTGGTCTGCCACTGCGAACAGGTCACCCTCGGAGAGATCCGGGACGCGCTGTCCGCGACGATCCCGCCGCACTCCCTGGACGGCCTGCGGCGCCGCACCCGGGCCCGGGGAGGCCGGTGCCAGGGCTTCTACTGCGGCGCCGCCGTCCGCGCCCTGTTCGAGGAGGCACGACCGTGAGCGGGAGCGAACGCGAGGTCGACGTCCTGATCGTCGGCGCGGGCCCGGCGGGTCTCGCGGCCGGAGCGGAGCTCGCGGCGGCCGGCGCGGGCCGCGTGGAGATCCTGGAACGAGAGCAGGAGGCGGGCGGCGTCCCGCGCCACTGCCACCACGGCGGCTTCGGCGGCCGCCTCGACCGGTCGGCGTACGCCTGGGCCGTGGCGACCGGATACGCGTCCACCGGGGTCGGGGCGAGCGGATACGCGTCCACCGGGGTCGGGACGAGCGGACCCGGCTACGCCCGGCGGAGCGTGGCCGCTGCCGTGGACGCGGGCGCGGACCTGCGCACCGGGGTCACCGTCACGGGCTGGGCGGGGCCCCGTTCCGTCGAAACCACCGGCCCCCACGGGCTGGAACGGATCACTGCCCGTGCCGTCGTCCTCGCCACCGGTGCCCGGGAACGGCCGCGCAGCGCCCGGCTGATCCCCGGCACCCGGCCGCCCGGCGTCTACACCACAGGAGAGCTCCAGCAGGCCGTCCACCTGTACGGGCAGCGGATCGGCACCACGGCCGTCGTCGTCGGCGGCGAGCCCGTCACCGACGCCGCCGTCGCCACCCTGCGCGCGGCCGGGGTCCACGTCGCCGCCGTGGTCACCGACCGGCCGTCCCTCCCGCTCCGGCTGTGGAGCCGACGGGTCCCGCTGCTCACCGGCGCGACCGTCACCGGGCTCACCGGCAGGGCCCGGCTGACGGGGGTGGGACTGCGCCACGACGACGGGCGTACCACCACGCTGCGCTGCGACACCGTCGTCCTGACCGGCGACTTCGTCCCCGACCACGAACTGGCCAGGCGCGGCGGTCTCCGCCTCGACCCCGGCACCCTGGGTCCCGCGTACGACTCCGCGTTCCGTACGTCGCGACCGGGCGTCTTCGCGGCCGGGAACCTGCTGCACGCCGTCGAACGGGCGGGGTTCGCGGCGCAGGAGGGCCGAGCCGTGGCGGTGCCCGTGCTGCACCACCTGGCCGGCACCGAGGACCCCGCCGGAGGCGGACGACCCCTGGTCGTCGACGCACCCCTGCGGTGGATCGCCCCCAACGTGACGGGGCCGGACGGCGCGCGCCCGCAGGGGGACCGGTTCGTGCTGCGCACCGCGCGGCGGCTGCCCCACCCCCTGCTGGTCGTCTCGCAGAACGGGCGCGAGCTCCACCGGCAGCGGCTCCTGTCGACCGCCGTCCCCGGCAGGCCGTTCGGTCTCGCCGCCGACTGGCTCGTCCGGGTCGACCCGGACGGCGCACCCGTAAGGATCACCGCCCGGTGATCCGCGGCGCGGCACCGTTCAGGGGATGAGCAGCCAGTCCGCGCCGACGGCGGCCACCAGCCCCGCACCCAGCAGCCAGCTGCCGAGCCGGGTCCGGCCGTTCCTGCTGAGCTCGATCACCACACCGCAGAGGATGAGCGCGAGCCCGTACACCCCGACGACCAGCACCGATGAGCGGCTCGCTATCCGCAGAGCCAGGACGACGGCCATCGCCGCCATGCCCACCGAGGAGAGGACGATCCGCAGCCGCCGCGCCTGACGAGGCGTGAGTCTCCGCTGCTGCGCGGCGGGCCCGGGTATCGCGGCGGTCTGCTCGCCCTGCTCCGCGTCCCGCTCGCGGGCCAGCTCCTGTTCGTGGTGCTGGTCCTCGTGCCGGTCCTGTTCCTCGTGCCGGTCCTGGTGCTGGTCCTGGTCCTGGTCAGAAGTGCTCATGACGCCGGATCGTAATGGCTGCGCACCGCGCTGTTCGCCGGACCTCCGGATCGTCCGGGGGATCAGGCGATCGACGCGGAGACGATGGCGGCCACCGCTAGGTTGCAGGACGCCGTCACCCACACGGCCGGGTGCGGCTCGCGCTCCACCAGCGTGGCCCCCAGCTTGCCGGGCGTGACCAGGTCCACCACGAGGAACGCCACCGCCATCATGACGAGGCCGAGCAGCCCGAACGCGGCCGTCGAGGCGAGTCCCTTGCCGAAGTCCTCGTACGTCGTCCAGATCGACGTGAACACGATGCCGCCGATGCCCAGCAGCGCGGAGCTCAGGAGCAGCGCGGCGTTGCGGTTGCGCTCCTCCCATATCTGACGGCCGAGCTTGCCCGGTGTCAGGGCGTCGATCAGAAATATGCCGAGAACGAGCAGTACGACGCCGAGGGCCCCGTACGCGGTGGCACGGCCGAGGCCGTTGATGATGTCGGTCATCGGGGGCGTCCGTCTCCTGAGCGAGTGATCGAGGAATGAAGCAGGAACGTGACAGGCGCGATCGACACGCCGTCAGGAAGGAGCAAAACCTATCGCATGCAGGGGTTCACGCTCCGTCCTGGTCCGCTCGCCGCAGCTTCGGAGCCTCCGTGGCCGCGTCCACGTCCGGAGCGCCCCCGGTTGCTCCGGACGTGTCCCCCGCACCGTCCTCCCCGTCCTTGGGCCCGGCAGGGTCCACCCGGTCCGCCAGCTCCCGGGCCCAGCCGATGAGCCCGTCCACGCCGATTCCGTGGGGCCCGGACGCCCCGTACCCCTCGACAGCGGTGGCGCCCCGCCTCAACAGCCGTGCTCCGCCCGCCGCGTTGCCCCGGGCGGCATGGGTCAGCCCCACCGCTATCTGCGCGAGGCCCCTCCACAACTCGCGTTCCACGTCGGGCCCCGACTTCCAGGCGTCCTCGAACACCTCGTGGGCGTGGAACGGCATGCCCGCGTCCAGCAGCCGCTGGGCCTCCCGCACCGTCTCGCCGGGGGAGCGGACCACTCCCTCGGGCTGCCTCTCCACCCCCGGAGTCCCGTACGGCAGGGGGCGCCCCAGCCCGTCCCGGGGGCGCGCGTTGCGCGCCCGCCCTTCCTCGTCGCGGTCCCTGCGAGATGCGTCCACCCCACGATTGTGCCTCGCACCTGCGGAGAACCACGTGAACCCTGTCCTTGAGCACCCGCGCGCGGCTAGGCTCGGAGCCCTCCGCAACCACCCTGGGAAGGGGAGGCATGAAGCCGTCCCGGCCGTTGTACGAGCGCGAACCGGAACTCGCCGCCGCCGCAGAGGCGGTGGACGCCCTGTGCGGCGGGCAGGCAGCCGGAGGGCTGCTGGTCTTCAGCGGGGAAGCCGGCATCGGGAAGACCGCGCTGCTCGGTGAGATCCAGGCGATGGCCGCCGACCGTTGCACCGTGTGGTCCGCACGCGGCGGGGAGACGGTCACCTCGGTGCCGTTCCACGTCGTACGCCAGCTGCTCCAGCCCGCGTTGGACCGGTTCCCCGCCGACGAGATCCGCGCCCTGTTCGGCGACTGGTTCGAGATCGCCGCACCGGCTCTGGGCCTCGCCGATCCCAGCGGTCCGCAGCCCGATCCGCAAGGTGTCAGGGACGGTCTCGACCACGTCGTGTCCCGGCTCGCCTCGCGGCTCAGCCACCGGCCCCTCCTCCTCATAGTGGACGACGCGCACTGGGCGGACGGCGAGTCCCTCGCCTGGCTCTCCGGCTTCACCGCGCGACTGTCCGAACTACGCGTGCTGGTCGTCCAGGCTCACCGCCCCCAGGAGCTCGCCGACCGTGACGCGGACTGGGCCGTCGCCCGTACCGGGGAGACCAGTTCCGCCGCGGCCCACCCGGCGCTGATCCGGGTGGCGTTGCGCGCGCTCACCCCCGAGGCCACGGCCGACCTGGTGCGCGCCGGGCTGGGCGACCACGCGGACGACCCGTTCTGCCGCGAGGTCTGGGCGGTGACGGGAGGCAACCCGTACGAGGCGGTAGAGCTCGTCGCCAAGGCACAGGACCGCGAACTGGCACCCGTCGAGGAATCCGCCGGGCTCCTCCGCGAGCTCGGCGCCTCGGCCCGGGGCAGCGGACTCGTCGCCCGCCTCGAACGGCTGGGAACCAACGCCAACCGCTTCGCCTGGGCGGCCGCCGTGCTCGGCACGGAGATCTCCCAGGAGCTCGCCGCGACACTCGCCGGAATGAGCTCGGCGGAGGCCGCCGACTGCACGGCACGCCTGCGGGACGCCCGTATCGTCAGCGGCTTCGACCCGCTGGAATTCGTCCACCCGCTCATCGCCACCGCCGTCTACCGCTCCATCCCGCCGGCCACCCGCACCGCCATGCACGGGCGGGCGGCCTGGGCCATCACCCAGGCGGGGCTCGGGGCCGCCGCCGCCTCCCGCCACCTGCTCGAAGTCCACCCGGACGACGACCAGGAGCTGGTCACCCAGCTCCGCGAGGCGGCACGGCAGCACCTCGCGGTCGGCGCCCCGGAAGCGGCCCGGCGCTGTCTCGAACGCGCCCTGGACGAACCGCCGCGCCCCGACGACCGCGCGGCCCTGCTGTACGAACTGGGCTGCGCCACGCTGCTCTTCTCGCCGGCCACGACGGTGCAGCACCTGCGCGCCGCGCTCGATACACCCGGCCTCGACGAGACGCTCCGGATCGACGCCACCTTCCGCCTCGCCTCCGCCCTGTCCCACAACAACCAGCTCAAGGACGCGGCGCTCTCACTGGCCGCGGAGGCCTCCCGGACCGCTCCCGGCCCCGGCCTGATGCGGCTCCAGGCCGCGCACTTCCTGTGGGAGGGCATGCAGGCCGCCGAGGACGACGGCCCCGGACGGTCGGCCCGGCTCGCCCGTAACGCCGACCACCTCAAGGGCCGCGACAACGCCGAGCGCGCCCTGCTCACCCTTCGGGCCTTCGACGCCATGCTCCGTGGGGAGAACGCCCAAGTCGTCGTGGACTTCTGCGAACGCGCACTCGTCGACGGCCGGCCGGCCCGCGGGCTCGGCTGGACCGACACCGAATGGGGCTTCGAACTCCCCACGATGGTCGGCATCACCTACGCCTTCACCGACCGGACGGACCGCGCCGAGGAACTCTTCAGCGAGGCCGTGCGCGCCTTCGAGATCTCCGGGTGGAGCGGCGCGCACCTCGCGTTCGCACACACCCTCCTCGGCCTCGTGCACCGCAGGCGCGGCCGTCTCGCCGAGGCCGAGGGCTTCCTGCGCGAAGGCCTCCGCCTCGCCGACCGGGCCGGACGCGGACTGCCCGTCCACTGGGACGCCGCCTGCCTTCTCGTCGACACGCTGCTCGCCCGAGGCCGGACGGCCGAGGCCCGGCTGGTCGCCGACCGGTACGACTTCGGCCCGCCGTACCCCACCGCGATGGTCCTGCCGGACGCCCCGTGCGTACGCGGACGCCTGCTGCTGGCCGAAGGCCGTACGGAGGAGGCCGTGGCCGAGCTGGAAGCGGCGGGCGCGGCGCTGGAGCCACGGGGCCGGTTCAACGGAGTCTGGGCTCCCTGGGCGGGCGACCTGGCCCGCGCCCTGGCGGACACCGACCCGGTCCGGGCCGCCCAGCTCGCCACCCGTGCCCGCGTCCACGCGGAACGCTTCGGCACGGACACGGCGATCGGTGAGGCGCTGCGCTGTGTGGCCCTCTTCGCGCCCGAAGAGGAGGCGAAGCAGCTGCTCGCCGAGTCCGTACGTCACCTCGAGGCGTCCTCGTCCGCCTACGAGCACGCGCTGGCCCGCTTCGAGTACGGCATCGCGATCCACTCCGAGCGGGAGGTCGCCCGGGCCCAGAAGATCGCCACGGCCTGCGGCGCGGAAGGACTCGCGGCCCGCGCCCAGCAGGTACGCGCGTCGATCCGGCCCTCGGAGTGAGGTAATGTTTGTCCTGCGCGGCCACCCGGGAACACCGGGGGGAATCGCATCGGGACGTGGCGCAGCTTGGTAGCGCACTTGACTGGGGGTCAAGGGGTCGCAGGTTCAAATCCTGTCGTCCCGACTGGAGACAGTCGCAGCTCATGGCCGGTTTCGGAGAAATCCGAAGCCGGCTTTCGGGCGTTCCCCGATCCCCGGGACCCGTTGGGATCAGCTTCTCGCCCGATGTCACCGGGAGCACGAGGAGCAACCGCGGCGGAGTGCTGAGCCCGCCGCCGTGACGCCGCGCGCGTCAGGGCGGGGCGGCACCGGGCGGCGGTCGGTGACCCGTGACCGGCGGGGTCCCGCGCAGGTGGCATCCGGGTCGCGGAGGCGCTCGCGGTGGAGGGGGTCACGCCCTGAATGTCCCTCGTCGCTTTGTCCGGCCGCGTCTCACTGCTCCCGGATGGTTCCCCGTCCAGGCAGCAAACGGGCACGTGCGCACCCGATACGGGCCTTTGGCGGACGCACACGGGTGGGGCTTGTGTGACATCCTGTTGACTCAGTTCGATCAGTGTCGGCGCGTGTTCGAACCGTTCGGCACCCAAGATTTCGTACGGACCCAAGAGTTCAGGTGGAGATGCGGCCCGGAGAGCGGCGAGAAGGCGGGCAGGGAGCTCTGCCCGCCGTACCGGACGCCGTCGATTCTGGTGCTGACCAGCAGTCAGTCGCCGTCGAGGCGAACGAGGTTGCCGACCCGCCCGAGATACCCGAGGCCGTGAGGGCAGCGGCCCGTCAGGCGCCGGGCCACTGGGTCGGGGTGGTGGATCCGGAGTGGGCCGAGGAGCGGACACCGCCGGAGTGGGCGGTGCTGGGCGAGTGGCAGTCGGACGACGAGGGGGGCGTGGGGGAGTACCGCGCCAACCCCGGCTACCGCCCTTCGGCGCGGATGCTCGGCTGGCCGGAGCCCACCGACCCGGTGGACGCCGCCGCCCAGCGAGCCGCCACCGGCTACGGCTCGGTGGACGCGGCGCTCGACGCGCTCGCGGTGGCGGACGTCACCGTGGTGCGCGGGCCCGACGGCGGGCCGCTCATGGCCGCCGGGCGGAACGGGGCACCTGTGGTGCTGGTGTTCACCTCGCCGGCACACGAGTTCATGTCCGCGGCACTTCACCATGACACGCTGCAGGCCGCGGAACTGGCCCGTTCACTCAGCGGTCCCGGCACCCTGCTGATGGTCAACGCCGCTGCCGCGGCACCCTTGCTCGTCCCGGCGGACAGCCTGTTCGGCCCCGGCCGTGGGACGGACGACGAGAAGACCGCTGCCGAGGACATGCCCGCAACCCTTTCCGGCGCCGTGCTCCGCACCGGTGCTCCGGCCCCGGACCCCTCCGCGGACCGGGCCGACAGCCCATCCGAACCCTGGCCCCACACCACAGGGAGAACCCCGTGACGCGTTCGGCTCAGCAACCCCCCGTTTCCCCGCGGGCTCGCGCGGAGTCCGGTTCCGAGAGCGAGGAGGCGGCCGCGGCCGCCCTCGCCGAGTCCGCACCGGAGGCGAAGCCCGCCCCGTCCGAGCCCGGGGCCACGTCCGAGCCCGGGGCCGGGACCAAGCACGAGCCCGAGCCCGGGACCAAGCCCGGGGCGGCACGGGCGGAGACCGCGGCAGCGGCCGGTACGGCGGTGGGGAAGCCGCAGTCCGGTGCACCCGCCGGCGAGGCCGCTGAGGAGCCGGGGACGGGCGCGACCACCGAGCCGGAGACCGGGTCCGAGACCGGCTCCTCCTCCGGCGCGCGGTCCGAGACCGACCCCGACCACGACTCCGGTGCCACCGCCGTCGCCGAGAGCCGGCTGCCCGCGCTCGTGCGCACCATGACCGCGACCGCGATCGGCCGCCCGCAGGAGACCGGGCCGGTCGGACGGCCGGGCAAGGCCGTGCTGGCAGGTGCCGCGATAGCGGGCGTGCTGCTCGTGTCGGTGCCCTTCCTGGTCCTCGCGACGGACGACGACAAGGACCCCGACAAGCCCGCGGCGGCGGCCGGAACGGTACTCACCGGCAGCGGACAGGAGACACCGGGCGAGTTCGCCGTGACCCCGACCGAGTCCGATGCCCCGGGTGATGCCACGAAGGGGCCCGCGACGTCCGAGAAGCCCCCGAAGGCGGCGCGGCATGCACCCGAGCCGGCTCGGGCGCCGGAGAAGGCCGGGGAAGCACAGAAGAAGGACGAGGCCGAGAAGCCGGCCGCCCCGAAGAAGCAGAGCACCGGGAGCAAGTCCGGCAGCGCCAGGAGCAAGCCGGCTGCCGCAGCTCCGGCCGTCACCCTGAGTGCCCCCGTCTCCTTCCGCAGCCATCTCTCGGGGCGCTGCATCGACGTACCGGGCCACGACTTCAGCGACGGCAAGGCGCTGCACATGTGGGACTGCAACAACGCCGCGGCCCAGAAATGGCAGTTCGCGTCCGACGGCACCATCCGCATCCAGGGCCTGTGCCTGGACGTGGCCAACGCCAACTTCAGTGACGGCACCGTCATCCAGATCGCCCGGTGCAGCGGCAACATCGCCCAGAAGTTCGCTCTGAACGGCGCCCACGACCTGGTCAACACCGCCGTCGGCATGTGTGTCGACATCGCGGGCGCCAACCGGGAGAACCGGGCAGCCCTGCAACTGCTGAAATGCTCGGGCAACCCCGCCCAGAAGTGGAGTACCTGACCACTGCCCTCGACACCGGGAGCACCGCTCCCGGAACCCGCGTGTCCCGGGGCGAGGCATGATGGCACCGTCGGCTCCCCGACACGCGTCCCCGGCGAACAGGGGGACGCCAGCTGAAGACGTCGCCGTAGCAAGGAGGTTGGTGCGTGTCGCGCCAGGTACTGTCGGTCGGCCCCGATAGCCGGGACCGCTACCGGACGATCGGTGAGGCACTTGCTGCTGCCCGTACCGGTGCGCTCATCAGCGTCCGGCCCGGGACGTACGCGGAGAACCTCGTGATCCACACCAGGGTCACCCTCACCGCGGCCGAGGGACGGGGCACCGTCGAGATCCGGCCCCGGTCGGGCAGCGTGGTCACGCTGCGCGCCGACGCCGTGATGCTCTCCGAGCTGACCCTGCGCGGCGGCGACGCCGAGCTGCCCGCCGTGGACGTACGGCGAGGTCAGGCCGCACTCGACGGCTGCGAGGTCGTCGGCGCCGCCTGGACGGCGATGCTGGCCGGCGGGACGGGCTCCCTCGCGCTGCGCGACTGCCGGGTGAGCAACCCGCAGGGCGCCGGCATCGTGGTGACGTCGAACGCGCCCACCACCGTGGAGTCCTGCACGTTCGAGCACCTGGGCACCAGTGGTCTCGTACTCGCCGAGCAGGGCGAGGCACGCGTCCGTGACTGCACGGTGCGCGGCGCCCGCGGAAACGGACTGCTCGCCAACGGCGAGTCCCGCGGGAGCGTCGAGGACTGCGACATCTCCTCCACCGACAAGCCCTCCATCGCGCTGGAGGAGAACTGCGCCGTCACGGTGGCCCGCACCGTGGTGCACGACACCAGCACCGGTGTGTACCTGAGCAGCTCCGGCCGTACGACGCTGGAGGACGTCCGTGTCACCGGCGCCTCCGGGAACGGGATCACGCTGGCCGCAGGCACCGACCCGGTGCTCCGCCGCTGCCGTGTCTCGCGCACCCGAGGCCACGGCGTGGTGGTCACCGACCGGGCGCGCGGCACGTTCGAGGACTGCTGGGTGGACGGTGCGCAGGGCGCGGCGGTGCGGGTCGCGGGCGCCGCGTCCCCGGCGCTGACCGGTCTGACGGTCCGCGACTGCGACGGGGCGGGGCTGCTCCTCGAGGAGGACTCCGCGCCGGAGCTGGACCGGCTCGAGGTGATCGGCGGTTCCCCCGCGGTCGCGGTGCTCAGCGGCGCCAACCCGCTGCTGCGCCGGGCCCGGCTGGTGGAGCCCTCGGGCGACGGCATCGCGGCCGGCAGGGAGGCCCGGGGCCGTGCCGAGGACTGCGAGATCGTCCGGCCGAAGGGCGCGGGTGTCCGCGTGGCCTCCGGCAGTACCTTCTACCTGGCGGGCGGCGGAGTCTCGGACACTGCGACCAGCGGCCTCGTCGTGGAGGACGGGGGCAACGTCACCGTCCGCGACTTCCGTGTCGAGATGTCCGGCGAGGAGGGCGTGGTGGTCGCCGCGGGCGGCGAGCTGACCGCCAACCGCACCGCTGTGCACGCCTCCAAGGGGCACGGCTTCCTGCTCCGTGAGGGCGCGCTCGCCTCGCTGAGCGGCTGCGAGGCCACCGGATGCGCCCAGGACGGATTCCGGGTGGAGTCCACCGCACCGGTCTCGCTCGTCAACTGCCTCGCCCGGGAGAACGAGGGCGGCGGCCTGGTGCAGACCGCGCCCGGCGAGCGGCTGGCAGTGGACGCCCTGAACAGCGTGGGCAACGGCAAGCGGGACGCCTGGGGCACCGGCAGCGCCGAGAACACCGACCCGGCGGGCTCCGGTGCCGCGGACGCACCTCCGCCGGACCGCGCGGACGGCCCGCTCGGCGCCCTCAACGCGCTGATCGGCCTGGAGAACGTCAAGCAGCAGGTGGGCACCCTGGTCAACCTGACCCAGCTCGCCCAGCGCCGCGAACAACTCGGCATGTCCGCACCGCCGATGAGCAGACACCTGATCTTCGCCGGGCCGCCCGGCACCGGCAAGACCACCGTCGCCCGCCTCTACGGGGCGATCCTGGCCGAGCTGGGTTCGCTGCGCAGCGGGCACCTGGTGGAGGTGTCACGGGCCGACCTGGTCGCACAGATCGTCGGAGGCACCGCGATCAAGACCACCGAGACCTTCCAACGGGCACTCGGAGGCGTGCTGTTCATCGACGAGGCGTACACGCTCACCGCGGACAGCGGCAGCGGCGGCGCCGACTTCGGCCGCGAGGCGGTGGACACCCTGCTGAAGCTGATGGAGGACCACCGCGACGACGTGGTGGTGGTCGCGGCCGGCTACTCCCGTCAGATGGACTCCTTCCTCGGCTCCAACCCGGGCCTGGCCTCCCGTTTCTCACGGACCGTCGAGTTCGAGAACTACTCGGTGCCCGACCTGGTCGCGATCATGGAGAGCATGTGCGCCCAGCACCAGTACGAGCTGGGTGAGGGCACCGCGGCCGCGCTCGCCACGCACTTCGCCGCGATGCCGAGGGACGAGGGCTTCGGCAACGGCCGTGCCGCACGTGGGGTGTTCGAGGAGATGGTCGACCGGCAGGCGGTCCGGCTGTCGACACAGGCCCAGGTCGGCGAGCGCGATCTGCGCCTGCTGCTGCCGGAGGACGTCTCCGTCACCGCCGCCGCGAAGGCCGGTGAGTCCGCCGCACCGGACGACGACCCCCTGACCCGCCTCGGCGACATGATCGGCCTGGCCGAGGTGAAGCGCGAGGTCGCGGACCTCGTCAACCTCATCACCACGGCCCGCCACCGGGCCGCGGCCGGACTGCCGGTCCCCTCGCTCAGCAACCACCTCGTCTTCACGGGCCCGCCCGGTACCGGCAAGACCACCGTCGCGCGCCTCTACGGAGAGGTCCTGACCCAGCTGGGGATACTCGACCGGGGCCAGCTGGTCGAGGCTGCCCGCGCCGACCTGGTCGGCCGCTACATCGGCCACACCGCCCAGCTCACCCGCGAGGTCTTCGAACGGGCCCGTGGCGGTGTGCTGTTCATCGACGAGGCCTACACCCTGACCCCGCGCGGCGGCGGCGCCGACTTCGGCCAGGAGGCGGTGGACACCCTGCTGAAGCTGATGGAGGACCACCGTGACGAGGTGGTCGTCATCGTCGCCGGCTACACCGACGAGATGGAACGCTTCCTCTCCTCCAACCCGGGGCTGGCGTCCCGCTTCCCGCGCCGGATCGCCTTCGCCGACTACTCCTCCGAGGAGCTGGTCACCATCGTGCGCGCCCAGGCTTCGGCGATGGGGTACGAGTGCGGCCCCGGCACCGGACCGCTGCTCAAGGAGTACTTCGACTCGCTGCCCAGGGACCGTTCCTTCGGCAACGCCCGGCTGGCCCGCCAGGTGGTCGAGTCCATGGTCACCCGCCAGGCGGGACGGCTCAGTTCGCTGGCCGCGCCGACTCTGGACGACCTGCGCATCCTCCGGCCGGAGGACGTCCCGGCCGCCGCGCCGAAGGTGGCTCCCCGGTGAGGACACCCGCCCGCGGGACCGCCCGCCTGCTGTCGGGCGCCGGCCTCGCCGCCGCCCTGCTGCTGCCCGCCGCCGTACCGGCCCTGGCGGCGCCCCCCGCACGCGTACCCACGGCGGACGGGGAGAAGGGCCAGGAACTGCCCGCCATGCCCTCCGCGCTCGATCCGAAGGCCGACCTGGCAGCCTGCACGCCGGCCTCCCAGGAGGAGGCGGAGAAGCAGGACTGGTCGCGCCAGCGCCTCGACCTGGACCGGCTGCACGGGCACAGCACCGGTGAGGGGACGACCGTCGCGCTGATCGACACCGGTGTGTCCCCCGACGCCGCCGGGCTCAAGGGCCGCGTCACGGCCGAGGGCACCGCAGGTGACGACTGCGTCGGGCACGGCACGTTCCTGGCCGGGCTGATCGCCGGGAACGGCGGCGGCAACCCGCGTCTGGCCGGCGTCGCCCCGAACGCGAGGATCCTCGCCCTGCGCGGCACCGACGAGCGCGGTCAGGCGAGCCCTCCGCTGGTGGCGGAGGCGGTGAGGGAGGCGACCGAGGCCCGGGCCGACGTGATCGCCGTCGCTGTGGCACTGCCCCGCCGCGACGCGGCACTCACCCGCGCGGTGGCCGAGGCCCGCCGGGCGGGGGTGGTGGTCGTGGCGGCGGCGACCCCGGACCCGCCCCGGAGCGGTAGCGACGAGGTCCCGTCCCGCACCTACTGGCCGGCGGGTGAACCCGGCGTCCTCTCGGTCGCCGACATGCTCCCCGCCGGTGTCCGCCCCGACGGCTCCCCGCCCACCGACGGCGTCGACCTGGTCGCCCCCGGCGCAGGGGTGGTCTCCGGCGGTCCGCGCGGAGACGGCCACTACCTCGGCGCCGGCGCCTCGGTGGCCACCGCCTACGCCGCCGGAGCAGTCGCCGTGGTCCGTGCCGCCTATCCCGGCGAGGCGCCCGACGACGTCGTCCGACGGCTGACCGCCACCGCCTACCCCGCCGACATCCCCCAGCTGGACCCTTATGCCGCCGTCACCACGGTGCTCGGTGCTCCCGGTCCGCCTCCCGGTGCCGAGCAGGCCGCGAAGCCCGTGACCGTCCGCGACACGGCCACCGCCGACCGCGCCACCAGCCGTGCCACCCTTCTCGTCCTCCTCGGCTCCTCCGCCGTCCTCGCCGTCCTGTGGGCAGGATTCGCCGTCACCCGGGCCCGTGCCCGGGGCTGGCGCCCGGCGGCAGCGGGCGGCACGCGAACGGAACGGGCCGGCTGACCCGCCGGGTACCGAACGACACGACGCCCTCCCGGGCTCTTCCGGGAGGGCGTCGTCGGCTTCCGTCGGTCCTACTGCCCCTGGTTCTCCTCGACCAGCGCCGTCTGCATCAGGCGCGGCTTGCGGCGGGCGATGTGCAGGGCCCGGCCGGGGGGAAGGTTGAGCGGCTTCGCGTTGCCGAAGAGACGGCCTTCCGTGGGCGGGCAGGAGAGCAGGACAGCGGGGTTGTTCGCCTCGTCGAGGCGGCGGAGGAGCCCGTCGCTGAGCCCCCGGCCGGCTCCCATCGCGCTACGGGCGACGACCAGGTGCAGACCCATCTCGAAGCCGAGGGTAAGACTCTCGAAGAGCGGCTCGAGGGGGCTCTGGAAGGAGTTCCCGGAGACCATGTCGTAGTCGTCGATCAGGATGAACAGACGGGGCCCGGTCCACCAGTCGCACCGGCGCATGCGGGCGGGAGCGATGTCCGCACCGGGCACCCGGGTCTTCAGTGCGCGCGCCGCACCGTCGATGGTGTCCTTGAGGTTGTCCAGGGAGATCACGTGCCCGATGCGGTACTCCTCCGGGATGGCGTCCACCAGGGTCCGGCGGTAGTCCACCGCGATGATCTTCGCCTCGTTCGGGGCGTAGCGGGCGGTGATGCCCTTGGTGACGAGGCGCAGCAGGTTGGTCTTGCCGCTCTCCGTGTCGCCGACCGCGATCAGGTGCGGCGTACGGCTGAAGTCGTGCCAGACCGGCTCCAGGGACTCCTGGTCGATGCCGAGCGGGAGACGCATGCCGCCGCCCTCGGTGGCCTCGGGCGCGGGCAGTTCGGCGACCGGGAGGCGGTGCGGCAGCATCCGTACCTGCGGGGCGGGAGCGCCGGACCAGTGCCGGGAGACCTCGGCCACCAGGTGGGCGACGCCCTCACCGAGGTCGTCGAGGGAGCCACTGCCGTCCAGACGGGGCAGACCGGCGAGGAAGTGCATCTTGGTGTCGGCGGTGATGCCCCGGCCGCCGGTGCGCGGGACGGAGCGGGCTTTGCGGGTGTCGATCTCGGAGTCCATCGGGTCGCCCATCCGCAGTTCGAGGCGGGTGGCGGCCTGGTCGCGGACCTGGGCGGAGAGCTCCACCCAGCGGGTGGTGGTGATGAGGAGGTGGATGCCGTAGTTGAGGCCGCGTGCGGCGAGCTCGTTGAACTTCGGGATCAGGTCGTCGTAGTCCTGGCGGACCGTCGACCAGCCGTCGACCACCATGAACACGTCGCCGAAGGGTTCGTCGGGGAACTCCCCGGCGGCCCGCCGACGGCGGTAGGACTGCATGGAGTCGAGGGTGTGGTCCACGAAGAACTGCTCGCGCCGGGCGAGCAGCGTCATCACCTCGGCGACGGCCCGGTGTACCCGCTCCGGGTTGAGCCGCGCGGCGACGCCGCCGACGTGCGGGAGCGCGGCGAGCTGGGAGAGGCCGCCTCCGCCGAAGTCCAGGCAGTAGAACTGGATCTCGGCGGGGGTGTGGGTGAGGGCGAGGGCGGTGATCAGGGTGCGGGTGAGGGTGGACTTCCCGCTCTGCGAACCACCCGCGACGGCGATGTGTCCGCCGGCACCGGAGAGGTCCACGACCAGCGGGTCGCGACGCTGCTCGAACGGCTTGTCCACGAGGCCGACCGGGACCCGGAGCCTGCCGGTGCCGGACCAGCCGGCGGCGCTGAGGCCGCGCTCGGGGTCGGGGGCGATGCCGGGCAGCAGGGCGTCCAGCGGGGAGGGCTCGTCGAGCGGCGGCAGCCACACCTGGTGCGCGGCGAGACCGGAGTCGCGCAGCCGGTCGAGAGCCACGTCGAGGAGGGCCTCCTCGTCACCGCTCTCCTCGGTCTCCGGCTCCGGTTCGGCCGCTGGTTCCACGACCCGCGGCACCACCCAGCCGCTCGTCCACGGCACCACCTGACTGGCCACCCGGGCCTGCACCACCGCGCCCGTACGGCGCCGGTACGTCCCTGAGGAGTAGGCGGCACGGAACCGGGTCAGGGCCTCCACCCCGGACTTCAGGTAGCCGCTGCCGGGCTGGGCCGGCAGCTCGTAGGCGTCCGGTACGCCCAGTACGCCGCGGCTCTCCATGGCGGAGAAGGTGCGCAGGCCGATGCGGTACGAGAGATGACTCTCCAGCTGGTGCATGCGGCCCTCGTCCAGGCGCTGCGAGGCGAGCAGCAGGTGCACCCCGAGGGAACGGCCCAGGCGGCCGATCATCACGAACAGATCCATGAACTCCCGGTGTGCCGAAAGCAGTTCACTGAACTCGTCGACCACCACGAACAGGCTGGGCAGCGGGGCGAGGTCCGCCCCGGCGGCACGGGCCCGCTCGTACTCCAGCGCGGAGGTGTAGTTGCCGGCGGAGCGCAGCAGCTCCTGGCGGCGGATCAGCTCGCCGTGCAGGGCGTCCTGCATGCGCTCCACCAGGGCGACCTCGTTCGCCAGGTTGGTGATGACGGCGGAGGTGTGCGGGAGTTCCTCCAGACCGAGGAAGGTGGCACCGCCCTTGAAGTCGACCAGGATGAAGTTGAGGGTCTCGGAGGAGTTCGTCAGGGCGAGACCGAGGACGAGGGTGCGCAGCAGTTCGCTCTTGCCGGAGCCGGTGGCGCCGATGAGCATGCCGTGCGGGCCCATGCCGCCCTGCGCGGACTCCTTGATGTCGAGTTCGACCGGGCGGCCGTCCACACCGACCGCGATCGGCACCCGCAGGCGTGCGGAGCCGGTGTTCCGGGCGAAGAGGGTCTTCGGGTCGTGACGGTGCAGGTCGGGGATACCGAGCAGCGTGGTCAGCTCGACGTCCGAGTCCAGCGGCTGGGCGATGTCGGTGCCCAGACTCATCCGCCGGGACGTCAGCAGCCTGGCCAGGGACTCCGCGCCGAGCGGTCCCAGCCGGTCCGGCCGGCCGAGCGGCACGGAGCGCTCCTTGCGGCTGCGGTCCGTGCGCACCAGGCTCACCTGGTCGGCGCCTGCGGTCAGCCGCAGGGTGTTGCGGCCGGGGCGCCAGCGCAGCGCCCCGGAGACGTCGAGGGCCAGGGCGTTGCGGTAGCCGTGTCCCTCCCAGCGGTGCCCTTCGGGAACGGTGACGCCGTCCAGGACCACGACCGTGTAGGGCTCGTCCCGGCCTGGCCGGGCGTCCGGGTCGAAGTCCGGGCGCTCGGCGAACTCGGCGCCGAGCAGGTCGTCCAGCTCGGTGATGTCGGCGGTGATCCGGCGCACCTGGCCGGCGCCGTCCTCCTCGTGCGGGTCCAGCACGTGCGGAAGCCACTTGGCCCACTCCCAGTCGGGCCGGCGCTCGTCGCTGACGCAGATGGCGAGCCACAGCTCCTCCGGTGCGTGGAACACCGCGAGTTGCCCGAGCACGGCGCGGACCAGGGCCCGTACCGCGTCGGGGCCTTCGTTCCCCTCGGGGGACGGGGCGCCCGGCCCGGCCGATCCGCCGTCCGGAGCCTCCTCGGGCCGCAGCAGGATCCGGGCCGAGGAACGCAGATAGAGTCCGAGAGGCTGCTCGGGGATGGTCGAGTAGGCGCGGATGAAGCGGCGCAGGGCGTGCGCGCAGAGGGGTTCGAGGTCCTCCACCGGGCGGGTGGACACCGGCTCCAGGGTGAGGGCGAGCTGCTGTTCACCGACCGCGAGACGGACCTCACCGAAGTCCTCGTCGGCCGGGCGGCGTTCCCAGAGGCGGGACGTGCGTGCCAGCGAGCGGAGCGAGCGGGGCTCGGGGTGGCGCCAGGCGAGTGCCCGCTGCTGCTCCGCGATGGTGGTCCTGACCCGCTTGCGGGTCTGTGCCAGATAGCGGAGGTAGTCGCGGCGTTCGCCCTTCAGGCGTTGCTTGCGCTCGCTGGAGCGGCGCATCAGCTGCCCCAGCAGCATCGCACCGGCGGAGAGCGCCATCACTCCCATCGCCAGATACATGAAGACGCCGTTGCCGCCACCGGGCCGCAGGAACATCAGCATCATGGACACCGACATCAGCGCCATCGGCAAATAGGTCCATATCGCCGAGGTGTCCGGCACGGTCTCGGCGAGGACCGGGGGCTCCTGGAGCGTCAATTGCCCTTCGGGCATCTCCGGTCCGCGACGGCGGGCCGGACGGCGGAACAGCACCACACTCAAGGAACAGAACCTCCGGTTTCACGGCTTTCCGGCCCGTACCGAATACCGGTGCGCCCGGTAGTGGGAAAGACCGCACCGCGCTGATTCTCCGGGCACCGCGTGCAGCGGTGAACGCCGGGTGAATGTTTCGGGCGGACAGCAGGGGAGGAGCAACTCCCTCGATGGCCAATTGCATACCGGATAGTGAGTCCGGTCCGCAATACGACCCGGTGGTCGTAGGCAGTAGTCTGCATTCACGGAACACGAACTGTCCACGCGGGGACGGTCGTCGCGATGCGCGCCGCCGCAATTCCCCCGCCGGGCAGGCGTTCCCGGCCGTGCGGGCCTTCCGTACTGTTCGCACGTCCCCCTCTCCCGGAGAGGGGTGCCTCCTGTCAAAGTCCCCACCGAAGCAGAGAGTTCAGCTGATGACCGACAGTGCGGTGGCCGAGTCGTGCCGCCTGACCGTACGTGCGCCGAGCGTCACCGTTGATCTGGCCGTGCCCGCCGACGTCCCGGTCGCCGACCTGCTGCCCACACTGCTGCGTTACGTCGGGGAGGAGGCCGAGGAGGCCGGACTGGACCACGCCGGCTGGGTGCTCCAGCGGCTCGGCGACGCCCCGCTCGACGAGGAGACGACCCTGGCCGGAGCCGGGCTGTCCGACGGGGCCGTGCTCCATCTGCGCCCGCACACCGAGGCGCTGCCCGAGGCGCGGCTCGACGACCTGGTGGACGGGATAGCCGACACCGCGGGCCGGCGGCTGCACACCTGGCACGCCGGAGCGGCCCGCGGCCTCCTGGTGGGCACCGCCGTGGCGACCGTGGCGGCCGCCCTGGTCCTGGTGTTCTGGCCGGGAGCGACCGGCTCCGCCTCCACCGAGGCGGCCTGCACGGCAGTCGCGGGGCTGCTCCTGCTCGCGGGAGCGGGCTCCGCCAGCCGGGCGGTCGGCGACCGCCTCTCCGCGACCGCGCTCGGCCTGCTGGTCGCCCCGTGCCTGGCGCTCGCCGGATGGGTGCTGCCCGGCGGCGACGTGACAGGACCGGACGCGACGCAGGTCGTCGGCGCGCGGCTGCTCGCCGCGGGCGCCGCGGGCGCGGGCGGCGCGGTCATCGCGCTCGCCGCGACCGCCGTAGGCGCCCCGGCCCTGCTGGCCACCGCGGTCGTCTCGGTGGCCACCGCCGTGGCGGGCGCCCTGATGGGATACTCCGGGCTGGGCGCACCGGCCGCGGTCGCGCTGGTGTCGGCGGTCGTCGCGCTGGCCGCCGGGACGGTCGCACCGTTCGCCTTCAAGCTGGCCGGGATGCGGATGCCCGCACTGCCGTCCTCGGCCGGTCAGCTCCAGGAGGGCATCGACCCCTACGCCGGTGACGAGGTCGCCGAACGCACCGAACTGGCCGGACGCTGGGTCGCCGCGCTCTTCGCCGCCACCGGCGTCATCGTCGCGGCCGCCCTGACCGTCCTCGCCGAACACCCGAACCTGCCCGAGGTGCTGACCGCGCTCACACTGAGCCTGCTCCTCCTCCTGCACGCCCGGGGCCTGGTGCACATCGGGCAGCGGCTGACCCTGGCGGTGCCCGGGATCTGGGGGCTGCTGCTCCTCGCCCGCGCCTGGGCGGTGGACAGCGGCAGCGACGGCCGCCTCGTGGTCTTCGCGGTACTGCTCGCCGCGGCCGCCGGGCTCGTGACCGCCTCCTGGACCGTGCCCGGCCGCCGGGTACTGCCGTACTGGGGCCGGGCGGCCGAACTGGCCCACACCCTCTTCGCCGTCGCACTGCTGCCGCTCAGCCTGTGGGTCGTGGGCCTGTTCGGCTGGTTGCGCGGACTGTTCGGCTGATGACGCCCGCACACCGGGGCACGGGAAACGAGTTGGTGAGGAGAGGCAGTGCAGTCCAAGCGCGACCAGGTACAGGCCCACACGTTCATGATGGGCAGGCTCAGCTCGGGCCTGCTGACAGCTGACCCGGATGCCGCGGAGAGCCCTCTCGGGCGCACCACCCGCGGTGTCGTCTTCGGCGTACTGGTGACCGTGCTGATCGGCGCGGGCGCCACGGTCTTCGGGCTGCTGCGTCCGGGAGGCAACGACGGCTGGCAGGACGGTGAGCACCTGGTCGTCAACCGTGACACCGGCGCCCGCTACCTGTGGACCGGCACCGACGGCGTTCTGCACCCGGTGCGCAACTACGCCTCGGCCAGGCTGATCGGCGGCTCCGACCTGGAGACCGCGGACGTCGCCACCGCCTCACTGCGGGACGTACCCGTGGGAGCACCGGCCGGCATACCCGGCGCACCGGACGCCGTGCCCGGGCCCGGTGAGCTCGACGGCGGCGCCTGGCACATGTGCGTCACCGGCCCGGACGGGGCACTTCCCAGCACCTCCGGAGCGGTGGCGGACACCGGGGTCGACAAGCCGGGCGTCACCACCGTGGTCGCAGGGGCACCCCTGGACTCCCAGGACATCGGCGGTGACCGCGGGGTGCTCGTCCGCGGACCCGGTGACACCGAGTACCTGGTGTGGCGGGGCAGCAGGCTGCCGCTGGACCGGGCCTCGGATGCCCGTAACGCCCTCGGCTACGGCTCGGAGCAGCCGATGCCGGTCTCGGCGGCCTTCCTGGACGCACTGGCCCCCGGACCCGCCCTCAAGCCCCCGGCCGTCCCCGGGCGCGGTGAGGAAGGCCCGGTCCTCGGCGGCGAGCCCAGCCGGATCGGCCAGGTGTTCATCGTCCGGGTGCCCGGCGGCGGCAGCACCTACCACCTGCTGCAGAAGGACGGGCTGGTGCCGCTGACCCGCCTCGGGGCCGCCCTGGTGCTGGGTGACCCGGCCACCCAGAAGGACGCGTACCAGGGGCGGTCGCCCGAGGCGCGCGACGTCGGCGCCGACGCGCTGCGCACACACCGGGCGAAGGACACGGCCACCGCGGGAACAGCGGAACTGCCGGACACGCCACCTGCTCCGCAGCCCGCGCCGCGCGGCACCGCCCTCTGCGCGCAGGTGGACGGCGACCACGGCGGAACCCGGATCAGGTCCGTGCTGGTCCCGCTGGCCCGGCTCGCACCGGTCGTGGTGTCGGAGGGCACCACCCAGCCGATGAGCCCGGCCTGCGTCCGGACCGACGCCACAGTGGTGCGCCCGGGACGCGGCGCCCTGGTCCGGGCCCTCAACGCGAGCGGAGCCGCGCACGCGGGAACGACCTACCTGGTGGCGGAGAACGGTGTGAAGTACCGGGTCCCGGCCAAGGACGCGCTGGCCGCCCTCGGTTACGCCGAGGGGGACATCGGATCGGTCCCGGCGCCCCTGCTCGCCGCTCTTCCGACCGGTGCGGACCTCGACCCGGCCGCGGCCTCGGGCGCAGCCGTGCCCCGGGTCACGGCTCCACGGTGCGGTACCGAGGCTCCGCAGGGGACCACCGAGGAGGACAGGACGGACACGGGGAACGCTTCCGGCACAGCCGACTCCACGCCCGGATCCATGCAAAAACGCGTATAGGCCGCCGAAGACGGAAAACCGCCGTACGTAATTCTCCGCACGGACGGAGCTCATTTCCCGGCAGTCGAACGCCAGGGGAAACCTCAAATAAAGCTCAGATATCCGGTGTTCGCGCCCGTGGAATCCCGCGGGCGCGCGCACTTCACCGGAAACGGGCTGCCCGGATGACCGTTCGCAGGCTTTGGCTGCCCGTTTCCCGGCCGTTTCGCGTTGCCGGGTGCTGTGCTGCCGCCGAGTGGTCCTCCCTTCCCGGCGGATGGTTCATCCCACGGAAACATTGGGGCAACTCTGGTGCCGTGCAGGGATTCTGGTGAGCTGACCTATGCTCAAATCTTCCCCACACGCGTTGCGCGGAACGCCGGGTTCTCTTTAGCCTCTGCGTGGCAACGGTGCAACAAGACTGGCCTGTAGGAAGGGAGCGCGACATGGCGGACACTGGCGCAAGGAAAGCGGACTATGCCAAGGGCTTGGGAGGTGTCTCCTCCCTGGAATCGGCCCGGAGCGCAGTCGAGAAGATCCAGAACAACGTCGCCGAGATCGCCGCGCGTTCGGGTGTCGGCGGCGACGAGGGCCAGGCCCTGCTGAAGCTCTTCCGCAGCTGGAACGGCGAGGCGCAGAAGGTCGTCGTCCAGATCAGCAAGATGGTCGACGCGCTCCAGGAGAACGTGACGTCGGCCGACCGTCTCGCGAAGGAGAACCAGGACCTGACCGAGGTGCTCAACAGCAAGACCAGCCAGGGCGTCTTCGAAGCGCTGCGCTGACCCACCCCCGCGGAACCGGCCCCTGCGGGAAGGCCGGAACCGGTGAGCGGCCCGGGCCCCGGCGCCCGGCCATCCGAGAGGAGATGTCATGGCTGACGGCATCATCGACGTGCAGTACTCCACGGTCCGCAACGCGATCGAGGAGCTGAAGGGCCAGACCCAGCAGATCATCACGACCCTCAACAACCTGGAGGACGAGCTGAGGCCGCTCGTGACCTCCTGGGAGGGTGACGACCAGCAGATGTACCGCGGGGTACAGGCGGAGTGGGACCAGGCCACCAAGAACATGGCGCTGCTCCTCGGCGACAGCGGCGAGCTGGTGCAGAGCATCCACGACAACCACTCCCGTGACGAGCGCAAGAGCGCCGACAACTGGGGCAGTGTGCGGGCCCGTTAGGCCCCGGCCGGGGCCCGCCCTCCGCATGGACGGGGAGGGCGGGCCCCGGCGCCCCTGCGGCCTCCCGGCATGCCCGCCGGCCGCGCCGCCGTCCGCACCGGGAGCCGGCCCGGTCGCCCTGTGATCCCGTCCGGCACCGAACCCCAGGAGGACGTCCCATGGCCGGTGAGAAGGCCGACGTCAAGCATTTCGACCTCAAGCAGATGGAGAGCTTCCGCGACAACGAGGTGCAGCCGGTGTACACCGCCGCGAAGAAGCACCGGGAGGACGGGGACGGTGAACACATCCGGCCGCTCGGACATCTCGTCGACGGGCACACCACGCCGGACAACCTCGCCCAGGACAAACAGCTTCTGCGCATCGGCAAGATGGTCACCGAGCCCTTGGTGTCGGGACCGAAGCTGATCGCCGGTGTCCGCACGGCGGCCGAGGCGATCGACAAGCTGCTGGGTGACCAGATGGACCTCTTCAAGGAGCTCAAGGAAGCGCTCACCGACACGATCGAAGAGGCCAACAAGACCAAGGACAAGAACCTCGACGCGATCGACGCGCAGACACTGCTGCAGACGTTCGAGGAGGTCGACACGCTCACCAGCGGTTCGTCGGGTGAGGAAACCACCTAGGCCGACGCGTCCCCACCCGTGAGCGCCCCTGCGGCCCGGGGTTCCACCCGCGTGACGGACGCCCGTCCCCGCAGCCGCACGAAGAGGCTGTGCGCCGACCTGTAGGACACCTGACCAGAAAGAGTTCCCGGTGGCTGATCGGTACGATCCCAACTCTCAGGAGAACGTCGACAAGTTCGACGGCGCCGCTGATCCATCGAGCGACACCTGGGCCACTCTGGTCTCCCACATCACCGGCTACCCGGTGCCCGACCGCAGCACCGTCTTCGACACGCTCCGGTCCGACCACGGCGGCAAGCTCTTCCGCATGGACATCAAGGAGCGCAGCCTCGGCCTGCTCGTCAAGGATTCCGGCTTCCTGACGAACAAGGGCGAGGACTACGACATCTGGTTCTTCGACAGCGGCAAGAAGCGGTCGATCATGCAGGCGCGCATCGTCTTCGAGGGGCGCGTGAAAGCCGGGGAGGAGATCATCTTCGCCGGGCCCGGCTCCGACAACGTCCATGACGCCCAGGTCCGTGAAGGCAACGAGTTCACGGACTACAACAAGGACAAGATGAGCACCGTCGCGCTCGCCCGGTACATGAACGGGCCACGGGCGGCGCTCCTCGAACTGCTGCGGGGCAGCACCCAGGACGCCCGGTTCAGCAACCTGGGCGTACCCGGCGCCGACGTGGTCGACCTCAAGTCCTTCGGCACCACGGGGGAGTCCTTCGACTTCGCGGCGAAGTTCTTCAGGGACCACGCGGTCGTGCTGAAGGACTGGGAGGACCGTTTCAGCCGCGAGGACGCGAGCTGGAAGGGCGAAGCCGCGGAGGTCTTCCGCAGCCTGCTGAAGAAGATCCGTGAGAACTACGACAGTTACGTCGAGACCTTCGACTCCAAGGTCGGCACAGGTGACGAGACCGGTACCGGTGGCACCGTGTACTCGCGTGCGCTCTCGCTCGGGCGCACCTACCTCGAGAACGCGGCGAACAAGCTGTTGGAGGCATGGCTGGACTGGGCCAACTCCTCCTACTACGACCCGCACCAGGTGCTGCGCTACGTCCTGGACGAACTGGCCCAGTGGGTGGACGCGAACAACGTCGCCAAGACGGACATCACGTCGTACACCAACCGCTACACCACGACCGTCAGCCACAGCCCGCAGGGCGGCTTCTCGCAGGTGCACCCCGAGTACGGCGACCTGACCGACATCGCCAACTGGGCCAAGGTCGGTGACAAGGCGGTCAAGCTCTGGAGCCAGGGGGTCGACGAGTACCTGGGCAAGCCGGCCGCCACGGTCCAGTCGGCCCTGAACAACCACTTCCTCGAACTGGGCGAGGACTTCTCCGACAACGTGCCCGAACCGAAGTCGACCGGCACGGCCTCGGACGAGTACGAGAAGAAGAAGCTGGAGGAGGAGAAGGAGGAGGTCAAGAAGCAGAACGAGGAGAACAAGAAGTACCAGGACGATCTGCGTGAGGAGCAGGAGCGGCAGCGGGAGGAGGACAAGAAGTACGCGGACGATCTGCGTGAGGAGCAGGAGCGGCAGCGGGAGGAGGACAAGAAGTACGCGGACGAGCTGCGTGAGGAACAGAACCGGCAGCGCGACGAGGACAAGAAGTACCAGGACGATCTGCGCGAGGAACAGCGCCAGGAGCAGGAGGAGGCCAAACACCTTCAGGACGACCTGCGGAACGAGCAGAACCAGCAGCGCGACGAGGACAAGAAGTACGCGGAGGAACTGCGCGAGGAGCAGCGGCGCGAGCAGGAAGAGGCCAAGCGTGAGGCCGAGGAACAGCAGAAGGCCGTCACGGAGAGCCTCGGCGGGCTCAACGACCCCGACGCGGTCACCACACAGGATCTCGGGGACCTGGACAGCCTGCTGAACACGAACATCCCGTCCACCGAGAGCCCCGGGAACCTGGACATCGGGGGCGGCGGGGACAACCAGCAGGGCCCAGCCCCTGCCACGGTCGCGCAGAGCCTGGGGAACCTCGGTCCGCTCAACAACGGTGGCCCCGGCGGGACCAACAAGGCCGTCAACGACGCAAACCAGGCCGTCACCCAGGACCTCGGCAGTCTCGGCGGCCTCAACGGCGGCTCCGGCGGCTCCCTGGACACCCCCACCGGCGGCAGCACCCAGCTGGACGGGGGCAAGCTGACCTCGGACTTCCCGGACGGCAGCACCAGCACCTTCGACCCGGACAGCGGTCTGGTCACCACCACGCACCCCGACGGCAGCATCACCACCCGGGACCTGAGCGACGGCATGAAGGTGACCAACCCCGACGGGTCCGTCACCTCCCTCGGCGACGACGGCAAGCTGACCACCACCTTCCCCGACGGCACCACCCAGGTCGTCGACCCCACCACGGGCCAGGCCGTCACCACCGACCCCGACGGCGCCACCACGACCCAGAACCTCGGCAGCCTCGGCGATCTCAACGGGCAGAACAGCCTCGGCGGTCCGGGGGACCTCGGCGACATCAACGCGGACCTTCCCACCCAGTCGATCGGCGACCTCGGTGACCTCGGAAATCTCAACGGCGGTCTGTCCGGACTGGAGACGCCGACCGGCGGGCACACCGCACTGACGAACGGCGACTTCGCCACGACGTTCGCGGACGGAAGCAAGGGCGTCTTCGACCCGGACACCGGGTCGTTCTCCATGACCGGCCCGGACGGCTCCGCCGTGACCACCGACCTCACCCACGGGGCGTCGGTGACCAACCCGGACGGCTCCATCACCGCACTGGACAACGGCCAGCTGACCACCACCTTCCCTGACGGCAGCAAGCAGGTCATCGACCCGGACACCGGCATCGCCACCACCACCGACCCGCAGGGCAGGACCGAGACGGTCGATCTGCACGACCTCAACCAGTCCGGCCGTAACGGAGGTTCGGGCGTTCTCGACGGCCTCGGTGATCTCGGCAGCCTGAACGGATCGGGTGGACTCGGCGACCTGGGGAGCCTGAACGGATCGGGCGGGGCGGGCGGCCTCGGAGGCCTCGACACGGTCGGCGGCGGTGACGGCGCGACCAGCGAGGTGCCGTTCTCCGACCTGGGCGTCGGTGGGGGACAGGCGAGTGCCGGAGCCCTCGGCGGCGGCCTCTCCGGATCGGGCTCCCTCTTCCCGGACGGCCTCGGCGCGGTGGCCCCTCTCTCGGACGGTTCCGCGACCGGCGCGGGCAGCCCACTCGCAGGCGCCGCCCAGGCCGGCACACCGGGAGCACCGGGCACGCCCGGCAGCCCCGGCATGCCGATGGGCGGCGGTATGGGCGGTATGGGCGGGGGCGGTGAGAAGGGCAACGGCGAGCGCGTGCGCGCCGTCCTCGTCGACGCGGCGGAAGAGAGCGAGCGCCGGAACCGCCGTCGGCGCAGCCCGTGGAACCGCCAGGAGGACAGCGACACCTTCCTGGCACCGGCCCGCCGGGTGACGACCACCGGCGGCGACACACCCGAGGAGGAGGGGGAGCCCCGCCAGCGGTCGACGAGCTCCGCCGACTACCTGGAGGAGGACGAGGACGTGTGGGGCACCGAGGAGGGCGGCACGCCGGCCGTCATCGGCCGGTGACCGGCGCCGGTGTCCGGCGTCCCGCGGCGGGCGGCGCATCCCGGTGGGACGCGTCCCACCCACCCCCGGCTTCCCGCGCCCGACATCCACCAGGCAAGATCAACACAGCAGTTGACGCACCGTACAGGGCCCTACGCGCCGACCGGGCGTACGGAGAGACCTACAGAGAAGGAGGGGAGCGGGCGTGACGGAACCGCTGGAGAAGCGCCTGGAGAAGGCGATGGCCGAACTGCAGTCGGCCCAGGAGGCAGTGGCGCGCACCGAGCGCGAACTGCGCACGGCGTCGTTCTCGTCGCTCTCCTCCGACCGTGCGGTCCGCGCCACCGCCGGCCCCCAGGGTGAGCTGACGGGGATCGAGTTCCTGGAGAACAAGTACCGCGACATGTCCCCGCAGGAGCTGGCCGCCAGCGTCCTGGAGGCGGCGAGCGCGGCGCGCCTGAAGATGAACCGGCATGTCATGAAGGCGATGGCCCCGTTCGCCGAACCCAGCAGCAACGTGCCGGAGCTGAAGGGCTTCGAGCTGGACTGGGAGCGCATCTTCGGCCCCGAGGTGCTGCGCGAGGACGAGGACACGGCGCGCGGAGGCCGGGCCGCCCCCGCCTGGCGGGACGCACTCGGCGAAGAGGGAGGGGACTGACGATGGGCGAACGGTACTACGTCGATCCGCAGCGCATCGAGGCGCTGGCCGGGCAGCTGGAGGAGATCGGCGCCCTCACCAGGAGCATGACCGAGGAATTCCTGGACGACCTGGCGCCCACGGTGAACTGGCCCGGGTCGGAAGGCGAGTTCGCGGAGAAGGCCAAGCCGCAGGAGCAGAAGGAGCGGCAGACCACCAAGGACACCATGCTGTCCATCCGCGACGCGCTGGTGGGCATCACCGACGCCACGGTGAGCCAGGTCCGGATGATGAAGGACACCCGCGACCACAACATCGAGCAGGTCGAGAAGGGCGCAAGCCGCATCGACGCCGACGGACTCGGCAGCGGCTCGGGCGGGCATGGCCGCCGCTGAACCCCGCACCGAAGGCCGCTCCCGCACCACGCCGGGAGCGGCCGCTCCGTCCTGCCCGAGCGGTCTCAGGGGCGGACCTCGATGAGCATCCACGTATCACCTGAGATCAACACGATGATCTTCATCCTCACCGGGGAGAAGCTCATCGACGCCGACGAGGACCTGGCCTTCGACAGCCGTGTGCCCTACTCCGGTCTGGGCCGCAAGCTGGAGCGGCTGTCCTCGCTGATCGACAAGTCGATCCACGACATCGGCGAGTCGATGCCGGACGACCTCTCCAAGTCGTACGCGAACGCGATGGGCATGCTCGTCGACGACGGCGGGAAGAACTACCTGAAGGACTTCGCCGACCAGCTCGACAAGATCGCCGAAGGCCGGCGCAAGACCTCCATGGACATCATGGAGTCGAAGTGGCAGGTCATCGCCGAGATCATCCGGCTGCTCATCGAGATCGCCATCTACCTGGCGATGTCCTTCTTCACCGGTGGCGCGTCGGCCAGCCAGATCATGATGGCCAAGCTGCGCAGCCGTTTCTTCATCCTCACCACGATGAGCCACCTGCTCCAGCGGCTGCACCTGGCGCCCTCGTTGACCGAGGCGTTCGCCGAGGCGTTCACCACCTTCGCGGTGCGGCTGGCGATGATGAACTTCGCCCCGGACGGCCGTCGTCCCGACGGCTTCGACTGGAACGACATCCTCAAGGCCGCGGCGTTCGGCGCGGCGGCGGGCGGCCTCACCAGCATCTTCGACAGCTTCGCGAAGAACATCGTCAACAGCTACGACAAGAACTTCCTGAAGAACGGTCCGGACCTCGACTTCAAGAGCCCGCCCAACCCGAAGAACAACCCGGACGTCGACTTCAAGGGCAACGGCCCGAACCCCAAACCGGACCCCACGCCCGGCCCCACACCGACCCCCAAGCCGGACCCCGCACCGAACCCGAGCCCCGGTCGCCCCGATCCGACCCCGTACGGGAACGGCCCGGGACCCTCGGGCAAGCCGCCGGTCACCTTCCGGAACGATCCGCTCTCCTTCCGGAACAACCTCGGCCTGTGGCGGAACAACCAGATCCAGCGCAACAACGCGGACCGGCCGGGTGCGCTGGCAGGGCACTACGGGCTGAAGGGGACGGCCGACTTCCTCGCCGCCGGCGCGGGTGAGGCGCTCGCGGAGATCCTGATCAAGGGCGCCTTCGACGGCGACTGGTCGACAAGCTGGTCCACGTTCGTCGGCGCGGGCGTCAGCAGTCAGGTGGAGAGCACGCTCAGCGACACCGCCGTGAACAGCGGTGCCGAACTGCGCCACGCCATCGACAAACTCGGCAACCGACCGCCCACCGTCTCCGGTGGAGCCACTGGTACCGGTACCGACGGTTCCTCGCGTTCCGGGGCGGACTCCGACCGTACCGACAGTTCCTCGGACAGCGACACCATGGGCGGCGGGCCGACGCCCACCTCGCCCCCGCCCGCCGTCCAGCAGACGACCGGACAGGGAGAGGTCGCCGGTAGTCAGCCGCAGTCGCCCCCGCCCTACGTCCCCGAGAACCCGCCGCCGTACACGACCCCGGACCCGCCGTCGTACACCCCCGGCCCGCTGCCCGTGACCGCCGCCGAGAACGCGCTGTGGCAGCAGGTCCACAGTGGCTCCGCCGAGGTCCGTCAGCAGGCGTTGAACGACCTCGCTGCTCTGCGCGGCACCCCGGTGCCGGGCGGTACCGAGATCGGCGTCCGTGACGGCCTGCACGGCAGCTTGTCGCAGCTGCCCGAGGTGCGGGTGGTGCCCGGCGGGAACAGCTCCGCCGTGCAGATCGACGCCGACGGAGTCCGCCGTGCCCTCGGTGGCTTCGACGCCCCGGTCACGGTGGATCCCCCGCTCGCCGCCGTCCCCGGGACCCAGGGGAACGGCCCCGCCCCGGTCACGGTGGATGCTGCCGGAGGCCGCGTTGCGGCCGACCCGCAGGGTGCCGCCGCCGGTACGTCCCCGGAGGACGGCGGTGTGGACGTGCCGGGCAACCCGGCCGCGACGGGCGAGGGAAACCCGGGAGTCACCTCGCCCGACAGTGCGGCCGTGACGTCCCCCGAGAACCCGGCTGCGACGCCGGAGAACCCGGCTGCGACGCCGGAGAACCCGGCTGCGACGACGGAGAACCCGGCGGCGACGCCAGGGGACTCCAATGCGACGCCGGGGGACTCCGCTGCGACGCCGGGGGGCTCGGCTGCGCCGTCCCCGGAGCACGTGGAGGGCATCCTCCCGAGCGCTTCCCACGAGTCGGCCGTGCAGAACGACCCCACGTCCGCGCCGGCGGGCCAAGAGGCCGGCACTCCCGTTCCCACGGGCGGCCCCGCAGTTTCCACCCCGGCCGGGACGGGCAGTGGGGCCCGGCCGGGCGGCGTCCCCACCGGGTCGGCGACCCCCTCCGCCACGCCGCCGCAGGGCACCCGCACTCCGGACGGGGCCGTCCCGGCAGACGGCTCCGGACCATCCCCGGACGGTTCCGCGCCAGCCGAGCCCTCCCCGGGGGCCGCGGCCTCTCCGGATGCCGTGGGCGCTTCGGATGCTGCCGACCCGACGGCGAGCCTGGGCACATCGGATGCCGTACCCGGCGTCACCCCTCCGGCTGGCGGTGCCACCGCTCCCCCTGCCGCCGCCGACACCGCGCCCCCGCAGGTCAGCACCATCGGTTCGTCCCCCGGAACCGGCGAGGCGCGCGACGTCAGCGGCACAGCCGATGTGAAGGCCGGGCCCGCCCCCGCCCCCGCCCCCGCCGGAGGCCCCGAGTCCTCCCAGGCCGCTCCGCTGACGATCGTGGTGTCGGAGGTGCCGCCGCCGGGGGAGGGATCGCCCGAGGCGGTCGCGCTGCTGGACGGTGCCGGCACCGACCGGGCCGTCGTGCTCGGACCCGTCGCGCCGGACGGCGCGGGGCGCCCGGTGCGGGCGGCGGCCGAGCTGACTCGTGAGGGCCCCGGCGCACCTGTCCGGGTCCGCCCCCTCTCCGGCCCGGTTCCCGCAGCGAACGCCGACGGCGCCACGGACACCGAGTTTCCTGGCGCGGACGTGCTGATGCCACTCGCCGACGCCCTCGGACCGATGACCCGTCCCACCACCGAGAGCGGCGTGACGACCCGGAGCGCACCGGGAGTCAGCAGGCCGGTGGTGTCGTCGGCGACCCTGTCGGAGAAGCCGAGCCCCGTGCGGAGCACGGCGACGGGCCCGGACCTCCTGACGCCCACCGCACCCGCCCCGGCCAAACTCGCCACTCTCTCCCGTCCCTGGGCCGAGACGGCCACGGACGTGCACCTGGAGTCGGGTAGGAGCGACGGCGACCGGGGCCGGGGGCAGGGCGGACCAAGTACAGGCGTCGGACGCGGACCCGGCGGCGACGTCACCCCTCCGCCACCTCCGCCCACCACGCCGGACACGCGCCCCGCAGCGCCTCCGGTGGTGCCTCCGCCAGGTCTGATCGTCGTACGCCCCGCCGACGGCGGTAACGGTTCGTCACGTCCCACGGAAACCGCCGCCACCACGCTGGACGGCCACACGGTGCCCCTCGCTCAGCTGCGGCGCCTGGTCCCGGAGGGCGCAGTGAAGCCCCGACCCGGCGTCGCCGTACAGACGCTGACGATCTCCCAGAGCCCGGCGGAAGACGGCACGGCCCGCGCCGAGGGGCGCCGGGCGATCCTCGGCGCGGACACCTTCCGAGGCGTACGCACCACGTCGCAGGCCCCGGCCGGCGGCGCGGACACCGGAGACGTCCCGGCAGCCCCCCGTACGGTGTTCACCGGTCCGCCTGCCCCGCTCCCGGGCTCGGGCACCGAGCTCGGCGCCGACTACTTCGTTCAACACGCCACGCCACGGACCGTCACGCTCGGGACCGAGGACGCGGCACGGCCCACCGTGAAGATCAGCGGTGTGCAGTTCGGCGAGGTGCTCAATTCCTGGTCGCAGGACGGCCCCCGGGACCGGCCGCTGGTCCTGTTCTCCTGCGAGACCGGACAGCAGCCGGAGGTGGCCGGGCTGCCGGTGGCCCAGCACGTGGCGAACCGGACCGGGCGCCGGGTCTACGCCCCGACCACCGAGGTCGGCACGGCCAAGGACAGCGAGGGCAACGTCCGCGCGGTGCTCACCGAGGGCGCGGACGGTCCGGGGCGCTGGCGGGTCTTCACCCCGGAGCCCAGCGGTACCGATCTGGACGCCCTGGCACGCGACATCGGCCTTCACTCGGGCCCGGGACCGGCCGACGCCTTCGCCCTGACCCGTACCCTCCAGCAGGTCCGCACCCTGCGTGAAGCCCTCGGCCCGGACGCCGAGCAGCGCCCGGAGAACCGGGAGCTGCTCGCAGGGCTCGCCTTCGTGGACGGCCTGCGCTGGCGCAGCCCGGACACCGCGGCCCGCTACGGCGACGGCCGCATGACCCCGGACCTGCTGCGCCGGATGGTGACCGACCACCAGGGCTCCACCGGCCCCGGCCCCGGCGGCCCCACCACGGGCGATCCGGCGGCGGGCCCGACTGCCGAGCAGTACGGCGAATTCCTGCGTGCCGCGGCCGATCTGCGTACCACCGCCGGACCCGACACCACGCTCGACGCCCTGCTGCCCCCGCCGCCCCCCACGCTGCCGCCGACCACCCTGGTCTCGCCGGAGGACGTACGCGGTCTGGCCTACGCGCCCACCGCACGGGTCACCTGGTCCCTCTCCGACAGCCCGCTGCCGCTGTCCGAGCTGGCCATGAGCCCCGAGGACACCGCCGAACTCGCGCGCCGCAGACCCGATCTGACGTCGGCGCAGAGCCGTCCGGGAAGCCGGGCGGAGAGTGCCGCCGAGGACGTGACCCTCCTCAGCAGGGCCGCACCCGGCACCGCGGACACCGTGCACGCGGACGGATCGGCCTTCCGGCGGCTGGACACCCCCGGCGGCGGGGACTGCCTCTTCCGGTCACTGCTCGACAGCGCGCGCGCCCAGGACATACCGCCGGCGTGGGCCGCGCGGAACGTGGCCGGCCTGCGCCGCCTGCTGAGCGACCGGATCACCGGGTCCGAACTGGGCGACGCCGTGGCCCTGGCGATCCCGGACCCGGTGTTCGCCGTCGTGGACGACCTGCGGATGCGTGCCGTCGCCGGGGTCCAGGACCCGGCCGAGCTGGAACGGATCACCCGGCACTGGAACCGGACGGCCCACGACATCCTCACCGACGGGGATCCCACCGCGTGGCAGCGCGTCCTCCGGGACAGCGACTACCCGCACCTCGCCGACGTGGCGCCCACTCCGGCCGACGCGTGGCGACTCGGCACCAAGGGGCTCGTAGCCTCGGCGGCCGGGCTTCCCGGGCTGTGGGCCTCGCCCTTCGCCGACCTGCTCCCGGAATCGCTGGCGCACACCCTCGACCTCGACCTGCGGCTCGTCCAGCCCGATCCGCAGGCGCCGGGGAGCACCTTCGTCAACACTCTCAACCCGGGAGGCCAGGGCGGTTCCCTGCACCTCTCCTACAACGGCCGGGACCACTTCGACGCGCTGGTGCCGGCCTCGGCCCCGCTCACACCCGTACCCGAACCGGACATCACCCCGGACCCGAAGCCCACCCCGGACCCGGGCAGCTCGACCGACACCCCGGACCCGAAGCCCATCCCGGACCCGGGCAGCTCGACCGACGCCGAGGCTCCCGACAGGGGCGACCGGGTACCGCTGGAGACGCAGCTCGAACGGCACCGCCCGGCACGCCTGCTGACCGGCGAGGACGCCCGGCCGCCCGGCCCGGTGCCGGCCACCGTCACCTTCGAGGACGGCAGTCGGCTGCCCACGGTCCTGATCAGCCCCGACTCCGACCCCGGCGACAGCACTCCGGGGGGCAGGACGGACAGCACCACGCCGAGCCGCCCGACCGGACTGTTCACCGGCCTGGGCAGGACCACCCTGCGCTCGCCCGAGCAGGTGGCGGAGGAGATCCTGGGCAAGCTGCCGGCGAAACTGCGCGCCCAGTTCGACGAGGCGGAGCTGCTGCGGCTGCTGACCGATCAGCCCGGTGCCTTCACAGCCCCGCGCGGCGCGCGCTTCGTGGGCCGGGAGAAGTCCGGGGTCGGCCACGAGATGACGGTCGAGGCCATTCCGTACCACCGCTGGGAACGCTTCTCCAACGTGGACGGCGCCACCGTCCGGCTGGACACCATGCGACGCGGTCAGGCAGGTACGGGCGGCGGGCGGAGCGTCGGCTTCGGGCGGCGGATCGCGGGCGGGATCAGCATGGGGCCGCCCCTCAACTGGCTGCTCAAGCTGGGCTTCTCGCTGGGCTGGACCCGCAGGACCGACTACGCGCAGGGCACCCAGGCGTACAACCAGTCCGAGTGGCGCAACTGGGAGGGCTCTCACCTGCACCTGGACGACGTCCACTACCGGGTACGGGTGGACCGCGTCACCGAGGCACCCGCGGCCCCCGGGCCGGACACCCGGTCCGACGGCCCCACGGGACGGAGCGGCCCGCCTCCGCAGAAACCGAACTGGCGGCGCACCCAGGTGCACACCGCCGGGTTCGCGATGCGTGACGGGCTCAGCTGGCGGATCCCGGACGACCTCACCGTGCCCTCCAAGGGGCCTCGGCGGGCACCGGAGACGCTCACCTTCCCGGACGGGGCCGAGCCGCGGATGGCCGACACCACCGGGCTGCACCTGGTGGACCCGCCGGAGGACGTGGCCCTCGCCATCTCCGGCGCCCGTCCGGGGAGTTCGGCACACCGCACCCTGGTCTCGTACGTCCGGCCGGGGCGCCTCCTCGCGTTGTTCGGGCGGTTCTCGGGGCCGGTCACCGGCCCCGAGCTGACCAGGGGCAGCGGACAGCGCCCGCTGGGTCACCTGATCGTGGAGCGGTCGGTGCCGCACCGGGCCACCCTCGTCGCCGAGTCGGTCAAGACGGAGCTGCGCGATCTCACCCAGACCACGTACCAGAACGAGCGCGGCCACGTCCGTGACACCCGGCTGGGCTTCCAGGTCACCGCCGGGCCCAACTACACGCTCACCGGCGCGGACACCGACGTACGACTCCAAGGCGGCCCGCTGGTCCGTGTGGACCTCTCCACCGGGCGCGGCCACTATCTCGGTGCCGACGCCGCACGGAAGACCACCGGCCGTGTCCGCAACCACCCGGTCGCGCTCTACCGGGTGGAGCGCACGCTGATGGTGCGCAAGCCGGGCGAGCTCCCGTCGGCGGCCCGCCCGGTCCGGGTGGTCAGCCTGGACTGGATCTCCACCCAGGACGCACGCCGCCTGGCGGGCTGGGACAGCCGCACTCCCGGACGTACGGGCCCCGACCCGGACGTCGAGCCGCCGGTGCCCTGGTACCTCACCCGGGAGGACCCGGTCCACCTGAGCGGCCAGGTACGCGCCGAGGGTTTCCGCCCCGGCCGGCCCCAGCCGCAGGTGCAGCCCCTCGAGCAGGCTCCGCCCCGGGTCCAGCCGCAGCAGTCGCAGACCGTGCAGCCCGCTTCCCGGGCCCAGCCCGCTCCCCAGGACCCCATGCGGGCCTTCGCCGACACCGTCCTCGACACGCTGCACCGTTCCTACCCGTCGCTGTTCGTCCCGCCGCTCGTGCTGCGGCATCCGCGGCTGGCCAGGCTCTGGTACGGCGACGGGCGCATGCGGACCGCACTGCACAACGACCGTCAAGTCCGGGAGGCGCTCAGCCGGCCCAGCCTGGCGCAGAGCCTCGACGACCTGACCACCACCGGAGTGCCGGTCACCCTCACCGAGGACGGCAAGGTGCGCCGCGGCCACCACACGCTCATCCTCAGGGCGCGCCTCACCGACCGGCGGTTCGAGACCACCATGAGTGAGCGTTCCCTGCGGAACGCGGTGATCGGTACCGAGGTCTCCGGCCAGGGCCAGCAGGCCGCCATCACCCTCTCCGGCGGTGTGGAGCTGGGCATCTCACCCCGCGACCACGACAAGGTGCCCGAGGTCGGACTGCCCCGCCAGGCCGGCAGTGTGGCGGTCGGGGCCCGGCACGCCCGGACGGACACGAAAGCCACCAGGAACACGGTCGCGGTCACCCACGACCACCTGACGTTCCAGACCGGCGCCGACCTCTACAGCTACCAGGTGGAGCTGGGGGCCACCTTCGAGGGCCACCGCCGCCCGCGCGGCTGGGCACGGCTCGCGTCGGTGGGCCTGCTGGGCGCCGGTGTCTTCGTCAGCAAGGTCGAGGAACGGCCGCTGTTCACCCGGGGGAACGAGACGGTGGGCCGCGTGGAGCTGGCCGTGCCGGCCGCGCACGGCTCCGAGCACCACGCCCCCGCGGACCCGCCACCGGCCGGGCCTCCGCCGGCGCCCACGGTCGCACCCCAGCAGCTCTCCTCCACCGAGGCCGATCAACTCCTGGACGGCACCCGACCGTTGCCGAGGGCGGACTCGGCCGACCGGCGGCTCACCGAGAAGCTGCTGAGCGCCCCGCACGTGGTGCTCAGCACCGAGGGCGGCCCGCAGCGGCAGCAGCTCACGCAGGACACCGCCGACCGCGCGACGGGCGCCTCCTGGCATGTCGGCGCGCCCGGCGCCCCGGTGCGCTCCGCGCTGCGCCGGACGATGGCGAACCTCAGCATCGCCGGACAACTCGGCCAGTACCTCGGCCCGTTCGGTTCACGGATCGCCGGTCTCAACGGTGCGGGTCCCTTCCGTACGCACTATCTCAAGGCGGCGATCCGCGGCGAACTGAGCAACTTCCGGGTCAGGAGCGACCCCAAGCCGGCCAGCCTCGAAGCCACCGTCGGCAACGAACACCGCGTCAACGGCAGCGCGAGCACCGTCTCGCGCACCACCCTCGGCCTCCAGGGCGCCGACACTCCGTTGCAGCAGGCCCCCGGGCAGCCGGCGGTCGTCGGCTCCTACTCGACCGCCCTGCAGTACGCCTGGGGCAAGGGCCGCAGTGCGGCGCAGACCCTCACCCGGGGGCGCAACACCACGCTCACCTACGCCGGGCGGATGTACCTGGTGGTCGCCGACACCGCCGAGACCATCGCGGTACGGGACCGCTGGACGGCCGCGACGGGCGCGGTGGGAACCCGCTCCGGGGCCCGCATCAGCTCCCTGGCCGGACGGCTCTCCGAGAACCTCGGCAACAGCCTCGCCCCGCGCCGCGCCGCCGCCGCGCTCCAGCGCATACGCGACGCGGTGATGTTCCACCTCCCGATGCAGGACGTCATCGAGGCCGGGCTCGCCCCCGACGGCCTGGCCACCACCACCCCGCACAACCTGGGCGGCGGATACCGGGTACCGCCCTACCTGCGCGGCCGCCGCTTCCCCACCCACCCCAGCGGTCAGCTCGACGCCGGCGCCGCCGCGCAGCAGCTGATGGGCCGGCTGGAGAAGGCCGGGGTGCCCTCCCACGACCGGGAGCAGGTCCTCCAGCGGCTCTCCCCGGACTTCCTCGCCGCCCATCTGCACGAGCTGACGACGGACGGGATGACTCTCCCGGTCCGCTACCGGGCCTGGACCAGCCCGTTCCACCTGCCGGTCGGCGGCAGCCCCGGGCAGATGACGTTCAAGCTGACGCCGGTCACCACCACCGTGGACAGGCTGCGCACCGGCTACGAGCTGGAGGACTACCGAACCACCGCCCGCGACACCGTCGGCGGCACCTCCCAGGACCGCGGCGCCGACGTGACGCTCAGCGCGGGCGAGCGTGCGGCGGACAACGGCATCCTCGTGGCCAACCCGTCGCTCCAGGGCACCGCCGCCAAGCAGCGGTCGAGCGCTCTGACCCGGACCTCCGGCACGACCGCGATGCCGAACATCGCCACCACCCAGGCCCACGCCGAGATCGTCACCAGCTACACCCTGACGGTCACCATGACGGACGCGGTCGGTGATCCGCTCGCCCCCGGCGTCTCCGCCGTACCCGTCGGCAGCCTCCACGAGGTGCTCCCGGCGAGTCTGCTCACCCCGGACGGCGAAGGCGCCGACGGTGCGCTCACCGAGCAGGACGTACCGGAACCCGCACGCGCGGTGCGGATACTGACCGCCGACCAGGCGCGCCCGGAAGGCATCGCCGCCTGGCGCACCTCCGGCGGCGACCCCACCGGCAGCGCCGATCCGGACGTGCTGCCCTTCGACGACGTCGTCGGCTCCGGCATCCTCGCCGTGGACATCCGGGGCGCCGTCAACGTGCAGAACGCGCTGACCCTGGCCACCGCACGCGCCGACGGCCTCGGCGACACCGACCTCGGGACACGGCACACGGGCACGGTCCTCGACGGACGGGTGCGCATGGCCCACCACACCCCGCTCACCGGCCTCGGCACGGCCCCCGGGCAGGCGCAGCAGGAGGCCACCGCGCAGGTCGGCCTGACCTCGGGCTTCCGGGAGGCGCTCGGCGCGACCGGCACACCGCTGCCCACCCAGGCCTCCACCCACCTGTTCGGCCAGTCCCACACCGCCGACTCGCGCCTCTACGCGAGGATGCACCGGAGCGGGGCCCGGCTGCTCGCCGTGGAGAACAAGCCGCGCATGGAGGCCATGCAGCGGGCGAAGACCTCCGACGCGCTGGACGCCGGCATCACCGACAACGTCGAGGGCGCGGTGGGCACCGCACCCCTGGCCGGCAACAGCAACGCGGGCGTCACCAACCCCGGTGCCACGGTCCCGATCGGCGGTACGAACGACGGCACCACGCTCAAGGGCACCGCGGACACCACCCTCGGCACCCACATCAAGGTCGTCACCGACCGGAGCATGCTCTTCGCGATTCCGGTGAGCTGGCTGGCGGTGTCCGACGTGCACCACCGGGTCACGGACAGCCGCCCCATGTTCGCGCTGGGCAAGGCCGAGCGGGGGCCGCGCGCCGCCGAGGCGGAGACCACCGCGCTGGTCTGGCTGCGCGAGGACATCGCCCGCGACCACGGCCTCCTGGACGACTCCTCGTTCACCGACGAGGTCCTCACGGCCTGGGACGACCAGGCCAGGGCGGCGGGCGACCTCGCCACCGCCGAGAAGGGCTACTACGACGCCAGGGCACGGACCCGCGAGACGTGGCTCGGCCTGACCGATGACGAGCGCACCGCCCTGGGCGCGGACGGTTCCGGCGCTGCGGTGAAGCCGTCCCCGGCTGTCGCCGCCTGGCAGGCCGCCCGCGACGAGGTGCGCCGCTGGGAGCAGCGCACCGACACCGCCGCGGCGGACCACCACCGGCTGCACCTCGCCGCCTCCCGCCTCACCGCCCATCACCAGGGCTCGGTCTCGGTCCCGGTGAAGGACGACCCCCGGACGTACACCGAGCCCGCCTGGCGTTCCGAGACGCCCGAGCCGTACCGGATCACCGCCGCCACCGACACCGCGCCGCGCACCCTCACCTCACCGGACGGCGCCACGGTGCGCGAGGTGCACGAGATGCCCCACGACGGGGCCTCGTTCTTCCACGCGCTGCTCGCCGCAGCTCAGGACCGTGGCCGCCTGCCCCACCTGCTCGGGACCGATCTCGCAGAACGGTTCGCGGGCGATCCCACCGACCCGGCGGTCACGGCCGAGGCCATCGGCACCGCGCGCGACCGCCTGGCCTGGGCGCTGGGCCAGGACGGCAACGAGGACCTGCTCGACGCCCTCGCCCTGGACGTCGCCGACACCTTCACCCAGGCCGAACTCGACGCCTCGGGAATCAAGCTGAGCGCCGCTCAGCAAGCCGAGTTCGACGCCTTCGGGCGCCTCCCGGTGACGGTCTGGCCGACCCCCGCACAGCGGGTGGCCCTCGTCGGCGCGGCGCTCTCCCGCCCGTTCGCGAGCGAACCGCGTCAGGACGTCGCGGACGGCGAACCCGCCCCGCCCGAGCGCCGGGCGGGTGACCACGGCGGCGCCGACCTGCTGCCCGCGCTGGCCGCCCGGGTCCTGGGCACCCCGCTCACGGTGGTCACCGGCGAGGGCCGCGAACAACTCTTCCTCCCGCACGGCACCGACCCGGCCGCGGTGGACCCGGCCGCCGACCCCGTCCTCCTCGTCGCGGACGGCTTCTTCCACGCCGCGCTGCCCCAGGGGACCGCGACCCCCGTCGTCACACCGCTTCCCGCCCCCGCGGCCGGGACGACGGACACCACGCCACCCGATACCGGGAAGCCGCCCGCGCACCGCAGTCACGACACCCCGCCCTGGATGCCGCCGAAGGAGGCCGGCGGCCCCCGCTTCCGGCTCGGCCGGGACGGCGTCCTCACCGCTCCCGACGGTGCCACCTACACGCAGGGCGCCCCCTCCGGCCGTGGCAACGGCTTCTTCGGCGCGCTCTCCACGGCCCTGCTCCTCGCGGCGGCGCAGTCCGGGACGGACCGCGACGAGGCGGCGCGGCTGCGCATGCGCGCCGAGGCTCCACCCGCCAAGCTGATGCGTCTGAACGGGCTGCCCGGCGAGCGCGGTGAGCGTGACTCCCTCTTCACGCCGCCGCCGATGAATACCCGCCCGGGCGCGCCGGATCCGAGCCAGGAGGCCCGGGACGGGCACCTGCGCCGCCATCTCGCCCTCGCCCCCTGGGGGCCGGGGGCCGACCGGGCCGTCGCCGCGTGGGCCGCCACCGCCACCGGCACCACCGTCATCCTGGTCGAGGAGAACGGCACCGCCCACACCTACTCCGGGCCGTCCGCCGACAGTCCCACGGTCCTTCTCCGCCGCCGTGGGGGAGACTTCGTCCCCCTGCTCACCCGTACCCCGGCACCGGAGCCGAAGGCGCGGGCCACCACGCCGGTCGGGACCGTCCCGCCGCCCCCGCCCGCGCGACCGCAGGACCCGGCCGCTGTTCCGCTGCCCCCCTCGCCCGGCTCCCCGGCCGCCGACGGCGACCTCCCCGGGCTCACAGGCGAGGAGGCGTACGAGCTGAGCACGCTGTCGGGCGCCGTACCCGAGACCGAGGCGCTCGCGCGGTTCCGTTTCACCGACGACTCCGACTCCGGCTCGCTCGCGCGGTTCCGCTTCACCGACGTCACCAGCGACACCGAGGAATTCGACGACTCCGAGGACGCCGGCAGTGCGGTCGGCTCCCCGCAGACCACGCACCAGGTCTGGCTCGACGCCCTCTTCGGTCCCGCGGCCCGGGACGAGTACTCGGCGGAGATGCTGGTCGGCACGGCCCTGTCCCTGCGGGAACTCGCCCAGCGGCACCCGCAGCCCTCGTCCGTGACCGCCGGCGATCCCCTGCACGGTCTGGCCGGACGGGTGCTGGGTCTTGCCCCGGACGCAGAGGTGAGCGAGCAGCACCTCCTGGTGCTCGGCTCGCTGGCTCTCAGCGCGAACCCGTCCCAACTGGCCGACGAGGACAGCCTCTCCGCGTATCTGACGAGCCATGACACGGCCTTCGGCCGGGGCACCGGGTTCGTGTCCGAGCACGGCACCGGGCGGAACTGGACCGGCACCGGCGCCGTGGTGCCGCCCCTGGACTCGTACGCGGTGGAGGGTGAGGACGGTCTGCTGAGCACCTGGCCCGCGCCGTGGAAGGCTGCCCACACGGTCCTCGCCCAGGGGGACGCCGACTCGGTCCAGCTGAACACGCCACGCGGCACGCTCACGCTCGACGACCCGGGGGAGTTCGCCCGGATCGTCGCGCGCGACCCCGCGCGGCGCCCCGGCGCCGACATCGTGCTGGTCGTGCCCCACGGTGACATCGCGTCCCTGGCGCAGCACGTCGCCGACCTGACCGGCAGCCGGGTGTGGTACTCGGAGCACAGCCCCCGCCCGTCCACGGACTGGCGCACCGGCACCGACCACATCACGCTGGGCCCCCTCGGCGAAGGCGACGACGTCGGCACGGTGTGGACCTCCGCCCAGCCGGGCGAGGACTCCGACAGCGACGTGGACGTCTCGGACATCGTCGGCATGTACGGGGACTCCGACCACCGGGAGGGAGTCGACGCACGCCGGGCCGAGCCGCTGACCACGACGGACTACGGCGTTGTCAACGGGCGCGACACAGACGTGATCTTCCGCAGGCCCGGCGGGATCCAGGGGAGCTGGCAGACCCCGCAGGCCCTGACGGGCACGGAGGACGCGCCCGAACTCGCCATGTCCGTGCAGGAGTACCACGAGACGCTCGTCACGGAGCGGCCCGTCCTGCGGATCGCCTCGGACCGCACGCTCGCGGTCGAGAACGGGATGTACGGGCAGCAGGTCTTCGCGACGGAGGAGGCCGTCGCCCGCGCGTCGGTCAAGCTGGCACGCGCGGGCGCCGTGGTGCGTCTGCGGACCGAACGGGACCTGAGCGTCATCCTGCCCGTCCCCGGCGGCGGCAGCAGGCAGCTCTTCCTCGTCACCCCCGTCTTCCTGACCCGGTCCGGCCAGTCCACGGAGGAGATCTGCCGCGACTTCGCAGACATGGTCGCCGACACCTCCCGCACCACCCACATGGTCTTCCGCGCCCCCGGGACCGGCCCGGTGGTCATCGCACCGGTCAACGCCTCCGACGGCGCCGAGGTCACCGGCACCCACCACCTCGCCGAAGCCCTGGGCCGTCTCGCGGACGGCGACACACGTCCGGACACGGCTGATCCGGACTGGGCGGCGTCCCTCGTCCGCCAGGACGACCGTCCCAC
Organism: Streptomyces sp. NPDC057287; assembly: GCF_042667905.1. Taxonomy (NCBI): domain Bacteria; kingdom Bacillati; phylum Actinomycetota; class Actinomycetes; order Kitasatosporales; family Streptomycetaceae; genus Streptomyces; species Streptomyces sp. NPDC057287. The sequence goes on along the minus strand of NZ_JBHUYV010000013.1, from coordinate 213,822 downwards.
GGGCGGCGACGGCGGTCCGCTGCCCGGCCGGGCGTACGGCAGCGCGCTGAGCCTCGCCGAGGAGGACGACCCGCGGCGCGACGCCCTGTCCGACGCCGCGCGCCGGATCGGGATCAACGAGCACGCATGGGCCGACATCGGCGAGGGCTACGTCGTGCAGTCCGTCGCGGCCTCCGGCGAACAGGGCCAGCCGAGCCTGGAGCACAACTACGCCAAACCGCAGGCGGGTCCCGGCGGCGGCCACTTCGGATACCACTTCGTCACCGTGGTCCTGGCCAGCGAGGACGGCGGAGACCAGATCTCCCTGGAGAACCACGCACGAGCCTCCCAGCGCAACCACCGGCACCGCAGGGCGGCCCAGGCGAACCTGCGCAACCACGACCTGGCAGATCTGCGGGGGATCGCGTCGCGACTGCGCCAGGAGATCGAGGGACAGCCGGACGAGGGCACGGACAAGCAGCTCGCGGAGCTGCGCGGCTACCTCGACCTGACCCTCGCACTGATCCGGGCGAAGCAGGCCCAGGCGGACATGCACGCGGCGCCCGCGGGTTCGGCGGAGCGGGCAGCGGCCGAGAAGACGCTGGAGGGTGCCACCCGCGCCGCCGCGCTGCGCATCGGACAGCTCGAACCGGTCATCGCGGGCAAGCACCAGTGGTACATGCGGATGTACTCGCAGCGTCCCGGCGAGTCCGCACACGACACCAACGCGGAGCTGCTGGGGGACAGGCCCGCAGCCGAGGCCAATCCGCTCACCGCCGTCGTGCTCCGGGGCCAGCAGGCACTTCCGGTGCCCGTCGTCTTCGAGAAGGGCGCCCAGCAGACGCCCGAGGGTGCCATGCACTCCCTCCGGTACCTGGCAAAGGTGGTGGCCAGAGCAGCGCTCTGGAACGAGAGCAACGGCCTGCCCCTGCCGGACGTCCAGGTCACCGGCCGACGCGGCGGCCGCCTCATCGGCCGCGACATCGCGAAGGTGCGCGCCGACGCGGTCGCGGACTCGTTCCGGCAGGAGCTCGCCACGGCGCTGGCGGCACTCCAGGACGGCACACCGCAGCCGCACGTCACCGCCGACCGGTTCACCGTCGAGCCGGTCTCGGTGCGCGACCGCCGGACCTCCGCCGGTGACTCGGCGTCCTCCACCGTGAACATCACGGTCGACGACCACCGCGGCGGACCGCGACACGTCGCCACCCGTGGCCCGGGCGGCCTGCCGGGAGGCTCGCGCGAGGACGGCCTCGACCCGGTCGCGGAGCAGTGGCCGATCGGCCGCCCGATCACCGTCATGCGGCCCCGGTACGGCGTCGACCCGGGCTCAGCCGTGCCCGTGGCCGAGGTGCGCGCCGCCACCGGCGTGCCCGCGCCCGGCCCGTCACCGGACACCGGCACCGCGAAGGGCAAGACCCCGGTCCGCACCGCCGAGGACGGCGCGCCGGCCACCGGGGGCCCGCGGCCGAACCGGTGGTTCACCTACACGCGTTCCGCCGAATCCCGCGTGGAGCCCTTCTCCTACGAGGTCGCCGACACCGGGCACATCCGGCTCCCCGACGGGCAGGAGATCCCGCCGGACGGATGGACCCGCTTCGGCCACGACTTCGTCCACGCGGCGACGGGCACGATCCTGCGCGGCGACAGCGGCTGGATCGGCCGTGTCGCCAACGTGGACACCCTCGCGCCCGTGTTGGAGGAGCTCGACGAGGAGGCCGCTCCCCACCGGGTCGTGGCCGACTCCTCGGCGCTGTACCTGGTGCCAACCAGCGACGGCGACACGGCCCTGCGCATACCGCTGAGGGAAGCGGGCCCCGGCGCGCCCCGCGCCCGCCTCGACGACCGGCCGCGCATCGTCGTGCGATCCGCCTTCGACGTGCGGCGGTTCACCCACGACGGCGAGACCGTCACCGACCTCACCGTGCGGCTCGCCCTCCGCGGCGGGGACGGACAGGCCGACACGGACGGTGTCATGGCACGGGTGCGCCAGGGCGTCGAGGAGTTCTACAACGAGCCGGGGCACAAGCTGCCCGACGGCGACCGGCTGCACGTCACCGTCGAGCTGGTGCCGTCCGACGGCGAGCCCCATCTGACGGTCGACCTCGTGGGCCGGGACCAGCGGATGAACCAGCGGGCGTGGTGGGCCGACGCCGACCCGGCCGAGTTCGCGCACGAACTGGCACACCAACTGTTCCTGCGGGACGAGTCGCGCGACGCGAGCAACCCCGACCGGCTCGACGCGCCCGGCAGCCTGCTCGGTGCGTTCCGTGAGCCTGCCCCCGACGGCCTCGCGCAGAGCGGTCTGCGACCGCGCCATCTCCAGCTGTGGGCCGCGGTGGCCGGGGAGATCACGCCGCACACCCCGCCGGAGGGGACGAGCTGGGCCGACGCCAGGGCAGGCGCCACGGCGGAGCTCCGGGAGCCGGTGTGGGTCGACCCGGTGTCGCTGCCCTCCGCCTCCCCGCAGACCGGCCCCGACGGCGCCGTACCGCCCCCGCTCCCCGCCGGGGACGGCCTGCCCACCCTGGCGGAGGCCTCCGACGAGTCGGACACGGACTCCGACGACGAGGCCGAACCTCCGGCCTGGGCCGGCCAGGGCTGGCTGAACTCCGTGTTCGGCCCCGTGCTGGGCAGCGTTCCGCGCGACCGGCTCTCGGAGACCTCCGAGGCGCTGTACGGCCTCGTCCTGGCCGAGGCGGGCCCGAACCCGTCGCCGCAGGCGCTGCGCAACGGCCTGATCCGGGTCACCCGGCAGGTCCTGCACATGGGCGACGGGGTCCGGCCGGGTGCCGCGGACGTCCACCTGCTCGGTTCGCTGGCGCTCGACGCCTCCTCGGACGACCTCGCGAGCACCGACGACCTCGCCGTGTACTTCATCGACCGGCAGATCGAGACCGGACGTGGCGCGTTCGACGAGAGCACACTGCTGCGCGACGCCGAAGGGAACGCCGTCGGCCGGGACTTCACCGGACCGGGGCATGCCCCTCCCGAGACGGATTCCTACGCCGTGCGGGCCCGGAGCCGGGTCATCCAGCGGCACGCCCCGTGGCAGAACCCGTACCTCGTGGTGGCCGAGGGAACCGCTGACGGCGTCGAGGTCTCCGTACCGGGACGGACCTTCCTCGTGGACAGTCCCGAAGAGCTGGCCAGGCTCATCGCGTACGACTCCACGCGCCCCCGCGGCGCGGACATCGTCCTGGTGCTCCCCCCGGAATACGCCGCGACCGTCGCGTCCCTCGTCGCCGGGACGACCGGCCGCCGCGTCTGGCACCCCGAGGCACCGGTCGAGGTGGCCACACACCCGACCGCCGGGACCCGCCACCTCATGCTGGACCTGAACGACGGCGACACCGCTGCGAGCTGGGCCTCGACCGACCCGCCCGAGGACGGCGGACTGCCCGGAGCCCGCGACCTCAGCAGCGGGAGCGACACCGACAGCGTGTCCTACCCGGACAGCGAGGACGACCGGTCGAGCAGCGACGGAGACGCGGAGTTCGACCGCCTGGCCGACCGGGCGGTCCTGGACCGCCGGATCGAGGCGCTCCGGGCCCGCCCGCTGACGACGCGCGACTACGGCGTCATCGACCGGCGCGGCACCGGCGTCCTGTTCACCCCGCCGCTCCCGCGCTCGGTCGGGGAGGTACGGGCCGGCGACGGCACCGACGCCCTGGTGATGCCCCGCCAGGACCACGGCGACGTCCTCATGGCCGACCGGCCTCCCCTGCGCATCTCCGAGGACCGGACGCTGGCGACCCTCGCGACGGGGGATGTCCAGCAGGCGTACGCGACCCGCGCGGCGATCGAGCGCTCGTCGGCGCGGCTGGCCGCTGCCGGGGCCGGGGTGCGGCTGCGGGCCGACGAGTCGGTGGGCGTGCTGTTGCCGGGGGAGGACGGTTCGTACGGTGAGCCGCTCTTCCGGGTGGAGCCCGAGTTCCTGACGGACTCCGGCGGTTCCGAGCACGCCTTCACACGGGACTTCGCCCGGATGGTGGCCGGTGCGACGTCCGCACCCCTGTCCCACGTCGCCTTCCGGGGCCCCACCGGCGTCGTCGCCACGGCCCCGGTGAACGGCATGCACAGCCGGGAGGTCACCGGCACCCACCATCTCGCCGAAGCGCTGGCGGAGGTCGCCGAGGGCAATGGCTCCGCCACCGACGTGTCCCCCCGCTGGGCCGCGCGCCGTACGGGCCAGGACAGGCGCTTCACCGGAGGTGTGGTGGGCGCGCCCACGCCGGGGGAGCGCTACGGAAGCGGCCTGAGCCACGAGCCCCGCAACGACGCGGCGCGCACCCGGCTGGCCGGCGCCGCACGGCGTATCGGCGTCAACGAGTACGCCTGGGCGGGGGTCGGCGAGGGCTACCTGATCCAGTCGGTCAGCACCACGAACCAGGGCGGCGCCCAGCTGTTCACGCACAACCACGCCAAGCCCGGCGACCGGGTGGGCCCGCACGCCCCGTACCACTTCGCCCAGGTTGTGCTGGCGGCCGAGGACGGCACCCACCAGATCACCCTGGAGAACGAGACCCACTCCCGGAGCGAGATCCCGGACGGACTCCTCGACGACGTCATCGACGAGAACCTCGACCGCTACGGCGAGGACGGACTCACCGCGCTGGCCGCCGCGACCGCGCAGCGCCTCGCCGGACTGCGGCGCGGCGGCGCGGACGAGGCGGAGATCGCCCGCACGGCGAGTTTCGCCTCGGTGGCCAGGGCCCTCGCCGACGTCCACCAGGCAGAGCAACTTCCCTGGTACTTCGACGAGGACCGGCCCGAGCACGCCCTTGCACTGCGCGAGGTGGCCGCTGCGCGCTCCCGCGCCAAGGAGGCGGTCCGGGCCGCCGCGCCGGTGATCGAGAGCAAGGACCTGTGGTTCCTCCGGGCGTACAGCAAGCGTCCCGGTGAGTCGGCGCACGAGGCCAACGCGGGCCTGCTGTCCGAGGATTCGCCGGCCGTGGCGAATCCGCTGACGACGGTGGTGCTGCACGGCCACACGCCACGCCTGCACCAGCGGACGATCCACTTCGAGGAGAAGCGGCACGACACACCCGCCGACGCGGACGACACCATCGGCGCTCTCGCCCTCGCGCTCGCCCGCGCGGGACTGTGGAACCGGGCCCACGGCCTGCCGATGCCGTCGGTCACCGTCACCGGGCACGGCAACCGCTCCCAGGCCAGCGCCCGGGCGCGGGCCGACGCCGTCGCCACGGCGCTCGCGTCCGAACTGGCCCAGGTCCTCGGGGCCTTCCAGGCCGGAGAGAGCGGACCCCGCGTCGGAGTGCGGGACTTCGGCCTCACGAAGACCGCGAAGCGGGTGCGCAGCGCCACCGCTCCCGCCCAGGGGCGCGTGGTGACGATCGACATCGACGACCACCGCCTGGTGACGCCGGCACCGTCCGGCCGCACCACACCGGTCGGGGAACCCGCTCCGGGAGAGGCCGTGGACACGCGGCCGACGTCGGAGCCCGCGACGCCTGCCGAACCGGAGGTCACCCGGCCCACGACCCCGGAGTCCGTGACCGGCGGCGAGCGCGCCGGGTCCCGGCCGCCCGGCCGTTCCGCGCGGCCGAGCCCCGAACGCAGGAACAGCGACGCGCCCCCGTGGGTGCTGGCACGCATCCGCTACGCCGAGGAGTCGGTGGCCTTCGACAAGCGGCTCGGGGAGTACCTGGCCGAGCACGCGGCCGTGACCGCCGAGTTCCGGAAGATGGCGAGTGCCGCGTGGGCGACGGCGCGCCGGCAGCATCCGCGTGCGCTGGCGACGTTCGGCGACGTCAACAAGGCCAAGGCGGGTGTCGTCGGGAAGTCCCGCGAGGCGCTCCAGCGCGTGGTGCGGAGCGGAAACCTCCGGGAGCTCGTGGCGTTCCTGTACGAGGGCATCTCCAGCGACCTCGTACCGGAGATGCTCGGCGGCGCCGAGGAGATGCACGCGGAGATCACCGCTGAGCGGCCGAGCCGGCGGCAACGGCAGGTCTACGCCGAGTACATGCGGAAGGCCCTGGAGATCCAGGCCTCGGCCATGTCCCTCGCGGAGAAGGAGGCCGCGGTCGCGGAGCTGCAGCAGTCGGTGGTGACCCCGGCCGACCCGGACACCGTCCGGCCGCCGCTGAGCGAGCCGGAACGCCGGATCGCGGTCAACGAGTTCGGGCTGACGTGGATGCCTGCGACCGCGGTGTACGACATCCCGATGGGCGCGGACTTCCAGGGCGCTTCCCAGGAGTCGGGCGGCCTGGTCGCCACGGGCACCGCCGGGTCCACGTACCGCTTCCTGGTGCAGGCGGCCCGGATGCGGGAGCAGTGGGGCGTCGACCTGGACCTCGGTCTGATCAGGGCCGGAATGCTGGCGATCTCGCTGACGGTGGGCCACCACACCGCCCACGAGGTGATGCGCGGCGCCCAGCTGGCTCTGGACGACGTGCCCGGTCACGACCCGGCGCTGGACTACGCGGACAACTGGGGCCGGTACTGGAACATCCACCCCCTCACCGAGCAGGAACTGCGGGAGAACGTCGCCCGGGACGGGCTCTTCCCCGACGAGCACGCCCAGGCCCTGCTCGACGAGCTGACGCCCCTGCCCGCCACGGGCACCGGCACCCGCGAAGGCGAGGCGGATACCCACGGGGCGCTCCCGCACCGTCCCGGCCCGGCCCGGCCGATCCGCACCCGGCCCGTCACCGCCGGGCCCGACCGCCCGCAGCCGCAGGCGGCGAACCCGCCCGGAGCACCCTCCGCCGCCCGTGCCGCCGCAGCGGATCTCGCCGCCGCGTGGGACGCGCACGGGCGAAGGCTGACCGCGCTGGGCGAGGCCGCCGCCGAAGCCGCGACGACGGAGCGGACCGGCGGCGACCGGACGGTGGCTGCCGAGGCGTGGGCCGGGGTCGACAGGGCGCGCGCGGCTCTGGAGCGCGCCGAGGCGCGGCTGCTGGCCCTGGGCATCGCCCCGGAGGCACTCGGTGCGGCGAGGAGCAGCGACACCGTCCGGGATGACAGGTCCCCGGTCGTCCCGAGGGACAGCGCGCAACGGGGCTGGATCGCGCTGCAGCTGACCGATAGCGACCTGCCGCCTGTGCTGCCGGAACCCGCCGGGGGCGAGACCGTCGCCCCGGAGGACCTCGACGCCGTCGGCATCACGCTCTCCCAGGGGCAGCGGACCGAGATGATGCTGCGCGGGGACGGCCGGCTGCCCATGGGCGGACTGCCGCCGCTGGAACGGCTCCGGGTGCGGATGGCCCACTCCGACGCGTGGTCGGACGCGATGGAAACGGCCGCCGCCCAGGCGTCGGGGCGGCTGTGGGAGCAGGCGTACGCCGACTTCGCGGGCGCTGCACCCGACGGCACGGACGAGGCCGGCACCACCCGCGCCTGGGCCGCGGCGGTCTCGCTGGTGCTGCCTGCGGAACCCCACTCGGTGCTCGCCGACTCCCGCTACGCGGGCGACGCCTTCCGCGACGCGGTGCGCCGTGTCGCCGGCCACCTGCTGACCGACGGGACCGGCACCGCGGCACACCTGGCCGATACCCTCCGCTCCAGGCTGGGTCTGCCGCAGCGGTGGACCCCGCCCACCACGACCTCGCCCGCCACGACGCCGGCCACCACGACGCCGGCCACCACGACGCCGGCCACCACGACGCCGGCCACCACGGAGCCCGCCGGGACGGGCGCGCGGCGGGCGGCCCCCGCGGCTCAGTCGGGGACGGGCACGGACCTGCCCGAGTTCGATTTTTCGGTGCTGGACCGGATGGACCTGGACAGCTTCGATCCGGGCGACTTCGACTTCGACTTCGACATGACCGGCCCGGACTTCCCCGACCTGGACATGACCGACCTCGACATGACCGCTCTGACCACGGGCGGCGGACAGCCGGTGTTCGTCGCGCCTGCGGCCGCCTCGTCGGCCGGACCCCTCGCCGCCCTGCCCCGACAGAGTCTCGTGACGTTCGACCAGCGAGAGACGAGCCCCTCGGCCGGCGCGCGTGCGGACGTCGAACGGCTCGCCTTCCGGGTGGCGGAGGCCGGTCTGCGCAACCGGCGCACACGGGTGCCGCTGCCGAAGGCCGACATCGCGGGGTACGGCGCCGACGCGCGCGGGACGGGGACCGCCCAGGACCGGGAACAAGCTGCCCGAGGGAGGGGCGACCAGCGCGCGGCGGCCGCGCGCGAACTGTTCGTCGAGCTCCTGGACCAGTCGCTGCACACCCTTCAGCGGAACCAGCCCGCGGGACAGCCGAGGCTGACCGCGAAGGACTTCACGATCACCTCGCGCGGCCGCGCACGCGTGCCCGGACAGGGTGTCACCGTGGGCGCGTCCGAGCAGGTGAGCAGTGCAGACCTGGGCCGCCAGGCCACGATCTCCGTCACGTCACCGGGACACGCGGCGGCGGTGGAGACCCTCGACGCTCTGCGCCGCAAGGACCCGGCCCTGCGCGCCGGGGCGTTCGACGTCGACGCGTCCGCCCGGCGGATCCTCCACATGGCTCCGCACGTGCTGGTCGACCCGGAGATGCGCAGGGACTTCTACACCATGGTCGAGCGGGCGATCGCGGCCGGGAGGGCGTCGAGCACCGCCGCGCTGACGGCGTTCCACCTCGACGAGGAGGGCGTACTCGCGGAGGACCGGGACCGGTTCGTCGCCGTGGGCGGAAACCGTGTCCCCGGCCTCAACTGGGCCGGTACCGACACCGTCGAACTGGACGGCCTCCTCATCGACGACCTCGCCCCCGACCCCGCCGGCGGCTTCCTGCCCACGGGTGCCGCGGCCTTCTCCCCGTGGCCCTGGGACGTGGCCCCGTACGCCGTTCTGGCCGACGGGCGGCACGACACGGTCACGGCACGGCTGCCCGACGGGACGACGACGGACCTCGACGCCGACGAACTGGCCGAACTGGTCGCGGCCGACCTGGCACGGCAGGGCCTGCCGGCGACGACCCCGATCGTGCTCGCCGTCCCCTTCGCCGGCGACCGGTACCTGGAACTCCCGAGGAAGCTGGCGGAGCGCACCGGCCACACCGTGTGGGTGCACAGCGGCCTGGCGCGACGTCATCCCGACCCGGCCGGACCGGGCACCATCGCCGTGATCCGGCGCGACGGGCTGCCCCACGGTTCCTGGGTCCCGGTCCGCCCAGGCCTGGCGCCCGACGCCGACGAGGGCACCCCCGACTGGCACCGCGACGTACTGACCCAGCCCGTCGTCAGCGCGCTGACCGGGCAGCAGATCGGCCGCAGCCTGCACGATCCCGGTGAGCTGGCCGGTGCGCGCGAGGAGAACTACAGCCGTCTCGACCAGATGACGAAGTACATCCACTACAACCCCGCCACGGGCTCGTACTCCGCCGGACTCCCCCTGGACGATCCCGGCCCCAAGGACAAGGCGTACCACCTGGCGGGCCACGGCCAGCCGGGTCGCATGACGCTGCCGCTGGCCGACGGCACGTCGAGGACGGCCGGCCGGCGCGAGGCGGGGGAGTGGCTGCGACGGCGCAAGAGCCTGTCGAGCCTGCCCCAGGACCACTGGATCGACCTGGTGATCTGCAGTTCGTCGGCCATGCGGGACAGGGCCACGCAGGACCAGTCGCAGATCGGCGCCTCCTTCCCCGTCCCGTTCGCCGCCGATCCGCTCGCGGACGACGCGATCTCCATGGGGCAGCACCTGGCGAACGTCACGCGGCGGACGGTACGGCTGTCCTACTCCCTCCAGGCCGCGTACACGCACCAGGGCGAGCCCGTGCGCGTACTGTTCACCGACGCCCGGGGAGACCGGACATGGTGGGACACCAGCCGTCCCGAGCCCCGCGGCGCCGAACTGGACCGGCTGGCGCGGGAGGCCGGATTCGAGGGCGAGCCGTCACCGACGAGCCGGGCCGGGGCGCTGCGGCTGGTGCGGGCCCTGCGGATGGTCTTCGGGCACGACATCGAGGACGCCCCCGACCACGCGGCCCTGATCCGCGGAGTCGGCGCGATCGACAGCATGTGGCACGCCGATCCGGACCTCGGCCCGACCGGCCCGTTCTCGACGGACCTGCTGCGGCGGGTCGTCGCCGCGCACCCCGAGGCCGCCTCCGGGGTGGACCAGCAGGTCACCCGCAGGGTGCTGGCCGCGGCGGCGCAGGCCTGGCAGCCGGGATCAGCCCTGCCCGTGAGCGGCTTCGTGGACCTGCCGGTGCTGCACTCGGCCGCCCGGTGGCTCCAGGACACGACGGCGGTGGACGAGGCAGCGGTCGTCGCGCTGCAGCTGTCCGGTCCCGACGAGGTGGGCGCAGCGGAGCGGGCTCGGATGTTCTGGGCACGGGTCAAGGCCGAGGAGGCGATGGCCGCGGCCGGCCAGGACGCGGACACGTTCATCACGCGGGTGCAGCACCTCGATCCCGCCGTCGAGGCGAACGACGCACTGCGCGACGACGTGATGGCCCTGCTCACCCGGGGGTTCGCGGTGGGCCGGGCCATGGCCGACCCCGACGTGGCGGCGGCGTACGACCTGGAGGAGAGCGGTGCCTTCGAGAACCCGATGCTGCCGTCGGGTCCGGGGTCCGGCACGAGCGGTGGACGCGACTGGCAGGACGGGTCCGCCCCCCTGCCCGCGACGAGCCGGTTCCGGGCGCCGGGCGGGATCGTCGACGCGCCGTGGGCCGGGCAGGACGCGTCCGGCAAGGACAAGCCCGCCCCCTACGTGGTGCGGGCTTCCGTGGACCTCCAGGACGACGACCACCTCGACGTGAGCGTCGACGGGACGCCGTACCGGGTCTCCGCCGGGGAGTTCGCCGAACTGCTCGCCGCCGACGAGGCGTTGCGCGGCCTGCCCCTGTCGACCCCCGTCCTCCTGGTGCTCGACGGGCTCGGCGGTCCCGCGCCGGGGCTGGCGGACCTGGTCGCCCAGCGGCTGGGCCGCAGCGTGTGGTGGAGCCCGTTCCCGGTGGACCTGTCCGGGACGGACGATGCCGGAACCCCGGTGCCGACGCTGACCGACTCGCTGGCCACGATGACCAGCCCGACGGCAGCCGACTGGCGCGAGGCCAGGCCCGTCGACCCGGCCGGGCCCCAGGAGGGACCGCGCCCTGTCGCGCCGCCCCTGCCCGCGAGCCCGCAGCCCGGCACGGCGGGCCCGGCCGCGAACGGTGTGCAGTCCGGCGACGGTGCGGCCCCGGCGGGGCAGGACCAGCTCTGGTCGGCGGACGGCAGGTTCGACTCCCGGTTCGCGGAGACGCTGGAGGAGTTCCCTGTCGCCGTCTCCACCGACCGGCACACCGTATGGGGCTACGGCCAGGACGACCCGGACTTCCACGTGTTCGCCGCCGAGATCCCGTCACTCGGACTGCGCGGCGAGTACAACCCGGCAGGCCCGTCCGCCGGAGGCGTCACCGACATGGCCGGGCGGGTGTACTCCGAGGGACCGGCCTGGGACTGGTACCTGCCCGGCCGCGGACTCGTGGCCTCCTCGCGCCTGTCGACCGTGGAGAGCACCCCGGACGAGGCGGACCCCTCGCCCGTACCGGCCGGCTGGCCCGCCACCGGACCGGTGAGCCCGACCCCGCCCGTCGCCCCGGCCACCGTCGCCGCCGACCCGGCACCGCTCACGGGCGTCACGTTCCCCGAGGCGCTGTGGCGTGACCACGACGGCCCGCTGTACCGCTTCAGCCCCGACGGACCCGAGCAGGTCTTCGGCGAGGGGCTCAGGGCGTACGGGCCGGACGTCGTGCACATCATCGACCACGTCTACGGCGGCAGCGCCCAGGTCCCGCACACGGTCTTCGCGAGCACGACCGCCAACCGCGACTACGTGCGGGACAGTGCCCGTGCGAACCCGATGGGCGCCGCCGCCCTGCACCGCCGCTACCGCTGGCGCTACGACATCCAGGCCCCCGGAGGCATCGACGTGAACGCCACCCTGGGCCTGGCCTCGCCCTTCCCCGACCAGGAGGAGGTGCTCTTCCCCGGAGGCGTCGACCGCCGGTACATCCGAGGCGCGCAGCCGATGGAGTACGGCATCCCGGTCGGAGGGTACGTCGCCAACCCGCACTTCGCGCCGCCCGGCGCGGGCGACCCAGGCACCCCCAGCGAGCGAGGAACCGATGAGTGAGCCCGAGGCCGAACCCTCCGCCGCCCCCGTGGACCCTCCGCCTCCGGAGGAGTTCGTCGAGGCCGCCAGGCTGGCACCCGACCACTGGCTCTACCTGAGCGATCCGGCATGGCGGGGGGAGGGCCCGCCGCCGGAGTGGGCCATGGTCGGTCAGTGGCGCTCCGACTCCCGGGGCGTGATCGTCGAGTGGGAGGACAACGAGGACTACCGGCCGTCACCCGAGGCGATGGGATGGCCCGAGCCCGTCGACGACGTGGACCGAGCCGTCCAGCTCGCCACCACCGGGTACGGTCCTGCGGCAGACGTCACCTCGGCCCTGGCCACGGCCGAGGTCGCGGTACTGATCACGGCGGACGGTGAGCCCGTAAGCGCGTCGGCGCCCGACGGCACGGCGGTGGTCCCGGTCTACACCTCGCCCCAGTACCTCCGGACAGCCATGGGACTGGGGTTCGCGCGGCTGCCGGTCGTGGACCTGCTCGGCCGGATCCCTGCGGGCCACAGCCTCTGCCTCAACAGTTCGGCCCCCGTCAGCATGGTGCTGGCCACGGAAGGGCTCGCGGAGGCACTGGGCGAGCCGCCGTCATAGGGGTCCCGATGTCAGCGTGGCGGGGGCGCCCCGGGTGTCAGAGCACGCGGGGGCGCCCCCGGGTGTCAGAGCACGCGGGGACGCCCCCGGGTGTCAGCCCGCGTCCGTCAGGCCCTTCAGGAACTTCGCCGCCACCGGCCCCGCGTCGGCGCCGCCGGACCCGCCGTCCTCCAGCATCACGCACCACGCCAGGTCGCTGTCGCCCTGATAGCCGATCATCCAGGCGTGGGTGCGCGGCGGCTTCTCCTCGCCGAACTCAGCGGTCCCGGTCTTGGCATGCGGCTCCCCGGGGATACCCGCCAGCGCGCTGCCCGCTCCGTACGTCACCGTCGCCCGCATCATGTCGCGCAGGTCGCCGGTCACCGAAGGGTCGAGCCGCGCCGTCGCCTCGTGCTTCTTCTTGACCGCGTCGGGGACCAGCACCGGCTGCTTGAAGGCACCCTCCTTCACCGTCGCCGCGATCGACGCCATCACCAGGGGAGAGGCCTGCACCCGGGCCTGGCCGATCGTGGACGCCGCGAGGTCGTTGTCCGACGTGCTCACCGGGACCGATCCGTCGTACGTCGAGTCGCCCACGTCCCAGACGCCGCCGATCCCGAACGCCTCCGCCGCGTCGTGCAGGGCGGAGCCACCCACCTTCGCGCGGTTTTCCACGAACATCGTGTTGCAGGACTTCGCGAAGGAGTCCTTGAAGGTCGATCCCGCCGGGAGTGTGAACTGGTTCTGGTTCTCGAAACGCTGCCCGTCGACATGCGCGAACTTGGGGCACTCCACGACGTCGGACGGCTTCACGCCCGCCTTCAGCATCGCCGCGGCCGTCACCACCTTGAACGTCGACCCCGGCGGGTACTGCCCGGCCAGCGCCCGGTTCAGGCCGCCTGCGGGACGGCTGGAGACGGCCAGGACGTTACCGGTGGACGGCTCCACGGCGATCAGTGCCGCGTTCACCTTCAGACCCTCCATGGCCGCCGCCGCGGCGCCCTGCACCTCGGGGTCGATGGTGGTCCTGACCGGTGTGCCCGGCTTCGCGGAGCTCTTGGTGAGGGACGCCTCGGCATGGCCGGACTGCCGGTCGGCGATGACCACCTCACTGGTCGCCGCGCCCGCGCCGCCCCGTAACTGCTTGTCGTAGCGCGCTTCGAGGCCGAAGGTGCCCTTGCCCTTTTCGTCGACCGAGCCGCGCAGCGAGGCGGCCTGGAGGTCGTCGCCGTTCTTGTCGAGCACGGCGGCCCGCTCGGCCACCGTCTTCAGTGCGAGCGTCTGCCCGGGCTTCAGCCGGGGGTGGATCATCGGGGAGTTGAACTCCACGGTCCACTGCTCCGCCTTCTCGGTCAGGGTCGCCTCGGACTCGTAGCTGAACAGCCCGACCGCGGGGACGGTGAACCGCGCGGTGTAGGGGACGGTCACCTCGCCCCTGTCGTTCTTCCTGCCGTCGCCCGCCGACAGCTCCGCCTTGGTGGGCTTCAGGTTCGTCATCACCGAGGTCAGCAGGGACTCGGCGTTCTCCGGCGAGTCGGAGAGGGCCGCGGCCTTCGTGGCCTCGCCCGCCGCCCACCCGTCGAGGAACGACTGGAGCCGCTCGGTGGCGGCGACCACCTCGGGGTCCGTCTCCGTCCCGTCCCCGGACCAGGCCCGGTACCCCCACCAGCCCGCGCCCGCAGCCAGTACGACGGCCACCGCCACGCCGAGCACCGGTCCTCTGCGTGGTCCGCGACTCCTCGCGCGGTCATGACGTGCCATCTGCTGCAAGGTGGGGTCAGACACTTGGCGCTGTCTCCTCGTCCGCTGCGGATATCTCTTCCGTGACCGGACCGTCTCCGGCCATCCCTCCGACACGCTAACCGCTGCTCCCCGTCGCCGGGGCACCACGGAGAGCGGCGGGAGAGTGAGCCGAGAGCGGCAGGTGGCGGGCAGCACGACGGGCGGACCGGTGGCGCCCCGCATCGTCGGGGAGCACCACCGGCCCGCCGGGCCGTGGAGGATGCCGTCAGGCGCGCGGGGTGAAGGTGACCACGTCACCCGCGTGTTCGCCGCCGGAGAGCTGTCCGAAGCGGTCGGTGCGGATGTAGACGCGGTGCAGCCACCGGTCAGCACCGTCCCACCTCGGTGTGAACGGCGTACGGGCATGCGTCGTACGGAAGTTGTCGATGATCAGGACGTCGCCGGGGACCAGGTGCACGGCCTCGGTGACCTCGTCCAGCGCCTTGGACAGCGACTCCACGGCCTCGACGTCCCGCGGGTCCTCGGGGGCCAGCAGCTCCCGGTCGTAACCGAGCAGCGGATCGGCCGAGTCGCCGTAGAGCGGCTTCACCTCGGCGATGGCGCCCGGGTCCTCGATGCCGCCGCGGAAGGCGACGTCGACGCAGCAGGGCACCTTGCGGTCGAAGAGGTGGCTGCGGAAGCCCTCCGGCACCAGCGGCAGCGCCTTGCGGATCGAACCGACCAGGGTCGCGGCCCTGCGCTCGTGGTCGGCGCGGGAGCAGGCGAGCATCACGTAGTTGGGCTGGAGCTGGTGGTACGCCATCTCCGTGTGGAATTCGAGCAGGGTCTCGGAGGTCTCCGAGGACAGGTGGTGCGCTCCCGGGGAGGGGTACACGTCGTGGTAGACGGTGCCGCTGCGCAGCTCCCCGTACCCGGTGTGCAGGCCGAGCCGCCGGCCGACGATGCCGAGCATCGCCTCCATGGTGAGCAGGGGGCGCTCCGCCGGCGCCGGGGTGGACTCGGGGGTGCGCGGCAGCCGGTCCTCCGACTCGACGGGCAGGCCGCGCAGCAGGAGGTAACCGTCCACGTTGCCGGACGTGTTGAAGGCGTCGAGCGCCTCGGCGATCGAGGCCGGGAGGTCGCCCGACGCCGCCTTGGCGGCCTCCAGGAAGGCCGGGAGGTCCGCGCGCGGCACCGCGGGCAGACGCGAGGCGAGTTCCAGGAGTTCGTCGCGGAGTTCGGAGCAGTCGATGACGGTCACGCGTCGTTCCTTCCTTTGATGTGAGCGCGGGCGTACTGGTAGAGCAGCTCCGCGCCTATCTCGGTCGCCAGGACGGACGTGATCCCGGCGTGGTCGTAGAGGGGTGAGACCTCCATGACGTCGAAGCCGACCGGCCGCAGCTCGCCCACGCAGCGCAGCAGGGCCAGGACCTCGCGGGAGGACAGCCCGCCGGGCGCGGGGGTGCCGGTGCCCGGGGCGAAGGCCGGGTCGGCGACGTCGACGTCGACCGACACGTAGACGGGGCGGTCGCCGATGAGTTCCTGGATGAGGGCGTGCGTCCCGGCGACACCGGTCTCGACGAACTCGTCGGTGGTGACGACCCGCACCCCCTTGCCGCGGGCGTAGTCCAGCGAGTCCGGCTGGGGGTTGTGCCCCCGGATCCCGATCTGCACCGTCCGACGGGGGTCGATGAGCCCTTCGTCGATGCCGTGCCGGAAGGGGGTCCCGTGATGGAACTCGCCCCCGTAGAACGCGGGGTTGGTGTCGGAGTGGGCGTCGAGATGGACCACGGCGACGGGGCCGTGCTGCTCGGCCACAGCGCGCAGGGCCGCCAGGGTGATGGAGTGGTCGCCGCCGAGCATCAGGAACGCGGCGTTGTCCTGGAGGATCCCGCGCAGATGGCGGTGGGCCGTCTCCATCGCGATGTGCATGTTGAACGGGGTGAGGTCGATGTCCCCGCCGTCCACGCAGTCGATGAGCTCGAACGTGCCCGGTCCCCGGTCGATGCCCACCCCGTGGATCAGGCCGGACTCGTTGCGGATGGCGCGCGGGCCGAAGCGGGCCCCCGGCCGGTAGCTGGTGCCCCCGTCGTACGGGGCGCCGATGACGACGACGTCGCGGCCGCTGGGCTGCGGGTCGTGCGGCAGGCGCATGAAGGTGGGGATCTGTGCGTAACGGGGCGAGATCGCGGTGTCGACACGCTCCACGACGTCATCCCTCCTGTCGGTAGGGCCGCGAGCGGCCGGGACGGGGGCTGAGGCGGTTCACTCGCTCTCCTTCAGCCGTGCGGACACCCGGTGCACGGCGTCGGCGGTGCTCACCTCGGCGGGCGGCAGCCCCTCGACGACCACCCGGTCGAAGATCTCCCGCACCACCAGGGACTTGGCCCGGTGGATGTCGGCCTCCGGCACCCCGGCGTCCATGAGGAGGAGGCTGAAGGACGACGTCGTCCCCGACCCCTCGTGCACGCCGAGCTTCGGCCGGGTGACCGTCTCGTGCGGCAGCAGGGCGCTCATCGCCTCGCGCAGGACCCACTTGTCGCGGCCGTGGCGGCGTTTCAGCCCGGCCTCCAGCGGCACCAGCAGGTCCAGTACGTCGCGGTCCCAGTACGGATGGGTGGACCAGTGTCCCTGGATGCCGGAGAGCACCGGGGTCATCTCGTTGAGCCCGTCGAAGGTGGCCATGTCGAACGCCACGGCCGTGTCGAGCTGGGGCAGCCGGTCCTCGCGGTGCATGCCGGCGAGCGGGATGTCGGCCCCGTAGCCGGTGAGGATGCGGCGGGCGGGCCCGTCGAGCGCCCGGTACAGGGCGGTGAGCGGCAGCAGGTACTCGATGATGTCCGGGTCGACGGACTCGGACGCCCATATCGCGTACGGGAGCTGGCCGAGCAGGTCCGCCGTGGGGACGGTGATCTCCCGGTGGGCGGAGCCGAGGTGGGTGGCGACCACGCGGGCCTCGGCGAACTCGTCCGAGGTGTCGGTCCCCATGGACAGCGTGTCCAGCGGGCCGTCGGTGTGCGCGGCGGCGAGTGCGGCGACGCCGGAAGAATCGATTCCTCCGGAGAGCACCACCAGCGGTGTGGTGCCGCCCGTGCGGGCCCGGACGGCCCGTTCGAGCGTCTCGCGCACGGCGCCGGCGGCCTCCGCCTCGGGCAGGATCCGCCGGGACACCGGCGGGGTCCAGGTCCTGGTGGGCACGGCCGTACCGGTGCGTACGTCGAGGTCGAGGACCGTGCCGGCGGGCACCTGGTGGACGCCGGGCACCCGGCGGACCCGGCGCGCGTCGGCGACGGGCCGCCCGGACGGCGGCGCCTGGGCCGTCGCCGGGACGAGGGCCTTGATCTCGGTGGCGGCGAGCACCCGGCCGGGCGCCGGAAGGGTGTAGAGCGGCACGGAGCCCGCGTGGTCGGTGGCCAGGAGCACCCGGTCGCCGAGGGCCACGGCCGCCGCGAACCGGCCGTTGAGCAGCCGGAACGCGTGCAGGTCGTAGACGCCCAGCAGGGCGAGCAGCACCTGCGCGTCCGTGCGGGCGTCCGTGCCGGCCGGGAGGAGGGTGAGCAGTTCCTCCCGGTTGTAGAGCTCGCCGGCCAGGACGAGCGCCGTGTCCCCGGAGCGGGCCACGGCGTCCCCGGCCGAACCCGAGTGCACGAGTACGGCGTTCAGGGTCTGGGTGCGGAGGGCTTCTGCCACGGTTTCGTGGGAGCCCCGGGTGGCGAAGACGGGCCGGGGGCCCCGGTCCCCGCCCTGATGGGCGGAGACCAGGAACCCCGTGGCCGCGGGGAGTGTGTGCGCCATGATCAGATGCTCAGGGCACCGAAGCCGCCGGAGGTGAAGTCGTAGTTCACCGGGACCTCGATCAGGAACGGGTGGCCGAGCTCGGCTCCCTTGCGCAGGGCGGCGAGCAGCTCCTCGCGGGAGCCGGCCTTGACGGCCTCGACGCCGTTGGCGCGGGCGAGTTCGGTGAAGTCGACCCCGGTGAACTTGACGGCCGGGTCGTGGGAGCGCTGGTGGCCGAGGTTCTGGTACAGCTCGATCAGCCCGTTGGTGTCGTTGTTGACGACGACCGTCACGATGGGCAGGTCGAGCCGGGCGATGGTCTCCAGGTCGGCGCTGTTGGAGTGGAAGCCGCCGTCGCCCGCGATGAGGAAGGTGGGCTGGCCGGGGCGGGCCATCTGGGCGCCGATCGCCGCGGGGATGCCGTAGCCGAAGCTGGAGCAGCCGGCCGAGGTGAGGAAGCCGAAGGGCTGGTCGGCGCGGGCGAAGAGCACTCCGTAGTGACGGAAGAAGCCGATGTCGGAGACGATCGTGCCTTCGCCGGCGGCGGCGGTCTCCTCCATCACCGTGTTCATGGAGTCCATCACCTGGTGGACCCGCATGCCGTCCTCGTACTCGGTGGGGTCGGCCAGGAACTCGGCGACGCGCTCACGCAGCGGGGTGATGTCGTGCGGGGTCTTCTTGGCGACCTCCGCGGTGGCGGCGTCCAGGTGCTCGACGAAGGCCAGCACATCGGTGACGACGTCGACGTCCGGGCGGTAGACCCGGGGGACCGGGTTCACCGTCGGGGAGACGCGGACGGTCTTCTTCTCGCCGCCGCGGTCCCACATCGAGGGGCGCAGGTCCTCGGCGTAGTCGTACCCGAGGGTCACGATGACGTCGGCGGGGCCGAAGAGGGTCTCCAGGGCCGGGAAGGAGAGGATGCCGTCCATGTATCCGGTGACGGCGCCGTAGTTCAGGTCGTGGCCGTGCGGCAGGACGCCCTTGGCGATGTACGTGGTGATGACGGGGACGTCCAGGCGCTCGGCCAGGGCCCGGATGGCGGGGACGGCGCCGGAGCGGATGGCCGCCGCTCCCACGACGAACACCGGGTGCTCCGCACCGGCGACCAGGGCGGCGGCCTCGTCGGCGGTGGCCTCCCAGCCGGCCTGGACGACGCCGACCGGCTTGGCGGGGGTCCGCGCCGCCGGGTGGGTGACCGAGGCGTCGACGTCGGCGCCGAGCAGGTCGACGGGGACGGAGATGAAGCTGGGTCCGACGGGCTCGGTCATCGCGGCGGCGACGGCGGAGTCCACCAGGTCGGTGATCTCGTCGGGGCGCTGGAGCTCGACGGCGTACTTCGTCATGGGGCGCATGATGGACACGGAGTCCAGGCACTGGTGCGTGTCGTTGGGGAAGATGTCGTGCGACTCGGACTGCGCGGCCAGTGCGATGACGGGCGAGCGGTCCAGGATGGAGGTCGCCACACCCGTGGCGAGGTTCGTCATGCCGGGGCCGAGCGTCGCCCAGCAGGCCTGCGGCCGGCCGGTGATGCGGGCCAGGACGTCGGCGGCGACACCGGCGGTGAACTCGTGCCGGGTCAGAACGAAGTCGATCCCCGGCGCCTCGTCGAAGAGGATGGAGGCGGCTTCGCGGCCCACGACGCCGAACACGGTCTCCACTCCGTGCTCGTGGAGACGCTTGAGCAGTGCGTGTGCGGCCGTCGGGTTGCCACTGGGCTTGGTCGAAACACGGGACATACGGCGTCGTCTCCAGGATGTCGACGGGAAGCGGATTGCCGTCACCGTGCCGGTGGGCTCTCTCCACCGCCTCTCCAGCTCCTATCCGACCGCTCTGTAGTGCACTTCGAGGCAGTCCGGGGCCGGTTCGGGCCTTGCGACCGCGCCACCTGTGATAGATGAATAGGCATACGGGTAAGCGCATAATGACATCACAGAAGGAAGAAGGCGATCATGACCGGAACGACCGATCGGGAGCCCGCGGGGTTCGTCGTGCACACCGCTCCGGTGGGGCTCTCGGACGACGGACGGGACGACTTCACGGTGCTGGTCTCGACCGTGCCCACCCAGGTCAGCGCGGTGTTCACCAAGTCCCGCTTCTCCGGACCGAGCGTGGTGCTCAGCCGGGCGGCGGCGGCCGACGGAAAGGCGCGAGGCGTCGTCGTGGTCGCCCGGAACGCCAATGTCGCCACCGGCCCGGAGGGTGAGCGCAACGCCCGCGAGCTGCGCGACTCGGTGGCCGCCGCCACCGGGCTCTCCGCCGACGAACTGCTGATCGCCTCCACCGGCGTGATCGGCCTCCAGTACCCGATGGAGCAGATCCGGACGCACATCAAGACGCTCTCCTGGCCCTTCCCCGAGGGAGGGTTCGACCGGGCGGCGCGGGCCATCATGACGACCGACACCCGGCCCAAGGAGGTCAGGGTGCGGTGCGGCGGCGCGACGCTCGTCGGCATCGCCAAGGGTGTGGGGATGCTGGAGCCCGACATGGCGACCCTGCTGACCTTCTTCGCCACCGATGCCCGACTGCCCCAGGACGTGCAGGACCGGATCTTCCGCAGCGTCATGGACCGGACGTTCAACGCGGTGTCCATCGACACCGACACCTCGACGAGCGACACGGCGGTCCTGTTCGCCAACGGGCTGGCCGGCGACGTGGACCCGGCGGAGTTCGAGGAGGCGCTGCACGAGGTGGCGCTGGCCCTGGTGAAGAACATCGCCTCCGACGGCGAGGGCGCCAGCAAGCTCATCGAGGTGCGGGTCACCGGTGCCCGGGACGCGGCGCAGGCCAAGCGCGTCGGCAAGACCGTGGTCAACTCGCCCCTGGTCAAGACCGCCGTGCACGGCAGCGACCCCAACTGGGGCCGGGTGAACATGGCGATCGGCAAGTGCACCGACGACACCGACATCCTCCCGGAGAACGTCACCGTCCGGTTCGGCGGGACCCTGGTCTATCCGCAGAGCTCCGACGGCCCCGGTGACGCCGAGCTGCGGGCGACGGTCGCCGAGCACATGCGCGGCAGCGAGGTGCTGATCGGTATCGGACTGGGAATCGGGGAGGGGGAGTTCACCGTCTACGGCTGCGATCTGACGGAGGGGTATGTCCGGCTGAACTCCGAGTACACCACCTGAGCCGCCACGCAACGGCCCGCCGCTGACTCAAATGTGCCGCTCCGCCGCCTCCACTCCGTAGGGTGACGGGTGGTCAGCACAATGTGAACGAGGTGGCGCATGGGTCAGTCGCGTAGGTCGGTCCTCCAGGGCGCGTTGGGCGCCGGGGCGGCGGGGCTGCTGGTCGGCGGCGCCGCCCCGCTTCCCGCCGCGCACCCCCGGCGGCAGCGGAAGGGCACCTCGCTCGGCCTGCGCTGGCTGGGTGTGGCCGGCTGGGAGCTGTCCTTCGCGGGCCGCAGCGTGCTCTTCGACCCGTATCTGAGCCGGATGCCGTACGCCGACGAGGCCGGCGCCCTCGACGCGGCGCTTCCGCTGCGCCTGGATCCGGAGGCGGTGGAACACGTCGCGGAGACGGCCCTGGCCGGGGTGCCCGAGCTGATCCTGATCAGTCACGGACACTTCGACCACCTCGCCGACGTGCCGCACCTCCTGTCCAGGCCGGCCTGGGAGGGGCGACGCGTCCGGACGCTCTGCGACACCACGTCACGTCACCTGCTGGCCGCGATGGGCACCCCCGGGCACCGCATGGCGGACGTGGTGGCGGTGAGCGGGGGCGACCACCTGCAGTTCGACGGTTACAGCGTGGAGGTGTTCCGCAGTCTGCACAGCAGGCAGCAGGACTACTCGTCCTTCGCCGCCGGGACGCGGGGCGAGGTCCCGCCGCGGCCCCGGACCCTGGGCGACCTGGTGGAGGGGTGCACGCTGGCTTTCCAGGTGTCGGTCGAGGGCGGTCCGTCCGTCCTGCTGACCGGCACCAGCAACGTCGCGGAGCGGGAACTGGCGGGTGCGCGGCCCGATGTGGCGGTGATCGGGATGAGTGGTCACTCCGCCGTCCACGGGTACCCGGACCGGCTGCTGGCCGCGCTGGGGGCGCCGCCCGTGCTTCTGCCCTGCCATCACGACGACATGGTGACCCCGTTGGGCGACTCGGGGATCGCTCGTACCGCCTCTCCCGACGCGGTGACGGCGCTGGCGCGGGCTGCCGAGCGCGCGGCACCCGAAGGTGGGACGCGCGTGCTGGCGCCCCGGCACCTGGAGCTTTTCGACGTCACGGGTCTCCCGCCTGCCTGAGTCCCAGAGGTCCGAAGCCGCTCGGGCCCGAAGGGTTCGTGGCGCCCGGCTCTCCAGGCGGTCGCGCCCGCGGGGAGCCTCAAGTGGTCTTTCTCTGTGGCGCGTTCAGGGCGCGTGGACCCGTCCGGCGGTGGTGAACCGGACTCCGGGGGTGGCCGGCCTTCCATGTCCAACCGGCACGCGGTCTCCTTGGCGTAAGGTTTGCGCCATCACTGGACTAGACCAGTGAAGCGGCGGTTCCGCGTCCGGAACAGTGCGCTGAGTAACCCCACTCGTCACACGCGGCCCTCATGCTCTTCACGGCGGACGCACATCTTCCGCCGTGGCTTGACGTGTCGGGGGTCGTGCCGCGCCTCGCCCCCGGGTGCCCGGCGCCCGGTGATTACTCCGTGCAATTCGTGATCATGCAGGCCAGGCCGCTGTGTGCCCGCCGACGTTATCCCCGATTTTTCGCAGGGCGCCTTTCGCTCTCCCGGGCACGACAGTTTTCAGCCGCACCCGTCCAGGCGTCGTTGACGAAGCCTGGATGGCTGATTACTGTCCCGAATCGATAGGACAGGGCCCCGCTACGCGCGTAGTGGCCGAAACCATGACCGCCGCTTTCGCTTCACGGACCAGTGCATTCAAAACATTGCGTGCGAAAACTCAGCAGTTCATGGTGGGGGAAGTCAGCCATGAACAGGCAGAACGGGAGAATCCCTGTGGTCGGCGTGCAGATTCGTATATTGGGTCCGGTCTCCATGTTTCACCGGAACGTGGCAGTTCCACTGGCCGGACAACGACAGCTCCGGGTCATCGCCGCCCTTGCACTTGTGTCGGGCAGAGCAGTCAGCACGCCCGAACTCATCGGCCACCTTTGGGGTGAGAACCCCCCAAGGACCGCCCCGGGCCAGCTGCAGACCAGTGTATGGATGATCCGCCGCTCGCTGGCCACGGCCGGGGTGCCGCAGGAAACCGTCCTGTCGACGGCCTCCGGTTACCAGCTGGACCCCGCTCACTGCGAGATCGACAGCGATATCTTCCGGCGTAACGTCGCGACGGCGAAGAAGCTGGTCCGTGCCGGTCTCAAGGAGGAGGCGCTGGAGTTGGTCAGGGACGCGCTCGCCCTCTGGCGTGGCCCGGCTCTGGCCACGATATCGAGCAGCGCGTTGCAGACCCGCGCCGCCCGGCTGGAAGAGGAGCGCGTCACCGCCCTCCAGCAACGCATTTGCCTGGAGATAACGCTGGGCGAATACGAGGAGGCCATTGGGGAACTCACCGACCTCATAGTGCTTCACCCGCTCCGGGAAGAGCTGTACGCGCATTTGATGCAGGCGCTGTATCTCTCCGGACGTCAGGCCGACGCGCTCGCCGTCTTCCGCAGGGCCAGGAACACGCTGACCGACGAGCTCGGCATCTACCCGGGACCGAGGCTGACCACACTGGAGGGTGCGATCCTCCGGCAGGACGCCGACATGCTCTCGGCAGTCCCGGGCATGGCCCGGCGCTGATCCGTCCGGCCCACGCCCGAGAACCGCGCTCCCCGGCAGCCGTGCCGGGGAGCGCGCTGGCGTGTCAGGAGACGAATCCCGCCCAGGCGACGGCTGCGCCGCCGCCCAGCACGATCACCTGAACCGCCGCGGTGGTCCAGGCCCGCACGGCGGCGGCGATGCCGCCGGAAAGCAGGAGGACGGCCAGGCAGACCAGTGCGGCCCGCGAGGCCTCACGGCCGGCCGCGGCCCGGTCCGGACTGCCCGTCAGGCCCCCTGAGACGAGGACCCCGAAGAGCAGAACGACGAGCAGGACGGCGTCCAGCAGGAGGAGCAGCAGCGCAGCCCCGACATCACCGCGGCGGGAGACGCGTCTCATCGCTCACCTCTTCCGTTGGCCCTCCCCTCCCTGGGGAGGGGAGGGCCTGTCGGGTGCCTCGGGTCAGAGACCCATGCCCTGCATCGTCCGTTCCAGGGAGTCCGCGTACAGCCGGGCTCCTCCGACCTTCGGGTGGAAGGACTGCGCCGAGGCCCCGAGTTGCAGGATCGGCCAGTCGATCTGGGGCTCGTCGCTCTCGACGAGGTCCAGGACGATGCCGTTGACCTGCTCGGGGTCACCGCAGACTGCCTTGCCCGCGAAGTTCTGGGCGGGGTTGGAGTACCAGGCCTTGGTTCCGGCGGCCTTGGCGTCGTTCACCGCGCCCTGCATCTCGGTGGCGAGAGTGCTGGCCATGCTGTTCAGCCAGGGCGCCTCCTCGGTGCCGACGCCGGGGATGCACTGGCCCGACCTCTCCAGCAGCGGGGGGTAGCCCATCAGGACGATCTTGGCGTTGGGAGCCTTGGCCTGGATCTTCTTCAGCGCTGTGACGATGGCGGGCCGCACCCGCTCCTTCGCCAGGCGCTCTGCCGCGACTCCGACGGTGAGCCCCTGGTAGGCGGCGTCGTCCGTGTGGGCGTCGTCGTCGTCGAACGTCTGGTTCTGGCACAGCGTCGGCCAGCCGATGCCGCCGAAGATGCACTTCTGGATGATGTAGGCGAACCGGGCGTCGTTGCCGCCGATGGACACGGTCACCAGCGTGGTGTTCTGGTCGAGGTATCCCTTGGAGAGCTGCGGCAGCTCCCCGTTCTCGCCGACGTCGGCGATGTTGTACGTACGAGCGCCGGAGCAGGCGATCAGGTGGTAGTCCATGGCAGCGGACCGGCTGTCGTCCATCGAGCCCACGGATGCCGAGCGTCCCGGGATCGTGGCCTGGCGGGACCACGCCTTGGTCGAGCGGTGGCAGGCGTTGCGGGTCGACGGGTTGCTGGTGTCGCGGTAGTTGGTCTCCTTGTAGTAGTCGACGCCGCCGGCGGCCGAGGCACCCTCACCCGAGGAGTAGGAGTCGCCCAAGGCGACCACCATGTCCTTGGGCTTGGCCGACAGCGGCTGGAAGCCCGCCGCGTCCCAGGCGACGTCCTCGGACCCGCTGCCGTCTGCCGCGTGCGTGGAGAGCGCGATCTTCGGGGTGGAGGTGAACTGGAACACTCCGAGGGAGACCCACTTGTTCTCCCCGACGCGCTGCGGCGTCACGCGCACCGGGCTGGTGCTGTTGGTCCCCGAGATGGTGTACGAGGCCTGCCGGGTGTGAGCTCCGTGGTCGGGGAGGTGCACCCAGACCCGGGCCCAGCCGGTCATGCCGTTGGTGAGGGTCCAGGTGCCGGTGGTCTTCATCCGGGCGCCCTCGGCGGTCGACTGGTTCCTGGTGTGCCCGAACCAGAAGTGATTGCCGTATCCGGCCCCGATCTGATGGGTGTCGATCTTGCCCGGGTAGTTCGCTCCGTCCGCGGTGAAGGTGAAGCCGAAGGTGCCGGGCGAGGTCGTCGCGCCGCAACTTCGAGCCGAGGAACCGGTCGGTGTGACGCCGGAGGCCACGTCGTCGATGACGTACGTCCCGGAGGGCAGGCCGCTGGAGCACCGGGGCGGGTAGGCGTTGCCGTCCGGCTGTTCCGGATAGGTGGCGTCGAAGCGGTGCAGGGCGTATCCGCAGGCGCCGCCCGCACAGCTCTTCCAGCTGGACTTCTTGTTCCACCAGCAGTGCAGGTAGTACTCGTCGGCCGGGTTGTTGAGCTGGCACGCCCCGTTGGTGTCGGTGTCACCCTCCTTGATCTTGCTCGGGTCGCAGTTGTTGGAGCTGTCGCAGAACTGCCCGACGGGGGGCTTGGCCCGCGTCCGCTGGTCGGTGGCGGTCCACCAGGCGGCGCGGTACCCGGGCTGGTAGTCGCCGGGGGCGAACATCGCGGAGATGGGGCGAGCGGCCCAGCCGATCACCTTCTCCTGGTAGGGCCAGTCCTGCGGGTGCGCGGCGTGCGAGTAGTCGTCGGAGCCGGCGGCGCTCTCCAGGAACGGCGTGCGGTTGGCCTTCCAGATCGCGTTCGCCGGGTTGTTGGTGTAGCCGACACCCCAGTGGCCGCCGTGCGATCCGGCGGTGGACTGCGGGTAGAAGCCGGTGTTGTACGCCCAGAGCGCGAAGAACCAGTTCTCGATGTACCCCGGTCCGCCGTCGTTGACGGTCATTCCGGCGCTGTACGTCTGGTTCCACTTGTCCACGAGGATGTTGACGCCCGCCGCGATGTTGGCGGTGTAGTCGAGGGCCACGGCCTCCTGCTTCTGCACGGAGAGCGCGGTCTCACCGGGCTTCTCGCGCCCGGCCTTGCGCATGCCGTCGGTCACCTGCACGATGCCGTAACCGCAGTCGGCGGAGGCCCAGTTGATGGCCCACGGGTCCGGGGTCTGGCCGTCCGAGCCGTGGCTGATGCCGTAGTAGTTGCCGATGAGCGTGTTGGCGGTGACACCCGGCACGGCGAAGCGTGTGGCCTGCCACATGTTGGATTCCTGGGCCGTGACGCCCAGCATCACCTGCGCGGGGATGTGGTACTCGTCGGCGGCGTCAGGGGATCCGTTGGGGTCGCCCGCCATGGTCTTGAGGGGGAAGAGGGACTGCGGCTGGTAGGCCGACATCCCGGTGTTCTTCCAGTTGGCGGCGCGGGAGACGTGCGCGTTCAGCTTCCCGACCACGGCCTGGTCCACGGCCCACTCGACCTGGCGCGGGGTGGGCTGGAAGGCCTGCTTCTTGACGTCACCGCGCGGGACCGAGCAGTAGCGCTCGTCCTCGACCGGGTTGGTCGGGGAGGCGGCGGCGAGCTTCGGGGCCGCCGCACCGGTGCCGGACGTGAGCGCGGGGGAGGTGGCGAGTCCGGCCGCGGTCTTCGCGGTCGAGCCGACCGTCGTGCCGGGCAGGGAGTCCAGGGTGACGGTGCGCCCGGTGTCCAGGACCTTCATCTCGGTCCGGGCGGTCCGTGCCGAGGCGGCCTCCTGCGGGGAGATCCGCGAGTCCTTGCCGTCGGCCCACGCGGTGGTGACCGCGGCTTCGCCCTTCGTGGAGAGGACGGCGTCCTTGGCCACTCCCGCGGGCATGCGCACGGACCCGGGCAGGTCGGCGGCGGCCTTGGCCTCACCGGTGACGTACACCGTGCCGGTACGGGCGGAGCGGGCCAGGTCGAAGTCGGTGAGAGCGCCGGTGGCCAGGCGCTGGGTGGTGCCCGAAGCCTTGGCGGCAGCGAGGATCGCGGCCGGTGCGCGCCGGACCTCGGCCCGCTCGTCGGCGGTCTTCGCGGCCCCGGCGGTGGTGCCGGGCCTGTCGATGTAGACGACGGAGCCGTCCGAGGCGGCCGTGAGCTGGAAGGGGACGGCGCTGGTGCGGGCGGCGACACGCACGGTGCCGGAGGAGGCGACCTTGACCAGACGCGCGCCCTGCGCGGCGGCGTAGCCGTCGTCACCGAGGGGGACGGCGGAGGTGACCTGGCCGGGCAGCTTCAGCGGCTTCGCCGCCTTGCCGCTCGCGGTGTCGACGCCGACGAGGCGGGTCTCGTTCCGCTCCGAATCGTCGTCGGAGAACTGCGAGAAGACCGCCTTCTCCGTGGTGCCGCAGCCGGGTGAGAAGTAGCTCAGGCTGGACTGGACGGGAAGCTTGGTGACCGCGCCGGTCGTGAGGTCGACGACGGCGGTGAAGGCCCCGCGGGTCAGCAGCGCGGGCTTGTTGGTGAAGGTCCGGGGCGCGTAGGTGACGGCGGCGCGCTTGCCGGAGGCGGTGAGGCAGGCGTTGCCGATCCAGGTGTCGGTGTCGAAACCGGGCTCGGACAGGGTGGCCGCGGTCCGCCAGCGGTACCCGTCCTCGGCGGCGGCGACCATGACGTGGAAACCTGTGGCGTCGCCGGAGGTGGTCCAGGCCAGGTCGCCGGAGGTGCGGTAGCCGGAGCCGAGCACCTTCGCGCGGTCACCGGCGGGCACGGCCTCGGGGAGCTCGGCGGGGCCGGGCTTCGCGGCGTCCGCCTGGTCCTTCTGGGACCACCCCTGGGCGGCGCCCGGGGGTGGGGTGGGGGTTTTGGCCATCGACACCGACGGGTAGCCCGCCAGTAGGGCGGTGGCGGCGACGGTAATGACAGGTATATGCCATTTCCTTCTTCGGGGCATGGTCTTCTCGCCTCTCGTACGGACACCCGTGTCGCGCGTGGGGGAAAGCGGGCGTCCGCTTCGCGCGTGGGGGGACGCGAGCAAATCAGCCGGGACTCTTCACTCCCTCTCACCCCTCTCTTCCGCTATACCGACCCGCCGTCGGCTATGCGCCCGCCTCCCGTGTCCCGTCCGCGAGCCCCCTCATCCCCGCAGAATGGCGCGGAAATCACCGCGAGAAGGGCTGGGACATGGAGACCGGACAGTCGGGCACCACCGGCTTCGACGCCGCCGTCGGCGGCGTGGTCGCCCCGACCGACACACTGGGCGGGACGCTCCGCCTCGTACGCACCGACGACTTCGACTCGCTCGACCCGGGCAACACGTACTACGCCTACACCTGGAACTTCCTGCGCCTGGTCGGCCGGACCCTCGTCACCTTCGACACCGCTCCCGGCAAGGCCGGCCAGCGGCTGGTGCCGGACCTGGCCGAGTCGCTCGGTGAGGCCTCGGACGGCGGGCGGACCTGGACGTACCGGCTGCGTCCCGGGCTGCTCTACGAGGACGGCACCCCCGTCGTCGCGGCGGACGTCAAGTACGCGATCGCCAGGAGCAACTACGGTACGGACGTGCTGGGCGTCGGCCCCACCTACTTCCGTCACCTGCTGGGCACCGAATACGGCGGACCCTGGCGCGAGCCGGAGGTGGACGGCCCGGTCACCGTGGAGACCCCCGACGACCGCACCCTGGTGCTGAGGCTGACCGAGCCCTTCGCCGGCATGGACCTGCTCGCCACCATGCCGAGCACCACACCGGTCCCGAAGGACCGCGACACCGGCATCGGCTACCGGCTCGGCCCGGTGGCGACCGGCCCGTACCGTGTCGAGTCCTACGAGCGCGGCAAGCTCGTCGTCCTGGAGCGCAACCCGCACTGGGACCCGGCGACCGACCCCGTACGCCGGCAGCGTGCCGAGCGCATCGAGGTCCACCTGGGCAAGGACCCGCACGAGGTGGACCAGATGCTGCTCTCCGGCGAGGCGCACATCGACCTCGCGGGCTTCGGGGTGCAGCCCGCGGCTCAGGAACGCATCCTGGCCGACCCCGAGCTGCGGGCCAACGCCGACAACCCCCTGACCGGATTCACCTGGATCTACTGCCTGTCCAGCCGGATCACCCCGTTCGACAACGTCCACTGCCGCCGCGCGGTGCAGTTCGCCACGGACAAGGCGGCCATGCAGGCGGCGTACGGAGGACCCGTCGGCGGTGACATCGCCACCACCATCCTCCCGCCGACCATCGACGGCTACCAGCCGTTCGACCGCTACCCGGTCGGTGAGGACGGCACCGGGGACCTGGAGGCGGCCCGCGCCGAACTGGCCCTGGCCGGCATGCCGGACGGATTCCGCACGAAGATCGCGGCCCGCAAGGACCGCCTCAAGGAGTACCGGGCGGCCGAGGCGCTGTCGGCCGGACTGGCACGCGTCGGCATCGAGGCCGAGGTGCTGGACTTCCCGTCCGGTGACTACTTCGACCGCTACGGCGGCAGTCCCGAATACCTGCGCGAGCACGGCATCGGGATCATCATGTTCGGGTGGGGGGCCGACTTCCCCGACGGCTACGGCTTCTTCCAGCAGATCGTCGACGGGCGAGCGATCAAGGAGCGCGGCAACCAGAACATGGGCGAGCTGGACGACCCGGAGATCAACGGGCTGCTCGACCGGGGTGCCGTCAGCGGCGACCTCGCGGAGCGCGCGGCCATCTGGCACCGCATCGACCGGCTGACCATGGACCACGCCGTGATCGTGCCCTACCTCTATCCGCGCTCGCTGCTCTACCGCCACCCGGACGCCCGGAACGTGTTCGTCACGGGGTCCTTCGGGATGTACGACTACGTGGCGCTGGGCGCTCGCTGACGCGGGGCGGGCCCGATCCGGGGCCGGGGCAGCCGGCGGGCGCACCCGCCGGCTGCCCCGGCGCCGTCAGCTCCGGCCGGCGACGACCGGCCGCACCGCGCCGCGTTCGGGCGCCCGTCCCGGCCGTGGCGCGCCGCCCCGCGGGGGCCGGCCCGCGCGGCGCGGCGTACCGCCGCCCTGCTCCGCGGGGGGCGCGGCGTCCCCCGAACCCGTGAGGCCCACCGCGTGGAGTTCCGCCTCGAAGGCGGACAGCCGGGCCAGGAACTGCCGGGTCGGCGCGGTGAGATCCGTGCCGCGTGAACTCCGCAGCAACAGACGTGCTCCCAGGCGGAGTTCCAGTCGGTGGATGCGCCGGGTGAGAGCCGACTGACTGATGGAGAGGACGGCCGCGGCCCGGTTGATGCTGCCGTGGTCGGCCACCGCGCGCAGCAGATGGAGGTCCTCCACGTCGACCTGTACCGACTCGTCGGGCAACGCCGGCGGGGCCTGGAGGCTGAGCGCGGCGGCGTTACGGCGCTCCAGCCCCGCCCGCTGCCCGTGCAGCCAGTCGGCCCACCACGGATCGTGGAGCATCTCGCCGTGGTGCTCGGTGAACCTGCTCAGGCAGCGGGCCGTGAGCAGCGCGGCCAGTTGCTGGGCCAGGGCGCCGGGGACGACGGCGGGATCGACCAGGAGCCCCGCGGCACGCCGGGGCCGCTCCACCAGTGAGCGGCGCACCAGCGAGGGGGCGAACACGGCGGGGCAGGCGGGGGAGCCGAGTCCGATGGCGTCACCGCGCCGCAGCATCCCCCGCGCCACCGACGCCCCGGTGACCTGGATCCGGGCGGGCGGGGTGAGACCGGCCGACTGGTAGACCCGGCTCACCAGGACCTCCCCCCGGGGCCCGGCTTCCGAGACCCAGTTCTCCTCGCGCAGATCGGCGAGGGAGACCGCGGCACGGCCCGCCAGCGGATGCCCGACGGGCAGCGTCACCCAGAGCGGGTCGTCCAGGACGTCGTACGTGCGTACGGTGCGGTCGACCGCGTGCGAGAGGGTGTCGAGGCCCCAGGTGTGCGCGGCGTCCACCCTGTACCCGTCGAGCTGCCGGAGCACCTGGAGAGGTGTGTCGTGGCTGACCGACAGGAGGATCCCCAGGGTGTCGGCCGCGTCCTCGACCAGGTCCTCCATCAGCGGTTCGGCGGTGGCGATGTTCAGGATGCGGGGCGCGTTCAGGGCCTCGGCGCCGCGTCCGTAGATCTCGGTCTGCACGGCCTGGTCGACCTGCCGGAAGAACCGCCGCCCGGCGACGAGCACCCGGGCGCCGTCCGGGCTCAGCCGCGCGGCGGGGGAGGCGCCGAGCAGGGTCAGCCGCACCCCCGTGGCCTGGTCCAGCCGGTCGAGCCGGCGCCGGGCGGCCGGGGCTCTCAGTCCCGCCCTGCGGGCTGCTTCGGCGAGGTCACCGCACTGTCCGATCGCGTCCAGCAGCCGTAGATCCGGACGCGAGAAGGGCAGTCGCGTCAACCGGTCGGGAACGGAGGGCACGTGTATCGCAGAGGGCACGGACGGCTTCCTTACGGTTATGGATGACGCCTCTTCTTCACCTGTGACGGCCTGTTGCGGCTCACGTTAGGCAGGCGTTCTCTTCTCCCGCTCCTCTCCCTCCTCTCGCCCCCGTGCGCCCCCGGGCAGCACGACGGCGGGCACCGCGCACTGCGGTGCCCGCCGGGACGGAACGTGGTTCAGGCCTGGTCGGTGGGGCGGATGAAGATCTCGTTGACCGTGGCGTGCGGGGGTGCGGTGACGGCGTACAGGACCGCGTCGGCGATGTCCTCGCTCTGCAACTGACGTATTTTGGCGACGCGTTCGGTGATCGCCGCCTTGGACGGGGCGTGCGTGATGTGGTCGCGCAGCTCGGTCTCCACGGTCCCCGGTTCGATGACCACCACCCGCACCCCGCGCTCGGTGACCTCCTGGCGCAGCCCCTCGCTGAAGCCGTTGACGGCGAACTTGCTGGCGTTGTAGACGGCGCTGCCCCGTCCGACGACCCGGGCGGCGATGGACGAGATCTGGACGATCGTGCCCTGGTTCCTGATCAGTTCCGGCAGGGCCGCGTGGGTCATGTACATCAGGCCCATGACGTTGGTGTCCATCATCCGGGTCCAGTCGGTGGTGTCGGCGTCCTCCACCGGCCCCAGCAGCATCAGCCCGGCGTTGTTCACCAGGATGTCGAGCCGTCCGAGCGTGTCGACGGTGGAGCGCACAGCAGCGGCCACCGCCTGCTCGTCCGTGACGTCCAGGTCGAGCACCTGGACGGTGGCGCCCTTCGATTCCAGCTCGCCGCGCAGCTCTTCGAGGCGGTCCGCGCGGCGGGCGGCGAGGGCGACCGAGGCCCCGGCCGCGGCGAGGGCGTGTGCGGTGGCCCGGCCGATTCCGGAACTCGCACCTGTGACGAGTGCGATTTTTCCCTGCAGGGATGAACTCATGTGGTCCTCGTTCCCGGGGGGTTGGGCCGAAGCGGGGATCCGGCCGGAAAGCGTCCTACGGTACGGCGCGCCGACCGTAGCAGCCGGGCGGACATCCGGTGAACGGCCTCCGGCGGCCGTTGTTATGTGCGTTCACGGCTGGTTATGCGGGTCGGGCCGCGCCGGGGGGAGGCCGTGACGCGGGCGGTGAGGATGGGGCCGCTACTTCACGTCGGCATGCCCGTGCAGCGATAGGTGGGACCCCATGACGCAGGACGCAGCATCTCCGAAGGTGACGGCCGCGCCGTCCTACCCGATGGAGCGCGTCTCCCCGATCGATCCACCGCCTCCGCTCGCCCTGCTGAGGTCCGGCCCTGCCGCGAGCCGCATCACGATGTGGGACGGGAGCCAGGTGTGGCTGGTGACGGCACACGCTCACGTCCGCGCGGTGCTCGGGGACCGCAGGTTCACCGCGGTGACCAGCGCGCCCGGATTCCCGATGATGACGACCACGTCCCCCCTCGTGCGGGACAAGCCCCACACCGCCTCCTTCATCCGCATGGACGACCCCGACCACTCGCGGCTGCGGTCCATGCTCACCCGGGACTTCCTGCACGGCAGGGCCGAAGCGATGCGGCCCGTGCTGCGGCAGCACCTGGACGAGATGCTCGGTGAGCTGACCAGGGGCGAGCGCCCGGTGGACCTGGTGCGCGGGCTGACGATCCCCGTTCCCTCCCGGGTGATCGCCCTGCTCTTCGGGGTGTCCGACGAGCAGCGCGAGCTGATCGAGAACCGTGCCGGAATCCTCATCGACCGCGGCTACCCGCCCGCACAGGTCGCCGCCGCCCGCGACGAGCTGGACGGCCTGCTCCGTGACGTGGTCGAGGAGCGCATGGCGATGCCCGAGCCCGGTGACGACCTGCTGAGCCGCCTCGTCGTCGACCAGGTGCGCACGGGAAACCTGACCGTCGAGGAGATGGTCCCGATGTGCCGGCTGCTGCTGGTCGCCGGACACGGGACGACGACCAGCCAGGCCAGCCTCAGCCTGCTGAGCCTGGTCACCGACCAGGGGCTGGCCGACACACTGGCCAAGGATCCCGAGCTGCTGCCGAAGGCGGTGGAGGAACTGCTGCGCTACCACTCCATCGTGCAGAACGGTCTCGCCCGCGCGGCGACGGAGGACGTGGAGCTCGGCGACGTGACGATCCGGGCGGGTGAGGGTGTCGTCGTGTCGCTCTCGGCCGGCAACCGCGACGAGTCGGTCTTCCCCGCCCCCGATGCCCTGGACCCCGGCCGGGACGCCCGCCGCCACCTGGCCTTCGGCCACGGCATCCACCAGTGCCTCGGCCAGTGGCTGGCGAAGGTGGAGCTGGAGGAGATGCTCGCCGGCGTACTGCGCTGGATGCCCGGCGCCCGGCTCGCCGTGCCGTTCGGCGAACTGGACTTCCGGCACGAGGTGTCCAGCTACGGGCTCGGCGCGCTGCCGGTGACCTGGTGAGCTCCGGACGGCTGACCGTGGCCGTGGACACGGACGCCTGCTGCGCGATGGGCCGGTGCGCGGCGACGGAGCCGCAGGTCTTCGACCAGGACCCGGACAGCGGCATCGTGGTCCTGCTCATGGCCGAACCGCCGCCCGAACTGCACGGGACGGTACGGCTGTGCGCCGAGCTCTGCCCCTGCACGGCCATCACTGTCACCGAGGACTGAGACCACCGGTCGGCAACGGCCGTCGAGGAGCGATGATGATCGATCTGCCCGGTTCCGACGCCTCCGGCCGTCCGGACGCCCAGTCCGCGCTCGACGCGGACAGCACCCCGCTCGGGAGCCGCACCCGCTGGGCGGTGGAGCTGCTCACCGCCCCCGAGGAGCCCCGGGAGGAGGACCTGTCCGGGGTCTTCGTCCCCGTCTTCCTCGCCCGGCATCCGCAGGGCTTCGCCGCGACGGCCCAACAGTGGCGCGGCCTCGGCCCGTTCACCGTCACCGACTACCAGCCGGTGGCCCACAAGTCGTGGGTCACCCTGGAGGGCCCCGCGGGGGCCCGCTCCACCCTGTCGCTGACGCTCGACTCCACCGGACTGATACGCGTGCTGCACCTGGGCCCCGAGATGGTCACGCCGCCGGTGACCGGCTGGGACGACCTGGCCCGGGCTCTGGAGCAGCCGGGGGTGACCTGGTCGGCGCTGGTGACCCGGGAGGAGCGCGGGGTGACCAGGACGCTGTACTCCAAGGACGCC
The DNA here is from genome assembly GCF_042667905.1 of Streptomyces sp. NPDC057287. NCBI lineage: Bacteria > Bacillati > Actinomycetota > Actinomycetes > Kitasatosporales > Streptomycetaceae > Streptomyces > Streptomyces sp. NPDC057287. The sequence continues at coordinate 178,925 of NZ_JBHUYV010000013.1, read as the reverse complement.
GACCGGCCGATGCCCAACGGCTCCTCGTACAAGCTGTATCTGATGCGGGCGCTGGCGGAGGCCGTGGCCGCCGGAACCGTCCGGTGGGACGACGAGGTGACGATCACGCCGGCCCTGCGCAGCCTGCCCACCGGGGACATGCAGGAACTGCCGGACGGAGCCCGGGTCCCGGTGCGCGAGACGGCGTACAAGATGATCGCGATGAGCGACAACACCGCTGCCGACCTGATCCAGGACCTGCTGGGCAGGGACGCGGTGGAGCGGGCCGTCGTGCAGGGCGGGCACAGCGACCCGTCCTTGCTACGACCCTTCTTGACGAGCCATGAGCTCTTCGAGATCGGCTGGGGCGCACCCGAGGTGCGGGCCGAGTGGGTGGCCGCGGACGAAGCGGGCCGCAGGCGTCTGCTGGAGCGGATCACCGGCCCGATGACCGTACGGGGCTCCGATCTCGGACCGGCCGTTCACCACCTGGGCCTGGACTGGCACATGAGCGCCTGGGACGTGGCGCGGGTGCTGGGCGCGCTGGCCGAGGACGGGGCAGAGGACGCGAGCGGAGCCGTCGACGGCATCCTGACGGCGTACCCGGGCGTCCCGATCGACACCGACCGCTGGCCCCGCGCGGTGTTCAAGGGGGGCTCGTGCCCCGGGGTGATGATGTTCTGCTGGCTGCTGGAGGACCCCGACGGAGCCCGCTGCACACTGGTGCTCCAGCAGTGCGCCGACGACCAGAAACTCATCGGTGACGGGCAGTTCCTGCGAGGGATGGGCGGCCGGGTCATCGAGTCCGGTCTGCTCTCCGGTACCTCCCGGTGACCGCCCGGGACCGGATGCTGGCCGTCCTGGTGGCCGTGCTCTGGGGACTGAACTTCCTCGCGGTGCGGGTCGGCCTCGACCACTTCCCGCCCTTCTTCCTGGCGGCGCTGCGCTATCTGGTGCTCGCCGTGCCGGTGGTCCTGTTCGTGCCGCGCCCGGGGGTGCCGCTGCGCTGGCTGCTCGGCTACGGACTGGGCTTCGGCGTAGCCCAGTTCGCGCTGCTCTTCCTCGCCATCGAGCAGGGCATGCCGTCGGGACTGGCATCCGTGGTGGTGCAGGCGTCGGCGCCGTTCACCGTGCTTCTGGGGGCGCTGCTGCTGCGCGAGCGGGTCACCGGGCGGCAGCTGGCCGGGATCGGGCTGGCGGTGCTGGGCATGGCCGTGATCGCGGTGGACCGGGCGCGTACGGCGCCCCTGCTGCCCCTGGTGCTGACCGTGCTGGCCGCGCTCGGCTGGGCGTTCGGCAACCTGGCCAGCCGGCAGGCGAAGCCCGAGTACCCGCTGCGCTTCGCCCTGTGGATGGCGGTGGTCCCGCCGGTGCCGCTGCTCGCGCTGTCGGCCGTGATGGAGGGCCCGGGCACGGGTTGGAGGGCGCTGGGAGCGGCGTTCGGCCCCGACGGCTGGCCGAGCCTGGTCGCGCTCGTCTACATCGCGGTGCTGGGCAGCGTCGTGGGCTCGGGGATCTGGACAGCGCTGCTCAAGCGCTACCCGGCGGGTGTGGTGGCGCCGTTCTCGATGCTGGTGCCGGTGGTCGGGATGGCCGGCGCGTGGCTGGCGCTGGACGAGCGGCCCACCGGATGGGCGGTGGGCGGCGGGATCGCGGTGGTCGCCGGGGTCCTGCTCGGCACGGGCTGGCTTCCGGGCTTCCTGCGGGAACGCACCGGCCGCCCGGCGGTCAGCCCGCCGGTGCGACCGGCGCCTCCCAGGAGACCAAGCGCTCCTGAGGGACGAAGCCCATCGCCCGGTTGAGGGCGATCATCGGGTGGTTGTCGTCGGCGTTGGCCGTCTCGATCAGCCGTACCCGGGGCTCGTACTCCCGCACATGGGCGAGGTTCGCGAGCTTGAGCAGCAGTCCCAGGCCGTGACCGCGGTGGCCCCCGGCCACCACCGTCATCCCCTGGAGCAGGTGCCGCGGGTTGCCGGTCGTCTTGGACGCGCTGGTGAAACCGGCGAGTTCACCGGTCTCCTCGTGGACGGCGCCCACGTGGTAGGCGCGCCGCCCACGGCCGACCCGCATCCGCTCGTAGCGCCGCACATGACTGGTGCGGACCGCTTCGGGCCCCTGCCCCCAGGTCTCCGGCAGGCTCTCGCCCAACGACTGGCCGAGCTCGGACACGCCGATCGCGAACTCGTCGGGTGTGACGGTTCCCCAGCGCTGGAGCCGGTAGCCGGACGGCACTCGGGGGACGCCGCCGGCCGACGGGTCGTGCCGGTCCAGGTCGAGCCACTGGCGGACCCCCTCGGGGCCCTCGGACCGGGTGGCGCCCAGCGCGGCGGCGAACGCGGCCGGACCCTCGTGCCGTACCGGCCCGCCGGGCAGTGCCTCGACCACATCTCCCACCAGCAGGGTGCGGCCGTGTCTCCCGGCCAGCGCGCCGGCACGCCGGAACAGGGCGCCCCCGACTCCCTGGCGGCGCTCCTTCGGTGCGGTCAGCAGCTGGTCGACCACGGCGACCGGTGCCCCGTCGGGAAGCACGAGCCGGACCGCGCCGACCGCCTGCCCGTCCAGGAAGGCGACCTCGCCCGCCAGAGCGGTGTCCGGCGGTGCGAAGAGCACCGAGCCGGCCAGATCCGCAGCACAGGGCGGGGCTGCGGACAGCGGGACGTCCTCCGCGCTGCCCGTGGTCAGCCGCATCCAGGCGTCTAGGGTGGCCGTGTCGCCGGCGTCCAGCGGGACGAAGCGGAGGTCCGCTGCTGCGTAGTTCATACGGTGTCGTTCTCCCGGTCGGTGCGGGTATCGGTGACGCCCATGGCCTGGATGTCGTACAGGCCGAAGGCGGGGTGGACGTACACGTTGGTGGCGCGGGGGCCCCGGTAGTGCAGGGTCTTGTCGTGGACCAGCGGGAGGATGACCGCGTGGTCCATGACCCGGCGCTCCACCTCGCGCCACAGCTCGGCACGGGCAGCCGGGTCGGCGGTGTGCAGCCCCGTGTCGATCAGTTCGTTGACCTTCGGGTCGTCGAGCTCGGCGATGTTCCAATTGCCGCCGCCGGGGCGGATCAGCCGGCCGTCCACCAGAGGGGCCAGGAAGCCGTACTCGGTGGGGAAGTCGGCGCCCCAGTCGGTGACGATCAGACCGAGCCCGTGCTTGCGGATCGTCTCGGGCGATCCCGCGCCCTGACTGAAGTACGTCGCTACGTCGAGTTCCTTGACGGTCAGCCGGATGCCGACCCGGGCGAGGGACTCCACGACCGCGTCGGCGACCAGTCTGAACTTGCCGCGCTGGGTGCCGATGACGGCGTCGAAGCCGTCGGGCAGTCCGGCGGCCCGGAGCTCCGCACGGGCGGCGTCGAGGTCACCGCGCAGATCGGGTCCGGTCGGGTACCGGTCGAGCGGCTGGTGCGCGGGGAGCTTCGGAGGGAACAGCGCGGTGGTCAGGTCGCCTCCGGTGACCGGGCCACCGCGGGCCTCCTGGAGCAGGATCTTGTCGGCCGCGTAGTGCACGGCCCGCCGCACGTGCACGTTGTCGAAGGGCGGGACGTGCGGCTGGAGCGAGACGAAGTGCAGGAAGCTCGTCTTCGGGTTGTCGGTGCGCGAGCGCAGCACCGGGTCGTCCGCCAGGCGTGCCTGCGCCGCGTGCTGGAGGCCGCGGCCCTCCAGGTTGATGTCGAAATCCCCAGCGGTCAGGCGCTCGTCCATGTCGTCGAGGCCGAGCCCGATGGTGACGTCCACGAGGTCCGGGAGCGCCGGCCGCACCGGGTCGGTCGCCCGGTCCCAGTACGGGTTGCGTTCCAGCAGGAGCCGGCCGCCCGGCCGGTGCTCGGCGACCCGGTAGGGCCCGGTGCAGCGCGGGTCCTCGCCGTACCGGGCCCCGGTGTCGGCGTGCCGGGGTACGGGGGAGACGCAGGGCTGGGCCATCAGATGGTCGAAGTCGGAGAACGGGGTCCGCAGCCGGAAGACGATCGTGCGCGGGTCCGGGGTGAGCACGGCGGGCAGCCCGTCGACACCGTCCCGGTAGGGCCCGGCGTACGGGTGGTCCGGATCGTCCAGCAGCGGCACCAGGTACGTCGGGCCGCCGGGGAGCACGTCCTGGGCGAAGATGCGCTGCACGGCGTACCGTACGTCCGCCGACGTCACCGGGGTGCCGTCGTCGAAGCGGACGCCCTCACGGAGCCGGTAGGTCCAGGTCCGGTTGCCGTCGCTCGCCACGCCCGGTGCCTCGGCGAGGTCGGGCACGGGCACCAGGCCGGCCGGCCCCGGATCGGTGGGATAGGCCATCAAGGTGCGGTTCAGCAGCCGTTGCAGCAGCCACACCCAGACGTAGTAGGTCCGCGCGGGGTCGAGGGAGTCGACGTCGGCGGAGGAGACCAGGCGCAGGGTCCCCCCGCGCCGGTCCGAGGGATGGACACGCGCTCCGACGGCGGCGTTCCAGCCGCCGTCCTCCTGGGAGCCGGTGGCGGGACTCATGGTGTGGTCGTCTCCCGGTCGTCGGCGGGCGTGCCCGCGGTGTCTCCGGCACGGGACAGCGGCAGCAGGTAGGAGCGCTGCTCGCTGACCGCGCAGCCGCGTGCCAGCTTGGCCTCGACGCTGCCGATCCCCGCGTGCAGGACGGTGGCGCCCTCCTTCGCGGCGGCGTCCAGCACCTCGTAGTAGAGGACGTCGTAGTAGAGCGGCAGCTTGCCCTGGGCCTCGTAGTCGAACCCGGCGCGGTGGCCGTACCACTGCTCCTCCCCGCGGGCCCGCGACCGCAGCACCATGCCGAAGCCGATCACGGTCCCGCGCTGCCGGGCCACGGAGACCAGGACGTCGTCGCCCATGATCTCGGCGATCCGGCCGATCATGCGGGCTGAGCCCTCGTCGCTGGCCGGATTCCCGTACTTGCGCAGGAGGTTGGCGTCGAGCTGCCCGAGGCGGGGGGCGAGTGCCTGGGTGAGCGGTTCGACGCGCACCTCGACGCCGGCCTCCGCGAGCGCCCGGCGTTCCAGGCGCACCCGACGGCGGCGGTGGGCGCTCATCTCCTCGACGAACTGCTCGAAACCACCCGGCGGGATGTCCAGCCAGGCGTAGTGGTCGGACGGGTGGTGGTGATAGCCGCGGCTCTCCAGCAGGGCGACCAGGAAGGTGTCGCGCACGTCCACGTGCGGGAAGCAGACGGTGGCCGCTCCGCGGTCCGCCGCCATCGCCTCCGCCCTCTCCAGCAGGGCCGCGAGGTCGTCCTCGGTGGCGTCCGGGGAGGCGAGCACCCGGGTGCGGCCGAGGTGCCGCCCGCCGCAGACGAGCGACGGCAGCAGGCTGTCCGGATCGCCCCCGGCGACATCGCGCAGCACGGCGGCCGCCTCGGGAACCTCCTGCTGCAGGGCGCGCTTCAGCATCGCGTCCGGCCGGGCGAGCAGCCAGGCCACGGAGGTGTCGGCCCAGGCGGTCACCAGCCCGGCGACCGGGGTGCCGGCCCGCTCGCGTACCAGGAAGTCCATCGCCGTACCGGAGTTGTGCTCCTGCACGGTCAGCCACCGGGGGGTCTGGAAGAAGTCCTCCGCCCCCAGCAGCGAGTCCCAGCCGGCCGCCTCCAGCCCGGCCGCGTCCGCGACCGCCCGCACGGCGTCCTCGCCCTCGGTATACGGGCTCACCGGAGGTCTTCCTCGACGACGAAGTCCAGCAGGGCGGCGGCCTTGTCCGCGAGCTCCTGGGCGGCGACCCGGTCGGGGCCGTTGCAGTAGGTGAAGCCCACGCAGGAGGAGTTGTCCATGCGCTGGAGCAGGTGGTCGCCCTTCTCCACGTGCAGCAGCACCTGGACGTTCTCCACGGCCTCGGCGGCCTCCAGCCCGTCGATGCGGGACAGCGTCCCGCGCCGGGCCGGGTAGATCATGCGGACGGCGGCGCCGCCGCGGTGGACGACCGGCTCGATCGGCGGGGTGACCCCGATGGTGAGCAGCCAGGCGTCCAGGATGGGGCTGCGGCCGGTGACGTCGGTGACCAGCATGGTCATGCAGCTCGACGGGGTACGGGGGTTGGCCTCGATGATCCGCCAGCCGGACTCGGTGCGCCTGACCTCGGTGTGGCAGGGGCCGTGCCGGTAGCCGATCATCTCCAGCGTGGTGCGGACCACGTGGTACAGCTCGTCACGCTCGTCGTCGGGCAGCGGTACGGGGAAGGTGTGCCCGCACTCGATGTACAGGGGGTCTCCGAAGAGGTCCTTGGAGGTGACGCCGAAGACATGGGTGTGCCCGTCCACGGTCATCGTCTCGACACTGACCTCCACGCCCTCGACGTACTGCTCCAGCAGCACGTCGCCACTGCGCGGCTGCCCGCGCAGGCTGTGCCGGACGGCGGAGAGCTCCTCCCACGCCTCGACGAGCCCGGCCATGTCGTCGACCCTGCGCACCCCGTAACTGATCGCCTCGGCGGGGGGCTTGGCGATCATGGGGAAGCCGAGCCGCCGGGCCGCCTCCTCCAACTGGCCCCGGTGACCGACCAGGACGTGAGGGATGTTGAACGGCTGGTCGCCGAGGGCGATCCGCAGGTGGTCCTTGATGTTGGCCGTCCGCACGGCGGCAGGGTCGGGGCCGGGCAGCCCGAGGCGGCCGGCGGCCAGTGCCGCGAGCTCGGTGTGGTAGTCGGAGAACGACGTGATGCCGTCGACCAGGGGTGCCCCGTCCTCGCCGGTGATGACGGCGAGGACCGCGTCGAGGTCGGTGGTGTCGACGTCGACCACCCGGTCCACTATGGCCAGCGGGTGGGTCTCCCAGTCGTGCCCATGGGTGTACCAGGACCGGTCACCCGTCAGCAGCCACACTTCGAGGCCGTGTTCCTGCGCCTGCTTCAGGCCCAGGACGAAGGGATGGTTCTGCATGTGCTCGACGATCGCGATCCGCTTTCCGGCGAACTGCGCGTAGTCGGCCAGAGGTGTTGTCATCGGACGCCTCCCGTGTGGGTGATGTGCATCGACCGGTTCCGGGTTCTCGGGGTTCAGTTGAACCGTCTCCGGGCCGGCCGTGCCATGCATCGGGAGGCAGGACGCATAGGCGGCGAGCGAGGCGCATAGGAGGGCCGGGGACGCACGGCGGCGCCCGGCCGGACACGGACGTCCGCGTGCGGGAGCAGGGGACGAGACGCCGGCCGGACGCGTGTCCGTGCCCGCACCCCGCGGGCTTCCCGTCGCGAGGGCACGGGGGACGGCGCCGGTGCGCGTGGCGTACGGGGAGCCCCGGACATGCGCCGGCCCGGCCGTCCGGGTCCCGGAGCGGGACCCGGACGGCCGGGCCGTGTGTCATCGACACGACGGTCCGCGCGCCGACGACGCGGAGGCGGTCACCGGAACAGCCCGGCTCCACCTCCGACGCGTGGCGCCGGGGTCACCCGTCGCGGCCGTGCCGGGCGGATCAGGTCCCGTCGTCGTCCTGGATGTGGACCGCCGCCTCCTCGGCGGAGGCCGCGCCCCCGTCGATGCCGACGTCCCGTCCCAGGACCCGGTTGTTGCGCACAGGGCTGCCGGGTTCCTCGTCTGCCGCGGCCACACGGCCGGCGCGCTCGTCCCCGGCGTCGTCCTCCTCCGGGCCGTTGTCCTCCGGCTCGTCGTCCGCCCCGTCCGTCAGGGGGTCCGCCTCGGGCACCTCCTGCGCGAGACGCCCGTCGAGGGACTCGCCCTCCCGCTGCTCCTCGCCGGTCGTGCCGTACTTCGACACGCCCAGGGGCTTCTCCGGCGGGGAGTACCCCGTGTCCATCATGTCGTCGAGGTCCGGTTCGTCGATCACGTTCTCCGGGTCGAGGTCGTCCGCCGGCCGGTTGTCCGTGTCCGAACCGTCCGGCTGGTAGACGTCGTCACCGCGTCCTTCGTCCGGCATCGGGCGCTCCTTCCCTTGAGGTATGCCGTGTCCGCCGTCGCCCGTACGGGGCTCGTGCGGCTTCGCCGCTCTCCTGCCCACGCGGGAGCGGGTCAGTACTGCGGTTCTCCCGGCGGCCCGTCCGCCCAGATGCGCGAGGTCCGACCGCGAGGCGGAGTGGAAGGCCTGGTCAGGCCGGTTGCGGTCATCCTCGTCGGCCCCGGCAGCTTATGGCCGATCACCGGTCGCTGCGACCGGGAGAGGCCCCGCCCGCACCGGAGGGGAGAGGACCGGCGCCGGTGGCAGGTCTGGAGGGGCGAAGAGGGGGAAGACGGCGAAACGCCGGGGGACAGCCCCGGCTCCACTCGTAGCCCGAGGGACACCGAACGACGGGAACGCCATGCCGACCGACCTACCCGGTAGACGTACAGCCCCCACCGGCGGGCAGGCCCCCGCCATGCCGCCGCATCCCGGTGAGCGCGTACCGTCGCTGCGGTTCCGTGCCGACCGGAAACGCTCGGACGGCACCCCGGAGACCGCCGGCGGCATGGGCCGGGCGGTGGGGATCATCGCCTCGATGGCGGTCTGCCAGGCCGCCCTGATGGTGGGGGTCGGGCTCCTGCTCACCGGCCCGGCGGCCCGGGCATGGCCGTTGACCTCGGAGGACGAGGTCAACGAGGCCCTGGAGCGGGCCCGCACCGGCACCCTCGACACGGTTTCCCTGATCGTGTCCGAGGCGGGCAACACGGTCACGGTCGTCGTCGGCACCCTCCTCGCCTGCCTGGCCCTGCTCCTGGTGCCCCGGCTTCCCCGGTGGCGGGACGCGCTCTTCCTCTCGGTCGCCGTGTCGCTCCAGTCCCTTGTCTTCCTTGTCATCACCGAGGCGGTGGACCGCACCCGGCCGGACGTCGACCGGCTCGACGCCTCGCCCCCCACGTCCAGCTACACCTCCGGACACACCGGTGCGGCGACGGCCCTCTACGCCGGCCTCGCGGTCCTGGTCCTGCACCGGGCGAAGGGCCCGTGGCGCAGAGTCGTGGCGGTGCTCCTGCTGCTCCTGCCGCTGCTGGTGGGGCTCGCCCGGGCGTACCGGGGGATGCACCACCCGACGGACGTCGCCGGAGGCCTGCTCAACGGCGGGCTGTCCCTGCTGATCGTCGGCCGCGCGCTGCTGACGGGCCCCCATGTGCCCGCCGCCGCCCCGGCTCTCGCGACGGCCCCGGAGGGGACGACGCCCCTGGTGGCCGGCCGCACCGCGGTGGTCTTCAATCCCACCGTCACCGACGAGACCGCCTGCGCCGACCTGCGGCGGGTCCTGGAGGACCACGGACACCACGGGGCGGAGTTCGTGCCGACCACGGCAGACGACCCGGGGGAGGGGCAGACGCAGCGCGCCGTACGGGAGGGGGCCTCGCTCGTCGTGGTCTGCGGCGGCGACGGGACGGTCCGCGCCGCCGCGGATGCACTGGCGGGCACGGGCATACCGCTCGCGGTGGTGCCCTGCGGCACGGGCAACCTCCTCGCCCGCAACCTGGGTCTTCCGGTGAAGCCGGCGGATGCCCTGGCGGTCGCGCTGCGCGGCGCCCCGCACCGCATCGACCTCGGCCGGATCGAGGGCGACGACATGGCGCCCGCACATTTCACGGTGATGTCCGGAGCCGGTCTCGACGCGGCGATGCTGGAGGGCACCAGCGACCGCGCGAAGGCCCTCGTGGGCTGGCCCGCCTACGTCATGGCGGGTCTGCGGGAGCTGCGTACCCCCCGCATGCGCCTGACGGTCGCCATCGACGGGGCACGCCCCCTGCGCCGCAGCGCCCGGATGGTGCTCGTCGCCAACACCGGAAGGGTGCAGGGCGGGGCCGTCCTCGTCCCGGCCGCCCGCCCCGACGACGGGCTGCTCGATCTCATGATCCTCGACCCGCGCGGCCCGGGAGGCTGGCTGAGCGCCGTCGCCACGCTGGTGCGACACCGCCCCCGGGGCGGGGCCGGCGATGACGGAGACGGCCGTTCCGTGGAGTACTTCACCTTCCGGCGTGCGGAGATCCGCTTCGACGCACCGCTCCAGCGCGAGCTGGACGGCGACCCGGTGGCCCCGGGGCGGCGCCTCACGGCCGAGGTCAGACCCGGCGCGCTGACCGTGCTCATGCCTGCACGAGGAGAGTGACATGGGTACCGCCACCAGGGTCCCGCAGACCCGCGACATGGCCGGCAGCGAGCTGTCCGGTGACGAGGCACTGGTCACCCTGCGGCGCTACGGCCGCTGGCCGCTGCTCCGCGACTCCTTCGTCCGCTTCCGGTACGCCGACGGCTTCAGCCACTCCCGGGCGCTCGCCCTGCAGACCGTGCTGGCCGTGGTCCCGCTGGTCATCGCCTTCGTCGGGCTGTCCACAGCCCTGCACACGGAGGACCTGGGCAGGGTCGCGGAGCTGACGATCCACCGGATCACGGCCGGGCCGAGCGCCGGCGTGGTCGAGGATGCCCTGGACCGCAGCCGGCAGCGGGCCGACGACGGCGCCCAGCTGGCCCTGTGGTTCGGACTGGTCTTCTCCCTCACCAACACCACGACGGCGATGTGCCAGATAGAGCGCGGCGCCAACCGCATATACGGGGTCGAGCGCGACCGGGTCTTCCATCTGAAGTACCTGCGCGGTCTGGTGATGTCGCTGACCGCGGGCATCCCGCTCGGCATCGGTTTCATCGCGATGGTGGCCGGGGGCGACCTGGTCGCCGCGGTGGTCGACGTGTACGACCTGAGTCCCGGCGCACGGTCCGCCTGGGACCTGCTGCGCTGGCCCGCCGGGGTGGTCCTCGTGCTCCTCTCGGCGAGCGCCATCTTCCGCCGCTCGCCGAGGCGCCGGCAGCCGGGCTACACCTGGCTGGCCTTCGGAGCCGCCGTGTACCTGGTGCTCTGGACCACGCTGACCTGGCTGCTGAGCCTCTACCTCGCGGTCAGCGGTTCCTTCGACACCGTCTACGGCCCGCTCACGGCGTTCATGTCCCTGCTGCTCTGGGCCTACCTGACCTCCATCGCCCTCTTCCTCGGCCTCTCCTTCGCCGCCCAGCTGGAAGCGGTGCGGGCCAAGCGGCCCGGCCCCGTACAACCCGACCCTGGAGCCTGAATGCCCGCCCGACCCGCTGTCCCGGCCGCCCCGCGACGGAGGCGAAAGGACGCCGACCGCCGATTCGGCGTCCGGCTGTTCGGCTCCGCGGCGCTCGCCGCCGTCGCCGCCGTCGTCTTCGGCCTCCTGCTCGTCCTGGTGGAGAGCGGGTGGCTGCCCTTGCGGCGCCTCGACGCGGGCGCCGCCCGGTGGCTGAACAGGACCGCCCTGGACCATCCGGCGTGGACAGGGACCCTGCGCTTCTTCTCCGACGTGGTGTGGGATCCCGTGACGCTCCGCGCCGCGGTCGCCGTGCTCGTCCTGTGGCTGCTGTACCGGCGCGCCTGGAGGCTCGCCGCCTGGTCGGCGGTCACCGCGGTGGCCGGCGGACTCATCGGCCTGCTGGCCAAGGCGGTGGTCGAGCGGGCGAGGCCGTCGCTCCCCGACCCGGTGGCACACGCTCCCGGCTACTCGTTCCCCTCCGGTCACGCGATGGCGGCGACGACCTCGTTCGCCGTCCTGCTGCTCGTGCTCCTGCCCATGGTCCGGCGAGGCCTCCGCCCCCTGTGCTGGGCCGTGGCGGTCGTCTCCGTCCTGGGTGTCGGATTCACCCGTGTCGCGCTGGGCGTCCACTGGTTCAGCGACGTGGTCGGCGGCTGGACGCTCGGGCTGGCCGTGGTGGCGCTCACCAGCTGGTCCTTCGAGGCGTGGCGCGCCGACGCCGGCCTCGGCCGGACCGAGATGGCCGAGGGCCTGGAGCCCGAGCTGGACGGCGACGACGACCCGGAGGCGAGCGACCCCACCCACTGAAGGGAACGTCTGTTCTATTGCCTAGTAGGCTCGTCCCCATGTCCTCTCATCTCCAGGGTTCACTGTTCGACCAGGCCGACCGCCCGGACCTGGGCCGTCTCACCGGGCTGCACAGGACGGTCCTGGGCGACGGGGCGTGGATCGATCTCCTGCCGGGCTGGCTGAGCGGCGCCGACGAGCTCTTCGCCGAGCTCGCGGCAGGGGTTCCCTGGAGGGCCGAGCGCCGTCAGATGTACGACCGGACGGTCGACGTGCCCCGCCTGCTCTCGTTCTACCGCGCCGGGGACGCCCTGCCGAGCCCCGTCCTGGACGAGGCCCGCGACGCAGTGTCCTCCCACTACGCCGACGAGCTGGGCGAGCCCTTCACCACGGCCGGGCTCTGCTACTACCGGGACGGGCGCGACAGCGTCGCCTGGCACGGCGACCTGAACGGCCGCAGCTCGTACGAGGACACGATGGTGGCGATCCTGTCCCTCGGTGCCCCGCGTGATCTGCTGCTCCGCCCCTGCCGCGGCGGCGACACCGTGCGCCGGCCGCTGGGCCACGGCGACCTGATCGTCATGGGCGGCTCCTGCCAGCGCACCTGGCAGCACGCCGTACCCAAGACCGCGCGCGCCCGAGGGCCGCGGATCAGCGTCCAGTACCGCACCCGCGGAGTGAGCTGAGGCGGGTCGAACGGCCGGACCTCTCCCTGTTCGAGGATCACCCCGCATGTCGGCCGATGCCGAGGGCACGCGCTGTGGTGTGCAGGAACACCTCCTACCGGAAGGGAACCACCACATGCCCCAGGGGCAGCGCAAGAACATCTTCATCATCGGTCTCGACGACTCCAACCTGCCGACGCTGGAAGCCGTACCCGATGCAGGCTCCTACCGGTTCCACCGCCTGCTGGGCGTCGAGGAACTGCAGGAGGGCGAGGTGTCCGTGCCCGCTCTGATGGACCGTGCCCGAGCCGTTCTCGACGCGCACGACGGCAGCATCGACGCGATAGTCGGTTACTGGGACTTCCCGGTGAGCACCCTCGTCCCGATGCTCGGCAAGGAGTACGGCGTGCGTACGACCAGCCTCGAATCCGTGGTCAAGTGCGAGCACAAGTACTGGAGCCGGCTGGAGCAGCGGAAGGTCATCGACGAGCTCCCGGCCTTCGGCCGGGTGGACCTGGACTCGGACGACCCCAAGCCGCCCGAGGGCGTGAGCTTCCCCATGTGGCTCAAGCCGGCCCTCGCCTACTCTTCGGAACTGGCCTTCGGCGTATCGGACATGACGGAGTTCAGAACGGCCGTCGACCGGATCCGCGAGGGCATCGGCCGGGTCGGCAGGCCCTTCGACTCCGTGCTGGACCTGCTGGAGCTGCCCCCGGAGATGGAGGGCGTCGGCGGCCAGGTCTGTCTCGCCGAGGAGGCGATGACCGGAATCCAGGTGGCTGTCGAGGGATACGTCCTCGACGGCAGGGCGACCGTGTACGGCGTACTGGACTCGATCAACTACCCGGCCTCCCCCTGCTTCCTGCGCCACCAGTACCCGAGCAGCCTTCCGCCGGCGGTCATCCGCAAGCTGCACGACGTCAGCGAGCGGACCATGGAGCAGATCGGCATGGAGTCGGCCACCTTCAGCATCGAGTACTTCTACGACCCGAAGACCCAGGACATCAGTCTCCTGGAGATCAACCCCCGTCACTCGCAGTCCCACGCCGAACTCTTCGACTACGTCGACGGCGCGCCCAACCACCACCGGATGATCAGCCTCGCCCTCGGCCGCGACCCCGCCCTCACCGGAGGCAAGGGTCCCTACGCCCTGGCCGCCAAGTGGTACTACCGCTGGTTCGGCGACGCGAAGGTCCACGAGGTCCCCACCCCGGAACGGATCGCAGCCATCGAGCGCGAGATACCCGGGGTGCGCATCGACGTCGTACCCGAGGAGGGGCAGAAGCTCTCCACGGTCTCCGGGCAGGACAGCTACAGCTACGAGCTGGCACACATCTTCACCGGGGGCGACGACGAGGAGGACCTGCGCCGCAAGTTCGACCGCTGCGTGGCCGCCCTCGGACTCACCTTCGACGAGACGGAGCCGGGAGGCCACGACACGAAGACCGGATGACCCGTCAGGCCCCGCACGAAGAAAGGAGGCCGCACAGGCATGCGCTACGTCGACCAGCTGCCCTGCGCGATCCAGGAAGAGAAGCACGTCACGATCCCCATGGAGGACGGGGTCAAGCTCTCCGCGCGGATCTGGCGTCCCACCGCCTCGGACGCCGAACCCGTGCCGGCCGTTCTCGAGTACATCCCGTACCGCAAGAACGACCTCACCTCCACCCGCGACGCCATCCACCACCCCTACATCGCCGGGCACGGATACGCGTGCGTACGCGTCGACGTGCGGGGGACCGGCGAGTCGGAGGGCGTGCTGCTGGACGAGTACCTGGAACTGGAGCAGCGCGATGCCGAGGCCGTGCTGGCCTGGATCGCCGAACAGCCCTGGTGCGACGGGAACACCGGGATGATGGGCATCTCCTGGGGTGCCTTCGCCGCCCTCCAGACGGCCGCCCGCAGGCCGCCGAGCCTGCGCGCCATCTGCATCGCGTCGTTCACCGACGACAGGTACGCGGACGACATGCACTACCTCGGCGGCGCGATGCTCTCCGACAACCTGGCCGAGGCCGGCACCATGTTCGCGTACGCCACGTGCCCGCCCGATCCGGCCGTGGTCGGTGAACGCTGGCGGGAGATGTGGCGGGAGCGGCTCGACGCCGCCCGGCCCTGGGTCCTGGAGTGGCTGCGCCACCAGCAGCGGGACGACTACTGGCGTCACGCCTCCCTGAGCGAGGACTACTCGGCCCTGCGCTGCCCGGTGCTCGCCTCCAGCGGGTGGGCGGACGGCTACTCCAACGCCGTGACCCGGCTCCTGAGCCGTGTCGACGTACCCCGCAAGGGACTCATCGGCCCCTGGTCGCACAAGCTCCCGCACCTCGGCGAGCCGGGACCGGCCATCGGGTACCTCCAGGAGGTCGTGCGCTGGTGGGACCACTGGCTCAAGGGCATCGACAACGGCGTCATGGACGGCCCCATGCTGAGGACGTGGATGCAGGAGAGCGTCCCGCCCTCCACCTCCTACGAGGAACGGCCCGGGCGGTGGGTCGGCGAGCCGTCCTGGCCCTCACCCCACATCGGTGAGACCGTCTTCCCGCTGCGCGACGGCACCCTGGGCCGGCCGGAAGAGCTCGCGGACCAGGAGGAACGCGTTCACACGGTGCAGTCACCCCTCTCCGTGGGCCAGTTCGCCGGCAAGTGGGCCTCGTACAACGCCCCGCCGGACCTGCCCTACGACCAGCGCGAGGAGGACGGCGGCTCACTGGTCTTCCAGACCGCGCCGCTCGACGGGCGCGTCGAGATCCTCGGCGCCCCCGTCGCCGAACTGGAGGTGTCCGCGGACGCCCCGGTCGCACAGCTGAACGTCAGGCTGTCCGACGTCGCACCGGACGGGCGCTCCACCAGGGTGACCTACGGCGTGCTCAACCTGACCCACCGCGACGGCGAGGAAGCCCCGGAGGCCCTGGAACCGGGGCGGCGATACCGCGTCCGCGTGCCGCTGCACAGCGTCGCGCAGGCGTTCCCGCCCGGCCACCGCATCCGGCTGTCGCTCTCGACCTCGTACTGGCCGCTCGTCTGGCCGTCCCCCGCACCGGCCCTGATCAGCGTCTACGAGAAGGGCAGCACGCTGACGCTGCCGGTCCGGCCCGAGGACGTGCCGGAGGACAAGGTCCTGCCGCCCTTCGGTGAGCCCGAGGGCTGCGCGCCCCCCGCCGTCACCCGGCTGAGCGAGCCGGAGCAGGCGTGGACCGTGTCCAGGGACCTGGTCGACTACCGGTCTGTGCTGGACATCGTGAAGGACCGCGGACTCCAGCGGTACGAGGACACCGGGATCGAGACCGGTCTGAGGGCCTGCGAGCAGTACAGCTGGATCGGTGAGGACTTCGGATCGGTGCGCGGCGAATCGGCCTGGGTGATGCGCTTCGGGCGTCCCGGCTGGGACGTCCGGGTCGAGACACGCACCGTCCTCACCTCGGACGCGCACGCCTTCCACGTCGACGCGACGCTCGACGGCTACGAGGACGGGCGACGGGTCTTCTCCCGCACCTGGAACGAGGAGGTCCCCCGGGAGAACGTCTGACGGACCAGCCCGCCCCCTCGAACGGGCACCCGGGGCTGACCAGGGAACTTCCGTATTCGGGCGTCCCAGGTCAGCCCCGGGAACACACAGTCGACAAGCTCGTGACGCATCCTGCCGAGCGATACGCGTGTCACGCGCCGTGGGCGGCCAGGCCCTGCACGGGGGACCATCGGTTGCGATGGCCCCACAGCCCCGGCGGGCGGCCCGCTCGCCGGGACCGGCACGTATGGGCGATACGCGAGTCGATGCCCGTATCGTCGCCCGTGATCCGGCCCCTTTTCGCGGATCACTGATTGCCGCGCGCGGCCCTCCGGTGTCCACCTGCGGGCCGGAGGGCGCCCTCAGCGGTCCGTCCCATCCCCGTCGTGCGCGGAGGGTCCGACGCCTGCCGGGTGCAGCGCGCCGGTGTCGTGGGAGGTGGGTGCCGCTGCCCGATCAGTGAGGATCCGGTCTGCGCCGTGCAGGACCAGTGCCCAGGTCAGGCAGGCGAAGGCCGCCGTGTGCAGCAACGCGCGCACGATGTTCCAGGTGACCCAGGCCGCTTCGAACTGTGCGCGGACGGCGGCCAGGTCGCCGACGGAGTCCGGGTCGCCGGCCCGCTCCAACTGGTCGTTGAGCGGGACGTTGGCCGCGACGGTCACCGCGAACGCGACCAGGTAGAGCACGAGCGCGGCGATGAGCCAGGGCAACCCCGGCCGATGAGCGTGCCAGGCGAGCAACACGGCCAGGGCGATCAGCGGGATCGACCCCAGGAACAGAAGCATGAACACGGGGTTGAGGATCGACTTGTTGATGCCTTGCATCGTCGCCACGAGCGTGTGGTCGGAGGCAGTGCGCAGTCCCGGCATCACGGCGTAGGCGAATGCTGCGAAGAGCCCGGCCGTCAGACCGGAGGCGATGACGGAGGCGAGCAGGGTGCTGGTCTGGAGAACTTTCACGAGGTGGCCTCGGGGGTCCAGGCGCCGGTGGCCGCGACCTCGGATGCATAGCCGGTGAAGTCGCGGGCCGGCCGGCCGAGGACCTGCCGGACGCCGTCGCCGACATGTGCGTTTCGGCCGTCGAGGACGCTCGTGAACAGGTAGGTCAGCAGGTCGGTGACGTCGGCGGGGACGCCGTGCGTGGCGAGTTCGGCGGCATAGGCGTCCACGGGCACCGTGACGTAACCGATCTCGCGGCCGGATGCCGCTCCGATCATGGCCGTGGCCTGTGCGAAGGTGAGCAGTCTGGGGCCGGTCAGGTCGTAGGCGCGGCCTGTCTGCCCGCCGTCGGCGAGGACGGTGGCAGCGACCTCCGCGATGTCGTCGGCATCGATGAACGGCTCCTCGACGTCCCCGACCGGCAGCGCGAGCTCTCCGTCGAGGATCGGGCCGAGGAAGTCGCCCTCGCTGAAGTTCTGGGCGAAGAACGAGGCACGCAGGACCGTCCACTCCGCGCCCGAGGCCGCCAGCGCCTTCTCGCAGGCCTCGGCCTCCGGCTCGCCGCGCCCGGAGAGCAGCACCAGACGGCGTGCTCCGGTTCGTACCGCGAGCTCGGCGAACGCGCCTATCGCCTCGGGGGCGCCGGGGACGGCGAGGTCGGGCTGGTAGGAGACGTAAACGGCGTCCACACCTGTCAGAGCGGGCTGCCATGTCGTGGAGTCGTTCCAGTCGAAGGGGATTCCGCCGGACCGTGAGCCGATCCGGACCGCATGACCGCGACCGGTCAACTGCCGTACGACACGGCGCCCGGTCTTACCGGTTCCGCCCAGGACCAGGGTGAGTGCGGGAGAGGACATGGTGATCGCCTCGGCTTTCGTGGTTGGCGCTTCGATGACCGCGTTCCTGCGGTGTGTTCACAGCCTCGATCACCTGGAGGCCGCCATCAACTGCCGCTTCTGCAATGATTGTTGACCTGTGGTTGACGATCGGGGGAGTGGTGGAACGACGTGAGATCGAGATCTTTCTGACGGTCGGCGAGGAGCTGCACTTCGGCCGCAGCGCCGAGCGACTGCACATCTCGGTGGCCATGGTCAGCAAGACGGTCCAGAAGCTGGAACGGTCGGTGGGCGCGGCCCTCTTCGAGCGGACCAGTAGACGGGTGGCCTTCACCGCGATCGGTCGGCGTCTCTTCGAGGATCTGATCCCCGCCCACCAGGCCCTGATGGACGCCTTCGCGCGAGCAGTGGCCTCAGGTCGAGGCGTGGACGGCGTGTTGCGGGTCGGGTTCCTGGGAACGGCCACCGCACAGTTCGTGATGCGCGCGGCTGAGCTGCTGCGAACCCGGCATCCGGGGTGCGAGGTGCGGCTGCAGGAGAGCCGATTCGCGGACGGGACGGCGCCGCTGCGCGACGACGTGATCGACGTCCTGCTGATCGACAACTTCGCGGTCCCGGTATCGACGCTCGCACCCGACCACAGCGCGGGCCCCATGCTGTTCCGGGAGGCGCCGATGCTCGCTGTCTCGGCGCGCCACCCGCTGGCGCGGAGGGGAGGAGTGGAACTGGCGGAGCTCGCGCGGTACGAGGTGCTGAGGCCGCGGGCGCCCTCGGCACACGCTGCGCGGACGCCCGCTCCCGGGCAGGCAGCCCGATGGGTCGCTCCCGAGGGAGCGGAGCAGTTGTTCGCTCCTGGGCAGGCGGATTCGTCGTCCGCCCCCGGCAGAGCGCCGGAGGGCCGAGGCACTGGGCGAAGCACGGAATTCGGCAGCATCCAGGAGATGTGGGCGCTGGTCGGCGGAGGCCACGGAGTCTTTCCCGTCCCGTCCCACGCGAGTGTGTACGACGCTCGCCCCGACATCGCGTTCGTCCCGATCGAGGGAGCCCCGGCGTACGAATGGCGCCTGATCTGGCTCTCCGCTTCGGACAACAACCGCGTCCGGGCCTTCTCCGAGGCGGCCTGCGACTACGTGGCGGTGCACCCCGATCCACTGACCGCGATGGCGTAGTCGATGTCAGGCGTCCGGAAGCTTCCGATCAAGAGCTGAGGTGCCCCGGACGCGTCCATGACGGGCGCTGACTGCGGACGCCTCCCCACTGGCTCGGGCTGATCAACTGGCCACCGAACTCATGCGTATCCCGGCGCGGTTCACAGTGCGCCAGGGCCTGCCGTCCCGCAGCGGGCGTGTCCTTCCGGCCCTGGTTGCTCAGCCCTTGCGGCTGGCCCGCAGGCCTTCTCCAGGAGGGTGCGGAAGCCGATGAGGTCGACTGACATGTGTTCTCCGTTCGTTCGCCCTGCGGCCCTGCAATCCTGCGGCTCCGGGGACCGTGTGTGTCTTCGGCGGGGCCCAGTCAGGACACGAGGCCCCGGGCGCCGGCGACGGCTTCGTCGAGGATCACCAGGCCCTTTGCCAACTGCCCCTTCCTCCGCGGTGTGCAGCGGAAAGAAATGACCACCTCGTCTTGGAGACCGGCGGTCTCCGGCAGCAGCCCGGCCCGGGAAGCGCGGCTCGGCCAGCACATGGCGGCGGGCTGTTCCGACGAGGGAGCGGCGCACCCGTTCGCCCAGGGGCAGAGTTTCCGGCCCGGAGGGTGCCGTTGTGCTCGCCGGGCCGCCGCACGTCGTACTCGGGGCGCATCAGAGTGCGGGCCATGGGTGTCCCGTACCCGCTGATGGACCTGGACAGGCCCGACATGCTTCGTGATGGCATGCACCAGACCGCGGCGCACCGAGGAGTGGCGCCGTACCGGCGCAACTCCAGCCGGTCTTCTCAACGGGCCTGAGCGGCCTGTCCGCCGTCGTCACCGGCGGATCGCGTGGCTTCGGATTGCTGGTCGCCGATGAACTCCTGCGGCGAGGGTGTGGCTGGTGTGCGCGCACCGTTTTCAGGGCTGGAGGGCGAGCATCGGCCCGACACGGCCGATGATCCGGCCCGCCGACTTCGACGCCCCAGCTGATCACGGTGGCGGAGTCGTCCTGGGTGGCGTCCACCACGCCATGCTCGACATCGCACGGATGTGGCAAGTCGACCTCGGCGGACAGAAAGCGGTTCTCGACCACGTTTGAGGCGACTCAAAGATCATGTGCGGGACAGCCCTGAAGCACCGCTACGCGGGTGCTGTCAAAGAGGGCTTCGTTGGTCACGGCTGTTTTCTCTGATTCGGTCCGTACGACGGTTGATCGCGCTGACGCGGTCCGCCAGTTCGGGATGGCTGTCCGCAAGGTGTTCGACAGCTGCGGTCAGTGCTCCGATGAGGTTGGCGCCGTCGTTGTCGGTCAGGGCCGCCGCCAGCAGTGAGGTGACTGCTGGGGGAAGGCCCTCAACGGCCGCGATCTGGCCGGCGAGCTGACGCAGGTCGCCGACATTGCTCCGGGCCCAGGTGGCCACGCTGCGGTCGGCGGCGCGATCGCTCCGAGTGGCTTCCACACGCTGTTCGCCAGTGGCGCCCGGCGCGCCGGGGCGGACGCGTAGGTAGCGACGCTCCGCGGCCTGTCGGCTAGCCACGCCGAGCGGGTGGGCGAGGTCGGCCCAGCTGGTGCCGGCCTTGCGGGCTGCTTCGATCAGTCCCGGCTCCCATGCGGCCAGCTGCTCACGCAGTTCACGCAGCAGGAGCAGGGCAGCTAGCACCTGTTCGGACGTTGCCGCCTCGCTCGCCGGGTGGGAGGGGGGAGTGGGTGACTGGGCGGTCCGGACTGCCCCGTCGATGGAGCTCAGTGCTGCGGTGGCAGCGGCGAAGGATGTGGGCTCGCGACCTTCGGGTGGTGGGCACATTTGAGTCTCCGCTCTCGTTGTCACCCTTCCGATGACACTGTAGTTGTCATCGTTCGGATGACATGCTACAACAGTGGCAGACGAAGCGCATTGGCAGTTTCTGCCCGAACCTGTGGAGGTGTTTTCGCGATGTTGATGCGCACAGACCCGTTTCGCGAGCTGGACCGACTTGCCCAACAGCTCACCGGTGCCGCCGGGAGCTGGCACAAGCCGTCCGCCATGCCGATGGACGCCTATCGTGAGGGCGAGGAGTACGTAGTCGCCCTTGACCTGCCCGGTGTCAGCCCGGACGCCATCGATGTCGACGTCGAGCGCAACATGCTCACTGTCAAGGCGGAGCGCCGTCCGGTCGCCACGGGCGCGGATGTGCAGGTCGAACTCTCCGAGCGGCCGCTGGGTGTCTTCTCCCGCCAGCTCGTCCTGGCCGACGCACTGGACACCGAGCGCATCAGGGCCGAGTACGACGCAGGGGTGCTGACCCTGCGCATCCCGATCGCCGAGCGAGCCAAGCCCCGAAAGGTCACTGTCGGCGCAGCGGCCTCCCGCACGCCGATCGGCTCCTGACTCCAGCTCTTCTACCCGGGCCCGGGAAGGCGACGCGCGGGAGACGTCCACGGCAGGGCCCTCCCGCGCGTCGCACCGCGCCGCGGCTGGTTCTCCGTGACCGCCCTCCACCTGCGCCTACTCCTCGCAGGCAATGCCGTACGGACCTGGACCGGTCTTCCGGAGGTGCCGTCCTGCGAGGCCTTGAGAGGACAAGGCCTGAGATGCCAGGACTTCCTGCCGCCAACCCGGGCACACCTGAAGTTACGACCCCTCAGCAGATCCGCAGCTCCACCGCCGGCGCCCGCACGCATGGGCCGGCAGCTGCCCCGTCCAGAAAGGCATCCCCCAGCGATGCGCACTCTGCGTGACACGACTCGCTCCACCGCTGACGTGACGTATGACCAGATGCTGGAGAAGATCAGGTACGACGGCGCCTACCCCACACGCGAACGGGCGGAGACCGTCACCGAAGTCGTACTGTCCGCCCTGGGCAGGCAACTGAGCGGCGACGAGCGTGTCGACCTCGCCGCCCACCTCCCCACCAGGGCCGCCCGCCTCCTCACCGCCGAGATCCCGAGCCCCACTCCGCTCACCGGCTGGTCCTTCGTCAAGGATCTGGCAGCGCGCACGGGAGGCACCCCCGCAACCACCCGCTGGGACACCGGAGCCGTCCTGGTCACCATTGCGGATCTCGCCGGCCCGGCCCTTCTCGACCGGATCCTGGCCCAGCTCCCCGCGGGCTACGCTCTGCTCTTCGGCCGAGCCGAACTCATTCAGGCCGCCTGACCGGCGACCTGCCGGGTCGCGCCGGCGAACACCGGCGCCGTCACGGATCGCCGCCCCTCGATGAGAGGGGCGGCCCGCCAGCCACCTGCTGGTGCGGCGATCGCAGTGATGTGAAGGCCGGATATTTCCATCGGCCCCTGACCACCCGGCGGTCCCGGGTGCCCGGTCCTGTGACCGGTGGCCCAGTCATCCGAGACAGACCCCACCCTCAGGCAACCCCTCAAAGAACCTCGGGCGCCGCACCACAGGAGGCGCGGGCGCCCCCGGGGGGTGCGGTGTGTGACCTGTGAGGATGTTCAGCTGCTCGTCAGGTGCACGCATGCCGATGGGATGATGGCTGACGTGGACATCCGCAACAGGAACAACGTCACGGTCACCGGCCCCGCCGACGGACCAGTGGTGATACTGGCGCACGGCTTCGGCTGCGATCAGAACATGTGGCGGCTGATCGAGCCGGCGCTGGCGAAGCAGTACCGGGTGGTGCTGTTCGACTACGTCGGCTGCGGCCGCTCAGATCTGTCTGCCTGGGACCGGAAGCGCTACTCCTCGCTCCAGGGCTACGCCCAGGATGTGACAGACGTCTGCGAGGAACTGGACCTTGAGCGCGCGGTATTCGTCGGGCATTCGGTCAGCGCCATGATCGGGGCCCTGGCAGCACAGGCTTCACCGGAGCGGATCGGAGCTCTGGTGATGGTGGCACCCTCTCCCTGCTACATCGACGACGACAATTACCGAGGCGGCTTCACTGCCGAGGACATAGACGAGCTGCTGGCATCGTTGGAGTCGAACTACCTGGGCTGGTCAGCTGCCATGGCCCCAGTGATCATGGGTAACCCGGAGAGGCCGGAGCTGGGACTGGAACTGACCAACAGCTTCTGCGCCACCGACCCCGACATCGCCCGCGTCTTCGCCCGCACTACGTTCCTGTCCGACAGTCGTGAGGACATGACGCGAGTGAGCGTCCCGACGCTGGTGCTGGAATGTGCCCAGGACGCCATCGCCCCCCGTGAGGTGGGCGCCTATGTGCATTCAGCCATACCCTCATCCACTCTGGTCACACTGGATGCCACGGGGCACTGCCCCCAACTGAGCGCCCCGCAAGCCACCGCGCAGGCAATCCTCGACTTCCTGGCAGGCCGCCTGTGATGTGCCGCACCGGTGAGGAGGCGGAGCCCCCGAAGGCCGGCAGTATCGCTGGTACGGACGCCGCGTTCACCGCGCTTCTGGAGGACAGTGCCGAGGAACTCTACGAGGCAGCACCCTGCGGTTACCTCTCCACCCTGATGGACGGCACCATCGCGAAGGCCAACGCCAGGCTGCTTGGCTGGCTCGGCCTGGACCGCGAGAGCGTGGTAGGGCGCAAGCGATTCGCCGACCTGCTCACTGTCGGCGGCAAGCTCTACCACGAGACCCACTTCGCGCCCTTGCTGCGGATGCAAGGCGAACTGCATGGCATCGCACTGGAGATAAAAGCCGCCGACGGCGCCAGACTGCCGGTGCTCATCTCCTCACAGATCAAGTACAGCAGCGAAGGCGAACCGCTACTGATCCGCACCACAGTCTTCGACGCCTCCGACCGCCGCGCCTACGAAGAGGAACTCCTACGTCGCAGCCAGGAGGCGCAGCGGGCACGTGCCGAGGCCGAACAGGCTCGTCAGGAAGCAGAGAAGGCCAGGCTCCGAGCTGAGGCGGACCGGAAGCGGCTCGCCGACGCGCTGACCGTACTGCAACAGTCACTCGTGCCCACCTCGCTGCCCGACGTGCCGGGACTGGAAACGGCTGTGCACTACCACACCGCCTCCGACGACCAGCTCGGTGGCGACTTCTACGACCTGTTCCCCCTCGATGCGGCACGCTGGGCGTTCTTCCTGGGTGATGTGTGCGGCAAGGGTCCCCAGGCTGCCGCTCTGACCTCACTGACCCGCTACACCCTGCGTGCTGCCGCACACCACGATCCCGAGCCCGTCTCGGCCCTCACGACTCTGAATACCGTCCTGCACGAGCGATACGGCGCGGACGGCGACCCCCGCTACTGCACCGTCATCTTCGGGATTGTCGAGCCCGGACTAGAGGACGGGCAGGTCGCCCTGCGCCTGGCCTCCGGCGGCCACCCGCCGGCCCTGGTCCTGCGTTCCGACGGCCGGGCCGAATTCCTGCGCACCCCTGGTGGGATGCTCGTCGGCGCCCTTCCCGCAGCTCCGTTCAGCACCGCCCATACCGTTCTCGCCCCCGGCGATACGCTCTTGCTGTACACCGACGGCCTCACCGAAGCCCGCACCGGCCCCACCCGCAAGGACCTGTACGGCGAAGACGCCCTCCAGGTTTTTGCCGCAGCCCTCGCCCCCGCAGCCCCTCAGGATGTGGTCGACTCCCTGATCGCACTGCTGAACGGTTTCGGAGCCGGTCTGGACGACGACACCGCCCTGCTCGCCCTCGGCGCCCCCGCCAACCGCCCTGGCATCCCGCCGGGCGACGGAGGAGTCGCGATGAGGCCGCTGTACATTGCCGCGCGCGACGTCTGAGCCGGTCAAGGGCGCCTGCGGGCATCAATTCGACTTTCTCTCCCAGCGAGGTGTGTCGCGTTTTCTCGCGGGTACCCGCTGGTCCGCGTACGGGGGATACAGGACGGCAGAGACATGGAGGGGAAGTTCAATGTCGGTATTGACGCAGGCCGGCGTGTCCGCAACCGCAGCAGATGCGGTGCTTCCGAGGATCAACGATCCTCACAAGGTCGCACCGAAGGACGCCCGAGGGCTGGGCAAGGTTTTCTTCGACCGGCTCCAGGACTGCGAAGAGGGCACGGCGGAGTACCAGTACGCACGCAACACCCTGATCGAGATGAATCTGTCGCTGGTGCAGTTCGCGGCCAAGCGCTTCCGCAACCGTGGCGACGGGCAGATGGAAGACATCATCCAGGTCGGCACCATCGGTCTGATCAAGGCGATCGACCGGTTCGAACTGTCCCGTGAGGTCGAGTTCACCACCTTCGCGATTCCCTATGTCGTAGGTGAGATCAAGCGCTTCTTCCGTGACACCACATGGGCTGTCCACGTCCCGCGCAGGCTTCAGGAACTGAGGATCACGCTCGCCAAGGCCAAAGACGACCTCGGTGCCGCGCTGGACCGCGACCCCACGGTCGCCGAGCTGGCCTCGCACCTGGACATCAGCGAAGAGGAAGTCGTTGAAGGCCTCATCGCCTCCAACGGCTACACCGCCGGTTCTCTGGACCTACCCGCGACCCGCAGCGAGCAGACAAATAGTGCAGACGGGGAAGGCCGGACGCTCGCCGACCTGACAGGGGACCTGGACCCCAGCATGGAGCTGGTGGAAAATCTGCATGCTCTGACCCCGCTGCTCAGGGCCCTTGATGACCGGGAACGAGCCATAGTGCAGATGCGTTTCGGGCAGGAGATGACTCAGGCGCAAATCGGCGAACACCTGGGTCTTTCGCAGATGCATGTTTCACGTCTCCTCACCCGCATCTTGAAAAAGCTCCGTGCCGGCCTGCTCACGCAGGACTGATCTGCCTCGTCACCCAGGCAGCAGGTAGCACAGGGCCTGTTCACGAACCCGCGGCTCCGCTGCCGGGCGGCGTCCCGTCTCCGAGCACTTCGCATGCGAGTAACTCGCTGGCACACACCTGAAAATCTATGCTGACCGAGGTAGATGTTGCGTGGTGGTGCAGTTATAATTTCTGTCGTGCCCAGAAGGGTGTAGCAGTTTCCTCTGGGCCCCGGTGCGACATGGCACCGGGGCCCTTACGCGTTCCCGTCGAAGATGTGCAAGTGACAGCGGGCGATTCCTTCGGCCGTCTCGACGACGACTACCTCGCCTACACCACGGGCCGCGCCGCCGAAATGCTCGGCACCACTCAGGGCTTCCTGCGCGCTATCGGCGAAGCCCGCCTCATGACCCCGCTCCGGTCCGCGGGCGGTCCTGAAGCCCAGCACCCCGGCGACGGCCATCCGGGCTGCATGCTTCGACGTGATGCGATGGGGAGTTCGCCAGTGCCCGATAAGGCGTGGCTCCTGAACCGGCGCGAACGGTAGTGACGAAGCCGGAGAGGAGGATCCGTCAGTGGCGCCCTCGCGCGCTGTCGGAAGCACCACCGAAGAGCCGGGCAAGGGCGCGGAAGGGCAGGGTGACCACGGTAGCGACGGCGCCGCCGATCGATCGCAGTACGTCTGCGATGGCCTTGAACATGAGATTCCTCCAGCTGGGATGGTTCTTGCAGTGACGACTCGCAGGCACCCGCGCTTCGTGCCTGAGGGCTCGGAGAGAGCCCGTTGGGCACTGCTCGAATCGAGAATCAGGAGCCGACGAGAGCCTTGTTGATGGCGTCCAGGAAGTCGTCCAGGTCCTTGGGAGTGCGGGAGCTGACCAAGGTGTAGCCGCCCTCGGCGTCGCTGACCACGGATTCATCGACCCAGGCCGCGGCGCCCGCATTGCGGATGTCGGTGCGCAGAGAGGGGTAGGAGGTCAGGGTCTTTCCCCGGACGACATCGGTCTCCACCAAGGCCCACAGGCCGTGGCAGATGGCGGCAATCGGCCGCCCCGATGATGCAAAGGCTTTGACCAGGGCGAGGGCTTCGTCCTCCAGACGGAGCTGGTCGGCGTTGAGGGTGCCACCAGGCAGCAGCAGTAGCTGGTAGTCCCCCGGGTCGACCACGTCGAAGGTGGCATCGGGTTCCACCCGCTCACCCAGGTCCTTGTCGCCCACCAGGGTCTGAATCGGCTCGGCGCTTGCGGCGGCGACGGTGACGTCTGCGCCGTCCTCGCGTAGCCGCTTGCGCGGGACCAGCAGTTCGTCCTGCTCGACCCCGTAGTTGGTGACGAGAACCAGTACACGGTGTCCGTTCAGAGGTCGGTCAGCCATGGTGAGCGCCTTTCATCGTGGTGGGATGCGGACCTCGGTGGTGTGGTTTGTGCTCTTTCAACGGCCGAGAGCTTTACGCAGCTGCTCCTTGTCCCCCAGGAGGTCTTACTCGCTTCCTGGGATTCTGCGGAGCGGCCCGTTCCTCGCTGTCCTTGATGTGTTCGTACTGACGCTCCCGTTTGGGGCTCGCACCTGCCCGCATGACTGTTCTCCTCTCGGGGCTGAGGTCGGGGGACTGGCGAGACGTACTCCACTGACGCGCGAGTCATCACTCCCGATCCAGTGCACGCCGTCATGACGCACCGCGCGACCTGGGAGACGACTGAGGGCTGGGGGGGGGCAGCACCGTCGCAGCCGCCTGTGCCCCGACGCGGCCCGTGGAGCCGCTTCTCCGACGCCGCCGACGTCCGGTGGAGGCTGGAAGCGAAAGGCCGATGTTCGAGCGGGCTGCGCGCCGGTCGCCGTCCTCGTAGGAGGTGGGGCGGTCCGGCGCTGCAAACGGGTCAGTCGTTCGTGCGAGGCCCTTGGTGGCCGGGTGCACGCAGATCCCCGGCAGCTGTGCCCGGGCGCCGGCGGAGCCGTCCCTGGCTGCGCTGCGCTGCTTCGAGGAGTACTTCGGAGGTATATCTGAACTCCTCCATCAACCGCCCCGCTTCGGTGACGAGGATGCCGTACGGGACAGTGGGATCAGCAAGGGACAGTGGCAGTCTTCCGGCCTCCTCGACTACCTCAGCACGCTGCGACTCAGCTTCCCGGGTGAGGCGTTTCAGCCTCTTCGCCTGTTGGAACAGGGTCGTTTCGTCGAGCGTCGTCAACACCTCCGCGGCCTCGCTGACGGCCTCGAGGAACACGCCGTAGCGCTGCAGGAGAGGTCTTCCGGAATCCCCCAGTTCGCGTGACTGATCGAGGGCGCGGATGAGGCCGGCCACCTGGTAGAGCGTGCGTTCGAGAGCGTCGAGCACGGCCTCGTAGCCCTCGAACCCGGGGTGACCGCGGTAGCGACGCATCAAGCGCCGCGGGTTGAGGAGGGTGCTCTCCTTGGCTGTTTCGAGCCCCGACCGGGCCTGCTCGATCATCTGGCCGGTGAGCGCTGCGCGGGCTCGCCATCCGGCCGTCGTCTCCTGGTCCGGGACCTGCTCCGAGAGCACGGGATACATGTCGGCGAGGAGCCCGTACAGGGCGCCGGCGAGGTTGCGGATGCCGTACTCGGCGCTGCGATAGCGCAGCGGTGGGGCGATGAGGACGTTGACAGCGGTGCCGATGGCGCATCCGATCAGCACGAGCACCACGATCTCCCCGAGCCGCAGGAAGCGCTCGGAGCCTCCTGCCGATGCGGTGTAGGTGGCGAAGGCGAAGAAGGCGGCGGTGGCGACCTGTGATCCCTGGGCGCCCAGGACCGGCCAGCGTCCGATCGTCAGGGCGACGAGAGCCACGAGCGCGAAGGTCAGCAGTTCAGGGCCTGAGAACAAGCCGATTGCGGCCTGCACCATCACACCCGCCACTACCGCGGCGACGTAGCGCAGTGACTGTACGAGGGATCGGTACACGGTCACCTGCATGATCAACACAGCCGAGAACGGCGCGAACGCCGGCGAGTGGGCGTCAAGGACATCAGCGGCGATCACCCAGCTCAAGGTGGCGGCAAAGGTGCTCTTGCCGATCACCAGCAGGGTGTTCCGCTCCTCACCTCCGCCGGAGAGAGCACGGTGCCACCAACGAGCCGCAGCTCGCAGCCTTCGCGGGCCCCGTACGCGGGCCTTCGCACTCTCTGAGACGGCGTCCGCCTCCCTCCGTCCTCGGCCTTCGTCAGTACGGTGTCGCCCGGTCCTCGCTGAACGCCTTCGGGTGCAGCGGTCGCGTGTCCCTCACGAGCTGAGCAAGGTGATCTGCGTATCCGCCCCGGGCCCTGGCAGTCAGACGCGCGGAGGTGAGAACCGGAAAGCGCCTGGTGCGGAGGACCCGGTAACCATGCGCCTGCAGGGCGGCCACCAGTGCGTGATCCTCTCCGGCGGTGAGGGAGGGAAACCCCCCGACACGCAGATACGCATCCGCGCGCACCCCCAGATTCGCCCCGTGGACGTGCGGGTGAAGACCGGAGCGGTGCCCCGCGCTGCCGGCCGTCGCGTAGGCCCGCATGTGATCGCTGATCACGTCTTCGACCGCGGCCGGCCATCCCTGAGGGCGGATCGTGCCCACCACCGCGTCCCAGCCCCGCTCCGCGCAGGCTCGCTGATGGGTAAGCCAACGAGGCGGAACTTCGCTGTCCGCATCCGTCGAGGCGATCCACACGGTGGCGGGGTCCACGCCGAGTGTGCCCAGAGCCAGTCGTGTGCCGGCGGCTCTGGCCTCACCCGGGCTGCGCGCACCGAGCGTCGCGACCACAGCACCCTCCTGGCGGGCCGTCTCGTACGTCTGGTCGGTGCAGGCGTCGGCAGCGACCACCACGAGCAGCCGGACCGATCTGACGGCCGGATGACGTGCCGCCCGACGAACAGAGGCGAGGGTTGCCGGAAGGAGGGTCTGTTCATTGTGCGCAGGAATCACCACGGCGATGGCGGCGAGACCGGTCACAGAAGTCCCTCGAACCCGGCGGGGGAGAGTGGAGGTGCCTCACCAGGCAGAACCCGGCTGAATGTCTGTAGAACGAAATCTTCCTCCGTGTGATCCACGCCCAGGAGCAGCCCGGGTTCACGCGCCAGCCGCTCGGCCAGCTGTGCACCGGTGTACAGGTGCTCTTGCACCGGGTGGTTCCAGTGCACCGTCACCAGGGTCCCGCCGGCGTCGAGGGAGTCGATTGCGCGTGACAGCAGATCGTCCAGTCGCCGCTCGTCGAAGTAGTAGAGGAGTTCGGAGAACACGATGAGATCGAACGTTCCGTCCGGCCACTCCTGGGGCACGGTGAGGCGGGTCACCTCGACGTGGCTGAGGTCCGCTGTGTGCCGACGGGCGGTGGCGACGGCGGATTCGATCCGATCTGCGGCGACCAGTTCATCGCACCTCTGAGCGAGAAGGCGCGTCAGCTGCCCGACAGAGCATGCGGGCTCGAAGACACGCCGGAAGCGTGGCCGCGGCAGCGACGCCAGGGTCAGTGCGTACTTCCGCTCCTCGTACCAGCGCTCCTGGAGATGCCACGGGTCACTCCTGCCCTGGTACATCTCTTCGAAGTATTCGGCCGGAGTGCTCACTGGAACACCACCTCGTGGGGGCGCAGATGATGGGCGATCTCCTCGGGCGGCAGAATCGCCGCATCCTGCACACCCGGCCCGAGAGGCCGGATCTGCGAGGCGAACGCATCGATGGCATGCCGCTTGCGCGCCCGGACCTCGGGGGTGAGCGACAGCTTCGCAGCCCGGCTCCAGGGCACGCGGGGATCGCCGGGCACCGCCCAGTGCCACAGCCAGATGGGGTATTCGACAAGGGGTACGTCAGCCTCCTCGGCTGCCGCTCGTGCGGCGCGGCCGGCCGCCTCGTGGTCGCCATGCACGTCACCGGTCCACGGCGCGGCCACCAGAGCCGCTCCGCGGCACAGCGGGAGAAGCGCCTTGCGCAGGTCGTCCTCGTGCGCTGCCACCCGGGAGTCCGGGATGTGCAGTCGCACGACGTCGGCACCGCCGGCGCCCAGCCGGCCCAGAGCGGTGCGGGTCTCCTCCGAACGGATGGCCGCGAGCTCGTGAGGCCGCAGCACTCTGCTGTGAGGGTGAGACCCTTCACCGTCCGTCACCGCTACGACGGTCAGACGGTGCCCGAGGTCCGACAACACGGCGAGGGCGCCGCCGAAGCCGAGTACCTCGTCATCCGGGTGTGCGGCCACGACCACTACGCTTCCGGAGGGCGGAAGCGGAAACTCACGCACGGCATCCCAACCCGACCACGTTGCCCACAGCCCCTCGGCCGTGCCGGGGGCCTGGATCGGATTCGCGTAGGAAGACGGGTCGTCGGAGCGCGTGCTCACAGGCCCTCACCATCGCCGAGGAGGGCGCCGAGCTCGGCGAGGTTGCGCTCCGCGTGGTGCTGTCGGATGTATACGGTGAGGTCGGCGACGTTGCGCGCGTGACGCTGGTCGTGGCAGAGCGGTCCCGCACCGGTAGCGCGGCCGACGTGGTTCAGTGCGCGACCACAGACGGCCTCGACAAGGCCCCGGACGCGCAGACTCCGCAGTCGAGCCCCGCCCTTCGAGTCCAGGGGATCGGTGTCGATGGCGGTCGCAGCTGCCTCCAGGGCGAGATCTGCCGCATGCAGGTCGATGTCGACGACACCGAGGTGCGCTTGAGTGTGCGGGTCGTTCCCGCGAGTTGCCGCCGCGTACAGCGGACGTGCCACTGCGTGCGCTCCGCCGAGCCAGCAGGCGGCCACTCCGATGCCACCGTGCTGAAAACCGGGCCGGTTCACATAGCCCTCGACATCCCCCACGGGTTCGGCCGCCGCATCGTGGAAACGCACATCGGGCGTATCCGAGCCGGCCATACCCAGTGCTCGCCACGTCCCCTCGACCGGTTCGTACGACGCGTCACCCAGGGCGACGGCGAAGAGACGGCGCCCGTCCTCGGCGCATGCGGTGACCAAGGCGTGCGTGCAACTGTGCGCCCCGGAGCAGTACTGCTTGAGTCCGCTGACCGTCCACCCGCCGCCGGGCCGACGAGTTGCGGACAGGCCTTCACCCGGAGGTTCCGCAGCCCACACCCCCCAACGGTGGCCCGGCTCCGCGGAGGGGCCACCGAGCTCGGCGAGGATCGCCACAGCGTCGACGTGTCCCTCCACCAGTCTGGCGAGGCACAGATCATCCTCTGCCACCGCCCGCAAGGCGGCGAAACGTTCAGCTGTTCTGCCGCTGCCGGGCAGCGGGAAGTGCAGGCGCCCGCTGTCCATCGCGCTGACCGCCTCGGCGAAACGCGCCGAGGTCTCCTCTCGTAGCGCACGTGCCTCGAAGTCCCCGGCCGTGCCTGGAGGCGCAAGGTTCTCGGGCACGACAAGACGCCGTTCGGAAGTGCCTGTCACTCGGAAGTCCCTTCACTTTGATGCTCTGGGGGCCTCATCCGCCGAGAACGCTTTCGTCACGCCTGCACGGGGCCGGCACGCGAGAGAGCAAACACATCGCCTGCCTGCATCGCGTGCCCAGGCTTTCGGCTCACAACCTAACCGCGACGTATCGTCCGATTCGGGAGCCGCGTCCTGGCCGAAGGCGTGCCGTGATGCCGCCGACGTCTCCCGAAAGCCGCGCCTGCCTGCTGTTCGCCGCCGCTGCGGTTCTGTAGCCGATCGGTTGGCTGCCGGCCCGGGACGGACCGGAGGACACGTGGCCCCACATGCGAGGACGCCATGCACCCGTGATGCTGATGGAGACCGGGCGCCGTTCGGCGGACCGTTCCTTCCGCTCGACGAGAGAGAGGATGTCCGATGGCCGGCAAGGGCAAGGGCAAGGACAAGAAGCTGTCCCGTGGGGACGACGTCACATGGAAGAGCCATGGCCAGGAGGTCGAGGGCACCGTCACCCGGAAGGTCGCCGGGCGGACCGAGGCCGCCGGCCGGACCGTGGACGCGTCCAAGGACGAGCCGCAGTACGAGGTGGAGAGCGACAAGACGGGCAGGAACGCAGTCCACAAGCCCGAGTCACTGCGCAAGAAGGACAGCGGCTCGTGAGCGGCGGACGGGACGGATAGCGGCAGTCCGGCGACACCGTCGGCTGTGTCCCTCGCGGGCGGCGGGGGACCCGCCGAGCGTCGCGGTTATTCTTCGCTGATGTCGAATCAGTCAGTGGCGGCGGGGATCGGTCTCGCTCGTGTGATGGCGCACTGCGGCGGAAGTCCGGCCGGCGCCGTGCGCTTCCTTGTGGGGGCGATAGCGTCCGCCCCGGCGGACCCGGAGCCGTACGCGGCCCTCGGCGAGTTGTGGCGGGAGCGCCGCCCGGAACTGGAGGAGGCCCTCGAAGGGGACGGCTCCTTGAGCGCTGTGCTGGCGCAGGCGTACTTCCTGTTCCTGCAAGGAGACATGGACAACGCGGCGATGGCCCTGGGGGCGGTCGCGGGGGCACGGCCCGATGTGGCGTGGGGCGCTGCCCCGTGGTTCGGCGACGCCCGCTTCCTCGACGTGGTGAGTGCGGAGGCGCTGGCGGAAGCCTGTCTGCGGACGCTGGACCGCGACCACGACCTGGACACGAACGAGATGCGGGAGCGGTTCGCACCCTGGTTCCATGTCGTCGACGTGGTGTCCGAACGAAGTCCCGTGCCGGCTTCGCTGGCCGCCATGGCCCGGCTGCCCCGGGCCTGTGGACGCTACGGGCTGGCCTTCGACCTGTGCGACCGTGCCGACGCGGTCGAACGGGTCATGTGGACTGCGGTGGCACGCGCAGCTACCTGGCGCGCGAAGGGCGACCTCGACCGTGCCGCGACGGCCTTCGAGGACGCCCTGGCCCTGGACTCCGCCAACTGGTCCCTGTACCTGGATCTCGCCGACGTCCGGGCCGAGCAAGGTGACGTGGTCACCGCTGTGGATCTCGTAGAACAAGGTCTGACCCACGCCCCGACCGAGGAATCCCTGCACACCGCGCGTGCCGTGTACCGCGCGCGCCTGTCAGGCGCGTCCGGCGGCTTGAGTGCACCTCGGCCCGCTTATGATCCGCCCCACGATCTTCCTGGCTGAGAGTCCTGATCGGCGGGAGCGTTCGGAAGTTCTGCTACCGGGCCGTCGACACCGTCCGTCGGCAGGCTCCTGAGGAACGGGGCAAGCCGGTCGGCGATCACCCGGTCGTCGTGAGCTGAGGTGTGCCCGTCACATCCGAGGAAGTCCAGGCCCGACCGATCGAGGAACCAGTAGTGGACCCCGCTGTCGCCGGCATCCTTGCGCGCCTCGACCACCTGCCGTCACGGGTCGAGCCACTCGTCGCCTGCGCGTCGGAGGGCCGGGAACACTCTTCGTCTCCGGGGACACGACCGCGCCGGGGTGCCCGGCCCACTGCTTCTGGCAATGGGCCGGACAACCGGCTGTGAATGTGGGGGAGGTGGCGCGACATCCGGCGGTGAGGAGTGGGGGCAGTGCGCTGGGGCCGTGTCAGCGGGTGAGGCGGAAGCTGTGCACCTGGTCGGCGCCGTCGAGGCCGGCTCCGGACTTGTCGACCACGTACGCCGTGCCGTTGGCGACGGTGACGTGGTTGGGGTTGGCGCCGGTGGTGACCGTCCGGACGACGGAACCCTTGCGCGGGTCGACGACCGTCGCCGTGGCGGCGGTGCGGTTGACGACCACGACGTTGCCCGTGCGGTCGTCGCCGGCGACGGACAGCGCGCCCGCGCCCGTGGCGACGGACTTGGTGACGAGCCCCTTCTTCAGGTCGATCACAGAGAGGTCGCCACCGGTCTGGTTGGCGGTGTACGCGGTCCGGCCGTTCTCGGACAGGGCGATCGAGATCGGGCCGTCGCCGGTGGGGATGAGGCGCGGGGTCGTCGACCTGGCCGCGACCTCGATGACCTGGTCGCCGTTGAGGTCCGCGGCGTAGGCGGTGCCGGTGCGCTCGTTCACGACCAGACCGGTCGGGGAGGACCCGGCGACGGTGACCCGCTTCTTCTCCTTGAGGGTCCTGGAGTCGAAGGCGACGAGGGTGCCGTCCGCGAACGCGCTCGCCCACACCGTGTTGTGGCGCTCGTCGACGACGATCTCCCGGGCGTGGCCCACGCCGGGGAGGGTGGCGAGGTGCTCGCCGGTGCGCTGGCTGTAGACCGCGACGGTGTTGTTGCGGGTGTTCGTCGTCCAGACGGTGTTGTGTTCGTCGTCCACGGCTACGCCGTACACGGCTTCCAGGGCGCCCGTGGCCGCGTCGGTGACCGGCGGGGTGATGGTCTGCTTCACCTTGAGGGACTTCGGGTCCACCTTCAGCAGGCTGGAGGCGAGGACCGGCGGACGGCCCACGGCGGACGTGGTCCACAGGACGTTGTTCCGCTCGGAGTACGAGGACTGGTAGAGGCCCTTCACGAGCGGCGCGACCGTGACGGTGCCGGCCGAGGTGTGCGCGGCGGCGGTGCCCGTCAGCGCTGCGGTGCTGCCGGCGGTCACCACGAGGGCGATGGCGGCGCGGGTGACGGTGCGACGGGTTCTGCGGGGGGACGAGGTCATGCGGGGGTCAACTCCCTGACAGGGGTACCAGTGGGAACTGTGTGGTTTCAGTGAAACCACACAGTCATAACTTAGCTTAGGCTTACCTAAGTAACGTGCTTTTGGGCGTGTGACGAGGGCAACAACGGCCCTGTGGAGACGCTGTGTTCGGGTGGCGCCGGGTGTTCGGACGCGTGCCGGTGTTGGACGCGTGCCGTCAGTTCTGCGCGGCGTGCCCGCCCGGACGCGCGTGCCGTCAGTTCTGCGCGGCGTGCCCGCCCGGACGCGCGTGCCGTCAGCTCTGCGCGGCGTGCCCGCCCGGACGCCGGCGTACGACGACCAGGGTCGTGGCTGCGGCGCCGGCCGCTCCGCCCACCGCCGCGGCCGCCGCCGACCAGGCGATGGTCGCGTACGAGACGGAGCTCGCCGCGGACGCCGCGGTGACGGTGTTCGGCGTGACCCGGGGCGCGGTGGCCGCCGCCGGGCCGGCGCCCGCGGCCGTCGAGCCGGGCGCGGTCACCGTGAAGTCGACCTTGAGGGTGGTGGACGGGTTCGGCGCGAGGAAGCGCAGCCAGTGGGCCCCCGCGGGGGTGTCGGCCGGGATCGTGACCTCACCCTTGTACGAGCCCGAGGCGTCCGCCTTCCACTGGCCCAGGATCTCCTCGTCGTCCAGCTTGATGGTGACGGTCTGTCCGGCCGGGAACGAGGTCACCTCGAAGGGGATCTTCCCGCCCGGCTGCACCTGGCTGGCCGATATCGCGGCCTTGGCGCCCCGGGAGTTGGACGCACTGGCCGGCGCACCCGTGGCCGCGGGCACCGCGGCGGTGCCGGCGGATCCGCCCGTGCCGCCCGATGAGGTGCTCGCCGCAGCCTGCTCGGCGGAGGCGCCGGAGGTGACGGTGAAGTCGGCCCGGAGGCTCGTCGAGGGGTTCGGCGCGAGGAAGCGGAGCCAGTGGGCGCCCTTCGTGGCGTCCGCCGGGATCGTGACGGTCCCGGTGAGCGAGCCGTCCGCGCCGATGCCGTTCGGCCACTGGCCGATGATCTTCGAGTCGTCGAGCTTGACGGTGAGCTGCTGGCCGGCCGGGAAGCCCGTCACCCGGAAGGAGACCTTGCCGCCGGCGGCGACCTGTGAACCCGCGGTGATCGTGGCGGACGTGGTCGCGCTGCCGCCCGCGCCGCCGACGGAGCCGGACGATCCGCCGACGCCGCCCGAGCCGCCGCTGCCGCCGCTCGTGCCCGTGTCCGTACCGCCGCCCGTGCTGCCGCCCGTCCCCGTCCCGCCGCCGCTGCCCGTGCCGGCCGACGTCACGGAGATGTCGGCCCTGAGGCTCGTCGAGGGGTTGGGGGCGAGGAAGCGCAGCCAGTGCGCCCCGGCCGAGGCCGACTTGGGGACGGTGACCGTCGCGGTGAGCGTCCCGTCCGCCTTCACGGCCGAGGGCAACTGCCCGATGATGTCGGTGTCGTCCAGCTTCACCGTGACGCTCTGGCCCTTGGTGAACCCGGAAAGGGTGAAGGTGACCTTCCCGCCCGCCGTCACCTCGGCGTCCTTCAGCCGCACCGCCGGGTCGGACGCGGGCGGTGCGGTCGTCGGGGGCGTCGTGGGGGTCGGTGTGGGAGTGGGAGTGGGTGTCGGGGTAGGAGTGCTGCCCGTCACCGTCAGGTTCTCGCTGCGCACGCTCGTCTGCGGTGCCAGGAAGCGCAGCCAGTGCTCCCCGCCGGGGGCGGCGTCGGCCGGGACCGACACGGTGCCCGACACGCTGCCGTCGTCGCCGATGGGGAACTGCTTGAGCAGGGACGCGTCGTCGAACTTGACGCTCAGGGTGGCTCCGGCGGGGAAGCCCGTCGCCTCGAACGGCACGGAGCCGCCGGGCTTCACGGCCGTGGTGCCCAGGGTGACCGTGGGGGCGACGGAGTCGGCGACGAGGGCGACCGTGCCGGTCGCGTCCGCTCCGGCGGGGCCCGCGGCGAGTGGCAGGGCGGCCAGGGTGCCGATGCCGAGCGTCGCGCCTGCGGCGAGTGCGGCCATCCGTCCCAGCCGGGGGCGGGGCGTCGCGGAAGCGGACCTGGCGTTACGGGAGGGTCTGGCAGGGTTCATGGTGAGCTGCTCCAGGCGGGCGGCGGAGAGGGTGAGGAGGAGGGCGTGCGGAACAACGGCCTTGCGGACAAGCCGACAAGGGCCCTCCAGCGCACTTAGGTTAGCCTAACCTCAGCACCACGCACGTCCTGTACGCGTTCGAGAGGTAAGGTGACCCTAAGCTGCCATTCCTCGTTGTTCCTCGTCGTCCTCGCTGTTCGGAGCCCGTCACGTGATCACGTCAGTGCCGCCGCAAGACGCCCCGCGCCGGCCCCCTCGGACCGTGCGCCCTGACAAAGTGCCGCGGCTCCTGGAACCGGCGCGGCGGCTTCCCGCACCGGGGGAGACCGAGCAGTTCTGGGCCGAAGTGCGCGGCAGCGGCACCCCCCTCGTCGGGCCGGACCCGCAAGGCAGCTCCGACCACCTGGCGGTGACGTTCCTGTGGCGCGGCGCCGGCACCACCCGCGCCGTGCAGGTCCTTCCCAACAAGCTGGGCGATCCCCGCGCCCCCGAGGGCAATCTGATGGAGCGGGTGCCCGGCACCGACGTATGGCACTGGACCCTGCGTCTGCGGCACGACTGGCGGGGGACCTACGTCTTCTACGTCGACGAGGGCGACGGCCCCGGCCCCGGCACCCCTGGCTACTGGCAGTGGCTGCGCACCCGGCGGCGCCACGACCCGCACAACGCCCGTACGCTGCCCCGCCGCTGGGGTGGCGATCCGGTGTCCTGCGCGGAACTCCCCGCCGCTCCGGGCGGACTGGACTGGCAGCCGAGGCCGGGCGTCCCCCGTGGCCGCGTGGCCGCCCACGAGGTGCCGGCCGAGAAGCTCGGAGGCACCCGCCGGGTCTGGCTGTACGAACCGCCGGGCGTCCAGGGGCACTCGGACGGGCTGCCCGTGCTCGTGCTCCTCGACGGTGAGCACTGGCAGCCGAAGCTCGGGCTCGCACACCTGCTGGACAACCTGATCGCGGACGGCCGTATCCCTCCGCTCGTCGCCCTGCTGCCGGAATCCGTGGACGCGGACACCCGGTGGTCCGACATGACCTGCCGCCCGGAGTTCACCGCCTTCCTCGCCGACGAGCTCCTGCCCTGGGCCGCGACCCGGCTCCCGGTCACCGACGACCCCGCCCGTACGGTCGTCGCCGGACAGAGCCTCGGAGGCCTCTCCGCCGCCCATGCGGCGCTGTCCGCCCCCGGCCGCTTCGGCAACGTCCTCGCGCAGTCCGGCTCCTTCTGGTGGCCAGACGGCCCGCAGGCGCAGTGGCTCACCGACCGGATCGCCGGAGCCCCGCGCCTGCCCGTCCGGTTCTGGCTCTCCTTCGGCGAACAGGAATGGGTCGCCCTCCCCGCCGCCAGGCGGCTGCGCGAGGTCCTGGCGGCAGCGGGCTACGAGGACGCCTCCTACCGGGAGTTCAACGGCGGTCACGACTACCTGTGCTGGCGCACGGAGCTCGCCGACGGCCTGGTGGACCTGCTGGGTCCGGCCGCCCCCACTGAGTAGGGGCGGCCCGACCTCAGGCCTTTTCGCGGCCCGGTGCCAGCGCGGCGGCACACGCCCCGTGCGGGGCCGGGCCGAACCGTACGGACCATCCCGCCGGCACCTCCCGCCAGACCGGCCAGAGGGACAGCTGACCCGAGGCGTTCTCCAGCACCAGATGCGTGGCGCTGTCCTCCGGACCGGCGTCGAACGGGCCGCTCTTCGCGCTCACGCGTCCAGCTCCTTCAGTCGGGCCGCCAGGACGGCGGCGACGGCGTACAGATGGCGTTCCTGCATCAACTGCGGGTGGGTGCAGTCGAGGTCGTGGTTGTCGACGGACCCGGTCACGTGAGCCCGCCACGCCTCGCGGGTCAGCCAGTCCTCAGCGCGCGGGGCGGCCGCCGTGAAGAACAACAGGTCGCCGTCGTACCTCCGGTGGTGGTGCTCGCGCATCATGCGGGCGTGGTTCGGGACGATGTCGACGATCTTCGACAGGGTGCGGTCGCTGAGCCCGGCGAGCGGGCTCCCGGCCAGGCGCAGCGTCGCCAGCACGTCCTCACGGTCCTGCTCGTGCGTACGCTCGAAGCCCGCCATCCGCAGGACGGCGGTCAGCGCGTCGCCCTCCTCGGGCGCCGGGCGCTCCCGCCACTGCTCGGCCGGGAACGCGTCGAGCAGGGCGAGCAGCTCCACCTCCTCACCTGCCTCCTGGAGCAGCACGGCCACGGTGTGCGCCAGCACTCCGCCGACGGACCAGCCCAACAGCCGGTAGGGGCCGTGCTCCTGGACCGCGCGGATGTGGTCGACGTAGTCGGACGCCTCCTCCTGCAGGGTGAGCGGCAGCGCCTCGTCGCCCACCAGCCCGCGCGCCTGGATGCCGTACACCGGCTGCTCCGGGCCGAGGCGGGCCGACAGGCCGGCGTAGCACCAGGCGATCCCGCCCGCCGGGTGAATGGTGAACAGCGGGGGGTGCCCCTCCCCGCCACGCAGTCGCAGGACGACGTCCAGGGCGTCCTCGGACGCGGGTCCCGTGGAGCCGAGCCGGGTTGCGAGCGCGGCCGGGGTCGGGGATTCGAACAGCGAGCCGATGGTCAGCTCCGTGCCGAACTCCTCCCGTACGCGCGCCACGAGCCGCACGGCGAGCAGCGAGGTGCCGCCCAGGTCGAAGAACGCGTCGTCCGGACCCACCCGGCCGACGTCCAGCACCTGCGCGAACAGCCGTGTGAGCGCCTCCTCCCGGGCGTCCGACGGACGCCGTGAGTCCGCGCCGCCGCTGAACACCGGGGCGGGCAGGGCCCGCCGGTCCAGCTTGCCGTTGGGGCTCAGCGGGAAGGCGTCCAGCGCCACCACCGCCGCCGGCACCATGTGCTCCGGCAGCTCCCGCGCCAGCGAGGCGCGTACCGCCACCGGATCCGCACTCCCGGTGATGTAGCCGACGAGCCGCTGTTCACCCGGGCGGTCCTCCCGCACCAAGGCGCAGGAGGCGTCCACCCCGCCCCGGTCCGTCAGCGCCGTCTCGATCTCGCCGAGCTCGATGCGCTGCCCGCGGAGCTTCACCTGGTCGTCCGTACGGCCGAGGTAGACGACCTCGCCCTGGTCCGTCCAGTGCGCCAGGTCCCCCGTGCGGTACATGCGCTGAGCCGGCCGGCCGAAGGGGTCGGCGACGAAGCGGGACGCGGTCAGCTCCGGACGGTTCAGATAGCCGTCGGCGAGCTGACGCCCCGCCAGGTAGAGCTCGCCGGGGATGCCCGGCGGGCAGGGCTGCAATGCGGCGTCGAGCACGTACAGACGGGTGTTCCACACGGGCCGGCCGATCGGCACCGGGCCGGTGGCGTCCGCCGCGCACGCGTGGAAGGTGACATCGACGGCCGCCTCGGTGGGGCCGTACAGATTGTGCAGCTCCGCGCCGGGCAGACCGCGGCCGAACGCGTCGGCGGTCTCACGGGGCAGCGCCTCACCGCTGCAGAAGACCCTCCTGAGACTCCCGCACGCGTCCGCGTCCGCCTCCGCGAGGAAGACCTGAAGCATCGACGGCACGAAGTGGCAGGTGGTGACGGACTGTTCACGGATCAGCCGGGCCAGATAGGCCGGATCCTTGTGACCGCCGGGTTCGGCGACCACCAGCGCGGCTCCCTGGCGCAGCGGCCAGAAGAACTCCCACACGGACACGTCGAACGACGACGGCGTCTTCTGCAGCACCCGGTCGTCCGCCGTCAGCCCGTAGGCGCCCTGCATCCAGCGCAGCCTGTTGTCGATCGCCCCGTGCGACACGACGACGCCCTTGGGGCGTCCGGTCGACCCCGAGGTGTAGATGACGTACGCCGGATGGGCCGGGGTGAGGGGACGCGCCGGGTTCACCCAGAGGTACTCCGAGACGTCGAGGCCGTCCAGGACGACCAGCGGCGTGCCGGTGTCCTCGGGGAGCCGCCCCGCCCGGTCGGTCACCGCGCAGACCGGCGCCGCGTCCTGGAGCATGTACGCCAGCCGCTGCTCGGGGTAGTCGGGGTCGAGCGGCAGATAGGCCGCACCCGCCTTCAGGACGGCGAGCAGGGACACCACGAGCTCCACCGAGCGCGGCACCGACACCGCCACCACC
This sequence comes from Streptomyces sp. NPDC057287, assembly GCF_042667905.1. Taxonomy (NCBI): domain Bacteria; kingdom Bacillati; phylum Actinomycetota; class Actinomycetes; order Kitasatosporales; family Streptomycetaceae; genus Streptomyces; species Streptomyces sp. NPDC057287. Next base: position 137,938 of record NZ_JBHUYV010000013.1, on the reverse strand, counting down.
GCACCGGGCCGGGCACCGAGCGTCCGCAGGTGCCGGGCCAGCCGGTTGGCGCGGGTGTTCAGCTCCTCGTAGGTGAGCGTGGTACTGCCGAACACCAGGGCGGTGGCGTCGGGGGTGCGCGCGGCGCGCGACTCGATCGGGCCGATCAGCGTCGTGGGCGGAAGCGTGCGGTCGGTGTCGTTGAACGTGTTGACGACCAGCTCGAGTTCGTCCGCCGTCGCGATGCCGTGGGCGGCCGTGGGCACATGCGGGTCGGCCCGGCTCAGCCGCTCCAGCAGGTCCAGGAAGCGTTCCTGGTGGGCGGCCAGCTCCCGGCCGTCGTAGAGGGCCGGATTGCCGTCGTGGTCGATGCGCAGACCACGGCCGTCGGCCCGGTCGTAGATGTTCACCGTCAGGTCGTCGACCGGCCCGGCCGACAGGTTCCGGGCCCGCGCGGGGGCGCCCGCGAAGTCCACGTCGTAGTCGAAGGGCATGACGTTGACGAGGGGGCCGACCAGCCCGCGGTTCTCGCCGAGGAGCCGCAGGTCGCGGCGGATGTCCTCGTAGCGGAACCGCTGGTGGCGGCGGATCTCGCGGATGCCGAGCACCACCTGGCGGACCAGCTCGGCGAAGGTCGCGTCGGGGGACACGTCCAGCCGCAGCGGGAGCACGTTCATCACCATGCCGGGCACCCGCAGCGACACGGACCCCATGCGGCCCATCATCGGGAGGCCGAGCACGACCTCCTGATGACCGGTCGCCCGCGAGGTGTAGAGGGCCTGGGCGGCGATCAGCACGTCCGGCCAGGTGGCGCGGAGCCGGGCGGCCAGCTCCCGCACGCCCTCGGTGGCGTCCGTGCCCAGATGGGCCGTCCGGCGCAGGAACGTCCGTGAAGGGAGCGCGCCCCGGCCGGCGAGCCTGGGCACCTCGGGGCGGTCGGCGAACGCTCCGGTCCAGTGCGCGCGGTCGGCGGAGAAGGCCTCCGACGAGCGGTACGCGGCGTCCTCGTCCACCAGGGCGGCGAGTGTCCCGAAGGCGCGGGGGCCCGGCTCCTCGCCCCGGGCGAGCGCCGTGTAGACCTCGGCGGTCCTGCGTACGAGGAGCGAGTAGCCGAAGCCGTCCATGACGAGGTGGTGGATGCGCTGGTACCACAGCCACTTCTCCTCACCCACCCGGAACAGGGCGTGCCGGAACAGCGGGCCGGCTGCCAGGTCGAAGGGCTCGGCGAGGTCCGCGCGCATCCACGCCTCGGCCTGCCGGCCTGCGTCGGACGCGTCCCGCAGGTCGTGCGTCGTGAGCGGCGGCGCGACCGACGGCAGGACGCGCTGGCGCGGGCCGTCGGGGGAGTCCTCGACGGTGACGCGCAGGGCGTCGGCCTCGGCGGTCACGCGCCGTAGCGCCGCCGCGAACAGTGCCGGGTCGAGAGGCCCGTCGATCTCCAGGCACTCCGCCGTGTTCTGCGCGGGACTGAGCGGATCGAGGGACTGCGCGAACCACATGCCCGACTGGGCGGCGGTCAGCGGCAGCACGAGGGCCGCGGCGTCCGGGGCAGGGGCCGGGCCGGCCCCGTCGGCATCCGTGAGCAGGACGGTCACGAGACCCCCAGCAGCGGAGCCCAGGCCTCGATGGCGGGCTGCTCGGCGAGGTCCGCGAAGTCCGCCTCGACCCCGTGGTCCCGGCGCCAGCGTCCCAGCAGCGCCATGATGCGCACCGAGTCCAGCCCGTAGTCCAGGAGGTTCTCGTCGAGGGGGATGTCCGCGGGGTCCTCACCGAGGGCGTCGGCGACATCGTGGCGGATCAGATCGAGGGTGAGGGCCATGGTGTTCAGATCTCCTTCAGGAGTGCGTCGGTCGTGGTGACGACCGCGCAGCGGCCCGCCGCCCAGCGCAGCGCCATGTCGTGGTCCTCGCGCGAGAAGTCCGCGACGGCGTCGGCGACCAGGAAGGCCTGGGTGTCACGCATCCACGCGTCGCAGGCGCTCATGAGCACCCCGATGTGCGCGTACACACCGGTGATCACCAGCTGGTCGCGGCCGGACTCGCGCAGCAGCGCATCGAGTTCGGTGCGCACGTACGCGCTGTACTTCCACTTGGTCATGACGGTGTCGCCGTCCGCGGGCGCGACGGCAGCGGGAATCGCCAGCGCCTCGGGGTCGTCGGCGGCGCCGGGGCCCCAGAAGTCGAGCTGGAGCCCGCGCTCCTCCGCCGTCTGACCGCCGCGCTGCACGGAGTAGACGACCGGCACGCCGAGGCGGCGGCACTCCTCGATGACACGCGAGGTGTTGTCGAGCATGCCGGTGAGCGGCTGCTCACCGGGCGGGAACGCGCCGAGGAAGTGGTTCTGCAGGTCGTGGACCAGAAGGACGGCGCGCGCCGGGTCGACGGTCCAGTCCACCCGGTTCACGGGCAGTTCGGCCGCGGTCGGCAGTGCGTAGGAAGCGATGGCGGGAAGGGCCATGGGGTGGAACCTTTCGGTGCCGCTCTGGGCGGAACTCGGTGCTGAGTCTCAGTGCTGGGCGGACAGGGCGCGGCCGGGGAGCGCGTCGGAGCGCAGTCCCTTCTTGCTGACCTTGCCGATGCCGGTCTGCGGGAAGGCCTCGACGAATTCGACGAGGTCGGGAATCTTGTACGCGGCGACCCCGCGCTCGCGCACGAGGCGTTTGATCGCGACCGGCTTCAGCGGCTCGGCGCCCGCGCGCAGGACGACGTAGGCCAGGGTGCGTTCCCCCAGGTACTCGTCGGCCACCCCCACGACGGACACGTCGTGCACCGAGGGATGGCCGAGGATGATGTTCTCGATCTCCTCCGGGGCGACCTTCTCGCCACCCCGGTTGATCTGGTCCTTGGCGCGGCCCTCGACGATCAGATGGCCCGTGGGGGTGCGCCGCACGATGTCACCCGTGCGGTAGAAGCCGTCCTCCGTGAACGCCTTCCTGTTGTGGTCCGGCGCGCGCCAGTATCCGCGGATCGTGTAGGGGCCGCGGGTCAGCAGATGGCCGAATCCCCCCTCGGGCACGTCCTCGTCCTCGTCGTCGACGACACGGATCTCGTCGTCCTCGGAGATCGGCAGGCCCTGGGTGGTGACCACGGTCTCGTGGTCGTCGTCCAGACGCGTGTAGTTGACGAGTCCCTCGGCCATGCCGAACACCTGCATGAGCGGGCACCCCAGCGCCGGCTCCAGCCGGCGGGCGGCCGCCTCGCTGTACTTGGCGCCGCCGACGAGGACGAGGTCCAGGCTCGACAGGTCGTGCTCGGTGCCGGGGCCGGCCTCCGTCCACACCAGGGCGAGCGGCGGCACGATGCCCGTCATCGTGACGCGTTCGCTCTCCACGAGCGGGAAGGCCGTCGCCGGATCGGGTCCGGGGCACAGGACCACGGTCCCCCCGGCGTACAGCGCCCCGAGCCATCCGGGCGAGCTCATCGGGAAGTTGTGCGCGGCCGGGAGCACCACGAGGAAGCGGGTGTCGCCGTCGACGCCGCAGATCTCGTTGGAGCCGCGCAGCGAGTAGATGTAGTCGTCGTGCGTACGCGGGATGAGCTTGGGGACCCCCGTCGTGCCGCCCGACAGCTGAAGGAACGCCAGGTCGTGCGGCTCCGGCTCGAATCCGGTGTCCGTGGGCGTACGGGGCACCTCGGACAGGGCGGTGTGCTCGCCCGGCGGGCCGACGACGAAGACGTGCTTCAGGCTCGGCGTGCGCTCCTTGACCTTCGAGGCGAGCGCGAGGTGGTCGAAGCCGGCATGACGGTCGGGGACCACGTAGGCGACGGCCTCGGTGAAGGAGCAGAAGTACTCGATCTCCGTCTCGCGGTGCGCGGGGAGCGCGTAGACCGGCAGTGCGCCGATGCGGAAGAGCGCGAAGACGACCTCGATGAACTCGGCCACGTTGGGGAGCTGTATGACGACCCGGTCGCCCCGGGATATCCCGCGGGCCGTGAACCCGGCGGCGAGCCGCGAAGCCCGCTCGTCCAGTTCCCCGTACGTCCACTCACGGCGTCCGGGGGCCGGATCGACTATCGCGACCCGGTCGGGGTGCGCGGCGGCGCGCTCGCGCAGGAAGCCGCCGAAGGTCTCCCCGCGCCAGTGGCCCGCAGCGCGGTAGCGCGCCGCGAACCCGTCGGGCCAGGTGGGCGCGTCGGCTGCCTGGAGGGCGGTCACAGCGCGGCTCCGACGGCGCTCAGGAAGGTCCGGAACTTGGCCCCGGTCTCCGCCGTCTCGGCGGCCGGCGAGGACTCCGCCACCACGCCGGCGCCGGCGAACAGCCGCAGGGTGCGGCCCTCGGCCTCGGCGCAGCGGATCGTCACGACCCAGTCGCCGTCGCCGTCCGCGTCCTGCCAGCCGACCATGCCGGTGTACGCGCCGCGGTCGAAGGGCTCCGACTCCGCGATGACCTGCCGGGCCACGTCGGTCGGGGTGCCGCAGACCGCGGGGGTGGGGTGCAGCGCCGAGGCGAGGTCCAGGGCGGTGGACGACGGGTCGCGCAGCTCTCCGGCCAGCGTCGTCGACAGGTGCCACATGGCGGCGGTCCGCACGAGGGTGGGGCGTTCGGGCACCTCCAGGCTGACGCAGAACGGCGCCAGCGCCTCCCCGATGGCATCGACCACGACGGCGTGCTCGTGGAGGTCCTTCGGCGAGTCCAGGAGCGCGGCGGCCCTGCGGACGTCCTCCGCCAGGTCGTTGCTGCGCTGGGCGGACCCGGCCAGCGGGTTGGCGACGAGTCGGCTGCCCCGGCGGGCCACGAGGAGCTCGGGGCTCGCACCCACCAGGGTGCGGCCCGGGCCGCTGGGGACGGCGAAGGTGTATCCGTCCGGGTCGCGGCGTGCCAGCCGGCTCAGCATGGCCGGCAGGTCGAGGTCGCGCGCCGAGGTCAGCTCCAGCGTGCGGGCCAGGACGACCTTGTCGAACTCCCCGGCACGCATCCGCTTCACGGCCGCCGCGACCGCGTCGGAGTACTCCTCCGCGGCCGGGACCTCCCGTATCCGCCAGGCGTCGCCCCGGTCCACGTCGGGACCGTGCAGCGCGATGAGCGGGTCCTCGCGCAGGGCGGTCGCCCATCTGACCGTCTCCGGGACGGCGAGCGCCGCCTCACCGCCCGGTGCGAAGGGCACGGAGCCGACGACGACCGGCGCCGGCCCGCCCGCGCGACGGGCGGCGTCCAGGACCTCCTGCACCCGCAGGGTCAGGGGCCGTGCGTCGTGCGGCACCAGCGCCGCGGTGCCTGATGCGAGCAGGGTGTGCCGGGGTGTGGCGAGGAAGCGGTCCGTGCCGGGCCGGTAGGCCTCCAGCAGGGCGGTCGCGGCACCGGGGGCGTCGTGCGGGGGCGGAGCGGTGGGAGCGGTGGGTACGCGCAGAGAGGCAGACATGGGTGGTCTCCAGTGGGGATGGCTCGAGCTGCGGCAGGGTGGCGGAGCGGGGCGGGATTCAGGCCCGCAGGGTGGCTCCGCCGTCGACGTACAGGTCGTGCATGGTGATGTGGCGGGCGCGGTCGGACACGAGGAAGGCGACCGCGTCGGCGATGTCGGAGGGGTCCGCGATCCGGCCGAGCGGGATGCCGGTGCGGTACGTCGTGGGGTCGCCCTCGATGACGCCGCGCGCGGAGGCTTCCTCGTCACCCGCGGTCCACATGCCGCGCTGCATGTCGGTCAGGGTCGATCCGGGCGACACGGTGTTGCACCGCACGCCCCGGGAGGCGACCTCCAGGCCGAGGCACTTGGTGAACATCACGGCCGCCGCCTTGGAGGCCGCGTACGCCGCCATGTTCGTACGGGGGATGCCGGCGGCGTTGGAGGCGACGGTGACGATGCTGCCCGAACCCCGCCCGGACATCCGGCGGGAGACGGACCGCGACACGTGGAAGACGCCGTGGGTGTTGACGGCGAAGGTGGCCGCCCACTCCTCGTCCGAGAGGTCGGCGACGGGCGAACCACGCAGGATCCCGGCCACGTTGACGGCGATGTCCAGCGGACCGAGCGTGCTCTCCGTCTCCGCTACGAGGCCCTCGACGGCCGCGGAGTCCGTGACGTCGAGGGTGCGCGCGGTCACCTGGTCCTCGTACGTCCTTGCCAGGGCGGCGACACCGTCCGGGGTCAGGTCGGTGGCGAGGACGCGGGCTCCGCGGGCCACGAGCGCGTGGACGACCGCTTCGCCTATGCCGCGGCCCGCGCCCGTCACGAGGGCGAGCCGGCCGGCGAGTTCCCGCTCCTGGCTCACTTGACCATGGCCTTCCGGATGTCGTCGAGCACCGAGACGGCTGCCTGCGCGCCACCGAGGCTGGTCCACTTGGTCCCGTCGATGACGGTCGCGTGCTCGTCGCGCACCGCGCCCAGCTGTCCGTACGCGGGCTTCTTCGCCAGCTCGCCGAGGAGGTCCGCGTCGAGGGAGCCTATGAACAGCCAGTCGCCGTCGATCTCTTCGAGGTTCTCGTCGCTGAGCGGCGTGGAGTGGCCCTCGCCCTTGTCGTTCTGGATACCCGGACGCGTGAAACCGAGGTCCTTCAGGACGTCGCTGATGAACACGCCCTGCTGCATGACCGCGGTGCCCTTGGCGGAGTAGCGGGCCACGGACACGCTCGCGCCGGCCTGCGGGCCGAGGTCGGTCCTGAGGGCGGCCGCCCCCTTCTCGTAGTCGGCGAGGAACTTCTCGGCCTCGTTGGACCTGCCCAGCGTCGTGCCGGTGAGCTGGAGGGCCTTCTTCCAGTCCTTGGTGTTGTCGATGGTGACCACCGTCGGCGCGATCTTCCGGAGCTGCGCGAGCACCTGCTCGTCGGCGAGCTGCCCCGCGAGGATCACGTCCGGCTTCGCCTGGACGACCTTCTCGATGTCGGGGCCGGTGACCGCGCCCACGACGGGGATGCTCTTCGCCTGGTCCGCGAGGTACTGGGGTGCGCCCTTCTGGCCGCGTCCCGCGGTCAGACCCACCGGTTCCACGCCCAGGGCGAGGGAGGCGTCCAGGTCCATCTCGCTGAGCGCGACCACGCGCTTCGGCATGGCCGGAACCTTCACCTTCGTCCCGGCCGCGTCCGTGACCCGGGTCGTCGCCGCGGCGTCCGTGCCGGCGGATCCGGCTTCGTCCTCGGAACCGCAGGCGCTCAGCGTCAGCGCGCAGAGGGTGAGCAGGGCCGCCGACACGACGGGACGTGCGATACGGCGGGACGAGGGGGACGAATACGGCGCCATGGCCTGGGATCTCCGTTTGCGTTCGGCGAAGCCCGGTCCGGCGGGACACTCTCCGAAACGTGAATCGGAGAGAAGTGGTGCGTATTGCGCCACTTCAGGGCATAGGTGTGCCCACGGCCCGCCGGAACCGGACGAGTTCATTTAGGTTAGGCTAACCTTATGTCGATAGCGCAAGGGGGTCGGCCACGATCAGCCGGATCCCGCCCCTCCGAAGGGACCCCGTCTGCGGGGCGCCCAATTCCCTGGGTCACCACCGGACTTCTGGCACTTCTCGTGGCCCTTGTGCTGCTCTCCCTCGTCATCGGCACGGGCAACAGCCCCGTGGGACGCGCCTGGGACTTCCTGCTCGGTGATCCCGCCGCCCGGTCCGACGCACAGATCCGGCTGGCCGTCATGGACGTACGCCTCCCGCGCACGCTCGCCGCCGTCCTCGTGGGCACCTGCCTCGGCGCGGCCGGCTGTCTGCTCCAGGCCGCGACCCGCAACCCGCTCGCCGAGACCGGCCTGCTGGGCGTCAACTCCGGAGCCGCCTTCGCCGTCGTCCTCGGACTCACTTTCTTCGGCGCCGACTCACCGGGCGCGCTGCTGGTCTGGGCCCTCCTCGGCGGCATGGCGGCCAGCGCCTTGGTCCTGCTGGTCGCCGGGTCCGGACGCACCGCGGGCTCACCCCTGCGGCTCGTCCTGGCCGGATCCGCGCTGGGCGCCACCTTCCACGGCTGTACGTCGTACGTCCTGCTGGGCACGCAGTCGACGTTCGACACCTACCGCTACTGGACGATCGGTTCGCTCGCCGGAATCGAGATCTCCGACCTCCTCCCCCTGCTGCCGCTCGTGGCGCTCGGTCTCCTCACCGCACTCGGCTGCGCCCGCCCGCTCTCGGCGCTCGGCCTCGGGGACGACGGCGCCCGCTCGCTCGGCCACCACCCCGGCCGGATCCGGCTCGTGGTCGCCGGGGCCGTCTCGCTGCTCGCCGGGTGCGCGGTCGCGGTGGCGGGGCCCATCGCCTTCCTGGGACTGCTCGCCCCCTACGCCGCACGGGCGCTGACAGGGCCACGCATGATGGCCCAACTCGTCCTCTCCGCGCTGATCGCGGCCGACATCATGATCCTCGCCGACATCCTCGCCAGGGTCGTCATCCGTCCCTGGGAGACGCCGGTCAGCGTGCTGCTCGCCTTCGTGGGCGGTCCGCTGCTCGTCTGGATCGCCCGCTCCTCACGCCTGTCCACCGCGGGGGCCGAGGCATGAGCGACCCGAAGCGTGCAGGAGTCGCCGTGCCGGACACGTCGACAGCCGGAGAAGCGCTGCCGCGCACGCCCCCGACCGGAAAGCCCGCGCCGCGCACCGCCCCCTCCGACGTGACGCCGCCCGACAGCACCGTGCTGCGCGGCGGCGCCTACTCCTGGCTCCTCCCGCGCCGCAGCGCACTCGCCGCCGCGCTCCTCATGCCGGTCGTCGTCGTCCTCATCGCCCTCGCGGTGATGGCGAGTTCGACCGGAATGAGCCTGTCGCAGACGGTCTCCGGACTCCTCGGGACGGGCGACACCGGAACCGTCATGATCGTGAGGGACTTCCGGCTGCCCCGCGTCTTCACCGGACTCATGGTCGGCGCCGCGCTCGGCATCGCCGGCTGCCTCACCCAGACCCTGGCGGGCAACCGCCTCGCCACGCCCGACCTGGTCGGTGTCAACGACGGTGCCACGGCCGCCGTCGTCGCCGCCGCGGCTGGCTCCACCACCGGCATGGTCGGCGACTGGTGGCTCGGCCCGATCGGGGCGGTCGTGGCCGCCGCGGCCGTCGTCCTCTGCGCGGGCGGAGCGGGCAGCGCCGGCTACCGGGTCCTCGTGACCGGCATCGGCGTCTCCACCTTCATCGGCGCCGTGAGCGACCTGATCATGTCCCGGGAGAACGACAACACCGCGGGCGGGGTCTTCCTCTGGGCCGTCGGCAGCCTCAACGGACGGGACTGGAGCGTCGGTACGCCACTGGCTCTGGTCCTGCTGCTCCTCGTGCCGCTCGCCCTCGCGGCCGGCCACCGGCTGCAGCTGCTGCGCTTCGACGACGACGTCGCCGCCTCCCTGGGCGTCGACCTGCGCCGGCTGCGCGCCGTGGCGCTCGCCCTCGCGGTCGCGCTCGCGGGCACCGCTGTGGGCGTCGGCGGGCCGATCGCCTTCGTCGCCCTCGCCGCCCCGGTCCTGGCCCAGCGACTGGCCGGCCCCACCCGGGTCCCCGTCACCGGGTCCGCGCTCACCGGCGCCGCGCTGATCGCCGCGGCCGACGCCCTCGGGCGCGTCGCCGCACCTGTCGAACTGCCCGTCGGTGTCGTCACCAGCGTCCTCGGCGGCCCCTTCCTGCTCTGGGTCCTGCTCCGCCCGGACCGTGCCACCGGAAAGGCGTGACCATCCCCATGGCCGAGACACCCCACGAGACCGCCCCCGGTCTCGAAGTCAGCGCGCTGCACGCCGGATACCCCGGCCGGCCCGTCGTCGAGAACGTCGACCTCACCGTCCCGGCCGGAAAGGTCGTCGCGATCGTCGGCCCCAACGGTTGCGGAAAATCGACCCTGTTGCGCACCGTCGCGCGTCTCCACCGCCCCGAGTCCGGAACCGTCAAGGCCGGGGGCGAGGACATATGGGAGCTCAGCCGGCGCCGGGCGGCCCATCACGTCGCGCTGCTGCCCCAGTCGCCCCGCGCGCCTGAGGCCGTCACGGTGGCCGGGCTCGTCCGCTACGGCCGCCACCCCCAGCAGGGCCTGCTGCGCCAGTGGTCGCGGGAGGACGAGAACGCCGTACGCGACGCACTGGAGGCCACCGGGACGACGGAACTGGCGGCCGAACGACTGGACCGGCTCTCGGGAGGCCAGCGTCAGCGGTGCTGGCTCGCGATGGTGCTCGCCCAGCACACCCCGCTCATCCTGCTCGACGAACCCACCAGCGCCCTCGACCTCGGCCACGCCGTGGAAGTCCTGGAGCTGGTGCGGGAGGTGGCCGCCGCCGGCCGCACCGTCGTCATGGTGCAGCACGACCTGGCGGCGGCCGCCCGGTACGCCGATGTGCTCGTGGCCATGAAGGACGGGCGCGTCGTGGCCCGCGGTGAGCCGGCCGCCACGGTCGACGAGGCACTGGTGAAGGAGCTCTACGGTCTGGAGGCCGACATCCTCCGCGCACCGGGCGACGCCTCACCCGTGGTGGTGCCCAGGAGCGGTCGCCTCACGTCGCGAAGGTGACACGCTTCGTGCCCCGGACCGCCGGGCGGACCGGACGGGACGGGGCGCGGTGCGGGGTCAGACGAGGAGCTTGGCCTTGGCCTTGTCGTACTCCTCCTGGCTGAGATGGCCCTTGTCCTTGAGTTCGGCGAGCTTGGCGAGCTCGGACACGTGGCCACCGCCGGTACCCGGACCGTCGTCCGGCCGGGCGGCCTGCTGTACGTACTTCCGGAAGGCCTCTTCCCGGTCCTCGGCCTGCTTGGCCTCCCGCCGCCCCATGCTCTTTCCGCGGGCGATCAGGTAGACCAGCACGCCGACGTAGGGCAGCAGGATGACGAAGACCAGCCAGGCCGCCTTGGTCCAGCCGCTCAGGGAGTGGTCCTGGAAGATGTCGGTGACCACCTTGAAGAGCAGGAAGAACCACAGCACCCAGAGGAACACGTACATCATCGTCAGGAAGAGGTTCAGGAGCGGATAGTCGTCCATGGGCCTACTCCGATCGCGCGGACAGTCCCTTATTCGTACATCTGCTCCCGGCTCATCGCATTTCTGGGGAAATCAGGCGGACAGCATGTCGAGGAAGGCCGCGAGCTTGTTCCTGGTCCGCTCGATCTGCTGTTCCACGGTCAGCGACTCCTCGAAGCGGCCTCCCGGCGCCGGGGTCTTCTTCCCGCGCACGTACAGCGAGCAGTCGAGGTCGGTGCAGAGGTAGATCCCCACCGAATTCCCGTCCCGGCCCGCCTGCCCCCGCTTGCGGGCGGTCATCAGCGAGACGCCGCTGCCCGGATGCGTGGTCAGGCAGACCGAGCACATGCTGCGGTGCAGGAAGCCGCGCTGCTGCGACGGGAAGCGGAGTGTGATGCCGACGAGCTCGCCGCGCAGCTCGGTGACGACATAGCTCCGGTCGGGTGCGGACAGGTCGCGCCAGCCCAGGAAGTCCAGATCGTCCCAGCGGCGCTCGTCGAGGTCGCGGGGCAGCGGCAGGCGCTTCGCCTCTCCCTTGGAACAGTTGACGAACGACGCCCGGATGTCCTGCTCACTGACTGCTCTCATGGAGTCGACGCTAACTCTGCCTATGACTCCTAGGCAAATGTATATTGGAACTAGGTCTATGCCTGGGGTGCCGTGATCCGCAGGACATGGGCAGGCGGGTGCCCCACGCCGAGATCAGGGCGCCAGGCGTCCAGGATCTGGGCCGACGGGTCGAAGAGCGGGCCCGGGAGGTCCTCGAGAGCGGTCCACCGCCACGTGCTGATCAGGTGGGGCTCGGTGACCTCGGGGTCCGCCGACTCCACCCTCACCAGCGCCGCCATGCTGATCCGGTTGATGCCGCCCACCACGTCGTGCACCATCGCGAAGACGCTCACGCTCCTCTCGGCCACCAGCAGGCCGGTCTCCTCGCGCAGCTCCCGGGCCGCGGCGGCCGCGACCGACTCGTGCGTCGGGTCGACCTTCCCTCCCGGCAGTTCCCAGGTGCCGTCCCGGTGCCTGCCGAGGAGGATTCTGCCCTTCCCGTCCTGTACGACCACGCCCACCCCGAACGCGGCCTGGGCGAGTGGCGGACGGGTGTTGCGCGTCGGGGTGTTCACGGAATCGGTGGCCATGCGCTGCACTGCTCCCGGCTGGTCGGTCGAGGGGGGCCCTGCGGACCGCGCCATCCTCACACGCCGGTCAGGCGACCAGGCGGAGCGAGGTGTCCGAGACCCCCAGCCGGACGGACTGGCCCCACGTCAACTCCAGCGCGTCGGACTCCATCCCGTCACCGAACACCACCATCCGGTCCGATTCCACGGTGAGTCTGAGCCCGTCCCTGAGGCCCAGTTCGCCCGCGACCATCGAGGTGCCGGTGACCGGTGAGGGCCAGGCCTCGCGCACGAACCAGACCAGCCGCGGATCGGACGGGGCCGGCAGGCGCAGTGGGCTGCCGCGCTCGAGCCAGAGGGAGCGCAGCCAGCCGGAGGACCCCGTCCCCGTGCCGACCAGGACGCCGGAGGACGCCTGGGACTCGCCGTCGGAGGGTGCGCCGTCCGGGCCGATGCGGTAGCGGGCGGTCTGATGCCCGGGTGCCCCGAGGTAGATCTCGTTGAGCGCGAGCAGCCGCTGCGTGTCGTCGGCGACCGCCTCGGTCATCGTGAGCGCGTCCACCCGCCCGCCCGGTGCGACGGCGGCCCGGCACAGCGCCGCCGTGTCGCGGGCCCGGTGGCGGACGAGGACTCCCGGGTTGCGGCCGGGGTCCGTGTCGATGCCCACGACCGGCTGTCCGGACAGGTACTTCGCGGCATTGGCGACCAGGCCGTCCTGTCCGACGACGACGATCACGTCCTCGGGACCGAACAGGAAGCGGTCGAGGTCCGCCCGCTCCACCCGGGTCCGCCGCCACCGGAGTGGCACGGCGGCGGCCACCTCGGTGAGTGCCTGCTCGTTGAGCCGGTGGCGCCCGGCCACCTCCTCGATGGACCGGCCGCGTGCGGCGAGCACGAACGCGGCCTGGCCGTGCGTGCCGTGCCGCGCCAGGAGCTCCTCGTACTCGGTCGTGCGGTGCACCAGGACCGCACGCGGTGCCAGGCTCACGCCCGGTCCTCCGGCTCGGCCCTGCCGAGCTTGGCGAGCAGGCCCGTCAGGACGTCGGGGGAGAGGGTGAGGCTGTCGATGCGGGGCAGGTTCTCGGCCAGCCGCGTCGCCGCGAGGGCGTGCAACGTCCCGGGATCCACCTCGGCGTGCGCCCGCAGCCAGGCGGCCTGCGCCTCGGCGCGGGCCGCGCCGACCTCGCGTGCCGCCTCCGCCTCCGCGCGTGCCAGCCGTACGGTGCGGTCGGCCTCGGCCGCCGTGCGCACCCCGTCGGCCGCCGATTTCTCCTCGGCCTCCCGGCGGGCGTTGGTGCCTCGCTGGTCGACCAGCTGCTCCTCGCGGCGCGCGAGCTCGATCTTGCTGGCCAGCTCGTTCTCGGCGATGGTGCGCTCACGCTCGACCGCGACCGCCCGTCGCTCGTACACCGACCGGTCGGCCTCCTGCTGGATCTGTTCCCTGGCCGGGGTCCGCAGGGCGCGCTCGACCTCCGCCTCGGGGCGGATGGCGACGACGCGCACGGCGACCACGTCTATGCCGGTGGCGGGCAGGCGGGGTTCGTCCGCCAGTCCGGTGGCGACCCGTTCCCGCACGGAGGCGACCCCGTCCACCAGGGCGGTGGCGAGAGGGGTGCGGGCCAGGACGTCCAGCGCGTGCTGCTGCGCCGTCTCGGTGAGCAGGGTGGCGATCTGTTCGAGCGGCGCACCACGCCACACGCCCGTGTCGGGGTCCACGGAGAAGTCGAGGCGGGCGGCGGCCACGGCGGGGTCGCTGATCCGGTAGGTGACCGTGGCCTGGACGGTCACGTCCTGGAAGTCGGCCGTCCGGGCGTGGAAGGCCATCGCCAGCTCCCGGTCGTCGACCGGGACCTCGGAGAGCGCCGCGGAGAGCGAGCGGTACCAGAAGCTCAGCCCGGGGCCGGCCTGGACGAGCCGGCCGCGCCTGTGGTGGCGGATGTGGGCGGTGGGCGCGGAGCGCAGGTGCCGCCGGCCGAAGCGCCGGGTGATGTCTGCCATGTCAGGACCCCCTCTTTCTCGTCATGTCGACGATAACGAGGTTCCCCTATATCGTCAAGAGGACGAGAAGACTGCTCCGGGCTTGAAAGCGGCCGGGCGGGGGGGGGGGCGGGGGGCCCCCCCCCCCCGGGGGGGGGCCGGGCCCCCCCCCCCCCGGGGGGGCGCCGGGGGGGGCCCCCGCCAACCCCGGGGCCCCCGCCCCCCCGAAAGAGGG
>NZ_JBHUYV010000013.1:0-123780 GCF_042667905.1 Streptomyces sp. NPDC057287 | reverse complement strand
GCGGGGTCCCTCGAGCCCCCCCCCCGCCCGGCCGGGTGTGCGCCGACCCCGTCCCCACGGTGCGGCGCGCGGGTGGGCCCTCGTCATCCGCTCGGACGACGGCCCACGTTCATCAGGTCCCGCTTCCCGGGGGAGCGGGCGGGGGTGAGGGGAGGCCGAGTGCGGGGAGTACGGCGCACTCGATGAAGTGGGTGAGGAAGGCGTCGTCCGCGTACCGCCCCTCCAGGAGCGGCCGGGCGCGCATGATGCCGAGCACCTGGGCGGCCACGTAGTCCGCCGCGGGGTTGTCCGCCGCGATCTCGCCGCGCCGGACAGCCCGCTCGACCATCGCGTCGATCGCGGCGATGGCCGGTGTGATCAGGGTGGAGCGCATGGCGCAGAGCAGGTCGGGGTTCTGGAGCGCGGCGTGGCTGAGCGCGTGCATCAGTGCGGTGTCCTGCCCGGAGGCCGCGTCCACCACGCGTGCGGTCGCGTGCAGGTCGCCGGGCAGGCTGCCGGTGTCGATGTCCGAGAACAGGGTCCTGCGGGTGCTGTGCAGCGCGGCGACGACCAGCTCCGGCTTGGAGCCCCACTGGCGGTAGAGCGTGGACTTCCCGCACCGGGTGCGGGCGGCGACGCCCTCCATCGTCAGTGAGTCGTAGCCGCTCTCACGGACCAGGTCCAGCACGGCGTTGTAGAGCTCCTGCGCCCGCTCCGGTGTGATCTTCGACCGGCGTGACGCGGATACGGACTCCTGTGCGGAACCGGGCGACGGCATCTGCTTCCCTCTCTGCGACTCTGCGGCTGGGGACCCTCGATACGCCAGTGTACCGATACGTGAGTGTACCGATACGCCGCCGTATCGGTACACTGACGTATCGATACGGCGTGGAGTGGCCACGCCGTACGTCGCGACAGCGCACCGTCAGCAAAGGGGCACGGGTGATGCACACCCGCAGTGAGCCTGCGGAGCGGGAGCCGGACATCTCAGCCCGACCGCCCCTCGTCCGCGAACTGCTTCTGGTAGCCGGACTCTTCCTCGTCTACAAACTCGGCCGGCAGGCCGCGAACGGCCACGTCGAGGAGGCGTTCCGCAACGCCGGGCACGTCTGGAGCTTCGAGCGGGCCGTCGGCCTCCCCGGCGAGGGAGCCGTGCAGGGTCTTCTGCTGCACAGCCACACCCTCGTCGAGACGGCGAACACCTACTACGCGGCCGTGCACTTCCCCGCGACGCTCGGCTTCCTGGTCTGGCTGTACCTGCGCCGCCCGCGCCACTACGTCTGGGCGCGCCGGATCCTGACCGCGCTCACGGGCGCGGCACTCGCCCTGCACCTGCTCTTCCCCCTGGCGCCCCCGCGGATGCTGCGCGCGGCGGGCCTCGTGGACACCGCCCAGGTCTTCGGCCCCTCGGTGTACGGGGACACCCCCGCGACCGACTCGATGGCCAACCAGTTCGCCGCCATGCCGTCCCTGCACTTCGGCTGGGCACTCGTGGTGGCCGTCGGGCTGATCGCCGCCACCCGCTCCCGGTGGCGTCTGCTCTGGCTGCTGCACCCGGCGCTCACCCTGCTGGTCATAGTGGGCACCGCCAACCACTACTGGCTCGACGCGATCGTGGTCTCCGCACTGCTCGCCGTCGCCTTCGCGGCCCTCAGGCTGCCGCGCTCGCCCCTCCGCGGGCACCTGGCCTGGCCGGCCACCATCCCTGCCCAGAACTACGCGACCCCCGCGTACGCACCATCCGGAGCGCGGCGATGAACGCCACCCTCATAGCCGTCGCCCTCTCCCTCGTCTCCGCCGGCGCCTACGCGGCCGCCGCCGTGGCGCAGGCCCGTCTCGCCGGCCGGACGGACCCGTCCGCCGGAGCGCTCCGCCTGATGGGCCGCGGAGCCTGGTGGTCCGCGGTCGGCCTGAACGCGGGCGGGGCGCTGCTGCACGTCGCCGCGCTGAAGTACGGTCCGCTCACCCTGGTCCAGCCGCTGGGCGCGCTCACCCTCGTGGCCGCCGTCCCGCTGGGGGCCCGCGCCGCGGGCCGCCGGGTCAGCCGTACGGAATGGCGGGGCACACTCCTCACCCTCCTCGGTCTCGGCGCTCTGCTCCTGGCCGCCGGCGGCGCGGCCCCGCACGACACGCTGAGCCTCCCCGAGGCCATGGGCGTCGGCGCCGTGACCATGGCCCTCGTCGCCGGGCTCAGCCGCCCGGGCACCCGCCCGGGCCTCCGGCACGCCGCGGCCTCCGGCATCACCTCCGGTGTGGCGTCCGCCCTCACCCAGACCCTGACGGTCGCGGCGACCGACCACTCGGGGCCGGTGCTCAGCTGGCGGCTCGTGACCGTGGCGCTGCTCGTCTCCTTCTTCGCCCTGGGCGGCCTGATGCTGTCCCAGACCGCCTACCGGGGCGGTCTCGGTGCCCCGCTCGCCGTCGTCACCCTCGCCAACCCCGTCGCCGCCGCCGCGATCGGCCTGGTGCTGCTCGGCGAGCGCCTCCAGGGAGGACTGTTCGGCCTGGTGCCCGCGCTCATCGGGGCGGCCGCCGCCGTGCGCGGCGTGATCCTGCTGAGCCGCGCACAGGCGGGCAGCGCGCCCGTCCCCGCCGATGAGCCGGCGGGGCGGGCCGCGCCGATCGCGACCGGTCCGCCGGAGCGAGTCGTGATCTCCGCCCCGGCTCTCACTGCCGTCAAGGCTCCGCGTGGCGCCGAGGCGCTCACGCTGCGGCCGGAGCCGGTCAGGGCCGTGCTGGCCAGACCAACGCCTGGGCGATGATGACGCTCTCACCGTTGAAGGTGAGGGCGGGCCCTTCGTGCAGTTCGTATCCGAGGCCGATCGCCTCGCTCACACGGCGGCAGAACGAGGAGTCGTCGGGGCCGGTCAGGACTCGGTAGACAGGCAGTCCGTCTGGTGGTGTGCTCATGGAGGACAGGGTTTCAGCTGGTGGGCGGCTGAGCCCGGCGCCCTGCCGGTCCGGGCCGGAACGGCGGCCGGCCGGGGGGAACCGGCAGACCGCCGCGGGCAGGCAGAGCCGGGTCAGGACGTCTGCTCCGCCTCGGCCGGCTTCCGGAACAGGAGCATCGACGAGGACCCGAACGCCTCCGTGTCCGTGTGGGCGCTGCTCACCAGGCGGAAGCCGTGCCGGCTGATCTCCTCGGTCAGGGCGTCACCCGACCGTTCCGAGTAGGGGATCACCTCCAGGCCGATGTTCTTCTCACCGTCCGCGACCCGGATCCTCCTGGAGATCACCCTGCCGGGCACGAGGTCGGCGGCCACCTCCGCGTAGTCCGGAATCGAGAAGAAGCCCTTGCCCCACTCGCTCGCGCAGTGGTCCACGACGAAGTGGCCGCCGGGGCGAAGGATCTCGAAGACGCGGGAGATGTGGCGTCCCCGCTGCTCGTCGTCGACGAGCATGTGGAGGCAGCCCATGTTCATGGCAAGGTCGAAGCGGTCCTCGTCGAAGCCGCGGAGATAGACGATGTCGCGCTCCACGAAGCCCGACCCGTCCAGGCCGGCGGCAGCGGCCAGCTCACGCGCGCGTGCCAGAGCCGAGTGCGAGACGTCGACCGAGGTGACGTCGTACCCCTGCGACAACAGGTACAGGGAGTCGCGGCCCTCACCGCATCCCAGGTCGATGATCCGTCCGCTGAAGATGCCCGGCTGCTCCTGGATCATCTGCAGCAGGGACGCGTTCGGCTCCGCCGACTCCCAGAGCTGGGCGCCGTTCTCGTACACGGTCCGGTAGCGGTCCTCGTAGCCGTAGTAGTAGTCGCCGATCGTGCCGACGATGCTGCGCACGTCGTCGGTGGTGGGCGAGAACTCCACCGGCGAGGAGGTGGCGTCCCCCTCCGTGCCCAGGACCATGAGCGCGGTGTCGTCGAGAAGCCCGATCACCAGGATGTACTGCGACGCGTCGCACTCGACCGCTTCACCCACCCCGAAGGGCGCACAACACTCCTTGAGCGCGTCCAGGGTCAGCGCGGTGGCCTTCTCGCACAGGAAGACCGCTGCACGCCCCCGGGTCACCTTGACGGCGAAGCCGGCCGAGCCGTCCAGCTGCCACACGGTCTTGCGGTCGGCGAGTTCCACCGCGGTCAGTCCAAGACCCTCGGGCGCGGTCTCGTCGAGTATTGCTCGGTACAGGCTCACTTCAGTACCCCCTGTGTGTGGTTCTCGGATATGCGCAGAGCCGTCAGACGGTCTTCGTACTTCGTGAGTACGGGGCTCTGATGCCGGAAGATCCTGCCGGAGTCGCGGAAGCGCTCCGCCAGCTCGTAGTTCCGGGAGCGAAGCGCTGCCTCGATCCCGGTGAGTTCGATGACGTCGCGCTGGGCGTTGCTGCCGCCCATCGCGGACGAACGGTGGAAGGACCTGGCCAGCCGCACCGAGGCGTCGGCGTAGTCGCCGGTCGTGAAGGACCGGAAGCCGAGGAAGATGTCGACCATCCCCTCGGGCACCTCCGTGCCACGCGCCAGGACCGTCCCCAGGAGGGAGTCGGCGCGGTCGTAGTCCCCGGACTGGCAGTAGGCGATGTACGCGTGGAAGTCGTTGAAGAGGTACCAGCTCTCCTCCAGGTAGGGCTTCCAGTCCTGGTAGAGCGAACGCCAGTAGCCGGAGAGGTCCATCGACGGCCGGATGAGGGCGAGGCGCCAGAGCAGCGTGACGGCGTCCAGGTCCTCGTTCGACCGCAGCGACGTCTTCCTGCGTATGCCGATGCGGTAGCACGCCAGGACCTCCTGGACGTTGTCCGCGTAGAGCTCGAACAGCGCGTAGTGCCACCAGACGTGGATCCGCATGGGTGTCGAGGCGTCCCGGCCGCGCATGTACTCGCGGATGTAGCGGGACCCCTCCTCGTGCCGGCCCGTCTCGTAGAGGCAGTGCACCATCGCGTGCATCGCGTAGATGTCGCCGGGGTTCAGCTCCAGTGCGAGCCGGCAGCGGTCGATCGCCGCCTCGATCCGGCCGTTCTCCTCGAGTGCGAACCCGTGCAGCCCGTGCAGGTAGCCGATGCCCGGATCATCGGCTGCGAAGACCTCTACGGCCTGTGCTATCGAAGCCAGCATGTGCGGTGCGTCGCCGCTGTAGAAGTCCAGCATGTGTACGGCGTAGATCGACACGGCATCCCCCGGATACGTGTCGACGACGGCCTGGAAGCCGTTGCGGGCGGCGGGCAGGTCCCCGGCGGTCCAGAAGCCGATGGCGGAGAGCACCGCCCCGGTCCGTGCCTCGACCAGTTCCGCTCCGCGGAGGGGAGCGCAGATCGTGGCGGCCTCCATGACCGCCGTGCGCTCCATGGAGGACAGAAGGTCCACGGCGAGCATGAGCTGGAGTGCCACGGCGGGCGTGTGACGAGAGGAAGGACGACATCGTTCATGATCCAGCTTCATCGAGATCAATTCGACGATCGCCGTCTCGACCAACTCCATGTCCGACGGCTGTTCGACAAGATGAGGAACGCCTCGGGAATCGGTGAGCACTGTCATTCGGACACCTCACTGGGTATGAGTCGACTGCTCCGGGCCTTGCGAATTACCTGGAACGAGAGAACGAGCAGCAGTGTCAGCGCGAACGGCGCCAGCCAGATCCGGGAGGTGAAGTACCTCCCGCCCGCCAGCACCGCGGCCAGCAGCACGAGCGAACAGGCGTTTGCGTTGGCCACGATCGCGCCGACCTGATGCGCCGAGAAGTGGGAAGCGGCTTCCGAGCGGAGGATCACCCGCATGGAGCCGAAGGCACATCCCAGGGTGAGGACGGCAACCATCTGCGCCGCTCCGAACGTGGGGGCGAAGAGCCAGATCGCCATCGCGGCGGGCACCGCGACGAGGGCTCCCCTCAGCACCCAACGCACCTCCGGGCCCTTTGCCAGGCGATGCAGGAGCGCCCCCGCGACTGCCATCCCGATGCCGAGGAGCATGTCCAGGACGCCGACGGTGAGCATGCTCCTGCCGTGCGCCAGGGCCTGCAGCGGCAGCATGAAGTTGAACGTGCCCAGGATGGGCCACACGAGCATGAAGGCGAGGAGGTACAGGACGTACAGGCCGTCCGTCCTCTCCGGACCGGTCTCCTTCCGCGTCTCTTCCGTGGAAGCCGCCGTGCGATGCGATCCCAGGCTCAGGACCGCTACGCCGGCGAACACGAGGGCGCAGACGACCAGCACCCACTCGGCTCGGACCACGCGCGTGAACAGCGGCGCGAACAACGGGCCCACCATGAGAGCCACCTGGTTGACGGTCATGGTCAGCGAGCTGTGCTTGCGCAGGACGGGACCGTCGAGTCCGGAAGCCTCGTCGTTGAACCACACCTCCCAGGTCGACTCCAGGTAGAAGAAGAAGATCCACAGGACGAAGTTGAGCGCGATCACCGCGTGCACGTGGTCGTAGAAGACCGCGACCAGGAGCAGCGTCACGGCCGCTCCCGCGAGCCCCGCGGCGGTCATCCTCGCCCCGCCCGCGATCGGGGAGTAGCGGATCAGGGGCGGCACGAAGACGGCGGGGACGAAGGAGAGCGTGGTGGAGACGGCCAGTGCGTCGTAGCCTCCGCCCTGCGCGGTGGCGATGTGCCAGTTCAGGAGCAGCAGCGCCACCCCGGTGAAGAACCGGTAGAGACCGGAGTGGAGCGTGTACCGCCTCACTCGTCGACCGCCGCCCCGCCGGTCACGAAGATCTGGTCGGACAGCTCCTTCGCCACGATCACCGGCAGTTGGGTCTTCTCGCCGAACAGCTCGTCCCATTCGAGCTCGACGAGGCCCTCCCTCGTGCTCCAGTTCTTGGCGGCATGGGAGAGGTCGCCGCGCTTGGCGCTGATGTTGATGCTCCGCACCTCGGGCGGCAGCGGCTTCCCGTCGAGTACGTCCTGGATCCGTCCCGGCGAGGCCTTGAGGAACGCGATCGCCGAGGTCCTGGTGGGTACCGCGCCCGCGGCGACATCGAGAAGGCCGTGTCCGAGGTAGGAGCCGATGTGCAGCCGGTAGGGGTTGAGCGAGTAGGCCCGCTCGACCTGGTCCATGATCCCGTCCCCACCCGGCCGGGCGGCCACCTCGATCACCCAGGGCGATCCGTCCGCAGCGAACTTGATCTCCACATGGGCGAGCCCCCTGTCGATGCCCAGCGCCGTGCAGGCCCGCTCGGCGAGACCGGTCACCGCCGGGTCCCCGGTGCGGTGGCTCGGAACCAGGTGCGCGACCTCGGCGAACCAGGGGCGCGGAGACAGGTACTTCTCGGTCACGGCGAGGACCTGTGCGCGGCCGGCGCCGCAGAGGACCTCGACGGACGCCTCGTCGTCGGAGTCGATGAACTGCTCGACCAGGTACTTGTCACCGACGATGTTGAACGACGACCTGTACTGCGCGATGACGCCCTTCGACTCCGCGAGTCCGGCGACCGCTTCCTCGCGCGTGGTGGCCAGCACCACTCCGCCACTGCCCCCGAAGTCGTACGGCTTGATGACCACGGGAAGTCCGACGGCCTCCACGGCGTCGAGCAACTCCTGCTCGGACTCCACCAGCCGGGAAAGGGGAGTCGGAACGCCCGCGGCCAGAAGGGCCTGCTTCATCACGTGCTTGTTCCGGGCGTTGGTCACCGCGGTGGCGTCCAGTCCCCCCAGTCCCAGGACGCGGTTCACGGTGTTCGCCGAATCCACCGTCCAGTCGTTGAGCGGAACGACGACCCTGGGGTGCCAGCCCCGGGCGGAGTGCGCGCGGATGGCACCCAGTAGGGACTCCGAGTCCTTGGGGTCGGCCGAAAGCATGTGGTCGAACGTGCGGTTCAACCGGCGTACGGCGTCCTCCGCAGCCGCCCACACGGGGAGGTCGACCGCCTGCTTCGCCCCCGAGAAGGCTCGCTCGCGCAGATACTGATCAGCCCCGAGCAGGAGTACGTATTCATTTGGCTGCATGGACGCGCCCTCAATTTCCAAGGATCCCCCGACAAGCGACACACGTTCTTGGAACAGCCGTCGGGAATGGGTCAGGATAAGTAAGTCAATTAAATGTCGAGAGACATCTCTGCGCCCTGGGTGCAGTGAGTCTCATCTCATATCCGTCGGCACGTCGAAAGCGCCTGCATAGATCTCCCCGTTTCTGACAAAAGATTTTAGCTGCGATCCGGGGCGCCGCACAACGATTATTTTCGGCAACGGCGTGAAATGGACGGTGCCCCCTGCGCCGGTCCGGCGTCGTCGGGCTTCGCCGGAGACGGCGGATCCGTGGTGCGGGTGACGGGCCTCGCCGGGTGTCGCCGCCGGTCAGTGGCGAAGCGGAACCTACTGGTCAGCGCGGTGCGGGATCGGCCGGGCGGGGTCTGCTCCGGCGGGTTCCGTGTCGGCCGGCCCTGCGCCGGGCCGACCGTGCGTCGCCGGCGGGTGCGCGGGTGCGGGGACGGACGGGATCGCTCCCACTGTTCTGCCCGTTCTGTTCCGCGAGCTCCCTCTCCCGCCGAAAGGCCGTCTCGAATTCGAACGAAAGCAGATCGGGTTCTGATTCATGAGGAAGGAAGTGTCGAACAATGCCCCCACTGTGAGGAACGGCAGACGTCGGCCGGTGCGAGTGCGAGACGTCGCAGAACCGCCGCGCACCGGAAAACCGGTGCGCGGCGGTTCATTCGATACTCATGGCTGTCGTCCGGACCGGAAACTAATGGTTGTCGTCCGGCCCCGAACCGGTGAGGTCCTCGATCGCCCTGCTCAGCCAGCCCGTCCAGAACGTCTCCAGGTCGATGCCCCCGCGCAGCACCAGACGACGCAGCCGGTCCTCGTCGGCGGTCCGCTCCGGCGGGAAGTCCCGCGCCTCGATCTCCAGGTACTCGGCAAGCTGCTCCTCGTGCAGCGCCAGATGCCTGCGCAGCTCCCCGACGAGGCCCGGGGCGCCCACGACCGCCGCTGCTCGCATCCTCAGCAGCAGCGGATCGCGGACCGGCCGCGGGTCCTCGGCGAGCGAGACCCAGGCCGCCAGCTCCGCACGGCCCCCCGGCAGCACCTCGTACTCCTTCTTCTGCCCGCGGGCCGGCCGTGCCGTCGGCAGGGCCCGGATGTGACCGGCGTGTTCCAGTTTTCCCAGCTCGCGGTAGATCTGCTGATGCGTGGACGGCCAGAAGTAGCCGATCGACCGGTCGAACCTGCGCGTCAGTTCGAGACCCGACGACGGCTTCTCGAGCAGGGCGGTCAGGATCGCGTGGGGGAGTGACATGGAGTGCATCCTAGGGACGGTGCGACCCGGTGCTCAGAGCTCCGCGGCGAGCTCCGTGCCCTGGCGGATCGCGCGCTTGGCGTCCAGCTCCGCGGCCACGTCGGCGCCGCCGATCAGGTGCGCAGGGCGGCCCGCGGCGAGCAGCTCCTCGTACAGCTCACGGCGCGGTTCCTGACCCGCGCACAGGACCACGGTGTCGACCGGCAGCAGGCGCTGCTGGCCGTCCACCGTCAGGTGCAGGCCCTCGTCGTCGATCAGGTCGTAGGAGGCGCCCGCGATCATGTCGACCCCGCGGTGGCGCAGTTCGGTGCGGTGGATCCAGCCGGTCGTCTTCCCGAGTCCCGCACCGACCTTGGTCGTCCTGCGCTGGACGAGATGCACCGTACGCGGCGACTTCGGGCGCTCCGGCACCCCCAGTCCGCCCCGGTCCGCGTACTCCGTGTCCACGCCCCACTGCCGGAAGAAGACCTCGGGGTCCAGGCTCGCCGCGTCCCCGCCGTCGGTGAGGAACTCGGCGACGTCGAAGCCGATGCCGCCCGCCCCGACGACCGCCACCCGGTCACCGACCGGGGCGCCGTCGCGCAGGACGTCCAGATAGCTCACCACGCTGGGGTGCCCGATACCGGGGATCGCGGGGGTGCGCGGCTCGACCCCGGTGGCCAGGACGACCTCGTCGAAGCCGTCGAGCGCGGCGGCCGTGGCACGGGTGCCGAGCCGGAGCTCGACGCCCTCCTCGGTGAGGCGGGTTCGGAAGTAGCGCAGGGTCTCGTCGAACTCCTCCTTGCCCGGGACCCGGCGCGCCACGTTCAGTTGGCCGCCGATCTCGTCGGCCGCGTCGAACAGTGTCACGGCGTGGCCGCGTTCGGAGGCCGTGACCGCGCAGGCGAGCCCGGCGGGACCGGCGCCGACCACCGCGACACGCTTGCGGGTACGGGTCGGTGACAGCACCAGTTCGGTCTCGTGGCAGGCGCGCGGATTCACCAGGCAGGAGGTGATCTGCAGGCTGAAGATGTGGTCCAGGCATGCCTGGTTGCAGCCGATGCAGGTGTTGATGGCGTCCGCCCGGCCCGCGGCGGCCTTGGCGACGAAGTCGGGGTCGGCGAGGAAGGGCCTCGCCATCGACACCATGTCCGCGCGTCCCGAGGCGAGGACCTCCTCGGCCAGCTCGGGTGTGTTGATGCGGTTGCTGGTCACCAGCGGTACGGAGACGGCGCCCCGCACCCTCTCCGTCACCCAGGTGAAGGCGCCCCGCGGTACCGAGGTCGCGATGGTCGGGATGCGGGCCTCGTGCCAGCCGATGCCGGTGTTGATGATGGTCGCGCCGGCCGCCTCGATCTCGCGGGCGAGGTGGACGACCTCCTCCAGGGTGGAACCGCCGGGGACCAGGTCCAGCATCGACAGCCGGTAGATCAGGATGAAGTCGGGGCCGACCCGCTCACGGACCCGGCGCACGATCTCCACGGGGAAGCGGATGCGGTTCTCGTACGAGCCGCCCCAGCGGTCCTCGCGGTGGTTCGTCGCCGCGACGATGAACTCGTTGATCAGGTAGCCCTCCGAGCCCATGATCTCGACACCGTCGTACCCCGCGCGCCGCGCGAGCTCAGCGGCACGGACGAAGTCCTCGACGGTCTCCTCGACCTCGTCGTCCGTGAGCGCGTGCGGGGTGAAGCCGCTGATCGGGGCCTTCAGCGCGCTGGGCGCCACCAGATCGGGATGATGGGCGTAGCGGCCGAAGTGGAGGATCTGCATCGCGATCCGGCCGCCCGCCGCGTGCACGGCCGACGTGACCTCGGTGTGCTGGTCGGCCTCCGCCTCGGTCGTCATCTTCGCGCCGCCCGGGAAGGAGCACGCGCGCTCGCTGGGCGCGATCCCGCCGGTGACCATGAGACCGACGCCGCCCCGTGCGCGGGCCGCGTAGAAGGCGGCCATCCGCTCGAAGCCGCGCTCCACCTCCTCCAGGCCGATGTGCATCGACCCCATCAGCACCCGGTTCGGGAGCGTGGTGAATCCGAGGTCGAGCGGGCTCAGCAGGGTGGGATACGGGCTCATCCGGGTCTCCTCGCAGGTGTCGTCGAGCCAGTTGTAGACCACCCGCCCCTCGTTATGCAACTAGTTGCACAATGACGTACGTCGCAGTCCCCGCAAGGGCGGGACACGAATGGCGTAACACCACCTGACCCCACCGCCCGGACCGGACGACAGTGGATCCGTACGGCTGGACGCCGCAGCTCCGCTCCTCCTCGTCGACAGGAGACACCCCATGACGTGCATCAACCGACGTGACCTCGGACTCCTCGTGCTCAGGGTCGGCACGGGAGCCGTCCTGGCGGCCCACGGCAGCCAGAAGCTCGGCGGGTGGTTCGGCGGCGGAGGCATCGAGGGGACCACCGCGGCGATGGAGGCCATGGGCTTCCATCCGCCGAAGCACAGCGCTCTGGCGGCCGGGATCGGCGAGGCGGGCGGCGGGGTCCTGCTCGCACTCGGCCTCGCCACCCCCGCAGCGGGTGCCGCCGCGGCGGGCACCATGGCGGGTGCCGTCGCCGTGCACGCTCCCGCGGGCTTCTTCGCCATGGGCGGCGGATACGAGTACCCGGCGTTCCTCGGCTTCACCGCGGCCGCGATCGGGCTGACCGGTGCCGGACGCTACTCACTGGACCACGCCACCTGCCACGTCCTCGACCGGCCGTGGGTCGTCGCCCTCGCGTTCGCGGGCAGCGCCCTCGCGGCGGCAGCCGTCGTCGGCCGGCGCGCCAAGGTGCAGGCGGCCGCCGAGGACGAGCCTGGTGAGGAGGGCGTGTAGCTCTCCCGCGTCGACGGCCTCTGACGGATCGAACGCGGCTTCCGCATTGATCGCCGTTTCAGGGGCACCCGGCAGTGCATGAATGCGAACGCACTGTCGACGAACGCACGCGGCCAGGCCAGAAGAGCCGCCCGGAGCCGCGCCATGGACGTGGGGGCCCGTGCCGGGTTCGTGGCGCGGGGAGTGATCTACCTGCTGGTGGGTGTGCTCGCCCTGCGCATCGCCTTCTCCGACGGAGGCGGAAAGCAGGCCGACCGCGGCGGCGCCATCGCGGAGATAGCCGAGAAGCCCTTCGGGAGCGTCCTGCTCTGGGCGCTCGGCCTGGCCTTGGCCGGCATGGCCCTCTGGCGGCTCTCCGAGGCGCTCTTCGGCCAGGCGGGCCCCGACGGCGACAAGGCCCACAAGCGGGCCATGGCCGCCGGGCGCTTCGTCTTCTACTCCTTCGTGTCCTACTCCGTGCTCTCCTACGCGGCCGGTGACAAGGGCAGCGGCAGCGGATCCAGCGACAAGCAGACCGACGACGTCACGGCACGGGCCCTGGAGTGGACCGGTGGCCAGTGGATCGTCGGTGCCGCGGGCCTGGTCGTGGCCGGTGCCGGTCTCTGGATCGCCTTCCGGGCCGCCACCCGCAAGTTCCACAAGCACCTGAAGATGGCGGAGATGACGAAGAGGGTCCGTCAGGCCGTCGACGTCACCGGCGTGTTCGGCGGCGTCGTTCGAGGCGCTGTGTTCGCCACGGCCGGCGGGTTCGCCGTAGCGGCCGCTGTCCAGCACGAACCGGGCCGCGCCAAGGGCATGGACGACACTCTGCGCTCCTTCACCGAGACGCCCGCGGGCCCCTGGCTGCTCGCCCTCATCGCACTCGGCCTGGCCTCCTTCGGCCTCTTCTCCTGGGCCAACGCCCGCTACCGCAAGGTCTGATCCGGAGGCGGCGGCCCGGTCCGCCCGGGCCCTGCCCGCCTCTCCCTGCTCAGTCGAGGCCCCGGGCCTCCTTGAAGCGGGACAGCCCCTCCGGCAGCCCCACCAGCGGCTCCGGGTAGTCGTAGCGGGAGCGCTCCTGCCCGGGCAGCTTCCATGGTTCGTGCACGGCCGCCCCCGCGATCCCCGCGAGCTCGGGCACCCAACGGCGTACGTACGACCCGTCCGGGTCGTACCGCTTGCCCTGCGTCACCGGGTTGAGCACGCGGTTGGGGCGGCTGTCCGTGCCGGTGCCGGCCACCCACTGCCAGTTGAGCTGGTTGTTGGCCACGTCCCCGTCGACCAGCAGGTCCAGGAAGTGGCGCGCCCCGGCCCGCCAGTCCACGTACAGGGTCTTGGCGAGGAAGCTCGCGGCCAGCAGCCTCCCCCTGTTGTGCATCCAGCCCTCGTGGAGCAACTGCCGCATCGCCGCGTCGACCACCGGATAGCCGGTGCGGCCCTCCTTCCAGGCGGTCGTCTCCTCCTCGGCCTTCCGCCCCGTGCGCCAACGGTCCTGCCGCGGGCGGTAGTCGGAGTGGGAGGCCGCCGGACGTGCGGCCAGCACCTGGTGGTGGAAGTCCCGCCAGCACACCTGCCGCACGAAGGCCTCCGCCCCCGGTCCGCCCGCGGCGCGGGCGCGGTGGACGACCTCGGCGGGGGAGAGCGTGCCGAAGTGCAGGTGCGGCGAGAGCCGTGAGGTCGCGTCGCCCGCGAGGTCGTCGTGGAGGTCCTCGTACGACGCGAGCCCCTGCCGGCGCCACGCCGTGAACAGCTTGCGCCCCTCCACCTCCCCGCCCTCGGCCAGGCCCGGGGAGAGTCCTCGCGCACCGTCCCGCGAGGGCAGTGCGGCGGACGCGGGCCCCTCCGGTACGCGTACGGTGCGAGGCGCGCGGAACGGCTCGCGGAGCCCTTCCTCGGACCACCGGCGGAAGTACGGTGTGAAGACGGCGAAATGGTCCCTGTCCGCGCCGGAAGGGACCACCGCGCCGGGCGCGACCGCGGTGACCACCGCGTCGTGCACGCTCAGCCCGCAGTCGGCGGACGCGAGTGCCTCGCGCAACCGCTCCTCCCGGCGCTGCGCGAAGGAGCTGACGCCCGCCGCCATGTGCACCGTGCCGGCCCCGGTCTCCGTGACGATCCGGCCGGTCTCCTCCGCCACGTCGCCCTCCCTGACGACCAGACGCCCGCCCCGCTCGCGGAGCCCCGCGTCCAGGTCCCGCAGACAGTCGGCCAGGAAGGCGCGGCGGTTGGGGGTGCCGAACCCGGCGGCCTCGACGGCGTCGTCCAGCACGAAGAGCGGGACCACCTCGTCGGCCGACGCGAGGGCGGCGTGCAGCGGCGGGTGGTCGTGGAGCCGCAGATCGGAGGTGAACAGAACGACGGCCACGGTCATTTCGTCACACCCGTCGTTCCACGGACCGCCGCCTGGGCGATGTTGCGTGCCATCCCGCCGAAGACCACCGCGTGGAAGGGCGACACACTCCACCAGTACGCGTGGCCGAGCAGCCCCGCCGGATGGAACACGGCACGCTGCCGGTAGTGGGACCGGCCGCCCTCACCCTTCTCCGCGTACATCTCCAGCCAGGCCAGACCCGGCAGCCGCATCTCCGCGCGGAGTCTGAGAAGCCTGCCCGGTTCGATCTCCTCGACCCGCCAGAAGTCCAGGGAGTCCCCGACCCGCAGTCGCTGCGCGTCCCGCCTGCCCCGGCGCAGCCCCACACCGCCGCTCAGCCGGTCCAGCCAGCCCCTGACCGCCCAAGCGAGAGGGAAGGAGTACCAGCCGTTGTCACCGCCGATCCCCTCCACGACCCGCCACAGGGCCTCGGGGGAGGCGTCCACGTCGAGCTCGCGCACGTCGGTGTACAGGCTCCCGCCCGCCCAGTCGGGGTCGGTGGGGAGCGGATCGCTGGGAATGCCCGGGATGGAGGCGGAGGACCACCGTGTCGTCACCCTCGCCTCGCGCACCCTCTGCAGGGCGAGCGAGAGAGCGGTGTCGAACGAGAAGGGCTGCCCGGGGCCGTCGGGCACATGGCGTGCGATGTCGTGTTCGTGGCACACGACCTCGTAGCGCAGGGACTCCGCGAGCGGCCGGGCGATCGACGCGGGCACGGGGGTGACCAGACCGACCCAGTGGCTGGACAGGCCCGGCGACAGCATCGGCACCGGGAGGATCAGCCGGTGGCGGAGCCTGGCGACGTACGCGTACTTCTGCATCATGTCGCGGTACGTCATGACGTCCGGTCCGCCGATGTCGAAGGCGCGGTTCACCTCGGCGGGCATGCGCGCACTGCCCACGAGGTAGCGCAGGACGTCCCGGACCGCGATCGGCTGGATCCGGGTCGAGACCCAGCTGGGGGTGACCATGACCGGCAGCCGCTCGGTGAGGTAGCGCAGCATCTCGAAGGACGCCGAGCCCGACCCGAGGATGACGGCGGCGCGCAGCACGGTCGTCGGCACACCCGAAGCGAGCAGGAGGTGGCCGACCTCGGCGCGCGAACGCAGGTGCGGGGACAGCTCCTTCTCGGGGACGTCGGCAGGGGTGAGCCCGCCCAGGTAGACGATGCGCCGGACGCCGGCCGCGCTCGCCCGCTCCCCGAAGATCCTCGCCGCCTCGCGGTCGGTCTTCTCGAAGCCCGGCCCGGAGGCCAGTGCGTGGACGAGGTAGTAGGCGACGTCGATGTCGCGCATCGCGGCGCCCAGCGACTCCGCGTCGGTCACGTCCCCCTTGACCACCTCGGCCTCGCCCGCCCACGGGTAGTCCCGCAGCTTCTCCGGGGTCCGCGCCAGGCAGCGCACCCGGTGGCCGGCCTCCAGGAGCTCGGGTACGAGGCGTCCCCCGATGTATCCGGTCGCGCCCGTCACCAGACACCGCAGTCCGCCGCTGTCGTCCTTGCTCTCCATGGCCCCTCGCTCCGGCTCGTGTGTCCTTCCACCACCGTGTCCCCGTAAGGAGCATTCCGCATGCCCGCGGGGCCCGGACACGCCGAAGCCCACCCCACCGGGTGGCGGGGCGGGCAGGGGATCGGACAGGGGACCGGCGAGGTCAGGGCTTCTCGGTGGCGGTGCCCCGGATGACGCGCGGGCCGCCCGCGGCGCCGTCGGCCCCCGGCTCGGCCGGGGGGACGCCGTCGGACTTCAGGGCCCGCGCCTCGCTCTTCAGGATCCGGGCCGACTTGCCCAGGGAGCGGGCGAGTTCGGGCAGCTTCCTGGCACCGAAGATCAGCACGGCGAGGATGAGGAAGATCGCGATCTCGCTGATTCCGAACATGACGGTGTCTTCTCCCTGGTGGGTGTGAGGCGCTCTCCCGTGGCCCCCGGAATTCTCCCGGAGCTGCGGGGCGCGCCAAATCTACAGCACTGTAGAAGGTGGCGGCAGGGCGTCTCCCGGCGCGGGCCTCAGTCCTCGCCGCCGTCCTCTTCGTCCTCGTCGCCCTCGAAGAAGTCGCCGACCTCGTCGACGACTTCGGCGGCGACCATCCCGCCGACCATGCCGACGGCGAGTCCCGCCGCTCCGGCGGCGACCGCGGTGCCCGGGCCCGGGCCGGGATGATGCCGCGACTCCCCGTCGCCGTGCCCATGGACCTCGGCGGCGCCGTGCGGCGCGCGGGCGTCGATCATCGACCGGACCCGGTCGTCCACCTCGACGGCCCAGTCGCGGTCCCGCACCTCGTGATGGCCGACGGTGAAACGGCCGAGTGCGTCGCCGCTCCCCGAGAAGTGGCCTCCGCGCCTGTCGGCCTCCAGGACGACCTCCACGCCCGCGGGCCCTGCCAGGAACGTCACCTCGATCTCGTCGATCCGGTCCGCGTACCGAGGGGCGGGCGAGAGCTCGATCTCCTGGTAGAAGGGCAGTCGTTGACCGCTGCCGCGGATGTGGCCGAGCTCCAGGTCGGCGGACCGGAAGCCGAAGCCGAGCTGTCCCAGCGCCTCCAGCACGGCCTCCTGGGCGGGCAGTGGGGCCACTGCGAGGCGGTCGAGGTCGCCCTTGTCCCTGGCGCCCGCCACGGAGAGCTCCGTGCGGACGCCGAGGGCGATCCCGAGGTCCTGACCGTGGAGCTCGGTCACCGGGGTCTCCCACGGGAGCGTCACATCGAACGGGACGCGGTGCTCCTCGCCCTCGGGCAGCACGAAGCCGCCGGCGACGGTGAAGCGCTCGAAGACCACGGCCCCTTCGGCCTCGCCGTCCTCGTGCTCCGCCTCGACACGGGCGACCAGCTCCAGGGTGATGTGCTCGATCGTGAAGTCGGCGTCGCCGCCCTTGAGCCGGACCTCGCCGCTCAGTCGGCCACCGGGGACGGCGCCACCGGGGCGCAGCACCGTGTCCACGGTCGGGCCACCCACGCCGAGCGAGCCGAGCAGCTTCTTGAACACCATCGTGGCGTTCACTCCTTCTTCCGTACGCGGAGAACGCGTTCAGCCGTGTTTCTACACAACTGTAGAAGTATAGGTCCGGGACGGGCTGCGGAAGCGGCTCTCGCGCAGGCCGGCAGGAGATCGGTGTCCCGTCGTGCGCGCCCTAGTATGGGGCGGTGGACAGTGCAGACGACCCTCGCGACGGATCAGCCGTGGATATGGCGGGGGTGTCGGAACTCCAGGCGCTCGCCATGGAGCTGCGCCGCATGAACGGCGAGATCAACCGGCTCGTTCACTCGTTCGCGCACGCGCAGGGCCTGCATGCGACGGATGTGCAGGCGCTCGGCGCGATCCTCGACGCGGATGTGCCGCTGACCCCCGGACGGCTGCGCGAACACCTCGGCCTGACGTCCGGCGCGGTCACCGCGTGCCTGGACCGGCTCGAGCGGGCGGGGCACATCAGGCGCGCGCGGGAGAGCTCCGACCGGCGTGTCGTGCACCTCTACTACGAGTCCGGGGCCAAAGCGGCCGCGCGCTCGTTCTTCATGCCCCTCGCGGAGGCGGCGGCCGGCGCGCGGTCCGCGTCCGGGCCTCATGAGCTGGAGGCCGCGCTCCGTTTCCTCGGACGTATGAACGGCGAGCTCACCCGTATGCAGGTTCCCCGGCGCTGAATCCCCTTCCGGGTGCGGGGTGCTCTGCGGGCCATGTAATCTCAATCATTGAGATACATCATGATTGAGAGATCGCGGCCGACCCAGGAGTGCCATGTCCACCGCATCGAAGCCGGCCCGCCGGCTGATCCTTGTACCCGTCTTCCTCGTCCTCGCCTGGCTGGTCGTCGGTGGGGCCTTCGGCTCGTACGCCGGGAAACTGGGGGAGGTCGCCACCAACGACCAGGCCGCGTTCCTGCCGCAGAGCGCCGAGTCCACCCGGGTCGTCGAGGCCCAGAAGGCGTTCAGCCGTCAGGAGACCGTGCCCGCGATCGTCGTCTGGACGTCCGACGAGGGCGGTGAGGAGCTTGGTCCGGAGCAGCAGAAGGCGGCGACGGCGGCCCTCGCCTCGCTGGAGGGCGGCCCGGGCGTGACGGGCAAGGTGAGCCCCGCCCTGCCCTCCGAGGACGGAAAGGCGCTGGAAGGCGTCGTCCAGCTGCGGCCGGACCTGGGGGACGAGCTCCCCGACTCCCTGGCCCACATCCGGAGCGCCGCGCAGGACGTCCCGGGGACGACGGTCGGGCTGGCGGGCCCCGCGGCATCGCAGGCCGACCTGTCTGACGCCTTCGCCGGCATCGACGGACTGCTGCTCGGTGTCGCCCTGGTGACAGTGCTCGTCATCCTGCTCCTGGTCTACCGCAGCGTCCTGCTGCCCCTGATCATCATCGTCGGCGCCGTCTTCGCGCTCGGTGTGTCCTGCGCGATCGTCTACGTACTGGCGGACCACGACATCGTCCGGGTCGACGGGCAGGTCCAGGGCATCCTGTCGATCCTCGTCATCGGAGCCGCCACCGACTACGCGCTGCTGCTCACCGCCCGGTTCCGCGAGGAGCTCTCGCGGAAGCCCGACCGGTGGACCGCCATGCGGGCCGCACTCCGTGAGTCCGCCGGGCCGATCGCGGCGAGCGCCGCCACCGTGGCTCTGGGGCTGCTCGCCCTCCTGCTCAGCGATCTGACCAACAACCGCGCGCTCGGACCCGTGGGCGCCATCGGCATCGTCTGCTCCGTCCTGAGCGCTCTCACCTTCCTCCCCGCCGTCCTGGTCCTGCTCGGCAGGGCCGCGTACTGGCCGTCCGGTCCCAAGAAGGGGAAGGCCGAGGCCGACTCCGGCTCCACGGGAATCTGGTCGCGGATCGCGGGACTCGTCGACCGGGCCCCGCGCAAGGTGTGGGCCGTCACGCTGATCGGGCTCCTGGCCTGCGCGGCCTTCATGCCCACGCTGAACTCCAAGGGAGTGCCCCTGGAGGAGATCTTCGTCAACGACGCGCCGTCCGTCGCCGCGCAGGAGACCCTGGGCCGGCACTTCCCCGGCGGATCGGGCAACCCCGCCGTCGTGATCGCCGACGCGAACCGGTCGCAGCAGGTCGTCGCCGCCGCGAAGGACGTCCCGGGCGTCGCAGGCGTGTCCGTGATGACGGCCTCCGGCCGCCCGGGTGGCGGAGAACCGCTCGTCGTGGAAGGCCGGGTACGCATCGATGCGACGCTGGCCGACGCGGCGGACAGCGACGCAGCCAAGGCGACGGTCACGCGGCTCCGCGAAGCTGTCCACGCGGTGTCCGGGGCCGACGCGCTCGTCGGCGGCTACACCGCGCAGCAGTACGACACCCAGAAGACCGCCGAGCACGACCGCAACATCATCGTGCCGGTGGTGCTGGTCATCATCCTGGTCATCCTGATCGGGCTGCTCCGCTCGCTCCTGATGCCGCTGCTCCTCGTCGCGACGGTGGCGCTCAACTTCCTCGCCACGCTCGGCATCTCGTCGCTGGTCTTCGAGCACGTCTTCGGCTTC
The DNA here is from genome assembly GCF_042667905.1 of Streptomyces sp. NPDC057287. Taxonomy (NCBI): domain Bacteria; kingdom Bacillati; phylum Actinomycetota; class Actinomycetes; order Kitasatosporales; family Streptomycetaceae; genus Streptomyces; species Streptomyces sp. NPDC057287. The sequence continues at coordinate 104,024 of NZ_JBHUYV010000013.1, read as the reverse complement.
AGCGGCACGGACTCCTCCGTACCCCTGTACGGATTCGTCTTCCTGGTCGCCCTCGGCGTCGACTACAACATCTTCCTGATGTCGCGGGTCCGTGAGGAGTCGTTGATCCACGGCACGCGGCAGGGCGTGCTGCGGGGACTCACCACCACGGGTGGCGTCATCACCTCGGCGGGTGTCGTCCTGGCGGCCACGTTCGCGGCCCTGGGGGTCATCCCGCTCGCCTTCCTGGTCCAGATCGCGTTCATCGTGGCGTTCGGCGTACTGCTGGACACGCTCGTCGTGCGGTCGCTCCTGGTGCCCGCCCTGGTCAGGGACATCGGGCGTACGGCCTGGTGGCCGGGTGCGCTGAGCCGGGCGCCGAAGGAGGCTCCGGAGACGCGGGAACCCCTGTCGTAGGGGATCGCCGACGGAGGCCCGGGGTGACGTGCTGTCACCCCGGGCCTCCGTGCGTCGCCGGACGCCCGCAGGATGTCCCGGCGGGACAGATGTCCCACTGGGACATTTAAAGGTGTACGGTACAAGCATGAAGGAAACAGGGAACGTCCCGGAACGGCGCAGCCGGAAGGCGCGCAGGACCCGGGACGCGCTGGCGGGGAGCGCGCTCGAGCTCGTACTCGAACGTGGTCTGCGGAGCGTGACGGTCGAGGAGATCGCGCAGGCGGCCGACGTCGACCGGCGCACCTTCAGCCGGTACTTCCCGAACAAGGAGGCCGCCGTCCTCGACGCAGTACGGGGCGACGGCGACAGCATCAACCGAGCGCTCCGCGAGCGCCCCCCGGCCGAGCCACCGCTCACCGCCTACCGCAGGGCCGTCCTCGACTGGCTCGACGACCCGGAGGCGGAACCCTGGCACCGGCGGCCCCGCATCTTCGACCTGCTGGTCATGGCCGAGGAGGAACCCACTCTGTACGCGGCGTACCACCACATCCGTGTGGACGCCCAGGAGGAGTCGGTGGCGATTCTCGCGGAACGCCTCGGGGTGGACCCGCGGCAGGACCTGCGTCCCGCCGTGGCCGTCGCCGCGGGAGCCGGAGCGCTCCTCGCGGCCCAGGCGGCATGGGTACGGGGCGGCCGGCCGGCCGCCCTGCCCGAACTCGTCGTACAAGCCTTCGACGCCCTCTCCACACTCCTGCCGGCTTCCCGGCAGGACGGGCCGGCGCCCCACAGCACCACGCAAGGAAGCACCACATGAGCACCAACCTCCCCACCGCCCACGAGGCGGAGTTCACCGGCAAGGTCGCCTTCGTCACCGGCGGTGCGTCCGGCATCGGCCTCGCCCTCTCCCGGCGGCTCGCCGCGAGCGGCGCGGCCGTCGTCGTCGCCGACTACGACGAGGCGAGCGCCCACAAGGCCGCCGACGACCTGCGGGCCACCGGCGCGCGCGCCGCAGCGGTCACCCTCGACGTCACGGACCCCGCGTCCGTCGAGGCCGGCGTAGGCTTCGCCGTCGACACGTTCGGCGCCCTCCACCTCGCCGTGAACAACGCCGGCATCGGCGGTCCCGCGCAGCCCACCGGCGCCTACGCGATCGAGGACTGGAACCGGGTCGTCGCCACCAACCTCAGCGGCGTCTTCTACTCGATGCGCCACGAGCTCCCCGCCATCCTGGCCTCGGGCGGCGGCGCGGTCGTCAACATGTCGTCGATCCTCGGCACCAACGGCTTCGCGAACTCCCCGGCGTACGTCGCCGCCAAGCACGGTGTCGTCGGCCTCACCAAGACCGCAGCACTCGAATACGCGGCACAGAACGTCCGCATCAACGCGGTCGGCCCGGGCTTCATCGACACCCCGCTGCTCCGCGACACCGACGGACCGGCCCGCGACCACCTGATCTCCCTCCACCCGGCCGGTCGTCTCGGCACGTCGGAGGAGGTCGCCGAGCTCGCCGCCTTCCTCCTCTCCGACCGCGCCTCCTTCATCCACGGCAGCTACCACCTGGTGGACGGCGGCTACTCCGCCTCCTGATCCCGGGTGGCGCCACGCCACCACGGGGGTCACAAAGGAAGCACGGAGAAACGAAGGAGAGCCATGAAAGCCGTTCAGTACCGCACCATCGGCGCCGCACCCGAGGTCGTCGAGATCCCCGAACCGGTCGCGGGACCCGGCCAGATCCTGCTCAAGGTGAGCGCCGCAGGCGTCTGCCACTCGGACATCGCCGTGATGAGCTGGCCGGCCGAGGGATTCCCCTACGAGCTGCCGCTCACGCTCGGCCACGAGGGCGTCGGCACCGTCGCCGCGCTCGGTGAGGGCGCGGAGGGCGTCTCGGTGGGGGACGCGGTCGCCGTCTACGGCCCGTGGGGCTGCGGCACCTGCGCGAACTGCGCGGAGGGCCGGGAGAACTACTGCCTGCGCGCCGCCGACCTCGGCATCAACCCGCCCGGACTGGGCAACCCCGGTGCCATGGCCGAGTACATGATCGTGGACGACGCCCGTCACCTGACGCCGATCGGCGACCTGGACCCGGTCAAGACGGTCTCGCTGACCGACGCGGGCCTCACCCCGTACCACGCGATCAAGCGCTCGCTGCCGAAGCTGCTGCCGGGCGCCACCGCCGTGGTCATCGGCACCGGCGGCCTGGGCCACGTGGCCATCCAGCTGCTGCGCGCCATGACGGCCGTGCGGGTCATCGCACTCGACGTCACCGAGGAGAAGCTCGCCCTCGCCAAGGCCGTCGGCGCCCACGAGGCCGTGCTGTCCGACGAGAACGCCGCCGCCAAGGTCCGGGAGCTCACCGGTGGCATCGGCGCCAAGGTCGTGTTCGACTTCGTCGGCGCCGAGCCCACCGTGAAGACGGCCGGTGCGGTCGCCTCCGTCGACAGCGACGTCACCATCGTCGGCATCGGCGGCGGCCTGCTGCCCGTCGGATTCGGTGTCCTGCCGTTCTCCACGTCGGTCACCGCACCGTACTGGGGCTCCCGCGGGGAGCTCGCCGAAGTGATCGAGCTCGCCCACGCCGGTGCCGTCGACGTCCACGTCGAGACGTACTCCATCGACGAGGCGCCGCTCGCCTACGAGCGGCTGCACGCGGGCAAGATCAACGGCCGCGCGGTCATCCTGCCCAACGACTGACCCCGACGGCCGGCCCTCGTGCCCGACAGCGGCGGACGCCCGCCGGGACGCCTGTTCGAGGCGCCCCGGCGAGTCGTCCGTGCTCGCCGCCCGTCCGTGTGCACAGCCGCGCGGCCTTCCCGCGCCCGTGCTCTCAGGGGGCGGCCGTCACCACGTCCGACCGGGTCAGCCGTACGGGTTCGGTCCCGGACGAGCTGTGCCGCTCCGCCCAGCTCTCGAGCGCCGTACGGCACGCGTGGTCCAGATGGTGCAGGCCGGAGAGGTCCAGGTCGATGGGCCGGTCCTCGGGCAGGGCCTCCAGGCTGTCGAGTATCTTCGGCAGCCGAAGGAACGTCGCATTGCCCGACAGACGGGCCCGGACGCGTCCGCCGCTGCTGTCGACGACCTCCAGCTTGATGTGCGAGGCGTCCCAGGCCGCCTTGGCCACCGACAGCGCCAGGCCGGTCAGCACACCCTCGAACATGTTCACCGTCACGATCGCCAGGGCTGTGACGACGAGGATCAGCGCCTCACCCCGGTGCTCACGCCACAGGGCCACGAGGGAGCGCAGCGGAATCAGCTTCCACCCGGCGTGGATGAGGACGCCCGCGAGGGCGGGCAGGGGGATGAGCTCCAGCGCGGACGGAAACAGTGCCGCGAAGAGGAGCAGCCACGCACCGTGCAGCACCCGGGAGGCCCGGGTCCGCGCGCCCGCCTGCACATTGGCGGAACTGCGCACGATGACCGCGGTCATCGGCAGCGCGCCGAGGAGCCCGCACACGGTGTTGCCCGTGCCCTGGGCCATCAGCTCCTTGTCGTACCGGGTGCGCGGCCCGTCGTGCAGCCGGTCCACCGCCGCCGCGCTGAACAGGCTCTCGGCGGAGGCGATGAGGGTGAAGGCCGCCACGGTCCCGAGCAGGCTCAGGCTCGCGAGCCCGCCGAACTCGGACAGCGCGGGGACCTGGACGGCGTCGAGCAGCCCCCGGACCTGGACCGTCTCGACCTGCAGGTCGAACGTCAGTGAGGCGAGTGTCGCGAGACCGACCGCGGCGAGTGCGCCCGGCACCGCCCGCACCCGCTTCGGCAACCTGGTCCACACCACCACCAGGGCGATGGTCGACGCGCCGACCGCGAGGGACGTGAGCGCCGCGGGACTCGACACGGCGTCGGTCAGCATGCCCGGAATACCGGCCATCTTGCCCGTGCCCGTGGCCGGCGCCTCGACGCCGGCGGCCGCGTAGAGCTGGCCCGCGATGAGCACCAGCCCGATGCCCGCGAGCATGCCCTCGACCACCGACAGGGAGATGGCCCGGAACCAGCGGCCCAGCCGCAGCGCGCCCATGGCCAGCTGAAGCAGCCCCGTGGACAGCACGATCACACCGAGCGCGGGCAGTCCGAAGGACTGGACGGCCTCGAAGACGAGCACGGTCAGACCGGCGGCCGGCCCCGAGACCTGGAGACTGCTGCCGCGCATGAAGCCGGTGACGAGACCGCCCACGATGCCGGTGATCAGCCCCAGTTCGGCCGGGACGCCGGAGGCCACGGCGACTCCCACGCACAGCGGCAGGGCGACCAGGAAGACGACGAGGGAAGCGGCGAAGTCCTGCCGCAGGTGGGGGAATGTGGCGACGCGGTCCATGGCGGCCCTCATCCCGTGCTGAAGGGGGCCGAGCGCGCGTCGCCGGGCTGGAGTGCCCGGAGGGTGCTGACGCCGGTGGTTGGGTCTTCTGCCGAAGGGTGGTCGAAGAGTGTTTGCATGCCAGTGATTCCTCCTGGCGCGCCGAAGGACGGCGCGCCGGTACGCGTACGAGAACCGGGGGCCGGGCGGGCAGGTCGAGACGGCCCCACGCCGCCGGGTCACACAGGACTGCGGGCGGGGGCAGGTCTCCGAGCGCCTCGGTCAGCTCAGCAGCGGAACACCTGAAGCACGGAGGTGGAGTGGGCGTCCGAGGATCTGGACGTGTGATGGGCGTTGCCCATCGCCGCTACGGCCGCCGGTGCGAGCATGCCGTCGGCGTCACCCGTCACCGCGGAACGCGAGGGCGTCTCGGGAACGGGCACGGTGGCGGAGCGATGCCGGTCGCGATGGCGCAGGACCCCGTTCGGGTCGCCGCCGCGGTCCGGGGTGCCGCAGGTGCCGTACTCGCCGTGCGCGGCGCCCTCGGCCGCCTCCGGTACCCGGTCCGCCGGCATCGCCGTCGCGGACACGTGGGGGTGCGGTGAGGGAGTGCCGGAGTTCGGGGCCAATAGGAGGCCTATGAGGAAGGCGAGAACGAACCGGACCACCGCTGCTCGCACCCTTCACCTCCTTGTGGACTTCGCTCCGTCCCTCGGGACGCTAACAGGCCCGAGGGCTTATGGAGTTAACCCCTTGTGAAGAGTCTGAAAGTCGACGCCAGGTGAGTCGAATTATGCGAGAGACGCCTGTGGCCTGGGGGTATGCCACGCGACCGGTTCTCAGCATTTGAGATCGCCCGCAGCTGTGTGGCTATTGCATATGCCGGACGATCGGCAGCCGTCATATTCGCACAATGGTTCGGCGTTGAGCGAGTGTTAACCTGCCGGAAAGGTGATCGAAGGCGAGTGGAACTTCGGCCGATCAATGCCCCGTTCCGGGGAGTTGGCCCTGCGGTGGATGGCCTGTTCCACCTGTCGCGACAGACCCCGGACGGCTGCCGGGGGGCGGCGGGGCGCCCGTTCCGGCCGTCCGGGCCGGGTGCTGAGCGGCGGAGGGCCGAGGGGCCTGTTGCCGGCCTCCGCCCGTCGTCGGCCGCCCGCCACCGGCCACCTGTCACCGGCCGCCCGCCACCGGCCACCGGCCCCCCGTCATCCGGCGCTCTTCGTCGGCTTCGTGACGAACGGTTCGCTCGGATGGCGCTCGGATGGCGAGATGCATGGGGCGCATGCCCGGCGCACGGGGGCTCGACGCGCATTCAGGGTGCATACGGGGAGTGAGCGGGCGCGTGCGCGAGATTATCCGGAAGTGTGTGGGTCATAGCCAGAGATAACGGCGCAATGAGGACATGGGCGTGACTTGATGTTTGCGCAGCGGGCCGGTTGGCATATGTCCAGGGCGAATTCTGTTCCCCCCGTCCCATTGCGTACTCGTGGGTAACGGGATGAATTAACCTCTCGGTTCCCGCTGTTCCTCTAGGGTGACTGGCGTGAACGGGCGTGACCGGGGAAGTCGTCTCCCGATCGCCGGTTTACCGTCGGTATTCGAGCGGGTAGGGTGTCGCCGCTCCGCGTGGCCGGATCGCATGCGGAGGGCTGGGGGATCGATAGTGGGACTACCGCCGAAAATGGCCGGCTTGACCATGTCCGGAAACGAACGAAGAACTTTCCATGCGAATGGTGAGAACAGGTGGGGGACGCCGTGACCAACCCTTTCGATGACGAGTCGGGGCGGTTCGTGCCGCTGGTGAACGAGGAGGGCCAGTACTCGCTGTGGCCCGCGCATCTCGATATCCCGGGCGGCTGGCGGGTCGACGGTCCCGAAGGGTCGCGTCAGGACTGTCTGGATGTGATCGAGCGGGCCTGGACCGACATGCGGCCGGCCAGTCTGGTCAGGTCCATGGGGGCTGACGCCGGATAGACCGTGGTCCGGGGCGGCGAGAGCGTCGCGCCCGGAGCGAGCAGTGCCGTGGTGATCAAATCGGACCAACTCCGCTCTCATTTTGATCGATATTGATCAAACGCGTAAACAATTGGCCTTCGCTCGCACGCTGATACCCCGTCATGCGTGTTGTTCACGCGTTATTCATCAATCATCCGTAGGCCTCGCCGTGGCCTGCCCTCGATACGTGAAGCCACGCATGTCTCATTCCGGGTCGTCGCGATCCGGTACGAGCCCCTGAGAGCACCGGAGGGGCATCGGTGGCGCAGCTTCCGTCCCCGCGTCGGTCGACCGTACCCAATGGCCGGCGTGAAGGTGTGGCCGGTTTTCGACCCGCCTTGTTCGCCATCCCCGAAAACTCTCCCCAAAGGTGTCGCCGGCATGCATGAAAACCGCTCCCCCTCGTCGAATGCGGATCCCGAGGAGTTCCTCGGACTGACTGCGGCCCAGCAAGGTGTCTGGTACGGACAGTTGGTCGACCCGGACAGTCCGAAATACAACATCGGGGAATGCTTCGAGATTCAGGGCGACCTCGACGAGGGATTGTTCGCCGCCGCGCTCGGCCGGGCCGTCACCCTGTGTGACAGTCTCAACGTCGAGTTCGTCACCGCAGGGGAATCGGTTCGTCAGCGCGTCGTCCGCTCCGGGACCGGAGGGACGGACCGGCTCCGCCTGGTCGACGTGTCCGGTGCCGCCGACCCCGTCGCCGCCGCCGAGCGCTACATGACGGACGACATGGCGACCGTCGACCGGCTCGACGCCCCGCACCACCACTTCGCGCTCCTGCGTCTCGACCACCGGCTGCGCTACTGGTACCTCCGCTACCACCACATCGCCGTCGACGGCCTCGGAGGCGCGGTCTTCGCCCGCACCGTCGCCGACCTCTACGCGCGGGCCGTCCGTGGGGAGGACCTCGCAGCGGCCGAGCTGCCGGCCGCACCCCTGAGCGACCTCATATCCGACGAGGCGGCCTACGACGGTTCGGCCCGTCAGGAGGCCGACCGCGCCTACTGGACGCAGAAATTCGCCGACCTGGCCAACGATGGACCGGCGGCCCCGGGGAGCTCCCGGAACGACGCGGACACGCGCGGTGGCACGTCGCTCATCCGCAGGCGGACCGATGCCCCGGTGCCGGCCGAGCCCGCCGGAGCCGATGTCCAGCTGCACAACGGTGAGACCCTGCCCGTCGCCGTCCTGGACGGCTTGCGCCGGCTGGCGTCCGGCAGCCGCACCAGCTGGACCGCCGTTCTCGTCAGTGCGGTGGCCGCCTACGCCGCCCGGGTCTCCGGGACTCAGGACGTCAGCGTGGGCCTCGCCTCCAACGGCCGCCACGGGGGACTGCGGCACGTCGTCGGCATGACCGCCAACATCCTGCCGCTCCGGCTGACCATCACCCCTGACACCACGGTCGGCGCGCTCGTACGCGCCGTCGCCGACGAGATGCGCGGCGCCCTGCGCCACCGCCGCTTCTCCCGCGAACAACTCGCCCGTGAACTGAACATGGCCGACGAGGCGGCGCGTCTGACCGACGTCGTCGTCAACATCATGGGCTACGACTACGACCTCGACTTCGGCGGCAGCCCCGCCAGGTCACGCGTCCTGTCCATCGGTCCCGTCGACGACGTGTCCTTCTTCATCTCGGAGAGGTCCGAGGGCAGCGGGCCGCTGATCGGCTTCGACACCAACGCCCAGCTGTACCGCCCCGAGGACGTGCGGCTGCACCAGCGGGCCATCGTCTCCTTCCTGTCGGCCCTGTCCGGCGCGGCCGCCGACCTGCCCCTCCACGACCTGCCGTTCCTCGACGACCAGGAGGCCGGGGCGCTGCTCCTGCGGGGACGCGGCGCCGGGCTCCCGGCGGAGACCGTGGCATCGAGCCTGCCCGAGGTGTTCGGCGCGCGGGCCCGGCGGACACCGGACGCCCCGGCCGTGGTGGACGGCGCCGTCACGCTCACCTACCGGGAGGTGGCCCGGGCCGCGGAGGACCTGTCCTGCGCCCTGGCCGGATGGGGAATCGGCGCCGAGGACGGCGTCGGCGTGCTCGTGGGCCGCTCGGCAGCCGTGGTGCCGGCCACGCTCGGTCCGGTCGTGGCGGGCGCGGCCTACGTACCGATGGACGCGGCCTGGCCGCACGAGCGGCTCGCCCGCGTCGCGGAAGTCGCCCGTGTCCGCGCCCTGGTGGTCGACGAGGCCGCCGCCGGACAGCCCTGGGTGGTGGAGACGGCCTCCGTCATGCCGGTGGTCGTCGTCGACGGTCTCGGTGGTGTCGTGCGCGGTCGCCCGCCGCGTCCGGGACCGCCGCCGAGCACGGTCCTCGGCGGCCGGCTGGCCTACGTCATGTTCACCTCCGGCTCCACCGGCCTGCCGAAAGGGGTGGGTGTCACCCATGCCGACGTCCTGGCCCTGGCAGCCGACGCCACCTGGGCGGACGGCGTGTCAGACGCCGTCCTGCTGCACTCGGCCCAGGTCTTCGACGCATCGACCTTCGAGATCTGGGTGCCCCTCCTGAACGGCGGCCGCGTGGTCGTCGCACCGGCCGGCGTCCTGGAGGCACGGACCGTCAGGGAGATGACCGGCCGGCACGGGGTGACCGCGCTGTTCCTCACCACGGCCCTGTTCAACCTGGTGGCCGAGACGGACCCGTCGGCCTTCTCCGGTCTGCGCCTGATCGCCGCGGGGGGTGAGGCCGCCTCGCCGACCCTGATGCAGCAGGTGGCCGCCGCCTCACCCGCTACGCGCGTCCTGCACGTGTACGGGCCGACGGAGACCACGACCTTCGCCACGCACCATCCGGTGGCGGCCGGAACCGAGGGCGTGCCGCCCATCGGCCGGGCCCTGGACGGGATGCGGCTGTACGTGCTCGACGCGACCCTCGGCCTGGTGCCGCCGGGCGTCGTGGGGGAGCTGTACGTGGCGGGCCGCGGTGTCGCCCGGGGCTACCTGGGGCGCAGAGGTCTGACCGCCACACGGTTCGTCGCCGACCCGTACGACGTGTCCGGTGGCCGTATGTACCGCACCGGCGACCTCGTGCGCTGGACCGCCGGCGGTGAGATCGAGTACGTCGGGCGCGCCGACGGCCAGGTCAAACTCCGCGGCTTCCGCATCGAGCCCGCGGAGATCGAGAACATCCTGCTCACGGACGGGACCGTGCGCGCTGCCTGCGTACTGGTCCGCGAGGACGTACCCGGTGACCGGCGGCTCGTCGCCTACGTCGTGCCGGTTCCCGGCACCCGTCCGGACGGCGCCGCCCTCGCCCGCCGTGTCGGGAACGCCCTTCCCGCCTACATGGTGCCCTCCGTGTTCGCTCCCCTCGACGCGCTTCCCCTCAACGCCAACGGGAAGGTCGACCGCCGCGCGCTGCCCGCGCCCCGCGCCTCCGCCACCGCTGCCGCGGGACGCGCCCCGCGTACCGCCTACGAAGAGGTCCTGGCCGGGCTGTTCGCCGATGTCCTGGGTGTGGAGGCCGTCGGTGTCGACGACAGCTTCTTCTCCCTGGGAGGCCACTCCCTGCTCGCCACCCGCCTCACCGGCCGCGTTCGGGCGGCCCTGGGCACCGAACTCACCCTGCGGACGCTCTTCGACCACCCCACCGTCGCCTCCCTCGCGACCGTCCTGGACACCGCAGCCCCGGCCCGGCCCGCGCTCACCCCGCAGCGGCGGCCCGAAGCGGTGCCCCTGTCCTTCGCACAGCAGCGCCTGTGGTTCCTCAATCAGGCCGAGGGCTCGGGAGACACCTACAACATCCCGCTCGTCCTCGAACTGGACGGCCCGCTCGACGCGGGAGCCCTGCGCGGTGCCCTGGCCGACGTCGTCGCCCGGCACGAGAGCCTGCGCACCGTCTTCGCCGTCCGCGACGGGGTCGCCCGCCAAGTCGTCCTCGACGCGGATGTCGCGGGATCACTCGTTCCCCTGGCCGTCGAGTCGGCCCCCTCGGAGGAGGACCCCGCCGCCTGGGCCGAGGAGGCGGTTCGCCTCTTCGCCGCCGCTCCCTTCGACCTCACCGGCGACACGCCGGTCCGTGCCCGGCTGCTCCGCCTGGGGCACACCCGCCACGTCCTCGCGCTCGTGCTGCACCACGTCGTCGCCGACGGCTGGTCCCTCGCACCGCTCAGCCGTGACCTCGGCGCCGCCTACCGCGCCAGGACCGAGGGCGGGGGCGCGCCCGACTGGCCCCCGCTGCCCGTCCAGTACGCCGACTACGCGCTCTGGCAGCGCGGGCTGCTCGGGGAAGACGATGCGCCGGACGGCCTGGCCGCACGCCAGCTCGCCTTCTGGCAGGAGGCGCTCCGAGGGGCCCCCGGTCTGCTCGACCTGCCCCTCGACCGGCTGCGACCGGCTGCTCCCAGCCACCGGGGCGACACGGTCCCCTTCGAGCTGCCCGCTGCCGCGCACACGGCGCTCACCCGGCTCGCCCGTGCCGAGGGCTGCACCCCCTTCATGGTGCTCCAGGCCGCCCTTGCCGTGACGCTGCGGGCCCACGGCGCAGGCACCGACATCCCGCTGGGGACGGCGGTGGCCGGACGCACCGACGACGCCCTGGAGGATCTGGTCGGGTTCTTCGTCAACACGGTCGTGCTGCGCACGGACCTCTCCGGCGACCCGACCTTCCGTGAGCTGCTCGGCCGGGTGAAGGAGTCCGGCATCGCCGCCCTCAGCCACGGCGACCTCCCGTTCGAACGGATAGTGGAGGCGCTCAACCCCGAGCGGTCGGCCGACCACCACCCGCTCTTCCAGACCATGCTGGTCCTCCAGAACCAGGAGCGGGCGGGGCTCGAACTGCCGGGAGTCACCGTCCACGACCGGTCCCGGCACACCGGCGTCAGCAAGTTCGACCTGACGTTCTCGCTGACCGAGGCCGCCGGCGCCGGTGAACCCACCGAACCGGCAGGGACCACCGCGGAGCCGGAGCACGCCGGCCTCGGTGGGTACCTGGAGTACGCCACCGACCTCTTCGACGCCGCCACCGCCCGCGCCCTGTGCGACCGCTTCGCCCACCTCCTCACCCGGGCGGTGGCCGACCCCGACCGTCCCATCGGCGATCTCGACCCGCTCACACCGGGCGAGCGCGGCCGGCTCCTCGCGCTGGGACGCGGCGCGGAGCGGACGCACCCCGCCCCGAGCGCTCCCGAAGCGGTCCGGGAGTGGGCGTCACGCACCCCCCACGCGGTCGCCGCGCGGGACGCGCACACGAGTCTCACCTACGCCGAACTCGACGCCCGTGCCGACGCCCTCGCCCAGCTCCTGCGTGAGCGGGGCGCGGGCCGTGAGGACCGGGTGGCACTCGCCCTGCCGCCGTCGGTGGACACCGCCGTCGCCATGCTGGCCGTCCTGCGGGCGGGTGCCGCCTACCTGCCGGTCGACCCGCAGTATCCGCCGGCCCGCATCCAGCACATGCTCGACGACGCCCGGCCCGTCCTGCTTCTCACCACCGCGGACGTCCGAAGGGACCTGCCCGTACACGGCATACCGTGGCTCGCCCTCGACGACCCGTCCACCCTGACCACCGGCCCCACCACGCCCACTGCCGCTCCGGTCGCACCCCACCCGGCGGATCCCGCCTACGTCATCTACACCTCCGGCTCCACCGGCCGGCCCAAGGGAGTGGTGGTGCCGCACGCCGCCCTGGCCGGTCACATGGCCTGGATGGCGCGGCACCTGGGCATCACCCGGGAGGACCGGGTCCTCGCCCGCACCTCCACCAGCTTCGACGCCTCCGTGTGGGAGCTGTGGCTGCCGCTGATGAACGGCGCCGAAGTCTGCGTACTGCCGGCCGAATCCAACCAGGATCCCCGGACTCTCGTCTCCTGGATGAGCCGGTACGACGTCACCGTCGCCCAGTTCGTACCGTCGCACCTTGCCCTCGTCCTCGCCGAGGCGGCGCACTCCGCGCCGCTGCCGGGACTCCGCGCCGTCCTGTGCGGTGGTGAACCGCTGCCGCGCGCCCTCGCCGACGACGTCGCCGGTCTGTGGCGGGCCGAGGTGCACAACCTCTACGGGCCGACCGAGGCGACCATCGAGGCCACCGCCCACCGGGCCGGCGGCCCCGGGGACGCCGGGACACCGTCCGAGACCGTTCCGATCGGCCGCCCCGTCGACACCATGCGCGCCTACGTGCTCGACGACAGGCTGCGGCCCGTACCGCCCGGAGTCACCGGCGAGCTGTACCTGTCGGGTGCCCACCTCGCCCGCGGCTACCTGGAGCGCAGGGGACTGACCGCCGCTCGGTTCGTCGCCGACCCGTTCGACGCCACCGGCGCCCGCATGTACCGGACGGGCGACCTCGTGCGAGGGAACCGGGACGGTCTGCTCGACTACGTGGCGCGCGCCGACGACCAGGTCAAACTCCGTGGTTTCCGCATCGAGTTGGGTGAGGTCGAGGCGGCACTCCTGGCCAGACCCGGCGTCACGGCCGCGTGCGCCATGATCCGCGAGGACATACCCGGCCGGCGCCGCCTCGTCGGCTACGTCGTCGCCGGTGACCCGGCTCCTCGCTCCGCCGCCCTGCGCGACGACCTCGCCGAGACGCTGCCGCACCACATGGTGCCCGGCGCCGTCGTCGTCCTGGACGACCTGCCGCTGCTGCCGAACGGCAAGGCGGACCGGCGCGCACTGCCGGAACCCGACGCGGACACCGACACCCCCGCAGGCCTGGGAGGGAGCACCTTCCAGGAGGACCTGCTCGCCGGGATCTTCGCCGATGTCCTGGACCGGCCGGTCGTCGGCCCGCACGACAGCTTCTTCGACCTGGGCGGTCACTCGCTCCTCGCCATGCGTGTCGTCAGCCGCGTCCGTGCCGTCCTGGGCGCCGAGACCACCGTACGCACGCTCTTCGAGCACCCGACCGTGTCGGGGCTGGCCCGCGTCCTCGACACCCAGCGCCGCGCGCGCCCACCGGTGGTACCCGCGGTACGGCGCCCCGATCCGCTTCCGCTGTCCTTCGCGCAGCAGCGCCTGTGGTTCCTCAACCGGCTCGAGGGACCGAGCTCCGCCTACAACATCCCGCTCGTCCTCGAGCTGGGGGGAGTGCCGGATGTCGACGCCCTCCGAGCCGCCGTGCGCGACGTCGTGGAACGGCACGAGGCACTGCGCACGCTCTTCCCCGAACGGGACGGTGTACCCCACCAGTCGGTCCTCCCCGCCGCCGACGCCACACCGCGCCTGCCCCTCGTGACCACGGCTCCCGCCGATCTGGAGGCACACGTCCTGGCCGCCGTGCGCGAGCCGTTCGACGTGGTGACGGACCTCCCGCTGCGCGCCCTGCTGCTGCGTTCCGCACCCGGTCACCACGTCCTGGTCCTCGTCCTGCACCACATCGCGGGCGACGGCTGGTCGCTCGCCCCGCTCGCCCGTGACCTGGGTGAGGCCTACCGGGCACGGGCCGGGGGCGTCGAGCCCGGATGGACGGAACTCGGCGTCCAGTACGCCGACTACACCCTGTGGCAGCACGCGGCCCTGGGGGACGACACGGCGCCGCAGAGCGTGCTGCGGCAGCAACTCGACCACTGGCACACGGCGCTCGCGGGTCTGCCCGGCCTGATCGAGCTGCCGCTGGACCGGCCGCGCCCGGTCACGACCGACCCGAGGGGGGCCGTCCACACCTTCGAGGTACCGCCGGACCTGCACTCCCGTCTCCTGAGCCTGGCCCGGGAGTCGGGCAGCAGCCTCTTCATGGTGCTCCAGGCGGCGGTGGCCACTCTCCTGCACCGCCACGGCGCGGGTGACGACATCCCGCTCGGCTCGCCGGTCGCCGGCCGCTCGGACGAGGCCCTGGAGGACCTGGTCGGGTTCTTCGTCAACACACTCGTCCTGCGCACGGACCTGTCCGGCAATCCGTCCTTCCGTGAACTGCTCGTGCGTGTGCGGGAGTTCGACCTGGCCGCGTACGGGCACCAGGACGTGCCCTTCGAGCGCCTCGTCGAGAGCCTCAACCCCGTGCGGGCACGCAACCACCACCCGCTGTTCCAGACCATGCTGGTCCTGCAGAACCAGGAGACGGCCCGCGCCGATCTGCCGGGCCTGACCGTCGAGGGGCGGCTCGTCCACAACGGCCTCAGCAAGTTCGACCTCACCTTCGCCTTCACCGAGGAGCGCGCCGAGGGCGTGCTCGACGCCGGGATCGAATACGCCACCGCGCTCTTCGACCGGACCACCGTCGAAACCCTGGCGGCCCGTCTCGTCCGCCTCCTGGAACAGGTGGCGGACGACCCCGGCCGGCCCCTCGCGGGCTACGGCCTGATGACGTCGGACGAGCAGACCCGCGTACGGCACTGGGGCACCGGCCTTCCCCTGCCCTCCGATCCCGCGGCCGCCACGCTGCCCGCGCTCTTCGCGGCCCAGGCCCTCCGCGCTCCGGAGGCGGTGGCCGTCGTCGGCGACGACACCGCCCTCACCTACGCCGAACTCGACCGTCTGTCCGCCGAACTCGCCGGCGCGCTGGCGGGCCTCGGCGTCGGCCCGGAGGACGGGGTCGGCGTCCTGCTCGGCCGGTCGCCGGCCGTGGTGTCGGTGTCCCTCGGAGCGGTCCGTGCGGCAGGCGCCTACGTCCCGCTGGACGCCCGCTGGCCCGAGGAACGGCTCGACCAGGTCGCCGGGGTGGCGTCCGTACGGGTGCTCGTCGTCGACGAGGAGGCCCTCGCCTCCCCCTGGGTGACCGCTGCCGCCCGCCGGATACCGGTCCTGGCGGTGGACCGGGCCGGCCGCGTCCTGCGGGGCGCGCCCGAGCGGCCCGGTGTCCCCGCGCCCGTACCAGGCCCCGGGGCCCTCGCCTACGTGATGTCCACGTCCGGCTCCACCGGCCTGCCCAAGGGGGTCGGTGTCACGCACGCCGACGTCGTGGCGCTGGCGGCGGACTCCGCCTGGGACGACGGCGCCGCCGACGCGGTCCTGATGCACTCGGCGTACGTCTTCGACGCCTCCACCTTCGAGATGTGGGCCCCGCTCCTGCGCGGCGGCCGGATCGTCGTCGCGCCGGACGGAGTCCTGGAGGCCCGTGTCCTCGGCGACGCCGTCCACGAGCGGGGAGTGACCGCCGTCTTCATGACCACGGCCCTGTTCAACGTGATGGCGGAGACCGATCCGGGTGCCTTCGCCGGCCTCCGCCTCGTGTGCGCCGGAGGGGAGCTGGCCTCTCCGGACGCGATGCAGCGGGTGGCCGGGACCGCCCCCGGCGTGCGCGTCCTGCACGTGTACGGCCCCACCGAGACGACCACGTTCGCCACCCGCTACGACGTGACGGCCGGCCTGCCCCCGGGCCCGCCACCCATCGGGCGCGCGCTGGACGGCATGCGCCTGTACGTCCTCGACGGCTCCCTGGGACCCGTCCCGCCGGGCGTCGTGGGCGAGCTGTATCTCGCCGGACGCGGTGTGGCACGCGGGTACACCGGCCTGCCCGGCATGACCGCCACGCGCTTCGTGGCCGATCCGTTCGACCCGGCGGGCGGGCGCATGTACCGCACCGGCGACCTGGTGCGGTGGACCCGCGACGGGCAGATCGCGTACGTCACCCGCGCCGACGGCCAGGTGAAGCTGCGCGGCTACCGCATCGAACTGGGCGAGATCGAGTCCGTGCTGGCCTGCTGCGACGGAGTCGCCGACTCCTTCGTGGTCATCCGCGAGGACACCCCCGGCGACCGGCGGCTCGTCGCCTACGTGGTCCCCGGGCCCGGGGCGCGTCCCGAGCCCGGCGAGCTCGCCCGAGCGGTCGGCCGGTCCCTGCCCGCCTACATGGTGCCCTCCGCCTTCGTCCCGCTCGACGCCCTGCCGCTGACCGTCAACGGCAAGGTGGACCGCCGCGCCCTGCCCGCACCCGGCCATCACGCTCCGGACCGGGGGCGTGCGGCGCGCACCGCACGCGAGGAGATCCTCTGCGCCGTGTTCGCCGACGTGCTCGGCCTGGACGGCGCCGGAGTCGACGACGACTTCTTCGCGCTGGGCGGCCACTCCCTGCTCGCCACCCGGCTCGCCGCGCGGATCCGTACCGCGCTCGCCGTGGAGGTCCAGGTCAAGGCGGTCTTCGAGCACCCCACCCCGGCCGCGCTCGCCGCCGCGCTGGACGGCGCCGAAGAGGCCAGGAGGCCTCTGGAGCGGGCCCCGATCCGCCCCGATCCGCTTCCGCTGTCCTTCGCACAGCAGCGCCTGTGGTTCCTCGGCCGGCTGGAAGGGCCCAGCGCCACCTACAACGTGCCCCTCCTGCTCCGCCTCGACGGTCCGCTCGACGTGGAAGCCCTGGAGAGCGCGCTCGCGGACGTCGTCGGCCGCCACGAGAGCCTGCGCACCGTGTTCCCCGACACCGACGGCGTGGCACGCCAGCTCGTCCTCGACGCCGACGGCGCCGACCTCGATCTGACGCCGTACGACACCGAACCGGCCCGCCTCGGCGAGGTCCTGACCGCCGAGGTGGCGCACACCTTCGACGTGAGCGCGGAACTCCCCGTACGGGCGCGGCTGGTGAGGACCGGTGCCGAGAGCCACGTCCTCGTCCTGGTCATCCACCACATCGCGGGCGACGGCTGGTCGCTCGCCCCGCTCGCCCGCGACCTCGGTGAGGCCTACCGGGCACGGACCGAGGGTGTCGAGCCCGGATGGACGGAACTCCGCGTCCAGTACGCCGACTACACCCTGTGGCAGCGTGAGCTGCTCGGGGACGAGGACGACCCGTCCAGCCCGGCGGCCCGGCAGCTGGACTTCTGGCGCACCGCCCTGGCAGGAGCCCCCGACCTCCTCGATCTGCCCTACGACCGGCCTCGCCCCGCCGTCACGGCCTACACCGGGGACGCGTTCGCGTTCCCCGTCGACGCGGACACCCACCGGGCCCTGACGGACCTCACCCGTGCCCGCGGATGCAGCCTCTTCATGGTGCTCCAGGCGGCGCTCTCGGTGCTCCTCTCCCGCCACGGCGCCGGTGAGGACATCCCGCTCGGCACCGCGGTCGCGGGGCGCACCGACGAGGCCCTCGACGACCTGGTGGGATTCTTCGTCAACACCCTCGTCCTGCGCACCGACCTCACCGGGGACCCCACCTTCGGTGAGGTGATCGACCGCGTCCGGGAGTTCGACCTGGCCGCGTACGCCCACCAGGACGTGCCGTTCGAGCGGCTCGTGGACGCGATCAGCCCCGCCCGCGCCCAGAACCACCACCCGCTGTTCCAGACGATGCTCGTGCTCCAGAACCAGGCGGACGCCACCGTCGACCTTCCCGGTCTCACGGTGACGGAAGAACACGTGCACACCGGGATCAGCAAGTTCGACCTGACCTTCACCTTCACCGAGAGGCACGACGGGGCGGGCGGACCGGCCGGCCTCGAGGCCGTCCTGGAGTTCTCCACCGAACTCTTCGAACCCGCCACCGCACGGACCCTGGCGGCCCGGCTGACCCGCCTGCTCGCCTCGCTCGCCGCCGACCCCGGCCGGCGCGTCCACTCCGTGGACGTCCTGGAGGCGGCCGAGCGGCAGAGCCTCGACCGCGCCGCGCACGGACCGGCCCGGCACGTGACCGCGCGCACGGCACCCGAGGCGTTCAGCGCGCAGTGCGCACGGACGCCCGGTGCGACAGCGGTGCAGGAGGGCACGGGCGGTCTCACCTTCGGCGAACTCGACGTGCTCTCGGACGATCTGGCACATCACCTGCACGGCAGGGGCACAGGCCGGGGCGACCTCGTCGCCCTCGCCCTCGAAGGGACCGCGGACCAGGCCGTGGCGATGCTGGCGGTGGTCAAGGCGGGAGCCGCCTACCTGCCCGTCGACCTGGAGTACCCCGAGGCACGCATCGCGTACATGCTCGACGACGCCCGCCCCGGGCTCCTCCTCACCCACGGCACCGCCCGTGCCGGGCGGCTCGCGCCGTCCGTCCCGTGCCTCCCGCTCGACGACCGGGCCGCCTGGTCCACCGGAGGCACCCCGCCCGCCGACGCGGCGCCGGACCCTCTCGACGCGGCCTACGTGATCTACACCTCGGGCTCCACCGGACGGCCCAAGGGCGTCGTCGTCACCCACGCCTCCCTGACCAACCACATGGCATGGATGGCGGACCACGTCGGCCTCACCGACGACGACCGCATCCTCGCCCGGACCTCGCCGAGCTTCGACGCCTCGGTCTGGGAGACCTGGCTGCCCCTCCTGCACGGCGGTGCCACCTGCCCCGTGCCCCAGGCCGCCAACCACGACCCCGCCGGGCTGCTGGCCCGGATGCGCGACGCGGGCGTCACCCTCGTCCAGTTCGTGCCCCCGCACCTCTCGCTCGTCCTCACCGAGACCCGCCCCGGCGAAGCACCGGCGACCCTGAGGGCCGTCCTGTGCGGCGGCGAGGCCCTGACCCGGTCCCTGGCGGAGCGCGTCGCACAGGCCTGGCAGGTCGAGGTGCACAACCTGTACGGGCCCACCGAGACGACCATCGACGCGGCCGCCCACCCCTACCGGCGCGGGGCCCCGGGGAGCCCGGCGGGGGAGGGGAGCGTGCCGCTCGGCCGCCCCGTCGACAACACCCGCGCCTACGTCCTGGACCCCGGACTCCGGCCGGTCCCGCCCGGCGTCACCGGTGAGCTGCACATCGCGGGCGACGGACTGGCGCGCGGCTACCTGGGACGCCCCGGCCAGACGTCCGCGAGGTTCGTCGCCGATCCGTTCGGGCCCGCCGGAAGCCGGATGTACCGCACCGGCGACCTCGTCCGGCGGGACGCCGACGGCCTGCTCACCTACGTGTCCCGCGCCGACGACCAGGTCAAGCTGCACGGCTTCCGTATCGAACTCGGTGAGATCGAGGCGGCTCTCACCGCTCTCGACGGCATCGCCGCCGCGTGCGCCCTCGTCCGTGAGGACCACCCGGGTGAGCGGCGCCTGGTCGCCTACACCGTGCCGGACCCACGTGGCGGCACCCCTGCGCCCGACGAGGGCGAGGTACGGGCCCGCCTGGCGTCGGCGCTGCCGCCGTACATGGTGCCCGCCGTCCTCGTCACCCTCGACGCGCTGCCGATGACGCCCAACGGCAAGACCGACCGGCGCGCCCTCCCCGCCCCGGAGCGCCCTGCCGCCACCCGTCCGGGCGGACAGCCGCGCACCGCGCAGGAACGCGTCGTCCGCGACGTGTTCGCCTCGGTGCTGCGCGCCCCCGACGTACGCACCGACGACGACTTCTTCGCCCTGGGCGGCGACAGCATCCTCTCCATCCAGCTGGTCAGCCGCGTCCGGGAGGCCGGCCTGGCCGTCACCCCGCGCGACGTCTTCGTCCACCGCACGCCCGAGGCCATCGCGGCCGCCGCCACGACGCTCGACCGGGCCGTCACCGCACCGGCGGGACAGGGCACGGGGACGATGCCGCCGACCCCCATCGCCGCGTGGTTCCTGGAGCGGCCGGGCGCCTCGGACGGCTACAACCAGTCGGGGGTGCTGCGCACACCCGCGGGAGCCGACGAGGGCTCTCTCGTCGCCGCACTGCAACTCCTCATCGACCACCACGACATGCTCCGTCTGCGGGTCGTACGCCCGGCGGAGGGCGAAGCCATCCTCGAAGCCCTGCCACCCGGTACCGTGCCGGCCGGCCGCCGCTTCACCCGGATCGACGTCCGCGGTCTCGGCGCCGACGCCGTCCGCGCCGCGGTCACCGGGGCCGGCGAAGAGGCACGCAGGCGACTGCGCCCCGCGGACGGGGACGTGGTCGAGGCCGTCTGGTGCGACGCCGGCCCGCACGCACGCGGACGGCTGCTGCTCGTCGTGCACCACCTGGCCGTCGACGCGGTCTCCTGGCGCGTCCTCGCCGACGATCTGGCGACCGCCTGGCAGGCCGTCACCGGTGCGGCGGCCCCCGGCAGGAGCGCCACCACGGCGGCGCTGTCCCCCGTCACCACGTCCTACCGGGACTGGGCGCGACTCCTCGCTGAGCAGGCGCTCGACGCCGGACGTGAGGCGGAACTCCCTCTGTGGGAGTCGGTGTCACGGACCCCGGACCCCCAGCTCGGGTACCGGACGCTCGACCCCCACCTGGACACCGCCGACCGGACGCGGACCCTGGTCACGCACCTGCCGGCCGCATGGACGAAGCCGCTGCTCACCACGGCCCCCACCGCCTTCCACGCGGGGGTGGACGATGTCCTGCTCACGGGCCTCGCTCTCGCCGTCTGCTCCTGGCGGGCGGAACGCGCCACCGTGCCCGGCGGAGCCCCGCCGGACGGCACCGGCGTGCTCCTCGACCTGGAGGGCCACGGCCGCGAGCAGATCGCGGACCACATCGACCTGTCCCGCACGGTCGGCTGGTTCACCAGCCTGTACCCGGTGCGGATCGACCCCGGGCCCGTCGACACGCGTGATCCCCGCCTCTTCGGCTCCGCGCTGGTCGAGCGCGCCGTCAAGCGCGTCAAGGAGCAGTTGAGAGCCGTCCCCGACCACGGCGTCGGCTACGGAATGCTGCGGCACCTCAACGCCGCCACCCGGCCCCGGCTGGCCGGCGCGCCCGAACCCCAGATCGGCTTCAACTACCTCGGCCGGTACGCGGCTTCCCCGGAGGGGGAGGGCTCCGACTGGGATGTGGTGCTCGACGGCGGCGGCCCGCGCAGCCAGGACCCGGACATGCCCGTCCACCACGTCCTCGACATCAACGCGCACACCGAGGACCGTCCGGACGGTCCACGTCTGGTGACCCGCTGGACCTGGCCCAGCGACCTCCTCAAGGAGGAGGACATGGAGGCGCTGTCCGACGCCTTCACCCGGGCCCTGCGGGCCATCGCCGAACACACCGAACAACCCGGCGCGGGCGGCTGGACGCCGTCCGACCTTCCCCTGGTCTCGCTCGACCAGACCCAGATCGACCGACTTCAGAACATGTGGGGTGGACGCAAGTGACAGGGTTCCAGCTGGAGGACGTGCTGCCTCTGACGCCGTTGCAGGCAGGCATGCTCTTCCACGCGCTGTACGACTCCCGGGCCGTGGACGTCTACACCGCGCAGTTCGTCTTCGACCTCGAGGGCTCCGTCGACGTCGCCGCGCTGGGCGCCGCCGTCGCCGGTCTGCTGCGGCGGCACGCCAACCTGCGGGTCGGCTTCCTCCACGAGGGCCTGGACGAGCCCGTGCAGGCCGTCGCGGCCGAGGTCCCGGTGCCGCTGGAGGAGCTGGATCTGACGCTTCCGGACGGGACGGGCACGGCGGGGGAGCGGCTCACCTCGTTCCTCGCCGCCGACCGCACCCGCCGCTTCGACCTCACCGCTCCGCCGCTGATGCGGTTCACGCTGGTGCGCACCGCGCCGCTGCGCCACCGGCTGGTCATGACGAGCCACCACATCCTGCTCGACGGCTGGTCGATGCCCCTGCTCGTGCAGGAGCTGTTCGAGCTGTACGCACGCCGCGGGGACGACAGCGCCCTGCCCCGCGTCGCCCCGTACCGCACCTACCTCGCCTGGCTGGCCCAGCAGGACCGCCCAGCCGCGCTGGACGCCTGGCGCACCGCCCTCGCCGGGATCGAGGCGCCGACCCGGCTCACCGGGCACGGCGGGGCGCACGTGCCGGACTCCGGCGAGCTGCCCGGAACCCTCGTCCTCACCCTGGATGCGGCCACGACGCACCGGCTTCGCGAGACGGCCCGCGCCCACCGGCTCACCCTCAACACCCTGGTCCAGGGCGCCTGGGGGCTGCTCCTCACCCACCTCACCGGGCGCGGCGACATCGTGTTCGGGACGACCGTGTCCGGGCGCCCTCCGGAGATTCCCGGCATCGAGTCGATGGTCGGCCTCTTCATCAACACGGTGCCGGTGCGGGTCCGCCCGGAGCCCGGCGACACCCTGGGCGCGCTCCTGGCCCGGCTCCAGGAGGAGCAGGGCCGCCTCCTCGGCAGCCAGTACGTGGGCCTGACCGAGATACGCGGCGTCACCGGCCTGGACGAACTCTTCGACACCCTGGTCGTGTTCGAGAACTACCCGATGGACGCCGAGGCCCTGCGCACCGCGCAGCAGAGGCTTCCCGGGCTCGCCGTCACGGGGTTCAGCGGCACCGACGCGGCCCACTACCCGCTCACCCTCACGGTCGCCCCCGGCGACGCCCTGAAGATCACATTCGGGTACCGGGCGGCGGTGCTCGACCGCGACGAGGTGACCCGTACAGCCGCCCGCCTGCAGCGTCTGCTCATGGTGATGGCGGACGGGCTCGACCGCCGGGCGGACGCCGTCCCCGTCCTCCTGGAGGGGGAGCGCGACTCGCTGATCGCCCAGGGGCGCGGCACCGAACTCACGTGCGCCACGGCGGACATGAGTGTTCCGGACGCTTTCGCCCGGCGGGCCGACCGTCACCCGGACGCGGTGGCCGTGACCGGCCCGGGCGAACAGTTGACGTATCGTCAGGTCCAAGAGGTGTCGGCCGAGCTGGCCGGGTCCCTGGCAGGGCTGGGTGTCGGCGCGGAGGACGGCGTCGGGATTCTCATGGGACGCTCGGCCGCCCTGGTCACCGCCTCACTGGCCGCTCTGCGCGCCGGCGCGGCCTACGTACCCCTCGACCCGAACTGGCCCGTCGAACGGCTCGTCCGCGTCACCGGGACGACCCCCCTGCATGCCCTGATCGTCGACGAGTCGACCCGCACGCATCCCTGGGTGCGGCAGCTCGGTCCCGATGTGCCGGTGGTGTGCGTCGACGCCGCCGGGCGAGTCAGGAAGGGCGGACCCGACGCTCCGGGAGCCCTCGCCCCCGTCACGGGCGGCGCCCGGCTCGCGTACGTGATGTTCACCTCCGGCTCCACCGGCCTGCCCAAGGGCGTCGGTGTCACCCACGCCGACATCACCGCACTCGCGGCCGACCGCACCTGGGACGGCGGGGCCGTCGACGCCGTCCTGCTGCACTCGGCGTACGTCTTCGACGCCTCCACCTTCGAGATCTGGGCCCCCCTCCTCAACGGCGGCCGTGTGGTCGTCGCTCCCGAGGGCACCCTCCAACCCGCCGTGCTACGGGACCTGGTGGGCCGGCACGGCGTGACGGGGGCGTTCCTGACGACGGCACTGTTCAACGTCTTCGCCGAGACCGACCCGGGCGCCCTGGGCCTGCTGCGCCTGGCCGCCACCGGCGGCGAGGCCGCCGCCCCCGGGGTCCTCCAGCGTCTCGCCGCCGGCCACCCGGACACGGCGTTCCTCCACGTCTACGGCCCGACCGAGACCACCACCTTCGCCACCCGCCGTCGTGTGCTCCCCGACGACACCCCCGACGGCGTGCCCTCCATCGGACGGCCGCTCGACGGCGTGTGCACGTACGTCCTGGACGGATCCATGCGGCCGGTCCCGTCCGGTGCCGAGGGCGAACTGTACGTCGGGGGCCCCGGTGTGGCGCGCGGCTACCTGGGACGTCCCGGCCTCACCGCGACCAGGTTCGTGGCCGACCCGTTCGCGGGCGACGGGACACGCATGTACCGCACCGGAGACCTCGTGCGCCTGAGCGCCGACGGCACCCTGCACTACGTGGCCAGGGCCGACCAGCAGATAAAGCTGCGCGGCCACCGGATCGAACCCGCCGAGATCGAGGCGGTGCTCCGCGCCGAACCGTCCGTGCGCGCCGCCTGTGTGCTCGTCCGGGAGGACCGGCCCGGCGAGCGCACCCTCACCGCCTACGTCGTCCCCGCCCCCGGGCACGTCCCCGACCCCGACCGCCTGGCCTCGCACGTCGGACGCCACCTGCCCGCGTACATGGTGCCGGCCGTCGTCCAGCCGCTCGACAGGCTGCCGCTCACCCCCAACGGCAAGCTCGACCGGAAGGCCCTCCCCGCGCCCGCCGCCCCGTCGGCCGCCGTGCACCGGCCGCCGCGCGACGCGCACGAGGAGATCCTCGCCGGGCTGTTCGCGGAGGTGCTCGGTGTGGCCCGCGTCGGGATCGACGACAGCTTCTTCGCACTCGGTGGCCACTCCCTCACCGCCACCCGGCTGGCCGGCCGCGTCCGCACTGCCCTGGGCACCGAGACCGAGATCCGCACCCTCTTCGAGAACCCCACCGTCGCGACACTGGCCGTCGCGCTGCGGGACGCGGACCGTACCGCCCGCCCCGCACTCGTCCCGCAGGAACGCCCCGCCGAGCTCCCGCTGTCGTACGCCCAGCAGCGGCTTTGGTTCCTCCACCGGCTCGAAGGGCCGTCCGCCACGTACAACATCCCCTTCGTCGTGCGCCTGGAGGGACCGCTCGATCCGGACGCCCTGCGCCGTGCACTCCACGACGTCGTCGTACGGCACGCCGCCCTGCGCACCGTCTTCCCGGAGCGGGAGGGCGGGCCGGTCCAGCACATCACCGCCCCGGACGACGTCAGCCTCCCCTTCACCGTCGAGTCCGTCGGCGAGGACGGCCTCGCCGGCCGGATCGGAGAGGCCGCGACCGCGCCGATCGACATCGAGCACCGCCTCCCGGTCGAGGCGACCCTGCTGCGCCTGTCCGACGAGGTGCACGTCCTGGCCCTCGTGATCCACCACATCGCCGCCGACGGCTCGTCACTGGCACCCCTCGCCCACGACCTCGGCGTCGCCTACCGTGCCCGTGCCCGCGCCGAGGCACCCGTGTGGGCCGGCCCGTCCGTCGACTACGCCGACCACACCCTCTGGCAGCGCCGGCTGCTGGGCGACGAGCACGACCCGGAGAGCCTCGTGGCGCGGCAGCTCGCCCACTGGAGGAAGGCGCTGGACGGGCTGCCGCAGATGGTCGACCTGCCGTGGGACCGGCAGCGCCCGGCCGTGCCCCGGCACCTGGGTGCCACCCACGACTTCTCCCTCGACGGCGGCACCGCCCGGCAGATCGCCGCCCTCGCCCGCACCGGAGGCTGCAGCGTCTTCATGGTGCTCCAGGCGGCGCTGTCGCTCCTGCTCTCCCGCCACGGTGCCGGTGACGACATCCCCCTGGGCACGGCTGTCGCCGGACGCACCGACGAAGCAGCCTCGGACATCGTCGGCCTCTTCGTGAACACGCTCGTGCTCCGCACGGACCTGACGGGCGACCCGACGTTCCTCGAACTCCTCGACAGAGTCAAGGAGTTCGACCTCTCCGCATACGCGCATCAGGACGTCCCCTTCGAGCGCCTGGTGGAGCTGCTCAACCCCGCGCGCTCGCAGAACCACCATCCGCTCTTCCAGACGATGCTCATCCTCCAGAACCACGCCCCCGCGGCTCCCCTGGACCTCCCCGGCCTCACCGCCGGCGGCGTGCCGCTCGACCCCGGGGTCAGCAAGTTCGACCTGTCGTTCACCTTCACCGAGACGTACGACGAGAGCGGCGCGCCCAC
Source organism: Streptomyces sp. NPDC057287 (assembly GCF_042667905.1). Classification (NCBI taxonomy): domain Bacteria; kingdom Bacillati; phylum Actinomycetota; class Actinomycetes; order Kitasatosporales; family Streptomycetaceae; genus Streptomyces; species Streptomyces sp. NPDC057287. The sequence goes on along the minus strand of NZ_JBHUYV010000013.1, from coordinate 78,147 downwards.
CGGCATGCGGGCCGCCGTCGACTACGCGACGGAACTCTTCGACGCCGCCACGGTCCGCGCCCTCGCCGACAGGCTCGTCCTGCTCCTCGACGCGGTCACAGCCGACCCCGGCCGCCCGCTGCGCTCCTACGACGTCCTCACCGCCGGCGAGCGCACACTCCTCGCCGCCCGGGGGACCGGACCCGTCGAGGACCTGCCCGCCGCGACGGTCCCCGCGCTCTTCGAGGCATGGGCGCGGCGGACCCCGGACGCCCCCGCCGTCCGTGACGCCGCCACGACACTCACCTACGCCGAACTCGACGCCCGCGCCGACGTGCTCGCCCACCACCTCACGGCGCTGGGCATCGGCCCCGAGGACCGGGTGGCCGTGGCCCTGCCCCGCACGCACGACCTGGTCGTGACCCTCCTCGGCGTGCTCAAGGCCGGGGCGGCGTACGTGCCGCTCGACCCCGACTACCCGGCCCGGCGCCTGTCCTACATGCTCGACGACGCCCGGCCGCGCCTGCTGCTGACCACCCCCACGGTCCACCCCCGCCTGCCCGCGTCCGCGGTGCCGTACCTGCACGTCGGAGACCTGGGGGCCGCCCCGGCGTCCGTGCGGACCCGTCCCGCCCCGGTGCCGCGCCCCGCGAACCCGGCGTACGTCATCTACACGTCGGGCTCCACCGGCCGGCCCAAGGGAGTCGTGGTCACCCACCAGGGCGCCGGTGCGATGGCCAGGACCCAGATCGAGCGGCTGCGCGTCGCCCCCGGCAGCCGGGTGCTGCACATGGCCTCCGTCAGCTTCGACGCGGCCTTCTGGGAACTGTGCATGGGGCTGCTCTCCGGGGCCTGCCTGGTGATCGACGAACGGGACGCCCTCCTGCCGGGGCCCGCCCTCGCGACCCTGATCCAGGAACGGGGCATCACCCACCTCACGCTGCCGCCCGCCGTCCTCGCGGTGATGCCGCCCGCCTCCCTGCCCGCCGGGACGACCGTGGTCCTCGCCGGGGAGGCGTGCTCGCCCGCCCTGGTCCACGACTGGGCGCGGGACCGGTTCCTGGTCAACGCCTACGGCCCCACGGAGACCACCGTCTGCGCCACCATGAGCGGCTTCCAGCACGAGGACGGGCTGCTCGCCCCCGACCGCAGCGTGCCGATCGGAGTCCCCGTCAACGGCACCCGGGTCCATGTCCTGGACGACCGGATGGCCCCCGTGCCGCCCGGTGTCGTCGGCGAGCTGTACGTGTCGGGCGAGGGGGTGGCCCGCGGCTACCACGGCCGTGCCGCCCTGACCGCGTCCCGCTTCGTGGCCGACCCCTTCGACCGTACGGGGGGACGCATGTACCGCACGGGTGACCTGGTGCGGTGGACGGCCGACGGGGAGCTCGTCTACGTCTCCCGCGTCGACGACCAGGTCAAACTCCGTGGCTTCCGCATCGAACTCGGTGAGATCGAGACCGCGCTGACCGACCTGCCCGGTGTCGCTGCGGCCTGCGCCGTCGTCCGGGAGGACCGGCCCGGGGACCGCCGCCTGGTCGCGTACACGGTGCCCGCGGACGGCTCGGCAGGCCCCGGCGAGACCGAACTGCTCTCCCACCTCGCCACGGTCCTGCCCGGCCACATGGTCCCCGCGGCCTGCGTACGTCTCGACGCCCTGCCCCTCACCCCCAACGGCAAGACGGACCGGCGGGCCCTGCCCGCGCCCGACCGGGGCGCACGGCCGGGGGGCCGGGCGCCCCGCACCGCCCGCCAGCGGGCCCTGTGCGAGGTGTTCGCCCGGACGCTCGGCGTGCCCGAGGTAGGAGTCACGGACGACTTCTTCGCCCTCGGCGGGCACTCGCTGCTCGCGGTGACCCTGGCCCGGCGCATCGACGAACGCTGCGGCCGACGCCTCAGCCTCCGGGCCCTGTTCTCGGCGCCGACCGTCGAAGGAGTCGACCGCCTCCTGGGGCACACCGCCGGGGAGGACGACCAGGAGCAGACCGAAGGACCCGACCTCGCGGCCGAGGTGAGGCTGCCAGCGGACATCACGGGTACCGGCCGCCCCGGTGCCGCTCCGGAGCCCCTCACCTCCCGCCGAGTCCTCCGCCCGGGCACCCGGCCGTTCCTGACCGGCGCCTCGGGCTTCCTCGGCGCCTTCCTCCTGCGCGACCTCATCGAGACCACCGACGGCCCGGTCGACTGCCTCGTACGGGCCGGGGACGAACGGCGCGCGGCACACCGGCTGCGGGCCAACCTGGAGCACTACGGCCTGTGGCGCCCCCGGTACGCCGAGCTGGTCCACCCCGTCCCCGGCGACCTCGCCGCCCCGGGCCTGGGCCTCTCGCCGGAGGACCGGTCCGCCCTGGTCCGCCGCCTCGGCCCCGTCCTGCACAACGGCGCCCACGTCAACTTCGCCGCCGGGTACGACGATCTGCGCGCCCCCAACGTGGCCGGCACCGAGGAACTGCTGCGCCTGCTCGCCGACTCCGCCTCACCCGGGATGCACTACGTCTCGACCACCAGCGTCTACGCCCCCGTGGGCGGCTCCGGGAACCTCACCGTCACGGAGTCGAGCCCGACGGGCCCGGCGTCCGGTCTGCCGGACGGGTACGCACAGAGCAAGTGGGTCGCCGAGGGCCTGGTCGGTCTGGCCCGCGAACGCGGGCTGCCGGTGACCGTCCACCGCCCCGGCCGCATCAGCGGCGACACCGTCACCGGTGCCTGCCAGGACCGGGACCTGCTCTGGCAGCTCATCAAGGGGTGCCTCCAGGCGGGAGCGGTGCCCGACCTGCCGTACGGGACGACGGACTGGGTGCCCGTGGACCACGTCAGCGCCTCGGTCGTCGCGCTCGCCCTGACAGGCCGGGACGGAGCGGAGACCTACCACCTCACCAACCCGGACGCGCCCGGGCTGGACCGCGTCTTCGAGGTGGCGGCCCGTCTCGGGCACGACCTGCGCACGGTCCCTGCCGAGCAGTGGCAGGCCCTCGTCGCGGGACAGCACGACAACGCGGCGCAACTGTTCCTCGGCGACGACGAGGGGCGGACCCGGCACGACACGCAGGACCGCCGCCGCTTCGACTCCAGCCGGACGGCCGGGGCCACGGCTGCCCTGGGGCTGCATCTGCCACCGCTCACCGACGAGGTGCTGACCCGCTACCTGACGTACTTCCATGGAACAGGGTTCCTGCCGGCCCCGCACGGGGCCCCGGCCAGGCGGTAGCTGCGCACGGCGGGGCCTCGGGCCCCGCCGTCAGCCCCCCGACGGGGCCCGGTCGGCGGCGGCCGGCGGGACGAAGTCCGCCGCGAGCTGCTCCGGGGTGCGGGGGCCCACCGCGGTCGCGTCCAGCAGGCCCTGTGCACGAAGCAGTTCAGCGGTCACGATGCCCCAGGGCAGTCGAAGCCCCGCCTCCCGCAGGAGATCTGTCCGGGCCAGCGTCGTGGGGGCGGGCCCGGCGCGGACACCGGCCGGGGTGAGGAGCGCGACGTCGTCGGCCCACCGCAGAGCCAGGTCGACATCGTGGGTGGCCATCACGACGGTGGTGCCACTGCCGCGGAGGGCGCCGAGGGTGGCGAGCAGCCGCTCCTGACCGTCCGGATCGAGCCCGGCGGTCGGCTCGTCGAGGATCAGCACACGGGGCCGCATCGCCACCGCGCCCGCGATGGCGGTCCTTTTGCGCTGCCCGTAGGAGAGGAGGTGGGTGGGCCGGTCGGCCAGGGCGGTGATGTCCAGGGCGGCCAGCGCCTCGTCCACCCGGACCCGCACCTCCGCGTCGGGCAGGCCGAGGTTGAGCGGCCCGAACGACACGTCCTGGGACACGGACGCGGCGAACAACTGGTCGTCGGGGTCCTGCACCACCAGCTGGACCGTCGTGCGCAGCCGGGTCAGTCCTTTGCGGTCGTACGTGACGGGGCGGCCCTCCACGGTCAACTGGCCTGCCGCGGGGCGCAGTCCACCGCTGAGCAGCCGCATCAGTGTGGTCTTTCCACTGCCGTTCCTGCCGAGCAGGGCGAGCGCGCGCCCTTCGCGCGCCTCGAAGTCGAGGCCGCTGAGCACGGTGGGGCCGTCCTCGTAGGCGAAGGACGCGCCCCGCAGGGCGAGCAGCACGGAATCGCTCATGACAGCAGCCTTTCCAGGACGAGGGTCAGGACGACGAGGGCCACGAGCAACACCGCGCTCGCGGCCGTGAAACGGGCGGAGACGCGGGCCTCGGGCACCAGGACACGCAGGGTGCCGTCGTAGCCGCGACCGGCCAGCCCCGACTGGAGCCGCGCCGCGCGGTCGAAGGCCCTGACGAACGCGGTGGCCCCGAGCCCCGCCAGGGACCGCCAGGCCGCCGCCCGGGTGGTGTGGCCGAGCCGGGCCGCCTGGGCCTCCCGGATCCTGCGCATCGAGTCGAGGAGCAGGAAACTCATGCGGTAGGTCACCAGGGCGACGTCCACCACCGGGGCGGGGACCCCCGCCTTGACCAGGCGCGGCAGCAGGTCGGACATCGGCGTGGTGAAGGCGAACAGCAGGACACCGAGTGACGCGGCCGAGGTGCGCAGGAGCAGCTCCCCTGCACGGACCGGCCCTCCACCGGCCAGGGCGACGAGCCCGTCCGGCCCGCCGACCTGTACGAGGAGTGTGGCCGCGCCGGTGACACAGAAACCCAGAGGCACCCGGTAGGCCCGCCACAGCTGGCGGGCGGGCACGCCGGCCGGGCCCAGGAGTACGGATACGGCTGTGACGAGGACCAGGGCGGCGCCGGGCCACGGCGGAAGCGAGATCGCCAGCACCGTCAGTCCCAGCCCGAGCACGGCCTTGTCCACGGGATGGCGGCGGCGCCAGCGACTGCTGTGCGCCGCCGCGTCGATCGGCAGCATGTGGACTCAGGTCCTCCGGGCCGCGGACTCCTCGGAGCGTTCGGGGGCGCCCGCGCCGTCCTGCGGCGCCGTCGCGCGCAGTTCGCCCTGACGACGCCCGCGCCGCAGGCCGAAGTAGTACGCGAGGACCCCCGCGCCCAGCGCGGCCTGGAGGGCGAACAGCGCCGACTCGATCTCGCCGGACGGGGGTTCGTACAGCGGGGAGAACCAGGGCTCGTAGTCGGGATCGATCTCGGTGATGGCCGTCTCCGCCTGCGCGTCGGCGCCCGCGAACGGCTCCTTCTCGTCGTCGCCGAGCCCGAGGGCCAGCGGCAGTACGGCCAGTGCGGCCACGACGAGGAGGAGAAGGGCGTTGATCTTGGTGTTCCTGTTCATCAGGCCACCGCTCCTGTCTTCTCGTCGGCCTCGGCGCGGGCCTGCTGCTTGCCGGCGAGGAACATGCCGAGCCTGGTCAGATCACCCTTGCTGGACTGGACGAGGAGCCGCATCACCAGCACGGTCAGGAGCCCCTCGCTCACCGCGAGCGGGATCTGGGTGACCGCGAAGATGGAGCCGAACTTTCCGAGCGCCCCCAGGAACCCGGTGCCCGGGTCGGGGAAGGCGAGCGCCAGCTGGACGCTGGTGACGCAGTAGGTGGACAGGTCGGCGACGAACGCCGCGAAGAACACCGCCACCATCAGCGGCACGGTGTAACGGCGCAGCAGCTTGAAGACCGCGTACCCGGCCCAGGGCCCGACGATCGCCATGGAGAAGACGTTGGCGCCGAGCGTGGTCAGACCGCCGTGCGCGAGCAGCAGCGCCTGGAACAGCAGGGTGATGGTGCCCAGCACCGCCATGATCGGCGGGCGGAACAGGATCGCCCCCAGCCCCGTACCCGTGGGATGGGAGCAACTTCCGGTGACGGAGGGTATTTTCAGGGCGGACAGGACGAACGTGAAGGCCCCGGAGGCCCCCAGGAGCAGCGTGCTCTCCGGGTTCTCCCTGACCTCACGTGTGAGTGACCGGACTCCGTGGACGACGAACGGCGCGGACGCGACACCCCAGGCGATCGCGTGCGCCGGAGGCAGAAATCCCTCGGCAATGTGCATGGCTCAGCAGACCCTCTCCAGCACCTCGTGGATGGTTGAAGTGCCCTGGCCGGTCTCCTGGCTGACGGGTGACACCGCCCGAACTCCGCCTTCCCGGGTCACAAGGACCCAGTGGCTGCCCGCGAGGGCTGGAGCCGGACTTCCCGATCACAGTGGCGAGGGCCGCACCGGCATCACACCGGATTTCCCGTTCACCAAGGCGTGGCGACAGTAGTGCCAGGTGGGGGGCGATGACAAGCAGGCCCACCCCGCCCGCAGCCGCGGGATCCCCACGGCCGTGACCTGCCTGTACGGGGCAGCCGTACGGCGGGCGCGGCGGGACGGAGCGGCCCCTGCCCGCCCCTGGCCCGGCCCGCGCCCGCCGGAAGCCCCGCACCGGCGCCGGCCGCCGGGTTCCGCCGGCGGGGACACGGCTCCGGCGGTGTGGACAAACTCACCTTCCACTTGACGGTGGACGCCGTCAGCCGACGTGCCGTCGCCCCAGCAGCCGGGCCTGCTCCTTCTTCAGCACGGAGAACTCCCGGCGCGCGTAGTCGGCGAGCTCCTGGCCGGGGAACCAAACCACCGAGAGGTGCTGGTCGTACGTCCCCCGGTCCCAGCGCGCGGCCGTTACCTCGTAGCCCGAGACATGCGCGCACAGGTCCAGGAGAAGGGGCGGCATCTGCGGGTCCCTCAGCAGGTCCGCGTGGTGGATGACGAGGTCGCGCATCGCCCGGATGTTCGGCAGGAAGACTGTGGTCATCCACAGACGCCACTCCTCGAGTTCCTCCTCCGAGGGCGGCGTCCCGTGATCGAAGGGCGACCTCCCGTCTGGGCGTGCATGGCGCTCCGCGAACGCGGCGAAGGTCCGGCCGCTGGCCTCGGTGAGGGAGAACAACGGGCCGTAGAAGTCGCTCAACTGGCGATTCACCCGGGCGAGGCGCTCCTGACGCTGCGACAGGCGCAGGCTGTTGAGGTAGGTGACGAGGTAGCCGACGAACGCCAGCCCGACGGTGACGATCACAGCGGTCATGAGGGGCGATGGTAGCGACCGGGGCGACTCTCCGGCAGTGGCCCCGGCCGACCGGCCGGGCACACGGGAGAGCCCGACCGTGCGGCGGTCCGGCCCACGCGCCCCGCCGGCTCACGCCGTGTGCGTCAGCGTCTCCCCCCGGACGGGATCGGCGTAGGGCAGGCTGTTCCCGTACCTCTCCAGCTCGTCCAGCGCGGCGTGCGTCATGCGGGCGAGCTCGTTGCCGAGCGAACCCGCGATGTGCGGGGTGAGCAGGACGTTCGGAAGGTCGTAGAGCGGTGACTCCGCGGGCAGGACCTCCGGTTCGGTCACGTCGAGCACCGCGTCGAGCCGGCCCGACACCAGCTCGTCCGTCAGCGCTGCCGTGTCCACCAGAGAGCCCCGGGCCGTGTTGATGAGCGTGGCGCCGTCCGGGAGCAGCGCGAGCCGTCTCCGGTCGAAGAGATGCCGGGTTTTGGGCAGCTCCGGCGCGTGGATGGTCACTACATCGCTGGAGCGGGCCAGTTCGTCGAGCGACACCGATCGCGCGCCCAGCGCAGTCGCCCCGGCCTCGTCCACGTACGGGTCGTACAGCAGCACCCGCAGGTCGAAGGGGCGAAGCAGCTCGATCACCCGCCGCCCGATGCGGGACGCCCCGACGACCCCGACCGTGCGGCGGTAGTTGCCGCCGCCGCCGATGACGTCGATGGCATTCGTCCGGGCGCGCCGCCGGCCGTACTCACGCCGTGCGGCCAGAACCCGTTTGCCGGCGAAGAGGACCGCCGCCACGGTGTACTCGGCGACCGGCAGCGCGTTCGCCCCCGCGGCGGACGCGACGGTCAGATTCCGCTCCCAGCAGGCATCGGTGATGTGATGCTTCACCGAACCGGCGGCGTGGACGACGGTGCGCAGGCGCGGGAGCAGCTCCAGCACCTCGGCGGTGAGCGGCGGGCACCCCCAGCCGGTGAGCAGCACCTCGGCCTCGCCGAGCGCACCGGCCACGGCCGGGTCGCCGAAGTCGTCGACCACGAGCGAGGGATCGGTGTCGGCGACCGCGACCAGCCGGGCGAGGGACTCCTGGTCGAAGAGCGCGTCCCGGACCGACGGTTCCATGGCGAGAACCGTGCGGGGCCGGTGGGGGGCGGTGCGGGACGAGGACGTCATTTGACGGCTCCTGCGGTGAGGCCCGAGCGCCAGAAGCGCTGCAGCGATACGAAGGCGACGGCGAGCGGGACGACGGACACCAGCGAACCGGTGATGACGAACGAGTAGAGCTGCGGCTCCTGGGGGAGCGTGGCGTTCCAGTTGAACAGGCCGAGGCCGACGGGGTAGAGCGCCGAGTCGTTCAGCATCACCAGAGGCAGGAAGAAGTTGTTCCAGCTGCCGGTGAACGAGAAGAGGAAGACCGTGACGAAGGCGGGTGAGAGCATCGGCAGGGCGACGGAGCGGAAGGCGCGCAGTTCGCTCGCGCCGTCGATCCGGGCCGCCTCCAGCGTCTCGCCGGGGACGTGGCTCTCCGCGAAGACGCGTGCAAGGTACACGCCGAAGGGATTCACGAGGCCGGGGATCAGCACCGACCAGTACGAGTTGACGAGCCCGACTTCGGACGCCATCAGGTACATGGGCAGGGAGATGACCGTGTGCGGGACGAGGATGCCGAGGAGCACCAGCCCGTAGAGCTTCTCCTTGCCCCACCAGTCGTACGTGTGGAAGGCGTAGCCGGCGAGCAGCGAGATGAGGGTGGAGGCGAGCGCGCCCACCACCGAATACAGCATGCTGTTGGCGAGCCAGCGCCCGAAGACGCCGTCCTGGTAGGTGAACAGGTCGGCGAGGTTCGTCAGGAGGTTGAAGTCGGCGAGCTCGAAGCCGGGGCTCGCGAACAGGTCTCCGTTGCTCTTCGTCGCGTTGACCAGCAGCCAGCTCAACGGCATCAGCGTGTAGACGGCGACGATGCCGAGCAGGGTGGTGACGACGGCCTTCGACGACCAGGACGGCATGGTGGTCCGGGATGTCCGGGTGGGGTCGGGGCGTTCGGGGGACGAGGTGGGCGGCAGGGTGCGCGGGTGCGTCGCGGTGGCCACGGTCATGCCTCCTTCCAGCGGTTGCCCAGCTTGGTGATCACGAAGGAGAGGCCGGCTCCGAGCAGTGCCAGCAGCAGCGACGCGGCGGCGGCCAGGCCGTAGTCGTGCTCGGTGAAGGCGGCCCGGTAGATGTACATCACCGGACTCCAGTCCTGGGAGACGGCGGACGACCGGCTGCGCAGGACCTCCGGCTCGTTGAAGAGCTGGATGGCGCCGACCGCGGTGAAGAGCATGGTCAGGACGACGGAGGAACGGATCATCGGCAGCTTCACGGACAGAGCGGTGCGCAGCTGGCCCGCCCCGTCGACGACGGCGGCCTCCAGGGTCTCCTTCGGGACCGCCTGCAGCGCCGCGTAGAAGATCACCATGTTGTAGCCGATCCACTGCCAGGCGGCGGCGTTGGCCATCGAGAAGACCACTCCGTCCGGGCCGAGGAAGTCCCACTCCACGCCGAGCGTGCGCAGGAGGTCGATCACCGGGCTGAGCCCCGGTGTGTAGAGGAACCCCCAGATGATCGCGGCGATCAGACCGGGCACGGCGTGGGGGAGGAAGTACGCCAGCTGGAAGAACTTCTTCGCCCTGGCCATCGCCGAGTCCACGAGCAGGGCCAGGGCCAGGGCGCCGCCGACCATCACGGGGATGTAGATCAGGCAGTAGAGGGCGATGTGCAGGAACCCGCGGTGGAAAGAGGGGTCCCCGAGGGCGCGCAGGTAGTTGTCGGCGCCTACGAACAGCGTCTCCGTGCCCCCGAAACCGAGCCCACTGGTGGCCTGTTCACGGAACAGGCTCATCCACAGGGAGTACCCGACGGGAACGATCAGCGTGGCGACGAACAGGATGAAGAAGGGGGCGACGAAGAGGGCCGGAGTGCTGCGCTGCCCGCGGCCGAGCCGGGAAGTCATCGGCGGTTGCTCCTTGGGTGGGTGGTATGCCGGGGCGGGTGCGGGACCCGCCCCGGCGGTCCGGATCGCGCCTACTCGGCGAGCTTCAGGCCGCGGTCGGTGATCGCCTTCTCGGCCGCCGCCTGGCCGGCCTGAAAGGCCTTCCAGAACTCCCCGGTCCTCTGGACCTTGCCGAACTCCGCCTGCATGGTCATCGTCGTGGAGTTGTGCACGGGGCTCCAGGTCCAGCCCTCGGTGATGAGGGGCACCTGGGAACCGGCGACGTCGTAGACGTTCTGACCGGCGAAGAACGAGGAGTCGAAGGTGGACCTGGCGGCGGTGCGCAGGTCCTCGTCCGCGGGCAGGCCGCTGGACGTCCCGGCGGCGAGGCGTGCCTCGACCGCTTCCTTGCCGGTGGTGGCCCAGGTGATGAACTCGGCGGCGGCGTCGGCCTTGTCGCTGTCCTTGGTCACGGCGAACGCGGAGCCGCCCACCGACCCGGTGGCGGGCGTTCCCCAGTGGGGGAGCGGGGCCTCGGCCCACGTGCCCTTCTGCCCGGGGTAGGTGGTCTTGAGGGACCCGGCGCTCCACGAGGCCCCGATCAGGGCGATCGCCTCGGAGTCGGTGACGGCCTTCGTCGCCTCCGGGCTCCACGCCTTGTGGTTCAGGACCAGATCGTCCTTGACCAGGTCCTTCCAGTAGTCGGCGACCTTCTTCGTCGCGGAGTCGGCGATGTCCACCTTCCACGCGTCGCCGGACGTGCCGTACCAGTGGGCGCCCGCCTGCTGGGCGAGACCGGCCCAGGTCGCGGTGTCGTCACCCCAGAAGTCGAGCAGCCTCGCCTTGCCCTTGGAGGCGCTCCTGACCTTCTCGGCCGCCGTCCGGAACTCGGCCCAGGTGGTGGGGACCTCGATGCCGTACTTCTTGAACAGGTCGGTGCGGTAGTAGAAGGTCTGCGGGCCGACGTCGTAGGGGGCCGCCCAGGTCTTCCCCCCGAGGGTGACCAGGGACCGTACGGATTCGGGCGCGTACTCCTCGACGGACTTCCCGAGCTCCGCGCTGGAGTCGCGCAGGAGCCCCTGGGTCACGAGGTCGGGCAGAGCCTGGTACTCCAGGTTGACGACGTCGGGGGCGTTCCCCGCCTTGACCGCCTTGGCGATCTTGTCGTACCCGCCGTTCAGTCCCGCGGGTATCTCGGCGTGGGTGACCTTGATGCCGGGATGCGTCTTGTTGAACGCGGCGGTCATGTCGGCGGTGCCGGGCATCCAGGACCAGTAGGAGATCTCCACGGGCTTGCCTTCGGACCCGGCCTTCTCGGAGGTGGCCCCCTCCCCTCCACATGCGGTGACCAGGAGGGCCAGGGACGCGGCGGCGGCCGCGAGGGCCGTGGAGGTCGAACGAGTGGTGCGCTGCATGGCGGTACTCCTACGAGAGGCCTACAGAGGACGGCGAGTTGACGGACATCTTTCGACCATGAGCGATCAGAGTCAATAGGAAATGAACAAACGAACATCAAGAAGCGGTATCGATCACCTGGCTGTTCGTCCGTGCGCAATGAGGGGCGTCGAAGGCGGGAGGAGGACGGAACGGCGGCGCCCAGGCACCCGGACATGGCAAGGCCCCGGGCAGGGCACCCGGAGGTGTCCTGCCCGGGGCCCTGCCGCCGGTCAGCCGTCGCTCACTGGTTCAGCCGAGGTCCGGGGCCTCGCGCAGTTCCACGACCGGACGCCCGCAGCCGTCCAGCTCGAGCACGACGATCTCGTTGCGCCCGGCACGCAGCAGCGGCCACGGCACGTACAGCGTCCGCTGCGGGCCCCGCGACTCCCAGTAGCGGCCCAGGCAGAAGCCGTTGACCCACACGTAGCCCTTGCCCCAGCCGGGCAGCGCGAGATATGTGTCGCCCGGTTCCGTCAACTCCAGGAACCCCTGGTGGAACACGGGCCCCGCCCGCCCCCCGGTCTCCTCGCGGGGAGCGTCCCACGGCAGACCGTCCGGCGTCCCGTGACCGAGCGGCACGGCGCGCGCGGTCCAGCCGTGCAGCATCTGCTGGGTGTGCAGGACGCGGCGCACCCCCTTGCGGTCCCCGAGTCCGACCCCGTAGTTGACCCGGCCCATCGACTCCACCAGGAGCTCCACACGGGCCCGTTCCCCGTCCACGCGGACGCCTTCGACGGATTCGGCACCGCTCCGCTCCAGTACGCCCACGGGCTCGCCGTCCACGTAGACGTGCGCGCGGTCGGCGAGTCCCTGGACCGACAACGGGTACGGCCCGCGCGGTCCGGGGATCCCGGACGTGTACAGCACGAGTCCGTGGGCGATTCCCAGCTCCTCGAAGGACGGCGGTTCGGCGGCGTGCACCTCCTGGCCGGCCACCACGTCCATCACGTCGAAGAGCGCGACCGCCCGGGTGAGTTCCACGGTCGCGGCGGGCAGCAGGGGCGCGGGGGCCTCCGGCTCGGGAAGCGGGCCCTGCGCGTACCGCGCGAGTACGTCGCGGAAGGCGAGGAACTTGTCCGTCACGCACCCCCGCTCGTCGATGGGGGCGTCGTAGTCGTACGAGGTCACCGTCGGCTCGTAGTGCGCACCCGTCGCCGGATCCCGAGTGTTGGCCCCGGCCCAGGTCGAGAAGTTCGTCCCGCCGTGCGCCATGTAGAGATTGACCGAGGCGCCTGCCTCCAGGATCTCCTCCAGCGTGTCCGCGGCGTCCCCTGGCTCACGTACGACGTGCTCGGTGCCCCAGTGGTCGAACCAGCCGCACCAGAACTCCATGCACATGGGCGGATCCTCGGGACGCACCCGCTTCAGGCCGGCGAACGCCTCGGTGGCGCGGCTGCCGAAGTTCACGGTGGCCAGATGTCCGGCCGCGGCACCGCCGGTGAGGAAGAAGTCGTCGGGCCCGTCCGAGGTGAACAGCGGTACGTCGACCCCGCGTGCCCGCATCCCCTCGGCCAGGTGCTCCAGGTAGCCGCTGTCGGTGCCGTAGGAGCCGTACTCGTTCTCCACCTGCATCATCAGGACGTTCCCGCCCCGGGTGACCTGGTGCGCGGCGACCAGCGGGATCAGCCGGTCGAACCAGCGGTCGACGTGCGCCAGATACGCCGGGTCCTGGCACCGCAGCGCCCGGACCCCGGGGTCGGAGAGCAGCCACCAGGGCAGGCCGCCGTGCTCCCACTCGGCGCAGATGTAGGGGGACGGCCTGACGACGGCGTACAGCCCGGCCTCGCGCGAGGCTTCCAGGAACCGGTCCAGATCCGCGATCCCGGTGAAGTCGTACTCCCCGGGGCGCGGTTCGTGGAGATTCCAGGGGACGTACGTCTCCACGGTGTTGAGCCCCATGGCGCGCAGCATCCGCAGCCGGTGCGGCCACTGCTCGGGCAGGACGCGGAAGTAGTGCAGCGCGCCCGACAGGACACGAAGAGGGCGGCCGTCGAGGGAGAAGCCCTCGGGCGATATGCGGAACATGAGGGTTCTCCGGTGGGCGTGCCGTGTGAACGGGGATCAGCTGGACGAGCGGACGTGCAGCTCCGGCAGGATCGACACCAGGTGCCGGGGACGTGCGGGGTCCGCGATGCGTTCGGCGAGGAGAGCCACCGCGGAGGCGCCCACGGCGAGCTTCGGAGGTGCCACCGCGGTGAGCGGGATGTCGGCGAGCGAGGCGACCTCGTCGTCGTAGGCGACGAGGGCCAGGTCGCGGGGCACGTCGATCCCCCGCGCCCTCAGCCGCTGCAGCAGGACGATCGCGTCGTGGTCGTTGTGGATCAGGCCGCCGTCCAGCCTGCCCGCCGCCGCGGCGGCGGCGAAGGCGTCGAGGACCTCCTCGCGCCGGGCCGCGTCACCGGCCGGGGGCGGCATGCGGAAGAGCCCGTCGGCGGGCGCGTCGAGCCCCGCAGCCGCAAGGCCCTTCCGGTATCCCTCGACGAGCGGACCGCTGTGCGGGCTGTCGTCGCGTACCAGAAGGCCGATCCGCCGACGCGTCCGCGCCAGATGGTGCACCGCCAGCCGGGCGCCGTGGACATGGTCGGTGACGACCCGTTCCGTGCCGGACAGCTCGTCCCCGGGCCGGCGCTCCAGCAGCACGTGGGGAATCGTCAGTTCGCCCAGCCAGGGTGCGGCGGCCGCGGGGTCGCAGGTCGCGACGAGGAGACCGTCGAGTCCGTCGGAGAGCATGCGCCGGGCCTGGACGTGCTCGTCGTCCGGGTTGTACTGCGAAATCCCCAGGACGAGCCGGATGCCGCGCTCACCGGCGGCCTCCTGGGCCCCTTTGATCACTTCCGGGTAGTAGTAGTCGGCGGCGGGCACGATCAGGCCGAAGGACAGGGGCCCGCGGGCTGCCGATGCCCGGGCGGGCCCCTCCGCCCCCGTCGTCTCGGCGCGGGTCTCCGGCAGGACGGCGCCGCCGTGGACCCGGGCGACCAGCCCGCGGTCCGCGAGGATCTCGATGTCTCTGCGGACCGTGACCGGCGAGACGCGCAACTCGTCCGCGACATCGCTGACCCGCAGCGTCCCCCGCTCGCGCAGCCTGCGGAGTATCGCCTGATGCCTCTCTTCGGCGTGCATTGCTCGACTTCCCCTCTCCTGGCCGGACCACGGGTCAGTGTAGCCGCCTGATGAGCGGATGTGTACGTTCTTGTTCGAACAGTCACGTAGGAACGTCGGCACTCCCATGTCCTGCCCGAGCCTTCTCCCACAGCATTGCGCCCGAGTCTTCTGCTCGCGCGTCCTAACCGAGTCGGACCGTGGTCCGCAGGGTGCCCCCGGCCGTCGCCGAGAGGTCGCCGAAGGTGAGTTCCAGCCGGGTACCGGTGGAGGAGCCGGTCAGCGGTCCGGGCCTGGTGATGACGGAGCGGACGGGACGGTCCCAGGTGATCCTGACGTTCTTCTGCAGCCGAGTCGGATCGCTGACGCAGATGACGGCGGTTCCGTCATGCCGCTCCCTCACCAGTACGGAGACCGGAGCGTCGGCGGAGAGGTGTCCGAAGCTGCCCGCGGCCCAGAAGTTGGCAGCGGTGAGCCCGAGCGCCGGGATCCGCGCACCGTGGACGTCCGCGGTGCGCGCCGAAGCAGTCAGCCATCGTCCGAGGGCGCCGGCACGCCGTGCGGTGGAGGCTGCGGAGGCCCCCGGCAGCAGGATGTAGGCGTACCCCTCGTCGACCGGATCGGTGCCGTGGTCGAACCAGAGTGTGGTGTAGCGGCTGGTGATCGGGGTCGTCGAACCCGATGCGCTGTTGATGTCGTGCCAGGCACCCGTGCGCTCCTCCCTCAGCGCACTCAGGGGCATCCGGTCCGGGAAGACGTAGCCACCGTGCCCGGCGATGTGGGCCCAGCCGGCCCGGGGGATCCTCGCCGACCAGGGGAACACCGTCGGCTGCCGACGGCCGTCCACCGTCAGGGCGTTGGTGCCGTTCACGCCGAGGTGCCGGTTCTCCACGACGGTCTCGACGGCAGTCCCGTCGGCGGCGCTGATGCCGGAGCCGAGGCAGATGACTGCGTCATCGACGAAGAACCATGACTTCAGCGCCTCCAGAGTGGATGACAGCCCCTTCAGCTGCTGTCCGAGCATCGCGTACGAGCCGTCACCGGCGCCGCCGACGAAGTCCACGTCCGGCCGTGCGGCTCCCCATGTCCCGCCCTCTCCGTCGGCCAGCCGTTTGGCCGACGCGGTGGTGCCGGGGAGCCGGTAGGGGTCGACCGTCGGCCAGAACCGGTCGGAGTACTGGTCGTCGGCGAAGTCCCCGCCCCACCAGTAGAGCATCCCGGATCCGGTGTGCCAGCCGCGCAGGTTCTCCCCGTTGCCGTTCTCGTAGTAGGTGATCCGCCGGGAGGCCATCGAGACCGAGGCGACCCAGTCGGACCGGCGGTGCACGGCCCGGTCCATGGCGGGGAAGACCAGGCTGCCGTCCGGCTGCGTCAGAGGGGTGACCGAGCTGTCGTCCAGTACGCCGTTGAGCAGTGAGAGTCTGGCGACGGAGAGCATGGGATCGGTGACCGGCGACCGGTAGGAGCCGCGCTGGATCCACCCGCGCACCAGCCCGCGCCAGCGCCGGTTCTCCTCTGCGCTCGCCGCCCGGCCGAGGGCGACGACGGAGGCCATGACCGCGTGGCCGCGCAGCTGGTCGTCGTTCTGGCCGGCGGCGTTCCCGGGCTCCAGCCCACGGGCTGTCGCCCGGCCGGAGACACCGTCCATGAACAGCCCGTTGTGCAGGAACGGTGCGTAGGCCGCCTCCACGGCGTCGAAGATGATCTGGCGGCCGGCATCGGTGATCTCCCAGGCCGAACCGCTGAGCAGCGCGAGCAGTTTGCTCAGTCCGTCGAGGAGGACCGCTCCGTACGAGCCGGTGTACGGCACGTAGGTGTGCTGGATGACCGAGCCGTCGGCGTACAGACCGTCGCCGCTGGTGACGTACGGGAAGACCGGAGCGATGGCGCTCGCCGCGAGGGCGACCTTCCCCGCGTCCTCTCCCAGGATTCCGCGGATCGCCAGCACCCGGCACAGGTCGATGCGGTTGGCTCCGGTGGACGTGCCCGTGTACGAGGCGACCACGCTGTCCGGGACGAACGCGTCGACCGCGCGGCAGTAGGCGGCGATCTGATCGGCGGAGAGCTCGTCACGGACCAGGAGGGCCGTGTCCAGCAGCGCCTGTGGGCCGCCGATCTGCCAGTTGTACCAGTTGCCGTACCTCGGCTGTCCTTCGTTGTAGATCCGGGCGTTCATGTGGTCCAGCCCCGCAACGATCTTCGCGGCGACGGCGGGGTCCCCGGTGATGCCCGTGCCCGGCTGGGACCACGCCTCGGCCATCGTGTACAGCCGCTGGTAACTGGTCTGGATCCTGGAGGAGTAGGTGTACGACTCGGTGTCGAGGTCGGGATCCGGGTCGGCCCAGACCGCGTCGGGGAAGAGGGAGCCGTCGGCCGGAGCCATCAGCTTCGCGTGGGCGGAGGCCTGGGCGCCCAGGGCGGCGAGCTTGGTGCGGAACGGTTCGGCCGTCGGTCTGAAGTCCTGGCCGAGGAGCAGCGAACGCCAGGTTGCGCGCAGCGCGGCGAAGTCGGCGGACGACGAGCCTTCGGCCGCGACGGCACTCGTGTGCATCGCTCCGACGAGGCCGACGGCGGTGGCGGCGCCTGATATCTGCACGAACATGCGACGGGAAAGCGAGGACGGCATGGTGCCTCCGAGCCCGGGAGATCGACGGTGGGGCTCTTGAGCGTTCCTGCACACGCCCTTCCGGCGACGGGTAACTCAAGAGCGACACGTTTCTAGCATCTTCGATCGAGATCGACAATGGAACGTGCAATACGAAAGGCAACACACATGAACGAAAGCGGGGCATCGCTGATCGCGTCCGGTGAGTGCCTGCGGGGAGCGCCGCCGCCGCGCGGTGCGGCGCAATGGGCGAGATCGTCGCGAGCGCCCCGGGCGCCGGGCGTCGCGGCGTCGGGATGGGCGGAGGGAGCACACGAGCCCCGCCCCGTCGGGCCCCGGGCTGCCTACAGAGCACCGTTCCGAACGGGGTCCCGGGATTCCGGTTGATCCGGATCATCGTTCGGGGCGGTGGCACGCAGGGCTGCCTCGACCCGGCGGTTGCTGGTCATGGTCGACGTGACTGCGGTCATGGTGAGGAGGAGGCCGGCGGCGGCGCAGAGCGGGGTGCGCACGTCGTAGGTGGTGGCCAGCCAGCCCCCGAGGAAGGCGCCGAACGGGGCGGCGCACATGGCGAGCATGCGGGAGGTGGAGGCGACCCGGCCCATCAGGTGGGCGGGGACGATCGCCTGACGGAGGGAGGGGCCGAGCACCATCGTCGCGCCCATGCCGGCTCCGCAGACGGCGAGCGCGAGGCCTGCGACGTACGGGTTCGGGGCGACGGCGAGGCCCAGGACGGCGAGTCCTTCGGCTGCGGCCGTGCAGGTCAGTGCTGTGCCTGTGCCGAGCCGTCGGCCGAGGAAGGAGGCGATGCCCGACCCGAGCAGACCGCCAGTGGCCTCCGCCGTGAGGAGCAGACCGAAGCCGAAGGTGTCGATGCCCAGGCGGTCGTGAGCGAAGAGGGCGAGTACGGTCTCGACGGCGAGGAAGGCGATGTTCCCGACCGCCGGACGCAGGGCGAGCCCGAGCAGTAACCGGTTCCGGAATACGTACGAGGCGCCGGCCCGCGCCTGCCGCAGCAGCGACTCGCGTGCTTGCGGTACGGGTCGGGGTGCGGCGGGCAGTGACCGTACGAGCAGTGCGGAGAGCGCGAACGACACCGCGTCGGCGAGCAGCGGGACCGCCCGTCCGAGCGCGAGCAGGGCACTGCCCGCAGGCGGGCCCGCGAAGCCGGACGCGGCGGTCTGGGCGCCGCGCAGGCGGGCGTTGGCGCGCTCCAGGAGCGCGGGGTCGCGGCCCAGCAGATCCGGCAGATAGGCGGTGGCGGCCGTGTCGAAGAAGAGTCCGCCGAGGCCGAGCAGGAAGGCGACGGCCGCGAGCAGCGGGATGCTCAGTGCGTCGAGCGCGGCTGCTGCCGCCGGTATCGCCAGGAGCGCCGCACGCACCGCGTCCGTGACCCACATGGTGCGCCGGCGGTCCCAGCGGTCCACCATCGCACCGCCGAGCACCCCGAAGAGCAGCCACGGCAGTGTGCCGGCGGCCGTGACCACGGCGAGCGCCATCGGATCACGCGTCAACGTCAGCGCGATCAGCGGCAGCGCGGCATGCGACACCCCGTCACCGAGTGAGGACACCGTCTGCGCAGTCCACAGCCGTCGGAAGCCGATCGGCAGCTTGCGTACGTCCGAGTTCACTCGGTGCCCCCTTCGGTCTGCTCACGCGGTGACGGGTGGAAGAGTGCGAAGACGAGTGACGCGTCCGGCAGCGAGGGATCGGACAGCTCCCGGAACTCGTCCGCCAGTGCCTCCAGCCGGGCTCCCAGCTCCGTGAACTGCTCCTCGGTGAGCCGCAGATGGGCCATCCGTACGTGCCGCTCCGCATCCGCCGGCGCTGCCTCCAGGTCCCTCACCGCGTGCCGCATCAGCAGGTCAGGCCCTCCCTCGCCCGGATCCGGCAGCACGATCGTCCGCGCGGCCATGGCGTAGTACCGCTCGGTGACTCCCCGGACCTTCCGCGTCCGGACCACCGTCACCAGGCCGGCCCGTTCGAGCAGCCGTACGTGGTAGCTGGAGCTTCCCTTGGCGAGGCCGATTCGAGCGGCGATCTGTGTGATCGTCGCGGGCTCGAAGCGGAGCACGGCCATGATCCGGTGACGCGTGAGATTGGAAACGGCCCGCAACTGCTCGGCGGTGGTGACGTGGAACGTCTCGGGGAGGTCGTCGGTAGGCATGTGGCCAATGGTCAACGTTTCTTGACCATTGGTCAAGGGGGTTGCGGAACCGGCTGTCCAGCACCTGAGGCCGACCTGGCCGCGCCGAGAGTCCACCTGCCTCGCCGAGATCGCGCACCCGGTGTCCTGGCTCCCGCGGCAGCCGGACACGAAGTGCGGCTGGAGCACCGGAAATCCAGCTGAACTCCCTGACGGCCCGTGGGGCAGAGTGGAGGCATGACTTCTTACGAGACGATGCCGTTCCACCTCGAGACCGAGCGGCTTGTCCTGCGGCCGTGGGCCGAGTCGGACGCTCCCGAGTTCTGTGCCCTCCTCGCCGAACGCGGCAAGGGGACCCCCGAGGTCGAGCGGATCCGTACGTCCATCGCGGAGCTGCTCACCGCGACGGCGACCACGGGGATCGCCCTGCTGCCCGTCCAGCGCCGCGAGGAAGGCGATTTCATCGGCTACTGCGGGCTGATCATTGGCCGCTCCACGCTGGAGGAGCCCGAAATCGCGTATGAGCTGTTCCAGCGCGCGCACGGGTGTGGCTACGCCACGGAGGCGGCCGGCGCGGTGCTCCGTGCTGCCGTCGCGACCGGGCGGAGACGGCTCTGGTCGACCGTCGGCACGTGGAACACCCCGTCGCTCCGCGTTCTTGAGAAGATCGGGTTCGAGCGGGATCACGTCTCCACGGAGGAGAACGGTGAAGTGGCCTGGCTCACCCGCTCGTTGCCGTGAGGAGGAGCCCGGTCTCAGGGCTTCCTGATCAACCGGTCCTGAGCGGCCGATTGCTGAACCTGCCGGTGAGGTCCGTCGGTTGTCAGTGCCCGCTCGTACATTGAAGCCATGGAGATCACTGAGCGGACACTTGCGGAGGCCTGGCAGCGGACGGCCGCGCGCCACGCCCTGCTCGACGAGGTCGGGCTACCGCCCGTGGCGCTCTCGGAGGAGGAGCTGGAGGAGTGTGCGGAGCGCGCCGAGGAGGCGGGGGACGACGGCCTGTGCCTGCTCCTGGGCCAGGACGGCACGGTGCGCGGCCATCACGGCCCCTACCGGGAGGTCTTCGCCACCCGCGACCTCGAGCAGGTGCTCTACCTGATCGCCGAGACCGCGATGAGCCGGCGCGGCGGCACTCCGGAGGAGGCGGCCGACTTGCTGGACCGGATCGACCCGGCGTGGGGGAGACGGTTCCGCGGCGGCGGCCTGGACGACCCGGGGGCGGTCGAGGCGTGCGGGCACGACCCGCTGGAGGGGCTCGCCTGGATAGCGGGGCCCTGGCGTGAGCAGGATCCCTACACGACGCTCGCCTTCTTCCGTGCTGCGCCCGGCCGAACCGTCGACGCCGAGCGGCTGGCCCTCCTGTACGGGGCGGATCCCGCACAGGTCGCATCCGGTACACGCCTGAAGGACCTGCAGGCCGTGGAGGGCGGCCGCGCCCACTGGGGCCGGCAGTGGGAGAGCTGCTGTTTCGGGCAGGCGGGCGGGTGGACGTTCCTGCTGTACCACGAGACGCCGCCGGGCTCCTTCGCCGACAAGGAGGCGTACGCGGCGCTCGGGATCAGGGAGAGCGTGTGGCTGACAGCCACCTCGGCGAAGGCCATCTACACCTTCGACTACATGCGGGACGGCCGCCGTGTGGACGACGACTGGGGCCTGCTCGAGTTGATCTGGTACGAGCGTGGCCGCGCGCCCTATATGCGCGGCGGCGAACTGGACTTCCTCAACCGGGCCGTGCGCCGTGCCGAGCTGGACCACCCCGACCTGACGAGCACGTACGAGCTGTACTTCCACGCGTTGGAGGAGTCCCTCGGCCTGCGGCTGCCCCGCAGGCACTTCGCCGAGGGGGAGGTGCGGGCCGCGTACTGGGCCGGCGAACAGCGGTGAGTGCGACGCGAAGGCGCAGGAGTGCCCCAGGACCAGGAAGAGGTCTCCCGGCTCGGGCGCACTCCTGAAGTACGACCGGGGCGGTCCCGGTCGCCCCTCTCGGCGCGCACGTCGGCTGCACCGGTCCGGCGGCCCGAATCGGCACGGCCCCGGTGTCAGAGACAGGCGAGCAGGCTGTCCAGCGGGGCGGGTACGCGGTGGGAAGCCAGCGCCTCGACCAGGACGTGTCCGTACCGGATCTTGCGACCCTTCTTCGTACCGAGGAAACGCCGCAACTGCTGCTCGGGCGCCCGGCCCTGCTGCGCCGGCTGGTTCAGGAAGGTCTGCAGGGGGCGCAGGTCCCCCTCCTCCCGGACCAGCTCCTTCACCCGCGTCACGCCCAGTGCGCGGATGAGCTCGTCCTCCAGATCCGCCGCGCAGACGAAGAAGCCCTGCCGCGCCGCACCGGCTCGCTCCAGGCCGCGGTCGAAGAAGCGCCACTCGTTCTCGTCGCACAGCCCGGTGAGGCCGAGGCCCAGGCCGGGGGGTCCGAGGAGGTGGCTGTAGCGTCCGATGTTCATCGCGCCGCCCATCGGCAGGACACAGACCCCTTCGGCCGCCAGGTCCCGGCCGCGGGCGGCTGCCAGCGCGTCGACCGCTGCGACGTCGCTCGGGCCTTCGAGCAGGACGGCTGTCCGGACGGACAGCCGGGCGGCCAGTTCGCGCGCGGGGTCACCGGGCCCACCAGCCGCCCACGCCGCGACCGACTCCCGGAACGTACCCATGTCAGACACGGGACGAGTCTCCGCGCCTCCGGGCCGCCACGCCAGAGAATATTCACGGCCCGCGGCGCTGTCCGGTCAGGGACGCCGGACCCTCGGCGTCCTGGAGCCCCAGGCGTCCCGGGATTCACCGGGGTCCAGGGGCCGCCCGGGCCGCCGGAACTGTCAGTGGCACCCGTCCAGGACCTGCGCGGTCCAGTCGCGGGCGAGGACGTCCACCAGGCCCAGGTCGGTGATCTTCATGGTGGGGGAGACGGCCAGAGTGAGCGTCGAGACGCTCATGAACGGGTTGCGGTGTCGCCAGCCCCACGCGCCGAGCTCGTCCCGCACCCGCCGGGAGGCGTCGGCGACCTCGGCCGTCGGCGCCGTCGACATGACGCCGCCGACGGCCAGCGGCAGCCGGGCGGTGACGGCGCCGTCGCGGGCGACGGCCACGCCGCCGTCGTCCTCCAGTACGGCCCCGGCGGCTGCCCGCATGGAGCGGCGCGTGGTGCCGAGGGTGACGAGGTTGTGGCTGTCGTGCGCGTACGTGGTGGTGACCGCCCCGTCGCCGAGGTCCATGCCGGTCACCGGCACGCAGGCCGTGTGGTCGCGGCCGTGCCGGTTGCGCACCCAGCACAGCGCGGTGCGGCCCTCCCACTCGACCTCGCCGCCGGTCACGTCCAGTTCGATCTCGGTCGGCTCGGTGTACGTGTCGACCGGGTTGACGCGCAGGGCCCGGAAGCGGTGGCGCCCGTCCGGCAGATGCACCCGCCACCTGTACTCGTCGTCCGGGAGCCCTGGCACGTGGACGGAGCCGGCGAAGGGGTGGTCGCCCGGGTGCGGTTCCTCGTACACCGGCTGCCCGCCTGCCGCGACGAGCCGGCCGCCCGCGATGACGGAGTCGACGGCGAAGTCCTCCAGGGGCCCTTCGAGCAGCACGAGGTCGGCGCGCTTGCCCGGCGCGACGACACCCCGGTCGGGCAGCCGAAGCCGCTGGGCGGGCGTCCAGGTCAGCGCGCGCAGCGTGTCGAGCGCGGGCAGCCCGGCCGCCACGGCCGTACGGGCGATGTGATCCAGGTGCCCCTTCGCGGTGATGTGGTCGGCCGCCAGGTCGTCGGTGACGAGGCAGACGGGCGGCAGCTGCGGCAGGGCGGTGAGGGCCCGGACGACCTCGGGCTCCAGGCACTTCTCCTGGAGCATGACGGTCATGCCGAGACGGGCCTTCTCGACCACGACCGCGGGGGTGTTCTTGGTGTGGTCGGAGTCGATGCCGGTGGCCATGTACCGGCTGAGCTCCTCTCCGGTGAGGCCGGGGCAGTGTCCGTCGAGGATCGCGCCCCGGTCCCGCGCGGTCGCGATGATGGAGTGCATCCGCTTGTCGCCGGAGACCACCGCGCGGTAGTCCATGACCTCGGCGAGCGCCCGTACGCCGTCCCAGCGCAGCAGTTCGTCGACGTCGGCGGCGTCCAGATGGGCGCCGGAGTGCTCGAAGCCGGCGAGAGCGGGTACGCAGGACGGCACACCCCAGAGCTGTGTCTGCGGGGTGGACCGCCCGGCGTCGATCATCCATCGCATCGCCGCGCGCCCGGCGACGTTGACGATCTCGTGCGGGTCCGCCAGCACGGTGGTGGTGCCGCGCGGCAGCGTCAGCCACGCGAACGCGGCCGGGGTGAGGAAGGAGCTCTCGACGTGCATGTGCGCGTCGAGGAACCCCGGGACGATGAGCCGTCCGGTGGCGTCGATCAGGCGGGCGGCCTCGCCCCCGGTACCCGGCGGCACCACCCCGCTGATGACCTCGCCGGTGACGAGGACGTCAGCGGTGA
Organism: Streptomyces sp. NPDC057287; assembly: GCF_042667905.1. Taxonomy (NCBI): domain Bacteria; kingdom Bacillati; phylum Actinomycetota; class Actinomycetes; order Kitasatosporales; family Streptomycetaceae; genus Streptomyces; species Streptomyces sp. NPDC057287. The sequence goes on along the minus strand of NZ_JBHUYV010000013.1, from coordinate 54,536 downwards.
AGACCTCGCCGGTGAAGACGGAGACGACACTGCCCCCGAAGATGCGGACGTCGTGCACGAGATTTCCGATCAGTGGATGGAGTTGTAGAAGAAGTAGCCGAGGAAGGGCAGCAGGACCCACATCCCGACGTGGATGTCCTTGAAGCGCCCGGCCGCGGCCTTGATCAGCACGTACGAGGTGAGACCGGCGGCGATGCCGGTGCCGAAGTTGCCCCAGAAGAGCGTGCAGGCGACGGTGAGCGCCGCGGGGAGGGCGTCGGTGAGGTCGGACATGTCGACCTTGCGCAGCCCGGCGAGCATCGACAGGCCGATGAACATCAGCACCGGGGCGGTCGCCGCTTCCGGGATCATGGTCGCGACCGGCGTGAAGAGCAGCAGCAGGGCGAACAGTCCGCCGGTGACGACCGAGGTCAGGCCCGTACGGCCACCGCTGTCGGAGCCCGCCGCCGACTCCAGGTACGTCGTCACGCTCGGACCGCCCATGGCCGAACCGCCGATCACACTGACCGAGTCGACGAGGAACGGCTTGTTGACGTCCTGCATCTGCCCCTGGTCGTCGGTGAGTCCGATCCGCTCGCCCACAGCCATCACGACGCCCGTGGTGGAGAAGAACTCGGCGGCGAAGAGGGCGAACAGGTAGGGCAGGTAGTGCGGTTCGAGCGCGCCCCACAGGTCGATGTCGAATGCCACCGGGCCCATGCTTCCGGGGGCCTCGAAGAGGGAGTCGGGAACCTCGGCGACACCGAGGGGGATCGCCGCGACGGTCAGTACCGCGATGGCGATCAACAGTGTGCCCGGCACCTTGCGGGAGGACAGTGCGGCGATCAGGACCAGGCCCGCGAGCGCCAGCAGCGCGGCCGCGGATCCGAGGTCGCCGAGCTCGAGCCCCTTCCTGCCGACCCCGATGAGACCGGCCGAGCGGAAGCCCAGCATCGCGATGTAGAGGCCGATGGCGGGCCCGATCGCCAGCCGTACGCAGTCCGGGATGATGCGGGTGACGAGCTGGCGGATGCCGAGCAGGGTCAGCACCAGGAACGCCACGCCGGACCAGAAGACCATGCCCATGGCCACCGGGTACGGCACCTTCTCCTGCCCGATGAGGGTGACCGCCACCAGCGCCACGCCGCCGAGCCCGGGGGCGAGGACGAACGGCAGGTTGGCGTAGAGCCCCATGAAGAGGGTCGCGAGCACCACCGTCACGATCACCCCGGTGGTCGCTGCCGCGTGCGGCACCCCGGCGCCGGCGAGCATCCCGGGGACCACGACGACCACGTAGGCCGAGGCGAGGAACATGCTCACACCGGCGAGCAGTTCCGTGCGGACGGTGGTTCCCCGCTCACTCAACCGGAAGAACCGGTCCACCCTCGGGACGCTCCGCGCGCTCGTATCGGTCGCCATCGCCGCTCCTCATCAATGCAATCGCTTGCAGCATGCGTTTGCACGGTAGGGTACGGACCGGCCCAGGCAGATGTAAAGCCGCGGGGAACGAAGCAGAGGAGGGGCCGCGATGGCGAGGCTCGAGGACGTAGCCCGGGAGGCCGGGGTGTCGGCGTCCACCGTGTCCCGGGCGCTGAGCCGGCCCGACATGGTCTCGGCGGCCACCCGCACCCGGGTGGTGGCCGTGGCCGAGAGGCTCGGCTACCGCCACAACTCCGCGGCCCGCGCGCTGGTCACCGGCCGGACCGGGCTGCTCGCCTTCAGCGTGCCCTCCCTTGCCAACCCCTTCTACGCGCCTGTCATCGCCGGCGCCCAGGAGGCCGCGGAGGAGGCCGGCTGCGAGCTGATCGTGGTGGTGACCAACGGGTCGCCCGCGCGTGAGCGGGCACTTTTCGACCGGCTGGCCCAGCGCGTCGACGGCTTCGCGGCCGCAGCCCCGCTCTCTCCGAGCCCGCTGTTGACGGAGGTCGCCGGCCGGCTGCCGCTGGTCACCCTCAACCGCCGCGTCCGCGGCGTCAGTTCCGTCGTGATCGACACCCCGTCGGGACTGGGCGAACTGGGCGCCCACCTGTCCGGCCTCGGCCACCGCCGGATCGCCTACCTGGGCGGCCCCGAGGGCTCATGGCTCGACCCGCGGCGGCTGCGCGGCCTGCGCGAGGCCGCCCCCGACTGCGAGGTGCTCGCTCTGGGACCCCACCCGCCGGAGTTCGAGGCCGGCGTCCGCGCCGCGGATGCGGTCCTCGACTCGGACTGCACGGCGGTCGTCGCCTACAGCAGCACTCTGCTCCTCGGCCTGCTGCACCGTATGACCATGCTGGGTGTGACCACCCCCGGGGACGTCAGCCTGGCCTGCGCGGACGACCTGTCCGCGGCCGGCCTGGCGATGCCGGACGTCACGGCGCTGCACGTGCCGGCCGCTGAGGCGGGGCGGCGCGCGGTGGAGCGTCTCCTGCACCTGGTCTCCACCGGGGCCGAAGGGGCCGGCCACCAGCTGCTGCCCGTCGAGCTGCGCGCCCGGGCGTCGACGGGGCGGCCGCCCGAGCCCCGGGGCTGACGGTCCGGTGGCGGGGCGATGTCAGCCGAGTGGGGCGAACGGGCCCGGGGTGTCGCCCGTCCAGCGGTGCAGACGGATCGCCCCTTCCTGCTCGGGGACGCCGTCCTCCTCCACGGCGCGGCCCTCCGCCACGTAGTAGCGTCCGTCGCCCAACGCGTCGAACCCGTAGCTGCCGTGGAACTCCCAGCCGCGGATCCCGGTCGCCTCGTCGCGCAGGCCGGCCTCGCGGAGGACGAGGAGACGGCCCGTCTCCGGCGCGGCCTGCCCCTCTATCTCGCCGCGCACCGGCGCGGCCGAGCCGTCGACGGTGAAGAGGGAGTAGTTGGGGAACCCCTCCTTCTTGCCCTTGTAGACCGCCATGATCCAGTTCCTGGTGTACGGGTCGTACTGGAGGTTCTGCACGCCGTAGGTCGTGTTGCCGGTACGGACGAAGAACTTGCCGTCGGGGTGCGCGGGGCCACTGTGGTGCGGGGCGTCCTGGGAGAGCGGTCGCGCGTACCTGCCCCAGGTGCTGATGTCGTAGTCCAGGATCACCTGGTAGTCGTTGTCCGTCCGGCCGGTGTGGGAGTAGACGCCGTACGCGACCTTCAGCGTCTGCTTGCCGTCGCGCCTGCCGAACCCGGGGCCGAACGACACGCCGTCGATACCGCTGCACCCGTACCGGTGGTCGGCGGTGTCGGCGGTGTCGCCGTCGAAGACACCGTCGCCGTCCATGTCCGCGGTGAAGTCCTCGGCCACCTCGTCGAGATGGACCGCGGTCATGACGCCGTCCCGCTCGGCGTCCATCCCCACCCGGTCGATCCCGCGGGCGTCGAAGACCGCGATGTAGAACGATTCCGCCGCCTTGTACTCGAGCGATCCGTAGACCCTGCCGTCCCGTTCGTCGACGTCGATGTCACCGAGGTGACCGGTGAGCCCCTCGACGGTGCCGAGGACCTTGCCGCCGAGGTCGGTCTTGACCAGCACCTGGGTGAACGACCAGTAGACGGAACCGCGTCGGCGGTCCACGGTCACGCCCTGCAGATGGCTGGTCGGCCAGGCGCCGCCGTACACCGTGGAGGGCAGCCCGGGCATCCGGTTGCCGCCGGCCCCTTCGGCGGCGACGCCGGGGGAGGGGACGGCAAGGAGGAGGACCGGGACGCTGATCCCGGCCACGAGTACGGTTCGGAACGTCCTGAGCTTGCCTCGCACGTGGTTTCCTTTCCACGAGAGCGTGAGCCGTGACCCACCGGACCGCCCCACGCCGTCCACCACGGGGCGAGCAGGGGGCGAACGGGTGGTGACCGAGCCGGGAGAGAGCCGTCGTGTGCCGGTCAGGGCCAGGTCCGCAGCACCTCCGGGTTCGCGCAGTGGGCCGGTTCCCTGCCGGCCAGGAACCGGGCGACCTCACCGGCCACGAGGGCGGACGCGTTGTGGGCGGTCTGTTTGCTGGCTCCGGCCAGATGCGGGGTCATGACGACGTTGGGGGTACGCCGCAGCCGCGACCCGGCCGGGAGCGGTTCCTCCGGGAAGACGTCGAAGGCTGCGCCGAAGAGCCGCCCCTCGTCCAGGGCGTCGCAGACGGCGTCGTAGTCGACCAGGGAACCGCGGGCACAGTTCACGAGTACGCCGCCGGGAGGCATGAGCCCGATCAGCTCGCGGGAGAGCAGCCCCTCGCTCCTGGGGGTGGCACGGGCGTGCACGGTGACGAACGAGGAGCGCCGCATCAGTTCGGGGAGGTCCACCCGGAGTGCCGGGGCCGTGTCGGCCTCACCGAGGTACGGATCGGAGACCAGGACACGGGCGCCGAAACCCTGGACGATGCGGGCCACCCGGGAGCCGATGGCGCCGTATCCCACGATGCCGACCGTGCTGCCCTCCAGCTCGGGTCCCACGCTGTCGTAGCGGTAGTAGTCGCCCCGCCAGACTCCTTCGGTGAGGTCCTGGTTGGTGGCGGGGACCCGGCGGGTGGCCGCCAGCATCAGGGCGACCGTGTGCTCCGCCGTGGCGGTGGCGTTGCGGCCGGGCGCGAAGGTGACCGCGACACCGTGCCGGGTGGCCGCCGCGAGATTGGCGTTGACCGGGCCGCCCCGGCCGACGCAGAAGAGACGGAGCCCGGGGCTCTCCGCCAGGACGCGTTCCGTCAGCGGCGCCATCTGGGTGACGCAGATGTCCGCACCGTGCAGGGCCTCGATGAGCTGGTCCTCGGTGCCGGAGGCCTCGTGGACCTCGGCCACCGCGCCGAAGGGCTCGACGGGCCAGGGCAGGGTGAGTTCGCGGAAGACCGCCTCGGGTGCGACGGGCCGGATGCGGTCGGTGAGCAGCGAGTTGCGGACGAAGTGGTCGCCGGCCGCGAGGATCGTGGTCACTCGGAGACTCCCGGGGTCACGTGCTGGTTCAGCGCCAGCAACGAGGGTGTGCCGTCGCGGAGGACGAGTTCGTTGACGGCGCAGTTGGCCAGGTGGGGGAAGACGCGGCGGTAGTCCCGCAGCGGAATCCCCAGCAGTCGGCAGAGGGCGAGCCGGATCGCGGTGGAGTGCGCCACGACGAGCACGCGGCCCTCCTGGTGTCCGGCCCGCAGGCCGCCGAGGACGTCGGCGTACCGTTCGCCGGCGGCGACCGGATCCTCGCCCTCCGGGAAGTGGCTCCCCACCGGGTCGGCCTCGAACGCCTTGAGAACGCCGGGCAGGTGCTCCCGCAGCTCGGCGCGGGTCATTCCCTCGGCGACACCGAAGTCCAGTTCGCGCAGCTGCGGTTCGAGCACGAGTGGCAGACCCGCCCGGTCCGCGCACCCTTCCGCGGTCTCCCGGCAGCGTCGCATCGGGGAGGACCACACCGCCGTGAGATCCGCCCGGCCCGCCCACGACGCGAGGCCGGCCGCCTGGGCGCGGCCGTGCTCGGAGAGTTCGATGTCGCTGACTCCGGCGTAGCGGTTCTCCTCGTGCCAGACGCTCTCCCCGTGCCGGACGAGGAAGACATGGAGGCTCATGGTGCGGTCCCTTCTCGTGCGTGGTCCGCGACGGTCCCGGACAGCCAGCCGCGCCGGACCAGCAGACCGAGCAGCCGGGCGTAACCCTCGTCGTGCGCGGACCGATGGGAGGGCCGCGGCTCCAGGACCCGGTCGGGCAGCACCATCGCGGCGGCGGCACGGTCCAGCCCTCCCAGGCCCCCGCAGGCGCCTGCGGCGAGCACGGCCATGCCGAGCGCGGGCTGGGCATGGCGGGGCAGGGAGACGGGCCGCTGCAGTACGTCGGCGCGCAGCTGGTTCCACACGGGGTTGCGGGTCGCGCCCCCGGTGAGGACGACGGCCCCGTCGGTGGGGGCGCCGAGCAGGTCCACGTAGTCGAAGCAGAGGCGTTCGAGGTACGCGACGCCCTGCATCAGTGCCGCGAAGTCCTCGGCGCGGCCGACCGGTTCCCGGCTGCTGAACGCGACGGCGTCCGGGGCGACGAAGGGGAACCGCTCCCCGGGCGAGACCAGCGGATAGCGCAGCAGCCCGGTGGGCAGCAGGGGCTCCGCCTCGTCGGTCAGCCGGCCCAGATCGGCGCCGGCGAACTCCCGGGCGACCAGGCCCGCACCGGTGCTGGAGGCACCGCCGGGCAGCCAGTGGCCGGAGGGCGAGCGGTGGGAGTAGACGACGCCGCCCGGGTCATGCAGCAGGTCCGCCGTGACGCCCTTGAGGACGAGCGTGGTGCCCAGGACCGAGTTCCAGCTGCCGACCGCGGTGGCCCCGGAGCCCAGTTGGGCCGCACAGCCGTCGGTCATCCCGGCGACCACGAGCGTGCCCGGGACGAGCCCGCACTCCGCCGCGGCTCCGGCGCAGACCTCACCGATCGGGGTGCCGGGCAGCACCAGGCCGGGCAGGACCCCGGAGGGAATCCCCAACGCGGCGAAGACGTGTTCGGGCCAGGTCACCGTCGCGGCGTCGGCCCCGGACTTGAGGGCGTTGCTGGTGTCCGTGGGCACCTCGTGCCCGACGAGCCTGCGGTTGATCACGTCACTCTGATGGGCGAGGCGCCAGCCTTCCGCCGCCGCGTGCGGATACCGGTCGAGCAGCCAGCGGAGCTTGGGGAGCCCCCAGGAGCGCTGCATCCGGCGGTAGCCCGCCCTGGCCCACTGATGTTCACCGAGCGCGTTGACCTGCTCGGCCTCCACGGCGGCGCGGCCGTCGTCGTACATCAGGCCGGGGGTGACGCACGTGCCGTGCCGGTCGGTCAGGGTGAGGGTCCCGGAGGTCGCGTCGACAGCCAGGGCCCGGATACGACGCGGGTCGGCGCCCGCGGCGCAGGCCTGCCCGACGGCCGAGCAGACCGCACGCCACCACTGCTCCGGGTCCTGCTCATGGCGTTCGCCCCGCCGGTGACTGGTCAATGGAGACCGCCCCGTGCCGAGCAGCCGGCCGTCCGAGGTCACGGCGACCGCACGGACCCCCTGAGTGCCCAGGTCGACGCCCAGCCACAGGTCCGGGCCGGCGCCGGTCATGCGCCGGCCCCGTCGGCGATGCCGCCGCGGCCGAGCGCCCAGATCGGGCGGTGCAGCTCCCGCAGCCGCAGGAACTCCGCATAGCGGTGCCCCAGCGCCCCGCCCTTGGCGGGGTCCGGCTCGCAGGTGGCGGAGATCCGCACGTGCCGTGCCGCCGCGGTGGCGAAGTCCGGTTCGCGGCCGGTCGCGACCATGCCGGTCAGCCAGGCGCCGCGGGCCCCGGTCTCCGTGTCGGCGGGGATCGCCACCGGCAGGCCGACGACGTCCGCGATCAGCCGCGTCCAGTACGCGCTCCGGGCACCGCCGCCGCTGAGCGTCAACAACTCCGGGGTGGCCTCGGAGGCGGCGAGGCAGTCGCGGATCGCCATGGTGACACCCTCCACCACCGCGCGGGCCACGTCCTCCCGGCCGCTGTCCAGGGACAGACCGGAGAGGGAACCGCGGGCGCCCGGGTCGAAGAACGGGGCACGCTCGCCGGCCGAGGAGACGTACGGCAGGAACCGCACCCCGGCCGTGTCCTCGGCGCCGCGCTCGGCCAGCGCCATCAGATCGGTGGCCGAGGAGAGCCCGAGGAGTCGTGCGCCCCAGTGCAGCATGTCGCCACCGCTCATGGTGGGGAAGGCGCGCAGATAGTGCCCGGGGACGCCCAGGGCGACGGTGATGCCCACGGGTTCGCCGGTGAGCACGGAGCCGGCGGAGTCGGTGACGATCTCGGTCGACAGCGTGGTGCCGAGCACGGTGCAGGCACGGCCGGCGCTGACCGCGCCGGAGCCGATGGCGGTGGCACAGATGTCGTAGGGCGCAAGCACCACCGGGATGCCCGGCGGCAGTCCTGTCTCGGCGGTGGCCGTGGTGCTGAGCGCCGTCACACGGTGGTCGTCGTCCCGCAGCGGGGGCAGCAGGTCACGGGCCCACTCCACGCCGTAGAGATCGAACAGCTCCTCGGACCACGTGCGCCGGCCGATGTCCAGGAAGGGCGCCGACGCCTCGGACTCGTCCACGGCCGCCTCTCCGGTGAGCTTCAGGAAGAGCCAGCCGCCGCAGGTCAGCAGGGAGTGGGCGCGGCGCGTCCGCTCCGGGTCGTGCTGCCGCATCCAGGCCAGTACGGCATTGGGCATGCCGGCGGACAGCCGGGAGCCGCAGATCCTGAAGGCCTGCTCCAGGGTGCCGTCGCGCTCCCATCCGGTGACCAGGCCGGAGGCCCGGCCATCGTTCCACAGCACGGCGGGGCCGGTGGGGCGGCCCCGGTCGTCGACGAGCCACGCGCCGTCGCCCTGCCCGGTGACGGCGACCAGCTCGGGCGGCTCGGGCAGCGCGGCCACGACCTCCCGGACGGCGGAGGCGACCGCCTCCCAGACCTCGTCCATGTCCTGCTCCGCACGGCCTGGCCGGGGCCGCAGCACCCGGGTCGGACGATGACTTACCGTCAGTTCCATACCGTCGGAGCCGTATCCGACCACTTTGACCGTGGTGGTGCCGGCATCGATCGCCAGCGACGTCATGCCCTCAGCCCCTTCCGTGCGACTGCCGCGAGCGGCGGGCGGCGGAGTCCAGGGCGACGGCGACCAGCAGCACGCAGCCCGTGATGACGAAGCGGTACGAGGAATCGAGATTGAGCAGGGTGAGCCCGCTGGAGATCGACTGGATGACGAGGACGCCGAGCAGCGCGGCGAAGGCGGAACCGCGGCCGCCGAAGAGACTGGTCCCCCCGATCACCGCGGCGGCGATGGCGTTGAGGTTCACGTCCGCCGTGCCCGTGCTCTGGTTCGCCGCCGCCAGACGGGCGGCGGCCAGGACCCCACCGGTCGCGGCGAGCGTGGAGCACATGACGAACGCGGCGGTGTACCGGGCGCGTACGTCGATACCGGCTCTGCGGGCCGCCTCCGCGTTGCCGCCCACCGCGTACAGGGACCTGCCGAACCCGGTCCGGGTGAGGACGTAGTGGAGGATCAGGACCAGGGCGGCGAAGAGCACGAACATCCACGGCACACCGCGGGTGCGGTTCAGGTAGTACACCGCGAACAGCAGCGCCGCCGCCAGCGCGGAGGACTGCACCGCCAGCCACCGCGGCGAGACGGACGACAGTCCGGCGCGGCGGCGGCTGCGGGCACGGACCCGGCCGAGGGCGAGGAAGCCGCCGGCCGCCAGGAGCATGAGGGCGTAGGCCGCCGCCTCGGGGACGAACCACACCTGGGCGAACCTCACCAGGGCGGAGTCGTACGGCAGGTTGATGGCGTTCTCGCCGCGCAGCAGCCAGAGCTGGGCGCCGAGGAAGGCCAGCAGGCCGCCCAGGGTGACGACGAAGCTGGGAACACCGAAACGGTTGAGCGCCTGCCCGTAGATCCAGCCGATCAGCGCGCCGAAGCCCGTCGCCGCCAGGATGGCCAGCCACACCGACTGCTCGTGACGGACCATCACCACGCCTGTGACCGCGGCGGCGACACCGCTCACGGAGCCGACCGAAAGGTCGATCTGGCCGACCAGCAGGACGCACACGATGCCGAGCGCGATCACCCCCAGGGGCACCATGTCGAAGGCGAGGTTGACCAGGTTGGTGCTGGACAGGAAGGTCCGGTTCAGCGACTGGAAGATCGTCCAGATCACCACGACACCGGCGACGACCGGCAGCATGCCCACGTCGCCCGCCCGGGCCCTGCGGACCGTACCGAGAACGCTGTCGCGGAAGCCGTGCCGCGCCGCAGCAGGCTCGTCCTGCGGGTCGGTGGCCGCCGCCACCGGGGAACCGAGAGAGGTCACGGAGCTCCTCCCTCCTTCCTGGATGTGGCAGCGCGGCGCGCGGCGCGCTGCGAGACGGCGTTGTCGGCGGCCCCGGTGATGGCGGCGACGACCTCTTCGGAGGAGACCTCCCGGGCGTCGAACACACCGTTGTTGCGGCCGAGTCTGAGCACGGCCACCCGGTCGGCGACCGCCCGGACGTCCTCCATGTTGTGGCTGATCATGACGGTGCCGAGCCCGTTGTCCTTGAGCCGTTCGATGAGGTTGAGCACCTCGGCCGTCTGTGCGACGCCGAGGGCTGCCGTCGGCTCGTCGAGCAGGACGACCTCGGGCCGGCCGAGCAGCGCCCGGGCGATCGCCACCGTCTGCCGCTGGCCGCCGGAGAGAGCGGCCACCGGGACGTCGAGCGTGGGAATCCTGGCCCGCAGTTCGCGCAGCAGTTCCCAGGACCGCTTCTCCATGGCGACGTCGTCCAGCATCCATGGCCGGAGCTCCTGGCCCAGGAAGAGATTCGCCTTGACGTCGAGGTTCTCGCACAGCGCCAGGTCCTGGTACACCGTCGCGATGCCCAGCGCGTGCGCGGCGCCGGGGGAGTCGAACGTGACGTCCTCGCCGTGGAAGGAGATCGTCCCCGTGTCAGGGGCGTGGACGCCGGAGAGGATCTTCACGAGAGTGGACTTGCCGGCGCCGTTGTCCCCGACCACGGCGACCACCTCACCGGCCGCGACATCGAGGTCGACCCCGCTGAGCGCGGCGACCGCGCCGAACTGCTTGCTCACCCCCCTCAGCGACAGCACGACCGCCCCGTCGGTACCAGGGGGCGTACGGGGGATCGCAGGGCTGGTCATGGGCAACCTCCTCGCTCGGGCACGGGACGCCGCTACCGGATGCCAATGCGCCGGCAGTCGTCGGCGTACACGCGGGTGCAGACGTCCTCGGTCTTGAGCACCCCCTCAGGGCCGAAGACGACCTCCTTGAGGTTCTCCCGCGTCACCACAGTCGGTTCGAACAGCCGTGAAGGCGTATCGAAGAGCGTCGAGTCCGCCGTGGGTTTCTCACCCTCCATCAGCTGGTGGGCGGCCTCCGCCGCCGCTTCCGCGACCGTCCTGATGGGCTTGGAGATCGTGTTGTACTGGTCGCCCGACACGACGCGCTGGATCGCAGCCAGCTCGGCGTCGTTGCCGGTGACCGGCGGGACCTTCACCTCGGCACCCTTGAAGGCCGCGATCGCCCCGCCACCGGTTCCGTCGTTGGCGGCCACCACACCCACGATGTGGTCGGAGTGCTGGGCGATCTGCCCGCTCACCCACTGCTGGGCCTTCTCCGGTGACCAGTCCGGGGTGTCGTACTCGGCGAGCACGTCGAACCCGCTGTCGTCGACGGCCGTGTGGATGCCCTGCTTGATCAGCCCGGCAGCGGCGTCGGTCGGAGAGCCGTTGACCTGGAGCAGGCCGCCCTTCGCGCCCTTCTTCTCGAGGTGGCCGACCAGCGACCGGCCGATGGCTTCGCCGATCGCCTCGTTGTCGAACGAGATGTAGAAGTCCGCGGGTTTGTCGGACACCGGTCGGTCGTAAGCGATCACCTTGACGCCCTGGGAATGGGCGGTCTGCACGATGGTGGACGCCGAATCGGAGTCGACCGGATCCAGCACGATCACCTTGGCACCCTGCGCCATCGCCGAGTTGGCCTGCTGCTGCTGCAACGCGGCGTCACTGTCGGCGTTCTGGTAGATGACCTTGCATTCCTTGCAGAGCGCCCCCATGCGCTTCCTGAAGAGCGGGGCGTCGTAGCGCTCGTACCGGGTGGAGGCGAGGTCAGGCATCAGGAACGCGACCTTGCCCGTGCCGCCGCCCCCGTCGTCGGAACCGGTCGCGCCGGGTTCCTCCGCGCACGATACGAGCGTGCCGAGGGCGAGGATGCCGAGGAGAGCGAGACGTGCCGGTCTTCTCATGTTCCACTCCTTGCTCATGGGCACTGAAGGCAACGCTCAGGAAACTCAGATGTTTCATTTGTGTCAACGGGCCGCAGTAATTGAACAATTGCCGTAGCGCTACTCCAGCCTTCGATGTTCGCTCGGCGTGCGAGCAGCCCGATTCGGGATGGAGGGTGCGGCTGCGGGCGATCCTTCCGGAGGGCAACTGCGGAGGCGGCGGGCGCGCTGAAGGCCTCACCGGAAGGAGTGACGCACGAGGTAAACGGGGTCAGGTCCGGGGATGTTCACTTCACAGAAAATGAACAGGAGCCTTCATGGGAGCAGAGGACCGCCAGCCGGCCGACATGAGCGGCAGGAAGCCCCGCGAACGGCGGGAACGGATCAAGGGCCGTGTCGTGGACAGGGGGTTCGTCCGGATCGAGCAGCTGGCCGACGAGCTGGGCGTGACCACCATGACCATCCGCCGGGACCTCGACTACCTGCAGGACCGGGGCTGGCTGAGAAAGGTCCGCGGCGGCGCGACCGCTCAGCCCTCGACCGCCTTCCACGGCGATGTCCGCCACCGCGCCCGCGCCATGACGGCGGAGAAGGACGCCATCGCCCGCGCCGCGCTGCCCCTGGTCAAGCCCGGGCAGGCGGTCGTCGTCGACGACAGCACGACGGCTCTGGCGCTCACGCGCCTCCTGGTCCGGCACGCCCCGTTGACCGTCATCACCAACTTCGGTCCCGTCACCCAGACGCTGGCAGGCAGCCCCGGGATCGAGCTCATCTCCCTGGGCGGCACCTACTACCCCGCCTACGACGCCTTCCTCGGGCTGCGCACCGTCGACGCCGTTGCCAGTCTCAGCGCCGACACGCTCTTCGCCTCCACGACCGCCATCACCCGCGGCCACTGCTACCACCAGTCGCAGGAGACGGTGGCGGTCAAGCGGGCCCTCATGGAGGCCTGCGCACGCAAGGTCCTTCTCGTCGACCACACGAAGTTCCGCCGACGCGGCCTCTACCAACTGGCCCCCGTGAGCGCCTTCGACCTCGTCATCGTCGACTCCGGCATCCCCGCCTTCGACCTCGACGCCCTCCAGACCGACGGTGTCGAGGTGCTCGTGGCCCGCCCGGCACCGCCCGCCGCCGCGGCCGACCCGGGGCGCCGGTAGCCGGGGCCGACCGGGCCCCCGGTGTGGTGACTTCTCGGACAGCGCGCTGCGTGCACACCGGTCGATCCCGCTCATCCCGTGACGGGGTGAGGGTGAAGCCGGGCCGTTCGTCCAGGGCGACGGCCCCGGTCCGCCATTCCCGAACCGAGCGGCTCCAGGGTTCGATCGCCGTCGCACGCGGCTGACGGGCCCGGGCGCAGGGCGTCCGTCGGCCCACCGGCCCGGTCTGTTCACGCGCACCTCGTGGTACGCGCGAACAGCCCGCACTCGACACGGCTCTCTCTCCAGCCGTCACACGGAGAGCGCGCCTGCGTCGTTCGAGGCGAGGCGCGCGTACGCGCGACGCACCTCGGGCACCAGACGGGCGGCGGCCGTCGCGTCGGTGTGGTCCGACTTGAGGCCCAGGATGTTCCCGTTGCGCCGATCCTCGGGTACGTGCTCGCCTCGCGCGGTGATGAGCGCGTGGAAGTGCGGATGGTTCTCGCCGAAGACGAGCAGGTAGGTCGCCGGTGCACCCGTCACCTCGGTGACCGCGGCGACAAGGTCCCGTGCACGACGGGCGAACGAGGCCAGCTCCGCCTCGTCGAGCCCGGTGATGCGTTCGGCGTGCCGGCGCACCCGCAGGACGAACCAGCCGGGTACGTCGTAACCGGGCACCACGTGTCCCGACCACAGGGGGTCGCGGAAGACGACGGAGGTCTCTTCACTCTGTTCCAGGCCGCACATGAAGCAGTCGGCGTGGTGGGTGGATGCGTTCAAGGGGTCCCTCGGAACGGATAGGGGTGGGCGGCGGGGCAACGCGCCTTGACCGCCGGGCGGCGGGCCGATGGGGTGCCGGCCCCGCCCCCGGCACCCCGTGGAGGAGATGGTGCTCGCGGATCACCGGGGGGTGGTGAGCCGCAGGCACGGGCCCTCACCACCGCACGGTCACCGGTCAGGCGGCCCCGGTGAGGACCAGCATCGGGTCGGGCAGGTCGCTCTCGAGAGCCCAGGAGCGGTTGATCAGGCTCTCGACGGGCGCGCCGGAGCGGCGAGCGGCGAGCAGGGCCTCAGGGTCGAAGGCAGGGCCGACCGCGTCGGTGCCGTACTCCGGTCCGTTCATGTAGGCGGTGGCTTCCTCGGGGTCGGCGAAGTTGTCGATCTGCATCTCGACGAAGCTGCCGTCCGGGTCCCTGTAGTACATGGACGTGGTGACGCCGTGCGCGATGCACACCGCGGGCGTGACGTCCTTCTCGCGCAGCAGTTCGTAGCGGGCGAGGAGGTCGTCGAGGTGGCTGAAGGTGTAGGCGACGTGGTGGGCACCGGCCGTCGTGGGCGTCTTGCGCTCCAGAGGCACCGGAGGCGTGAGGAGGGCGACGCGGTGGTGTTCCTCGTCGTAGGTGATGAAGCACAGGTTGTCGTTCTGAAACACCACGTGGCCGTCGAGAACAGCGCAGTACCAGTCCCGCATCGCGGCGGGATTGCTGGTCTGGAAGACGACGTGCGCGAACTTGGGTGTCGTGGTCATTCGATCCTCCTCGATCGAATCTGCGGGGAGTGCACCCGGGGCGGGTTTTCCGCCTGCCGGGAGAACCGCGCCCGCACTATCAGGATGGACTGGGCAGCGTGGTTGTGCGCATACGGGAGATCGGTGGCAGGCGGGGGCCGTCTCAGGGCCGCGCGACGAAGCGCTGGCGCAGTTCGCCGATTCCCTCGATCGTGCTGACCAGCTCGTCATCGTGGGCGAGCCAGCGCTGAGGGTCGCGAGCGAGGCCGACACCGGCCGGGGTTCCGGTGAAGACCACGTCCCCGGGCATCAGGGGGACCACGGCGGACAGCCGGGCGATCAGCTCGGGGACGGGGAAGATCAGGTCGCTGGTGCGGCTCTTCTGGACCTCCTCGCCGTTCACCGTGCAGCGCAGACCGAGGTCGTCGGGGTCGTCGAACTCGTCCGGTGTGACCAGCCACGGCCCTATGGGCGCAAAGCCGGGGAAGGACTTTCCGAGGCTGAACTGAGGTGCCGGTCCTTCGAGTTGTGTGATGCGCTCGGAGATGTCCTGACCGACGGAGAGGCCGGCCACGTGGTCCCACGCGGTGTCGGAGGAGATGCGATGCGCGTGCGTGCCGATGACGACGACGAGCTCGATCTCCCAGTCGGTGTGGCCCCCGGGCGGTAGCTGCACCTCGGTGACGGGTCCGGTGATGCTGGAGGCGAACTTCGTGAAGACCGGCGGCATGGTGTCGGGCAACGCGAAGCCGGATTCCGCGGCGTGGTCACGGTAGTTGAGGCCGGCGGCGACGATCTGGCGCGGGGCCGGGGTGGGAGCGCCCAGACGGCCGGGTTCGAATGCGGTTCCTTCGGGCAGCCGGGCCTGCGCCGCCCACCTGCGGAACTCCGTCCACCGTTCGTAGACGGCTTGCGGGTCCGCTGCGAAGCGGCCGTCGCTGGCCGTCTCGACGTCGACCGCCAGGCCGTCGACGAGGAGTGCCAGGCGGCCGGAGAGGTTGGCGATGCGCACGAAGTGGCTCCTGTGTTCTCGGTGCGGTGGTGGTCGGTCGGCTCGGACAAGGGGGGTGATCCTGTGGTCGATCCCGAGGAGCGCTTTGCCGTACACCGCGTAGCTGACGGCGGCGGCGGGGACCACGTGGCGGGCGGGGACCGCGGAGTGGCGCCGGATCCGTCGCGTCCTTCTCCTTCCGGCTCGGCGCACGGACACGATGGGTCTGCGCGGGTGACATCCCGACCGCACGGCGGAAGGGCCTCGGCAGCGGTGCGGCCGTGTCCGCGCGGCTCGCGGCGCTGCTCCACCGTAGATCGCTATATGTGATAACAGCAAGCAGCTGGGCGGGAAAACTTTTTCCGGCGCCGTCACCTGCCGGGCCCTCCGGCCCTCCGGCCCTCCGGCCCTCCCGTCCGAGCGCACGGCGGTTGCTGTACGCGTGCCGTCCGGGCGGCGGGGCCTGGCGGCGGGGCGGAGCGGGCCGCCCGTGATCAGCGAGCGGCGGTTCGACGCAGCAGTGGAGCGAGCCGGTAGGGGACCATCTGACGCATGACGAGTGCCGTACTGGTGCGTTCCACCCAGGGGATGTCGAGGATGTGGCCGGCGACGCGGTACAGGTCCTCGGCGTCGGTCGCGACCACGTGCACGAGCAGGTCGGTGTCACCGCTCAGCCCGTGTACCTGGAGGACCTCGGGGATCGCCGCGAGCGCCTTCGCGACCTCGTCCAGCCGGCGCTGGGAGACCTGGGCGGTCACGAACGCGGTGAGCGGATACCCGAGAGACCCGGGATCGACGCGCCGCTCGAAGGACTTCACGGCCCCGCTGCGGTCGAGTGCCGCCAGACGCGACTGGACGGTGTTGCGGCTCAGTCCGCTCGCTTCGGCGAGTGCCACGGCGCTGGCACGAGGATGAGCGGAGAGAGCCAGGAGCAGGCGCGCATCGGTGGGGTCGATCCGCTCGTGGTTGGGCACAGTGCGCACCTTCCGGGGCTGAGAGGGCGAGTGGTTGGGCATTCTGCGCAACTTCACCGCAGGTTCTTGTGCACCATCCTGTCCCGGTGGTCTCCTCGTCCGCAACGATCCCGCCCCTGGCAGCACGCCGCCGACCGTGATCCGGTCGTGAGCCGGCCGGACGTGTGCCCGGGCACCGCCGGTGTGCTCCCGACGCCGCACGTTCTCCCTCTTCCCAGCAGGGCCGCACGTCTGTCCGTCAGATGTGCCGAGCACACAAGGAGACCCGTTTCGTCATGACCGTCGCACCTGCCGCCTCTCAGCGTTCCACGGCCGCCGCCCTCGATGTGCTGAGCGAGATCGAGGACCGTGTGCTCTGGCTGTCCAGCGCGATCGTGCACCACGCCAACCGGGTGCGCCCCAACCCGTCGGGGCTCAAGGTGGGCGGCCACCAGGCCTCGTGTGCCTCCATGGTGTCCATCATGACCACCTTGTGGTTCCGTCATCTTCGCCCCGAGGACCGCGTCTCGGTGAAGCCGCACGCCTCACCGGTCCTGCACGCGATCAACCACCTGCTCGGCGAGCTGGACGCCTCCTACCTGTCCACCCTGCGCGCCTTCGGCGGTCTGCAGAGCTACCCGAGCCGCTCGAAGGACCCCGATCCGGTCGACTACTCCACCGGATCGGTGGGTATCGGCGCCACCGCCACGATCTGGGGCGCTCTGGCCCGCCGCTACGCCGGCAGGGGTTCCGAAGGCGGTGCCGCCGGTCGTCAGTACGCGTTGGTGGGGGACGCTGAGCTGGACGAGGGTGCGGTGTGGGAGGCGGTACTGGACCCGCAGGTCGCCGAACTCGGTGAACTGGTGTGGATCGTGGACCTGAACAGGCAATCCCTGGACCGCGTCGTGCCGCACATGGCCGCCGGCCGTCTGCACGGCATGTTCGCCGCGGCCGGATGGCAGGTGCTCACACTCAAGTACGGCACACTGCTGGAGCAACTGTTCGCACGCCCCGGCGGGGACACGCTCCGCGCCCGTATCGACGACATGTCCAATGCGGAGTACCAGCGACTGCTGCGCTGCACGGCGGACGAGTTGCGTGACCGGCTGCCCGGCACCGGGTCCGGTGCTCCGGCGATCACCGGGCTCCTCGGCGACGTGGACGACACCACGTTGATGGAGTCGGTACGCAATCTGGGCGGTCATGACCTGGCAGCCCTCGACACCGCGCTCTCCGAGGTTGAGGACCACCGGCCCACGGTGATTTTTGCGTACACGGTCAAGGGGCACGGCCTGCCCAACCAGGGGCACCCGCAGAATCACTCCTCTCTGCTGACGGAGCAGCAGATGCGTGAGCTCGCCGACGAGGTGGGCGCCGATCCCGACCATCCCTGGGAAGGCCTGGCCGCCGACTCGGAGGCGGCCCGTCTGTGCGCCGAGGCCGCAGCTCGGCTGCGCCGCGACAGCGTTCCCACGGCTGCGCCGCCCGTCGTCCCGACGGACATCGGCCGTACCCCTGTCGGTGTGGCAACGACTCAGGCCGCCCTGGGCCGGGTACTGCTCGACCTGACCCGCACCGCCCCGGAGGCGGCGCGGAGGGTGGTGACGGTCAGCCCGGACGTCAGCTCGTCGACCAACCTGGGCGGCTGGGTCAACAAGGTCGGTGTCTGGTCGCCGACCGAGCGGGTGGACTGGTTCGCCGACGACGCCGAGACCATCCTGCACTGGCGGGAGCGGCCGACCGGCCAGCACATCGAACTGGGCATCGCCGAGACCAACCTGGTCGGTCTGCTGGGAGAACTCGGTTCGACCTGGAGCCGCTGGGGTGAGCCCCTGCTGCCCATCGGCGTGCTGTACGACCCGTTCGTCCAGCGTGCCCTGGAACCCTGGTCCTTCGGTATCTACGCCGGCGGGCAGTCGATCCTGGTGGGCACTCCCTCCGGCGTCACCCTCGCGCCGGAGGGCGGTGCTCACCAGTCCATCACCACCCCGTCCCTCGGCATCGAACAGCCTGGCTGCACCACATGGGAGCCGGCGTTCGCCCTCGACACCGAGTGGACGCTGCTGGCGGCCCTGTCCCGTCTCGGCCGGCCCGACGGCGGATCCGCCTACCTCAGGCTGTCCACCCGCCCCGTCGACCAGACTCTCGCCGATGTCCCCACCGATCCGGCGGCCCGGGAACGTCGCCGTCGTCAGGTCGTCGCCGGCGCCTATCCCCTGCGCCGGCAGGAGGGCGCGCAGGTCACCATCGCCGCCATGGGAGCCGTGGTGGGTGAGGCGCTGGCCGCAGCGGAGCGCCTGCGGCACATCGGCGTTCCGGCCGACGTCGTCTGTGTGACCAGCCCAGGGCTCCTCTACCAGGCGCTCGACGCTCGCGCCGGACACTGCGACGCCCCCGACTGGATCCTGGACCAGGTCTTCCCCGCGGAGCGCGCCACACCGCTGGTCACCGTCCTGGACGGACACCCGCACACCCTCGCGTTCCTGGCGTCCGTCCACCATGTGCCGGTCCGGAGGCTCGGAGTCACCGGCTTCGGTCAGTCCGGCTCGATCGAGGAGGTCTACCGCCACCACCGGATCGACACCGACAGCATCGTCCGTGCCGCACTGGACCTCACCGAGTGAACGACCCCGCCCGGGGGCCGCGTCGATTCGGCTCACACGTCTCCCGGCCGGCCCTCCGGCCGGGAGACGTGCTGGTCGTGGCGGTCAGGCGCCGGTCACGTGGCGGGGGAGTACTCGATACCGCCGGCCCAGACACGCTGGATGTTGCGGGTCGTCCGGATGTCGGCGAGCGGGTCGCCGTCGATCAGGAGGAGATCGGCGCGATACCCGGGGAGGATGACGCCGCGGTCGCGCAGTCCGAATGACCGGGCGGGCAGGCTGGTCGCGGCTCGCAGTGCCTCCAGGGCGGTGAGCCCCGCCCCGACCAGCAGTTCCAGTTCGTGGTGGAGGCTCACGCCGAACTCCGGCTGCACGGGTATGCCGGGAGTGTGATTGGCATCCGTGCCCACCAGGATCCGCGCGCCCGCCCGGTGCAGCGCGGCAACGCTGCCCTCGGCGGCCGCGTAGTCCCAACCAGGGACGCCGAGGCCGGCGAAGCCTTCCATCATCGTCAGGGTGGGTACGGCGACCGTGCCGCCCGCGGCGTACCGTGCCGCGACCGCCGGGGACAGCGGGCTGTCGAGCGGCACATGGTGAACCATGTCGACGTCCGCGGCCAGGGCCTGCTCGATGGTGGCCGCGGTGGTCGCGTGGGCCATGACGAGCCTGCCGGCGGAGTGCGCCGCGCTCGTCAGGGCCCTGACGGTCTCCGGCGAGAGTCCCGGTACATCGATGATGACCTTGATGTAGTCCGACCCTTCGGCGATCCGGGCCCGCACGAACGGGAGGGCCTGCTCCGGACCGGTCACGACCCCGTTCGCCGGGAAGGTCGGCAGCCGGCTCTGAGGGCTTCCGGGCGCGACGGCCGGAGTGCCCGCACTGCGGATGTCGGTCAGGCCGGGGCGCCGGCGCAGCGCATCGATGACGGAGGGCGGAAAGCACGCCATGTCCAGGCCGGTCGTCACACCGAACCGGGCCAGTTGCTGCAGGGTGCTCACGTCCTGCAGGTGGAGGTGTGCGTCGATCAGTCCGGGAAGCAGGACCGCTCCCTTGCAGTCGATCCTGCGCGCACCGAAGGCGCTGACTCCGATGCGCCCGTTCTCGATGACGACGGTGCGCGGCGTGGTCAGTTCGTTGCCGTCGAACACCCGGACGTTGGTCAACGCGACCTTGCCGCCGAAGCGGGAGGTGCTCTCGCGGGCCTGCGCGGTACCGGGTGCGGCAAGCGCCTGCACACCTGCTGCGGCGACTCCGGCTGCCGCGGCCGTCTTGAGGAAACCGCGCCGGTTCTTGTCATTGATGCACATCGTCGTGCCTCTCTTCCAGGCGAGTGCTGAAGGTGAAGTGGCATGCCGACCGGCTCACGGGCGCCGGGACGCCGGTCGTCGGCGGGGCATGGTGCGATCACTGCCGGGAGCCGTACGGGCCCGAGTGGGCCGGTCACGGGAGGGCAGTCGAACAACGGCGCCGGGCGGTGCGGTTCGGCGGCGTCGGACCTAGTGGCCGGTGGCCGGTAGGCCAGATCTGAAGGTATCCGCTATATGTGATAACAGCAACCCTCCGGGGCCGTTCTGTCACTGGCCGCTGATCCTCAGGGGTGGCCGCCTCGACCACGGCGAGCGCTCTGCCGTCCGGCTGTCAGCCGGGTCCACCAGCCGCGTCGGCGCAGCCCCCTCCCGCACCGCGCGGGTGCTCAGGAAAGAGCCGAGATGGCGATCTTCTCGTTCCGGGCGAGATGCTGCTCGACAGCGGCGGCAGCCGTCGCGGGGTCGCGGGTGCGGAAGGCCGCCACGAGAGCGGTGTGGGCTTCCCCGCGCCGTTCGTGTTCGGCAGGATCGGGGTCGAGCTGACCGAAGCCGATGCGGATGTAGCGTTCACCCGCACGCCAGAGCGTGGTGAGGATCCGGATGTCCCACGCCGTCGCGGCGGGCGCCAGCAGCGCGAGGTGGAAGTCGTGATGGTCGTCGTAGATGTCGGCCATCCCGTGGTCCCTGGCACCGAAGTCGGCGGCCAGTTCGCCGAGGCGGTCGAACTCCTCGTCCGTCAGGAGACCGCACGAACGCCGGGCGATCTCCGGTTCCAGGGCGCGCCGCAGGCGGTAGATCCCGTGGAGGTCGTCGAGATCGAGCGGGGTGACGACAGCACTGCGGCCGGGCCGCATGATGACCAGGCCCTCGCTCTCCAGACTCCGCAGGGCCTCGCGCACCGGAATGAAGCTGATGTCGAGCATGCCGGCCAGTTCGCGCAGCGAGTACTCAGCGCCGGGAGCCAGTGAGCCCGCCAGGATCGCTCGGCGCAGTTCGTCGGTGGCCTGCTCCACGACGGACCGTGACGTGATGGGCTGGACAGCCCCTCGGGGTGTCGCCACGGTGTATCCCTCACTTCGGCCGTCCGGTATCGATATCAACTATAGCGATGCCCCGGTGTGCGGAAACCGCTTCCTGGCAGGATCCACACAGCTGTTCGCCGAGTTCGACCCGGTCATCGACCGGAGCACGTGAGCGGGCTCACCCCAGGGCTGTCCCCCCGCTCTCCTGGAACGCTGCCTCTCCGGCCGGGTGGGGTGGAGGGTGGACACCCGTTGCTCGGGCCCTGTCGGCACGGACCGGCTCTACGGCCGCCGACGCACGCCGTTTCCCCGGTCCGAGGCCCCATGGGCCGACGTGTGAAGGTCCACTGGTCAGAGCGCGAGAATGCGTTCGGCGTTGCGGTGGGCGATCTTCTTGCGCTGGGCCGTGGAGAGGTCCGCGTCCCGCAGGAACCCGACGGCCTGAGCGCTCTTCTCGAAGGGGTAGTCGATGGCGAAGAGCACGTTGTCGATGCCCACGGCCCTGATGGCGGCCTGCAGCATGTTGTCGTCCATCACACCGGACGTAGTGATGGCGATGTTGTCGGCGAGGTAGTCGGACGGCTTCTTCTTCAGCGCCACGCGCGTCGTGATGTTCTGGATCTGCACGTCGAGACGGGAGGCGTGGAAAGGAAGGAACTCGCCCATGTGGCCGAGGATGAGCCTGGCTCCCGGGAAGTCGTCGAAGACCCCGCCGAGGATGACGCGCAGGGCGTGTCCCGCCGTCTCGGCCGCCCAGCTGTACAGGGGCCCGACGAGTTCGGGCCGGCCCTGTGTCAGGCCCCAGTCCCCGGACGGGGCTGGAGTGGGATGCAGGTAGAGGGCGGCGCCGAGCTCCTCCAGCGCAGCCCACACCTCTCGGAACTGCGGTTCGTCCAGATAGTGCCCGCAGGTATGGCCGTTGACCAGGAAACCGGCCATGCCGAGATCGCGCATGGCACGTCGGGCTTCCCGCACGGCGGCCTTGGGATCCTGCAGGGGCAGGGCGGCAAGACCGCCGAACCGGGCGGGGTGCGCGGCGATGATGCCGGCCAGTGCGTCGTTGGCGTGCTGGGCGTCCCTCACGGCGATGGCCGCGTCCGGCTGCATCTGCACCCCGGGCGGTGTGAGGGACAGCACCTGCATGGTGACGCCGTTCTCGTCCATGTCGGCGATGCGGTACTCGGTGATGTCCGGCAGCCGCTTCATCCACTGCGCGACGACCTCGGGCTTGAACGGGATGGCGCCGTTCAGTGCCGTGCCCTGAGTGATGAGGCCCGGCAGCATCACCGCTTCCTCGATAGCGATGATCTTCAGACGGGAAGCCGGTTCGGGCCTGCGGGAACGGGCCTGGGCGACGCCCGTGCCCATCAGCGCGGAGGCGCCGCCGATCGCGACTCCCGTCCCCGCTCGGGTGTTCAGGACCCGGCGCCTCGTCCATCCGTGCGTGCTCATGAGTAACTTCTCCTCGGGATAGGGGACTTCGTGTTGTTGTGCTGGGCCTGGCCCTGGGCCTCGTCCGTGCCGGTCGCAGGCCTCGGCTCTTCCGGTACGGGTCCGCCCCGGCCGCGAGGCAGTACCTCGGACAGGGCGCGGCCGGGGCGGGGTCGGGTGGCGGCGCGCAGGCGCCGGACGGCGGGGAGGGAACGCCCGCGTCGATCGAACGGGACCTGCCTGCGGGGCAGGTGTCCCGAGAGCGTCAGGACGGATCCGGTACCGCGCTGTGGGGCGGAAGACCCCTCAGCCTGTCGATGACGGCGAGGCTGTCCTCCGGAGCTTCGTCTCCCAGCCAACCGATCACCTGATCGGGGCGGATCAGAAGGAGGCGGGCCCCCACCAGGTCGGCGTAGTCGTGCCGGGTTCCGTCCAGGTCCACCACGGTGAGCGGAACACCTCGGGAGTGTGCGGCCTCCGCGATGGTCTTCTCCGACGTGCCGTGCCCCAGGACGAGGAGCGTCAGGCCGTCGCCGAGCAGGTCGTACAGGGAGCGGCCGTCATCGAGGAACACGTGGGGCAGGCGGGCACCGGCCCGTACGGCGCTCTCCTGCCCGCCCGCACCGGGGGCGACGACCGGTGAGCCGGCGATGTGAAGACCCAGTACGAGATCGAGCGAGTGGAACTCCGCAGTCTTCGTCTCCTGGATGCGCGCGCCCGCGACGCGACGGGCTTCGTCCCCTGCCGGGCCGGCCTCGTCGAGGTTGTCGGCGAGCAACTCGGTGGAGAGGACCCGCATGTTGTCGGTCGCTTCGCGGATGACGCGTTCCTGCACGGGGCGGCGTTCGCTCTCGTAGCTGTCGAGCAGGGCGCTGCCGCCCCAGCCGGCGAGGACGGCCGCGAGTTTCCAGCCGAGGTCGACCGCGTCTCCGATGCCGGTGTTCAGCCCGTGGCCGCCGAACGGCGGGTTGAGGTGCGCGGCGTCTCCGGCGAGGAACACCCTGCCGTGACTCATCCGGTCGACGATCTGCATCCGCGCGGTCCAGGGGTCGGTCGAGAGGACCGTGGCCCGCACGGGCCGGCCCGCGACACCGTCGATGATCCGACGCGCCTCTCTCTCCCCGGCCTCCCGGTCGACGCCGAACGCGATGCCCCACCAGGTGCCGTTCCGGTCCAGGGGGCCGACCAGCGCCGGGGCCGACGGGTTGACGATCCAGTACTGGACCGCCGGCCCGTGTCGCACGTGGTCCGAGAGCTCGGTGCTCTCGAAGACCATGCCGAAGTTCGGGCGGAGCGCCTCTCCTCCCAGATAGCGGGAGCCGATCTGTTCCCGTACGACGCTGCGCGGGCCGTCGGAACCGATCACGTAGTCCGCGGTGACGACGCTGCTGTTGCCGGAGCCGTCCTCGACGGTCACGGAAACCGAGTCGTCGTTCTGGCGCACGGCGACGACCCGCGAGCCGAGGACGAGCCGGCCGGTGCCGAGCTCGTCGAACGCCTCGCGGAGCACCTCCTCCAGGACGTACTGGGGTGCCTGCTGGCCGATCTCCGGAAAGCGGTCGCCCTCCGGCACGAGCCCGAGTACGCCGGTGAAACGCGACAGCTCCCGGCCGGACAGCGAGGTGCAGAACACGACGTCCTGCGACCAGGAGGTGTGAAGCGGGGCCCGTGCCCTGAGCCGGTCGGCCAGACCCCAGCGACGCAGATGTTCCATGGTGCGGACGTTGAGGGTCTTGCACCGGGGGCGGGCCCTGGACACGGTGCGGCGCGGTTCGACGATCAGGCAGTCGACTCCGCGCCGGCCGAGCTCCATGGCGGCGGACAGGCCGACCGGCCCGCCTCCGGCGACGAGGACCTGGACCCTCGGCGGGAGGGGTTTCTCCTGGACGGATGACATCAGTCCTCGCTCTCGGCCCTCGCCTGTGCCGAGGCCCAGGCCGCACACTCCTCGGCGAAGGCGAGCTGACGCAGGTGCAGCGCGTGGCCGAGTGTGTGGTGGTCGATGCAGTGACCCGTCCCGCGGGCGACACCCGCTTCCACGAAGGGAGCGGCGGTGAACATCTCCGCGAACCGGGCGACGTTCTCGGGGGTGCTTTCCCACAGGGCGTCGAACTCCGCGAGCGCGTTGTGCACAGGAACCCGCACCCGCGGAGCGACGGTGGGCAGGTGCTCCTTCGGCCACGCCGGAGCCTGGATCAACTCCCGTACGGGAACCGGTGCGTAGGAGTCGTGCGCTTGCCGCAGAGCATCGGCTCCGTAGGTGTGTTCCGGCCCGAACATCACCAGGTCCCGCTGGTCGTAAGGCAGGTCCTCGGTCGCGTCCGGGGGAAGGGCACCGAGAGCTTCGGCCGCCCCGCCGTGAGGGATGACGGCACCGATCCCGGTCGCCGAGACGCCGATCAGCGGGAGCTCGTGGGCACGTGCGGCGATCATCAGAGCGATCATGCCGCCGATCGAGTGCCCGACGAGGAACAGGCCCTCGGCCGCGAAGCGTTCGGTCGCCTGCACCAGGGCGTCGCCGAGCAGTTCCACGTGCCGGCCGAAGGTGTTGGAGTCCGGTTCGAGAGCCGTGCTGCCGCCGTAGCCCGGGCGGTCGAAGGCCACCACCCGGTAGTCGGCCGCTGCCGCCGTATCGAGGAAGGAGCCTTGCGGCGTGCCGGCGACGTCGAAGTAGTGCGCCGTGAAGGTGCCGCCGTGCAGGGCGGCGATCAGGGGTTTCCCGCTCGGTTCTGCGGGGCCGGCGGTGAGCGCCGTGATCTTGTGTCCGTCGACCTCGAAGGTCAGAAGGTCGCGTTGTTCGGCCATCTTTGGCCTCCTGCCAGGGTGGGTGCCGGCGTGCCGCACGGAAGAGCTGTGCGCCGATGACAGCGGTGCGCAGTTCGTGGGGAGGGCCGGCCACTTCGAACCGGTGCGCCTGGCGAACCGGTTCGGTCGGTGTCGGCCCTGCGAGCGTAAGCGCTATATGTGATAACAGCAAGGGTGAGGACGCGCGATGTGGTGGACCGGAGGCTCCTTCCGGATCTCTCGTCCCGGAAGGAGCCCCCGCGGCGGGCCGGAGAACGCAACAAGGTGTTCCGGCCGGAAGGGGTGCCCCCGGCGTTCACCGGGGGCACCCCTCGTGGTGTCCCGACACCTCGCGGCTGCGAATGACGTTCCGTCAGTTCCTCGCGGAATCCAGCAGGGAACGGCCGGGATCAGCCACGGGTCCACCTCTGATTGGCGGCGCCGTTGCACGGCCAGATGATGGCCTGGGTGCCGTTCACCGTGCCGGCGTCGTAGGCGTCCAGGCACTTGCCGGACGCCACGTTGACGATCGAGCCGCTGGACATGACACGCCAGCTCTGGCCGGCCGAGTTGTTGCAGTCCGTGATCACGACGGCGCTTCCGTCGGCGGTCGCCCCGCCGGCGACGTCGAGGCACTCGGTGGGGTAGATCCTGAGCTGGTTGGACGCCGTGGAGGTCCAGGTCTGGTTGGCGCCTCCGTTGCAGTCCCACAGTGCCGGCCGTGTGCCGTTACCGGTCTCGTTGTTGGGCACGTCGAGGCATCGGGCCGAGGCCTGCCCCTTGACGGGGCCGGGCGCGGCGGCGCGTGCCCACTTCTGGTGGGCGCCGCCGTCACAGCCGCGGATCACCAGTGCCGTGCCGTTGGCCGTACCGTGGTCCCGGGCGGTCAGGCACTTTCCGGAGGCGGGGTTGACCACGGTCCCGTCGGTGCCCACGGTCCACTGCTGGGCGCCGCTGTTGTTGCAGTCCCAGATCTGCACCACCGCCCCGTCGGCGGTCGCCCCGCCGTCGACGTCCAGGCACTTGCCGGCGAACACGGTGAGCTGCCGGGAAGGGGTCTGCGTCCAGAGCTGGTTGGCGTCGCCGTTGCAGTCCCAGAGCTTGACGTCCGTCCCGTTGGTCTGCGCGCTGCCGGGCACGTCGACGCAGAGTCCGGCTTCCTGGCCCTTGAGCACTCCGTCGTAGTCGGACGACCCGCAGGTCGTCATTCCGGCGGTGTAGGGGCACAGGACGGATGCGAAGCCGCCGTTGCGCGGCATCGCCACGGACAGGGTGTCTGTCGCGGAGACCACGCGGGTCTCCCGCAGGAGCGGGCCGGGGCCGTCACGTACGGTCTCCAGCAGGTACCGGCCGCTGCCGAGGAAGCTCAGCGGTGACTGGAACGTCTTGGCGGGGAGGGCCGATATGCCGCCGACGTACCACTTGCCGCCCGCCCGGCGGGCCATGTACGTCTCCTGGCCGGGCGCACCGGCGAGGAGCCTCGTCTCGTCCCAGGCGGTCGGGAGCTGGTCGAGGATGCGCAGTGCCTCGGGCCGGGACTGGTAGCTCTCGGGGTTGTCCGCGTAGTGCTGCCATCCGGACTCGAACACCACTGCGGTCGCCAGCTCATGGCCGTCGGTGGTGTCCCGGTTGCTCAGGCTGAAGACGACGGGGGTGAAGTCCATGCTGGAGACGACGTTGCGGGTGAACGGGAGCACCGTGTTGCGTGCGGCGCGGTTGTTCTGCTGTTCCGCACCGTAGACAGCTTCTCCGGTCATGACGTGCGGCCAGGTGCGCTGCATCCCGCGTGCCGTGGCGGCTCCGTGGAAGTTGACCAGCAGTTCGAGTTCGGCAGTCCGGGCGAGCACCGTGTCGTACCACTTCAACGTGGGCTGCGTGTATTCGTAGCTGAAGTCGATCTTCACCCCGGCGACGCCCCAGCTCTTGACGAGCGGCAGCCATCTCTCGCGCTGTTCGGCCGTCTGGAGGGCGGAGGAGTTGAACCAGGCGATCACCTTGACGCCGTGCGCCTCGGCGTAGTCCACGAGATCCGGCATCCAGCTCGACTGCCAGCCCTCGTCGACCAGGACGTAGTCCCAGCCGTGGTGCTGGGCGAAGTCGATGTACTCGCGCTGCCGGGCGGGGTCGGAAGGGCTGGAGTGCTCGGTCAGCCAGGACCAGGCGGAGGCCCCCGGCTCGATCCACGAGGTGTCGCTCACCTTGGACGCCGGGGCGAGGTCGTCGACGAGCGTGGACGTGGTGACGGTCGCGAGGTCACCGACGGCGGCGGTGCGCCACGGGGTCGAGAGGGGCAGCGTCGTGGTGACGGGCGCATCGGTGAGCGTGGTGGAGTAGGTTCCCGATCCTGCCTGGTGCGTCAGCCGGCTGCCGGCGTAGCGTCCGTCGAGGTCGGTCTCGGCCAGCAGGGCGTAGTTCGATCCGACCTTGAAGAGCGCGGGCACGGCGTAGTTGTTCGCCGGGGCCCCGCCCGCTGTCGTGCTGAGCCACTGGCCCTGGTCCTCACGGTGCCCAGGGACGACCCAGGCGTTCGCGGACGTGGGTACCGTCCAGGACGACGCCTCCCTCTCGACCGTCACGCTTCCCGAGCCGGGCAGGGTGTACCGGTAGGCGGCCCCGGTGCTCGACACCCGCACCACGACGTCCAGCCGGGCGCCGCCGGCACCGGTATAGGACAGGGTCGTCTGGGTGTAAGCGGTCTGCTGGGAGCGCTTCTTCCCGGTCGTCATCGTGTACGACTCGGTGACCGTCCGGTCCTGACGGCCGGTGAAGGTCAGGCCTTTGGTGAGGTCGGCGGCAGTGGTGTCGAGGCCGATGGGGGCCGGGCTCAGCACGGCCGCTCCCTGGCGGGACACGGCGAAACTCAACGCGCCCTCGTCGAGGCTGACCTGTGCGGAGACCGGCGAGCCGGCTGTCGGGCCGCCGATCGTCCAGGTCGTGACCGCGGCTGCAGCCGCGTGGGCGGGGACGGCGGGGAGTACTGCGGCGGCCAGAGCAGCCACTAACGCGTACACGGACGGAAGCGAGGTTCGGAACTTCCCTTCGAGCATGTGTCGCATTCCTTCGATGGGGGATAGTGCGGCTCAGTGTGTAGTTGTGTTTGATTGACCGTCAATGCTTCGCACAAGAATGAACATCGGGGCAGGTTGTTCGGCCGCCCCTCTGGTGGGAGCTCCTGTCGGAGTGAATGACCCGCTGGCTCGTTCCGGGAAAGCCCTTTCCGTCAGGGAAGGAATGCGCGATTCGACACCGCCCGGTGCGGCCGGGCAGCTGCGATGACCTGGAGTGTCCGGCAATCGGCTTGCCACGTCGGTGACTTGGGCGCTAAGGGTGCCCTCGGACCGGTGGTGTCGGGTCGTTCCGGCGGGTGCGGTCCGACTGTGCCGGACACCAAAGTTGTTTGTGTTCGGGAACGTTGACGCAGCCACAGGCCGCGCGTAGAACTACGCCTGCGATCGATTGCGTTGCAACTTGGTGGCTTCTGTTGGAACGGTGGGCGCTTTGCAGACGAGGTCTGCATGCCGTATTTCCTGCCGCCGCCACCCCGTCCCTCTCACTCATGCCTTGGAGGCAACATGCCGAATGTCGACCCGGACAATGGTGTCGTCCGTTCCGCCTACACCCGCAGAGGTGTGCTGAGGGGGATGGGCGCCGCCGGACTGACGGTGGCCGCGGGAGGTCTGGTCTCGGCCTGCGCCGACGACTCGGGCTCCGGCGATCCGGAGAACTCGTCGGGCCCCGTGGCCGGCAGCACGGTCACCTTCGGATCGAACTACTCCGATCCCGCGACCAGATCGGCGTTCGCCGCGCTCACCGATTCCGCGACGGCATCGACCAAGGTGAAAGTCAAGATCAACACTGTTGATCACAACTCCTTCCAGCAGAACATCACCAGCTACCTGCAGGGCACACCGGACGACCTCTTCACCTGGTTCGCCGGTTACCGCATGCAGTACTTCGCGGCCCAAGGGCTCGCCGAGCCGATCGACGACGTGTGGGAGAAGATCGGCGCCAACTTCGGCCCCGTCGCCAAGCAGCTCTCCACCGGGCTGGACGGCCACCAGTACTTCGTGCCCCTCTACAACTACCCGTGGGTCGTCTTCTACAAGAAGAGCCTGTTCAAGAGGAACGGCTACACCGTCCCGACCACCTGGGACGCGTACCTGGCGCTGTGCAGGAAGATGAAGACCGACGGTCTCGTCCCCATCGCGTTCGGCGACAAGGACGGCTGGCCGGCGCTCGGCACGTTCGACATCCTCAACATGCGGCTGAACGGCTACGACTTCCACGTCAAGCTGATGAAGCACGAGATCCCGTGGACCGATCAAGGCGTGAACAACGTCTTCCAGCACTGGGCCGAGATGATGCCGTACGTGCAGAGCGGCGCCAACGGCCGCATCTGGCAGGACGCGGCCAAGGCGCTGGCCGCAGGGCAGGCCGGGATGATGTTCCAGGGGACCAACCAGGTGGCCGCGCAGTTCGTCAGCGACAAGGCGGACCTGGACGACCTGGACTTCTTCCCCTTCCCCGCGATCAACTCCAAGTGGGGCCAGGACTACATGGACGCCCCCACCGACGGCTTCATGCTGAGCAGGAAGGCCAGGAACCCCGCTGCGGCGAAGGCACTCCTCGAGTACATCGGCACCGGGGCGGCCGAGGCCGAGTACCTCAAGACCGACCAGTGGGACGTCGGCCTCGCCAAGGGCCTGGCGGTGCCCAGCTACAACGCCATCCAGAAGAAGTCCGTGGAGGAGATCGGCAGGTGCAAGGCCGTCGCCCAGTTCATGGACCGGGACGCCGACCCCGCCATGGCCACCGCGATGATCTCCGTCATCCAGAAGTTCATCGACGACCCCAGCACCGGGAACATCTCCGCGCTGCAGAAGAGCGCCGAGTCCCAGGCGAAGGCGATCTACACCGGATGAGCACCCTGACCCGCACACGCCCGTCACCCGCGCCGCCGGGCCCGCCGGCCCCCCGGCGGAAGCGGTCCCTCCGGCATCTGGACGCCCGTGACCGCCTCGTCGGCGCCCTGCTCCTCTGCATTCCTCTGCTGCTCAGCGTGGCGTTCGTGTGGCTCCCCGCGCTCGGCACGGTGCTGCTGTCGTTCACGCGGTGGAACGGCGTCGGCGATCTGCGTACCGAGGCCTGCGACCCGGCACTGCCCTCGATCCTGAACAACGGGTGTGTCAACGGCGTACAGAACTACCACCAGGCCGCCACCAACTACCCGGAGTTCTGGCCCGCGGTCCAGCACAACTTCATGTGGCTGGCGGTGTTCGTGGTCATCGCCACACCGCTCGGGATGCTGTTCGCGGTGGTGATCGACCGGGGCGTCAGCGGCAGCCGCATGTACCAGAGCATCCTGTTCCTGCCGGTCATGCTCTCGCTGGCGCTGGTCGGCATCATCTGGGAGTTCATGTACTCCCAGGACTACGGCGTGATCAACACCGTCATCGGACGCGCCGGTGACAGTGATGCCGTCGACTGGCTCGGTGACCCGGACCTGAACCTCTGGGCCGTTCTCCTGGAGGCGACCTGGCGGCAGGCGGGGTATGTGATGGTCCTCTACCTGGCGGGCCTGAAAGCCGTCGACCCGACCCTCCGGGAGGCTGCCCGGATGGACGGTGCGAACGCCTGGCAGACGTTCTGGCGGGTCGTCTTCCCCACGATGAAACCGATCAACGTCGTCATCATGGTCATCACCGTCATCGAGTCGCTGCGCGCCTTCGACCTCGTCTACATCACCAACAAGGGCATCAACGGACTGGAGCTGCTGTCGGTCCTGGTCACCTCCAACATCGTCGGTGAGACCCAGCGGGTCGGCTTCGGCTCCGCCCTGGGCGTCGTCCTCCTCCTGATCTCACTGGTGCCGATCTCGCTCTTCCTCCATCAGACCTTCCGCAAGGAGGAGACACAGTGAGTTCCCAGACGCTGCCGGCGGCCGCGGCACCGGCGAGCGGATTCCGCGTGGTGCGCCCGCGGGGGCAGATCCTCTCCCAGGTCTTCCTGGTCACCGCGTCCGTGCTGTGGCTGCTTCCGCTCCTGTTCGCGCTGTACGTCGCCGTCCGCCCGTACTCCGACACCCGTAAGCACGGATACGTCTCGCTGCCGCACGATCTGACGCTGAGCAACTTCAGTGACGCGTGGTCCCAGGCGAACATGGGCCGGTTCTTCTGGAACTCGATCCTGATCACGGTGCCGGCGGTCGTCATCGTGCTGTTGCTGGCCGCCGGTGCGGCCTTCGTCCTCACCCGTGTGAACGTGAAGATCAATGTGGCCCTGCTCATCCTGTTCACGGCCGGGAACCTGCTGCCCCAGCAGGTCATCATCACCCCGCTGTTCCGGATGTACCTGAAGATCCCGCTTCCCTCGTTCCTCGCGGACAGCGGCCTGATGTACAACTCGGCCTTCGGGCTCATCACCATCAACGTGGCGTTCCAGCTGGGGTTCTGCGTCTTCGTGCTGAGCAACTACATGAAGTCGGTTCCCGGCGAGATGTACGAAGCGGCGCTGGTGGACGGAGCGAGCCTGTGGACCCGTTTCTGGACCCTCACGGTCCCACTGTGCCGGCCCGCCCTGGCCGCGCTGGCCACACTGCTGACGACCTGGATCTACAACGACTTCTTCTGGGCCATCACGCTGATGTCATCCGGCGACAAGCGTCCGGTGACCTCCGCTCTGGCCAACCTCCAGGGGCAGTTCGTGAGCAACCAGAACCTCATCGCGGCCGGCGCCATGATCGCCGCGATTCCCACCCTGGTGGTCTACGTCCTGCTCCAGAAGCAGTTCATCGCAGGGCTGTCCCTCGGATCGAGCAAGGGGTGAGCAGCGGGCGGTCCGGCGCGGGGCCGGGCCGTCCCGGCCGGCGCCGGTTCAGTGGCGCCGGCGGTTGAGCAACCACCACGTGGTCACGAGGTCCTCGGTGCGGTGCAGGTCCAGTCCGGTGAGCTCCTGGAAGCGGTTCACCCGGTACCGGACGGTGTTGGGGTGCACGGAGAGCCGCTGGGCGACTTCCCGCACGTCCTGGTCGCATTCGAGGTAGGCCCGGGTGGTCTCCTCGATCTCGCCGCTCGAACGCCCCGTGGCGTCGAGCGCTGCCAGGTGGCGTGCGCAGAGGCCTTCGGCGACGCGTGCGTCGGCGAGTACGAGGGGGCGGGGTCCGAGGCCGGACAGACGCACGAGGCCGGACATGGCGAACCGGCGTGCGGTCTCCAGCGCCAGCACCGCTTCCTGGAATCCCGTGTGAAGCTGATCGAGGGGGAGTGGGGGGCAGACGGCGACCAGGTGCTCCGTGACCTCCTCGGGTGACTTGGGGGCGACGATCCCGAGGACTGCCCCGACCTGGGCGAGCAGGAGGCGGTCGGCGGGCACGCGGAGGGCGGAGGCGATCGTGCGACGGACCGAGTCCGCGTCCTCGGTGGTCCCGGCCCGCGCGGCGAGGGCCACGTGGTGGGTCTGGGGCGAGAGCCCGAAGAGGTGGGCGTCGCGCTGGATCCGCTCGCCGGGGAGGGTCCCGCTGAGCACGCCGTTCGCGAAGGCCGAGCGGCGTTCCGCATCGAAGTGGGCGCGTTCCAGGGCGAGATCGTGCTGGACCCGGGCGAACACCGCGCACGCTTCGTTGGAGAACTCCCAGGTGCTGTCGTGGGCTGCGAGCAGAAGGTCGGGAGACAGGCCCACTTCGGCCGCGATCTCGTCCAGGAGGGTGAGCAGTTCCCGGGAACCCAACTGGTAGCCGACGGCGAGTATGTCGAGGGGAAGTCCTTTGGCGGCACGCTCGGCGGCGAACTCGCCGAGCATGTCGCGCAGCGCCGCGTCGGGGACACGCAGGGAGGAGAGCTCGGAGACGAGGATGTCCATGAACCGCCGCGCGGAGCTGCGGATGTCGTCGTCCGTGAGCACCGCGTAGCCCGGGACGTGCCGGCGCACCAGTGCCAGGAAGCGGTTCGCGAAGACGTCGTGCAGTGTGCGCAGGCGTGCGACGGCGGCGACCACCGCGGCGCGGGCCGGGTCGTCGAGGGCGGCGAGGTCAGGCATCCGCCGACGTGCCGGCCAGGTGGTGGGGGCCTCTTGGTCCATGGCGGCAGCCTATCGGTCCATTTTGTGCTGGGGAACAAAGTTGTCGCGATGATGCTATTGCGGTGTCCGTAGATCACAGGGAAGAGCACGGCCACACTGTGGCGACGCTCGTGGTGACCTTGTTCCGGCTGCCATATCGGGCTCTCCCTCTTCGACGGCGAAGGGATCTCCCCCGTGGCACGATTCATCGCGAAGTCATCAGGCCGCCCGCCCGGACCTCGGTCACCGGCGGGTCATGTACTGGCTCTGCTGTTCATCGGCAACCTGCTCAACTTCTACGACCGGGCTCTGCCGTCCGTCGTGCTGGAGCAGATCAAGGACGAGTTCGCCCTCGACGACACACAGGTCGGCATCCTCTCCTCGGCGTTCGTGCTCGTCGCGGCAGTCGCGGGTGTTCCGCTCGGGCGCCTGGCCGACCGGATCCCGCGTCCGGCGGTCGCGGGCTGGGGTCTGTTCGTGTGGAGCGCCTTCACGGCGGCCGGCGGACTGCTGACCAGCTTCTGGGGGTTCTTCGCCTCGCGGGTGGGCGTGGGCATCGGTGAGTCCAGTTACGCGCCGGCCACCGGATCCCTGCTGTCGGACCTCTATCCGGCCGAGCGCCGGGCCAGGGCACATTCCCTGTTCATGCTCGGCTTCCCGATCGGTACCCTGCTCGCCTTCCTCACCGCCGGCGGGCTCACCGTCGCCTTCGGCAGCTGGCGGGCCCCGTTCCTCGTCGCGGCGGTGCCCGGCCTCGTCGTCGCCTTCTTCGTACTGCGTATCCGTGAGCCCGCGCGCGGCGCAGCCGATCCGGCGCGCCCTGGCGCCCCCACCCCGCCTGCGGACCGCGGAGAGTCCCTCCTCTCGCTGCTGAAGGCGCGTTCCATGTACGGGATGCTGCTCGCGTTCGCCGGGTACAACTTCGCGGCGTACGCGATCGGCACCTTCCTCACCCCCGTCCTGCAGCGCTACTACGGCCTCTCCCTCGTCGACGCCGGCCTGCTGGGTGGCGTCGTCGTCGGTGTCACCGGACTGGTCGGCCTGCTCGCGGGAGGCCGGGTGCTCGACCGGGCTGCCAGGAGATCGCCCGAGGCACGCGTCCGGGCGGCTGCCCTCAGCCTCGTCGGTGCCGCGGTGTTCTCCTTCGCCGGACTGGTCGCCGGCAGGGGCGCGCTGTGGCAGCTGGTGGTGTTCCTGAGCCTGGGATACCTGCTCGGCATCGTCTACCTGGCCGCCGCGGTGCCCGTGGTCTCCGACGTCATCCCGCCGGAGCGGCGTTCCGGTGCGCTGGGCCTGATGTTCGCCGCCGGCTACCTGCTCGGCGGAGCCGGTGGACCGGTCTTCGTCGGAATTCTCTCGGACTCGCTTGCCGCGGGTTCCGCGTCAGCCGCGGAGGCGTCCGCACACGGCCTTCGCACGGCACTGATGATCGCCGTTCCCGTGGCCTTCGCGGTCGCGGCGACCGGCATGTTCCTGGCGGCGCGGCACGTCCGGGCGGACCGCCACTCGATGCTCTCCCGGGAGGCCACGGCATGACACGCGCGGACACCACCAGTACGAGCGAACAGGAAGGGGCGGCCCCCGTGATCCGACACGTACGGGTCCTCGTCGTGGGCAGCGGATTCTCCGGAATCGGTCTGGGGCGGGCCCTGAAGGAGTCGCGGTTCACCGACTTCCTCATCTTCGAGCGGTCGTCCGACGTCGGAGGCGTCTGGCACTCGAACAGCTACCCCGGCTGCCGGTGCGACGTTCCGTCCCACCTGTACTCGTTCTCCTACGCACCCAACCCCGACTGGTCCTCGACATACTCCCCGCAGCCGGAGATCCAGGCGTACCTGGGGCGTTGCCTCGACCGCTTCGGTCTGCGGCCGCACCTGCGCACAGGGGTCGACGTGGAGGAGGCTCGGTGGGACGAGGACGCACAGCTCTGGCATGTCACCACGAGCACAGGGCCGTGGACGGCGCAGATTCTCGTCAGCGCCGTGGGCCCGTTGACCGAACCAAGGATCCCCGACGTGCCGGGCCTGGACCGCTTCCGCGGGAAGATCATGCATTCGGCGCGCTGGGACCACGACCACGACCTGACCGATGAGCGCGTGGCGTCGATCGGCACGGGCGCCTCCGCGATCCAGTACGTCCCCGAGACGGCCGACAGGGTCGGCAGGCTGTACGTGTTCCAGCGCAGCGCCCCGTGGATAACCCCGCACGACGGGCGGGCGGTCACCGACGCCGAACGCGAGCTGTTCCGGGCCCGGCCCTGGCGCCAGAGAGCCGAGCGCGCCAAGGTGTACGCCGCCAAGGAACTGCTGGTCCTCGGCTTCGCCAAGCAGCCGAAGCTCATGCGCATGATCGAACGCCTGGCGCGCCGGCACCTGGAGCGGCAGGTGGAGGACCGGTCGCTGCGCCGCGCCCTCACCCCTGACTTCACGCTCGGCTGCAAACGCGTCGTACCCTCGAACGCCTGGTATCCCGCCCTCCAGAAGCCGAACGTCGAGCTCGTGCCCCGGGCGCTCAGCGAGATCCGCGAGCACAGCGTGATCGACGCGGACGGCGTCGAGCGGGAGGTCGACACCATCATCTTCGGCACCGGATTCCACGTCACCGACATCCCGTTCGCCGACAGGGTGCGCGGCCGTGACGGCCGGCTGATGAGCTCCGCGTGGGCGGGATCGCCGCGTGCCTACCTGGGGGTGTCCGTCCCCGGTTTCCCCAACTTCTTCATGTTCCTCGGACCCAACTCCGGTCTGGGACACAGCTCGATGGTCTACATGATCGAAGCCCAGGCGGAGCACGTGAAGAACGCGATCCGTGCACTCGACGTCTCCGGTTCGACGTCCATCGAGGTGGACCGCCGGACGCACGACGCCTACAACGCCGACCTCGACCGCAGGCTGGCGAGATCCGTGTGGGAGCTGGGCGGCTGTCGGACCTTCTACCGGGACGCCAATGGACGCAACGCCACCATCTATCCCGACTGGACCTTCCGGTTCCGCCGCCGCGCGGTCCGCTGGAATCCGGACGACTACCGTCTCGCCACGGGGCCGCACACCACGGACGTGCGGACAAGCGCGATCTCGGACCGCGCATGAAGGCCACGAGTCTGACCCATGGGCAGTTGGAAGTGGTCGACCTGCCGACGCCGCGCCCCGGAGCGGGCCAGCTGCTGGTCGAGGTCGGGCGCTGCGGCATCTGCGGCTCGGACCTGCACTGCCGCCTGCACGCGGATCAATTGGCCGATGCGCTGGAGCTGTGCGGTTACCCCCGGTACGTCCGTTCCGGACTGAGCGTGGTGCTCGGCCACGAGATCTACGGTGAGGTCGTCGACCACGGACCGTGGGATGCCAGGAGGATCAGGCCCGGCACGCCGGTCGTCAGCGTCCCGCTGGTGCGACGGGGCCGGCAGGTGGACGGTGTCGGCCTGTCCGCGCACGCCCCGGGCGGGTACGCCGAATACGTCGTCGTACAGGAAGCGCTGACGCTTCCGGTGCCGAACGGGCTGCCCGCGGACCTCGCCGTGCTCACCGAACCCATGGCGGTCGCCTGGCACGCGGTGAACCGCGGAGAGGTGACCCGCGGGGACGTCGCGATCGTCCTCGGCTGCGGCCCGGTGGGCCTCGCGGTCATCTCCGTGCTCAAGGCCCGGGGCGTAGGCACCGTGATAGCGAGCGACTACTCCGGGGGCCGCCGGACGCTCGCGGAGAGGTGCGGTGCCGACCTCGTGGTCGACCCCGCCGTCGAGTCGCCCTGGGAGGGAGCCGCCGCCGGGCACGGATTCATGACCACCATGCCCGACGAGTACAACGCGGGGATCGACGCCATGGAAGGCCTGGCCCGGCTGCCGGTGCCCTGGTGGACGGCCTGGCGCGCGCTGGAAGCGCTGGGTACGACCCGCCCCGCCCACCCGGTGGTCTTCGAGTGCGTCGGGGTGCCCGGCATGATCGACGGCGTACTGGCCGCGGCGCCACTGCACTCGCGAGTCGTCGTCGTCGGGGTGTGCATGGGGCCCGACACGATCCGGCCCTCGCTCGCGGTGAACAAGGAACTCGACCTCCGATTCGCCGTCGGTTACACGCCGCTGGAGTTCCGGGACACCCTCCACGCACTCGCCCGGGGCACCCTGAACGCCTCCCACCTCGTCACCGGCCGGGTGGGACTGGCGGGCGTCGCGGCCGCGTTCACCACCCTGGCCGATCCCGAGGACCACGCCAAAATCCTCATCGACCCGTCACTCGACACGGACGTGGTCCTGAAGCGGTGAACCGCATGCCGCCGGTCTTCCCCACCGGCGGCATGCGCGGCGACCACGGTCGTCCGCGCCGATGCGACTCCCGGCCGTTGCCGGAGCGCCCGGTCAGCCGTGCGCGGCGGAGTCCTCGGCGGCCTGGGCGGTGGTGTTGTGCTCGTGGATGAGCCGCAGCGCCTCGTCACGGTCCCGCCGGTCCAGGGCCTCGACCAGGTCGCGGTGCAGCTCGTGCCGGAGCGCGATGTACTCGCCCAGAGGCTGGTCACCGGTCGGCAGCACGGAGAGTGTGTGGCCCTCGATCAGGTCGAGCAGATTGGTGTACAGGGAGCTGAGCAGGGCGTTCGGGCTGATTGCCGCGATGGCCGCGTGCAGGCGCCAGTTGGCATGGACGAACGAGACGGGATCCGCCGCGTCCGCGGCCTGTCCCATGGCGGAGATGTGGCGACGCAGCTCAGCGATGTCGGCCGGCGAGGCGTGCCAGAGGGCGTCCTCGACCAGGAGCGGCTCGAGGGCGTCGCGGATGCGCACGGCGTCGGCGACGTCGTTCGCCTGCGCGTCAAGAGCGAGGACGGAGTTGCCGAGGCGGACCATGGGGGACTGCTCGGCGCTGAACAGTCCGCCACCCGGCCCGGGCTTGACGGTGACCAGCCCCCGCGTCTGCAGCAGCCGCAGGGCCTCGTTGAACGTGCCCACGGACACTCCGCACAGCGTCCGGAGTTCTTCCTTGGTGCCCAGCCGGGATGCCGGAGGCACCGCGTCGATCAGTTCCGTGACCTTCTCCGCCGCGAGTTCGGCGCGCCCGGAGGGCGTCTGCCGGAGCGAGCTCTCGAGTCCGGTACGAACGCGCGGCGGACCGTCCGCCAGGAGCCTGCTGCGACGCATGTCGGCCCCGTCCCGGCCGCCGGCCCGGGCTGCTTCGGGGCCGCTGCGCCGGGCCGCTCCATCAGGGGTGACACTCACTTCGTCTCCTCGACTCGACATATTCATCATGCTCAATTTGCTCGACCCTCTTGACGCCCTGGTTCACCCGGGCGCAACATCAGGGTAATCATCATGCTGAATTGCCGGTGGGGGAGCAACCCCCCGTGGTCGCCGGCGGGCCCCATATAACACGTGACGGATGGTGACCCTCCGCCGACGCGGAGCCGCCGCTCGATCCCCAGTCCTGGAGACACCTCATGCGTATCGCCAATCTCTCCGGCCGTCTGGCCCTCATTGTCGACGGTCGTGCCGTGGACGTCGAACAGGCCAGTGACGGCCTCTTCCCCGCCGACCCGCAGGACGTCTACGAGCGGTGGGAGGAGTTCTGCGGCTGGGCCGCCGGCGCGGATCTGCCCGCGGGTGCGGCCTTCGACCCGGCCGGGCTCGGCTCCCCGGCCCCGGCCCCGCGGCAGACCCTGGCGATAGGGCTCAACTACCGGGACCACGCCGCCGAGTCGGGGTTCGCGGTGCCCCAGGGGCTGCCGCCGGTCTTCACCAAGTTCGTCACCAGCATCAGTGGCCCGGTCACCGAGGTGAAGCTGCCTGTGGAGGGCCACACGGACTGGGAGGTCGAACTCGTGGCCGTCATCGGCCGTCGCGCCGAAGGAGTCTCCGAGGCCGAGGCCTGGAGCCACGTCGCCGGTCTGGCAGTGGGGCAGGACATCTCCGAGCGTGTGGTGCAGCTGGCCGGTCCCGCGCCTCAGTTCAGCCTGGGCAAGTCGTTCCCCGGGTTCGCCCCCATCGGGCCGTGGCTGGTGACCCCGGACGAGTTCGCCGATCCCGACGACCTGGAACTGCGCTGCGCGATCAACGGCGAGGAGGTCCAGAAGGGCCGCACGCGCGACCTGATCCACTCCGTGCCCGCGCTGATCGCCGGCCTGTCCGCGGTACTGCCCCTGCTGCCCGGGGACGTGATCTTCACGGGCACCCCGGCCGGTGTCGGGGTCGGGCGCGACCCGCAGCGTTTCCTGGCCCCCGGTGACGTGCTCGAGAGCGCGATCGAGGGAATCGGCGCCCTGCGTCAGACCTTCGTCGGCTGATCCCCGCAGCCCCGACGGACAAAGGAGTCTGCGATGGCACTGCACCGCCTGACCTCCATCACCATGGGGGTCCCCGATGTCGCCGAGACGGCGGCCTACTACACCGACTTCGGTCTCACACCGGACGGCGACGGCTGGTTCACCACCCAGGACGCCGGACGCCAGCTCCGCATCGTCCACACGCCGACCCGCCGCCTGGTCGAGGTGCGAATCGGCGTCGACACCCCCGACGACCTGGCAGCGGCCGCATCCCGCCTGGAGCGGCTCGGGACCGCGAGCACCGTCGGCACCGGGACGCTGACCACGTACGACAGGGCCACCGCCGTGCGCGCCGTCCTGGAGGTCGCTCCCCGTCTGACCCAGAACCGGGTCGAGGCCACCGTCCACAACGGCCCCGGCCGCGCCGACCGTACCGGTCGCCGGGCACCCGGCATCCTGCGCACGGAGCGCGTGCGCCCCCGCAAGCTGGGCCACGCCGTCGTCGGCACCACCGACTTCGACGCCACGACCGCGTTCTTCCGTGACGGGCTCGGCTTCAAGGCGTCCGACTACATCAAGGGCCACGGGGCGTTCCTCCGTTGCTCCACCGACCA
Source organism: Streptomyces sp. NPDC057287 (assembly GCF_042667905.1). Lineage (NCBI taxonomy): Bacteria > Bacillati > Actinomycetota > Actinomycetes > Kitasatosporales > Streptomycetaceae > Streptomyces > Streptomyces sp. NPDC057287. The sequence goes on along the minus strand of NZ_JBHUYV010000013.1, from coordinate 14,272 downwards.
CCACAACATCCTGGTCCTGGCCGCGCCGGTGGCCTTCCTCCACCACTCCTCCTGGCAGGTCGACGACATCGACGAGGTCGGCCGCGGCGCCACCGCGATGCTGGAGGACCACCCCGAGCGCCACGTCTGGGGCCTGGGACGTCACCACGCGGGTTCGAACTTCTTCTGGTACCTGAAGGATCCGGCCGGCAACTTCAGCGAGTACTACTCCGACATGGACTGCATCGTGGACGACCAGCTGTGGACCCCTGAGGTCCTGGAAGGCGCCAAGGGCCTGTTCAACTGGGGCCCGCCGCCCCCGCCGTCCTTCCTCGCCCCCGAGGATCTCGGCGCCCTGATGACCGGCACCCACAGCGGGACGAGGTAGCACCGTGAGCAGAAGTTCTTCGAAGGTGCACGACGTCGCGATCGTCGGCTTCGGGCCCGTCGGCCAGATGCTGGCCCTGCTGCTCGGCCGGGCCGGCCACGACGTCATCGCACTGGAGCGCTGGCCCGAACCGTACGACCTGCCCCGCGCCGTGCACTTCGACCACGAGATCGGCCGGATCTTCCAGTCCGCCGGTGTGGCGGACGAGGTACGCGCGGTCACCAGCCCGGTGCCCGACCACTACGAGTGGCGCAACGCGGCCGGTGAACCGCTGGTGCGCATCGACTGGTCCGGGAAAGGCCCCTCCGGCTGGCCCACCGCCAGCTTCTTCAGCCAGCCACAGCTGGAGGCCGCCCTCGCCGCCGCCGCCGAGAGCCAGGCCACGGTCACCGTACGCCGAGGCTGTGGAGTCACCGGTCTGCAACTCGGCGACGAGTCCGTCTCCTTGACCACCAGTGGCGCCGAAGGCGCCGGTCAGATCCGTGCGCGCTACGTCATCGGCGCGGACGGGGCGAACAGCTTCGTCCGCTCCGGCATGGCCACGTCGATCACCGATCTCGGCTTCTTCTACGACTGGCTGATCGTCGACACGCTGCCTCACGAGCAGGCCGAGTGGTCTCCGATGAACTGGCAGTTGTGCGATCCGGAGCGGCCCACCACGATCATCTCGGGCGGTCCGGGCCGGCGCCGCTGGGAGTTCCTGCGGCTGCCGCACGAGAGCATCGAGCAGCTCAACACCGCCGAGGCGGCCTGGAAACTGCTGGAGCCCTGGGGGCGTACGCCGGAGAACACCACCATCGAGCGGCACACCGTCTACACCTTCCAGGCCCGCTGGGTGGACCGCTGGCGCGAGGGCCGGCTGATGCTCGCCGGCGACGCCGCCCACCAGATGCCGCCGTTCGCCGGACAGGGCATGTGCTCCGGCATGCGCGACGCCGTCAACCTGGCCTGGAAACTGGACCTCGTACTCGACGGAAGGGCCGACCCCGACCTGCTGGACACCTACACCTCCGAGCGCAGCGAGCACATCCAGCACGCCATCGGGATGTCCATGGCCCTGGGCCAGGTCATCTGTGTCCTCGACCCCGACGAAGCCGCCGCCCGCGACGCCCGCATGATCGCCGCCGGCGCCGACCCCCGGCACGCGCTGCCGGCCACCCCGCCGCCGGTCCTGGGCGACGGCGTCCTCCAGCGGGCTCCCGACGGCAGCCGCGCTCCCGGCGTCGGCCACCTCACCCCGCAGTACGAAGTCACCCACCAGGGCCGCACCGCTCTCCTGGACGACATCACCGGCGGCGGGTTCACCGTCCTGACGGACGGAACGGGGCCGCTCGACGCTCTGGACGCCACCGACCGCGACTTCCTCGCGGGCATCGGGGCGACCCTCGTGCCGCTGTACACGGGCAGCGCGCCGCCCGAAGGCTGCCTCGACGCAGCTGACGGCTACCTGCCCCACATGCGCGACCACGGACACGTCGCCGCTGTGATCCGGCCCGACTTCTACCTGTTCGGCGCCGCGACCGACGCCCCCGGACTGCGAGAACTGGTCCGACAGCTCCGCGAGCAGTTGCGGCAGCCGACCGGGACCGCGGACAGGTCTCCGGCACCCGAGCAGTTCGGGGCAGCGGCCGCCCGGTAGGCCCCGCTCCCGCGAAGGCACGGCCCCGCCGGAGCCCTCCACGGGCGATGGCAGGAGCCCCTCGAACCGCGGCGCACGGGCCACCGCACGGCCCGGACGCCGTCGTGCGCCCGGCATCACGAGCCGGGAGCACCGCCCGGCGTCCGGACCTGCCGCCGCTGCCGCACGGTCCGGACGCCACCGGCGCACCGCGCGCCACGTCACGCGGGTGAAACGCCCCTTGCGAAGACCTCCGAAGGACGAGCATGGACAAGACATTCCCCTCCGCGGCCGAAGCCGTGGCCGACATCCATGACGGTGCTTCCCTGGCCGTGGGCGGCTTCGGCCTCTGCGGCATCCCGAGCACCCTCATCGCTGCCCTGTACGACCAGGGCGCGACCTCACTGCGGCTGGTGTCCAACAACTGCGGGACCGACGACCACGGGCTGGGCATCCTGCTCGGCGCCGGACGCGTCGCCCGCGTCACCGGGTCGTACGTCGGCGAGAACAAGGAGTTCGCCCGCCAATACCTCAGCGGTGAACTCGAAGTCGAGCTCGTTCCTCAGGGAACCCTCGCCGAACGACTCCGCGCCGGAGGCTGCGGCATCCCCGCCTTCTACACACCCGCAGGTGTGGGCACCCCGCTCGCCGAGGGCGGAATTCCCTGGCGTCACCACGCCGACGGCTCAGTCGCCGTCGCCTCGCCCGCCAAGGAGACCCGCACCTTCGAAGGCCACGCCTACGTCCTGGAGGAGGCCATCACCTGCGAATTCGCCCTGATACGAGCCGCACGCGGGGACCGGCACGGCAACCTCGTCTTCGACAAGTCCGCCCGCAACTTCAATCCCCTGGCCGCCATGGCCGGCCGTACGGCCGTCGCCGAGGTCGAGGAACTCGTCGAACCGGGGGCACTGAGCCCGGACGAGATCCACCTGCCAGGTGTATTCGTCCAGCGCGTCGTCGTCCTCACTCCGCAGCAGACGGCCGACAAGCAGATCGAACGGCGCACGACTTCCGCGCCCACGGCACGAGGAACGGTGACCGGCTGATGGCCTGGAACAGGAACGAGATGGCCGCCCGGGCCGCAGCGGAACTCCGCGACGGCGACTACGTCAACCTCGGTATCGGACTTCCCACCCTCGTGCCCGGCTTCGTACCTGAAGGCGTGCACGTCGTGCTCCAGTCGGAGAACGGCATTCTCGGGACCGGCCCCTACCCGTCCGAGGACGCCGTCGACCCGGACCTGATCAATGCGGGCAAGGAGACCGTCACCGTTCTTCCAGGTGCGGCCTTCTTCGACTCCGCGCTGTCGTTCGGCATGATCCGGGGTGGCCACATCGACACCGCCATCCTCGGAGCCATGCAGGTCTCGGCCGATGGAGACCTCGCCAACTGGATGATCCCCGGCAGGATGGTGAAGGGTATGGGCGGGGCGATGGACCTCGTCCACGGGGCCCGTCGCGTCATCGTCCTCATGGAACACACCGCGAGGGACGGCAGTCCGAAGATCGTCCCGGAGTGCGTCCTCCCGCTGACCGGACGGGCCTGCGTCCACCGGATCATCACCGATCTAGGCGTCCTCGACATCACCGACGACGGACTCGTGCTGGCCGAGACGGCGCCCGGTGTCACCCCGGAGCAGGTCGCCGCCGCCACCGCGGCACCCCTGCATATGGCCGAGGACGTCCTCGCGTCGTGAACCGGACGTCCGCCGGCCCGGGACACACGGTTCGTGCCCGCCCGGGCCCTGACGTCGGGCAGACACACCCTCGGTCCACTGCCGAACGGGCCGCCCCGGTCCCGCGGTCGGCCACCTGAACGCTCGTCAGCCGCGTCCGGGCCGGCGCCCGCCGACAGCCCGCGACGGTGCACAGGGGCTCCGCCCCTGCCCGCACGGTCCGTATCGGCCGAGTCGGTACCGCGCCCACGGGCAGCCCTCCGGTCGGTCCGGGCGCGGGCGTACGCCCCGGCCGGATCGGCAGTCCCTTCATTCGTGCAGTCCTCATGAGGAGTACGGACATGAACTCCAGCCAAGGCGTATCCGGGACCGGGGCCCGCCCGGGCCCCGCGGTGGCCCTCGGGCTCGTCATCCTGTGCATCGAGGGGTACGACCTCTTCATCCTGGGTGTGGTCGGCCCCTCCCTTCTCGTCCACCCCGGGTGGGAGGTCACCAAGTCGACGCTGGGACTGCTGGGCGCGCTCACCGCGCTCGGCATGCCCCTGGGCTCCATCGCCGCGGGATGGATCGGCGACCTCCACGGTCGCCGCCTCCCCATGCTCGTCAGCCTGGTCTGGCTGTCCGTGAGCATGTTCCTGAGCGCCGTGGCCGGAGATCTCACGCTCTTCGCCGCGTCGAGGTTCCTCACCGGCATGGGCATCGGGGCCCTGATCCCCCTCGTCACCGCCTACGTCAGCGAAGCGGCCACGCCCGCTCGCCACTCCCTCCAGGTGGGCACGGCTACCGCCGGGCTCGGCCTCGGCGGCATCATCACCGCGGTCGTCGGGCGGACCCTGCTGCCGGGATGGGACTTCCAGACGCTGTTCCTCTTCGGGGCCGTCCCCCTGGTACTCGTTCCCGTGGTGTGGCGCCTGGTACCCGCGGTCGTACAGGACCACCCGGAACACGCACCACTCCCGGCGGAGTCGGACCCGCCCGTGTCGGCCAACCGGCTCGGCCGGCTGCTCTCCCCGCAGTACCGCCGGGCGACGCTGCTGTTCTGGGCAGCCACGTTCGCAGGGCTGGTCATCGTCTACGGTGCCGGCACCTGGCTGCCGACCCTGATGGTCGACTCGGGCTACGACCTCACTTCGTCGTTGGACTTCTCCATCGCCTTCAACGTCGGTGCCGTCGTAGGGATCCTCGGTGCCGGCCTGATAGCCGACCGCGGACTTCTGAAGGCCGCCACGTCGGTCAGCTTCCTTCTCGCGGCCGCCGCCATGATCACCCTCAGCACTCCGCAGCCCCGGCCCCTGCTGCTCCTCGCCTCCGCCGTCGCGGGCTTCGGCGCTCTCGGTACCCAGGCGCTCGTCAACATCTTCGTGGCCGTCTCCCACCCCGCGCGCCTGCGGGGCACCGCGCTCGGCTTCAGTCTCGGCGTGGGTCGTGTCGGTGCCATCGTCGGCCCCAGCTACCTGGGCGCGGTCACCGTCCTGATCAGCTCGCCCAAGGCCGGCTTCTACGCCTTCGTCGTTCCGGCCCTCATCGGAGCGTTTCTGACAGGGCTGCTGAAGCCGGAGCGACGGGGCCCCCGTGACAGGTCGGAGGGACCTGCCGTGTCCGCAGTGGCGGATCGCGCGAGCGGACAACACCGCTGACAGAGCCCGGCGTCCGTCAGGTGTGCCCGGTGCGCGGCGCGCAGTGAGGCCGTCCACGTGCCGGGAACCGGCCCGGACGCCAGGACGCCGTTGCGAAGGGACGTTCAGCGGGACGAGGTCATGATGACGCTCCTCGGGGTCTTCCTCTCCACGACGGCCGGCAACAAGCGGTCGACGCCGACCGCCCCGCGCGCCAGTAGGCGCGCGGGGCGGTTCCCCACCGTGGCCCCCGCGTCACTTCTGCGGTCGGGTCGTCACCGGGGCCGACGGCAGGTTCCGGTGCCCCGTCTCCGACGAGATGGCCGCGGCCGTGGCGCACACCTGCTCGGTCAGGCGGGCCAAGGCCTCCTCAGTGGCGTGGCGGGTGGGCAGGGCGAGGGCGATCACGAGCGGAAGGGCACCGACAGCGGGAAACACCGGTGCCGCCACGGAGGAGACGCCCGGCAGTACTCCACCGGACGTGACGACGTAGCCGTCGCGGCGCACCTCGGACTTGATCGTCTCGATCTCGACGCCGGTGAGCCCGGGCTGCTCGCCGGTCTCGGCCTGGCTCGCCAGCACCGGGTCGGTGATGGCGGCCGGCAGGTGGGCCAGGTAGACCCGGCCTACCGATGAACTGAGCAGAGGCATGGTCGCGCCCACCCGTACGGTGATCGGCAAGGCGTAGGAGCCGTAGTCCCAGCGGACGATGACGGGTCCGTGGTCGCCCCACACGGCGAGATTGACGGCATGGCCGGTGCGGTCCCGCAGCTCCGGGAGGTATTCGGACGCCAGCCCCACTTCGTCCATCCGCCTCAGGGACTCGGCGCCCAGGCGGCGCATGGACGGGCCCATGTCGTAGAGGCCGGAGCTTCTGGACTTGGAGACCAGGCCGACCCGGGCGAGGCTGACCAGGTAGCGGTGCGCCTTGCTCGGCGCCATCGCGCAGGCCGCCGAGATCTGGGTCAGGGTCATCGGCCCCAGGCCCTCTTCGAGCGCGAGCAGCACCGTCATGGCGTTCTCGACGGACTGGATGCCCTGACGTGCGTCGTCAACGTCCTCTGCGGCCATGATCCGTACTATAGGACAGCCCTCGCGGGCGGAGGTGTGGCAGCCGACCGTCCGAGGGCGCGGAGCAGGTCCTGGGCCAGGTCCTGCGGATCGAGGCCGCCGCCGGCAGCTCCGTACACGTAGAAGTCCGGGCGTACGGCGACCGCCGACCAGCCGTGCTCGGCGAACCAGCGGGCGTAGGTCCCGTCGACATCGGTGAGCGGCCCGTCCGCGGAGATCGCGGCGACCTTGACGCCGGCGCGCTCAAGCTCCCTCGCGGTGGGGCCGAGGCCGGCCACGACCTGCGGCGTCGCGAGGAAGGCGAACCCTTCCCCGACGATCTGATCGAACCTGCCACGGGCCGTGCCGTCGTCCAGGACCCCCTGCCAGGAGAGCGAGCCCCGGCCGGGAAGCGACCGGGCGGCCAGCAGGCCGCAGGTCAGCGCGGGGAACCGGATCGTCTCCTGCTTCCGGCCGGCCGAACGTTCCGCGATCAGTCTGCGGTCACGAGCCGCCGCCACAGCGGGGTCCCTGGTGGTCTGCAGGCGTCCCAGCTCGATTCCCATCTCGGTGACGGTGCGCACATGGGGCTCGCGTTCGGCCTGGTAGGTGTCCAGCAGGTCGGGCGACGCCGCACCGTTCAGCAACCGGTCGAGTTTGAACGCGAGATTCTGGGCGTCGCGGATGCCCGAGCACATGCCCTGCCCCAGGAACGGAGGCATCTGGTGCGCGGCGTCACCGGCCAGCAGGACGCGGCCCGTGCGCCAGTGGTGCGCCACGCGTGAGCGGAACGTGTAGGTGGCGACGCGGATCAGGTCCGCGTCCTGCGAAGTCAGATGTTGCGCGACCCGCGCCCACACCTTCTCGGGGGCGCTTTCCGTCTCGAAGTCGTCCTCGGAATCCAGCATGAAGCTGAAGCGGTGGTGGTCCGGGCCCAGGGAGATGATCGACGTGGGCCGCAGCGGATCGCCGACCTGGCGCGCGGCGGGAACGGACGTCGGGCGGCGCAGCCGGAAGTCACACACCATCCACGGCTCGGAGAAACCGTAGTCGTCCAGGCCGACGCCCAAGGCCTCACGCACGAAGCTGTTGCCCCCGTCGCAGGCGATCACGTAGTGCGCGGTCACGGTCGCGCCGCCCTCGACCGTGACCACAGCTCGGGAATCGCTCTGATCGATGCCGACCACCGACGTTCCCGTCCTGACCTCGATCCCCGGTGTGGCACGGCAGACCGCGTCGAGCGCGTCCTCCAGATCGGGCTGGTACATCATGTACCACTCCGCCCAGCCGCTGGAGCCCCGCTCCTGGTAGCGGTGCTCCCTGAGCACCTCGCCCGAGGACCCCGTCCACTCGTAGCTGCGCTGGACCTTGACCTTGGGCAGCAGCTCCTCGGCGATGCCCAGCCGGGCGAGGGTCCGCATGGTCTCGTCGTCGAAGCTCGCCGCCCGGGGAAGGTTGTAGAGCCCGTCGTAGCGCTCCAGCACCACCACGCGATGGCCCGCGCGGCCGAGCAGCGCGGCCGTGACCATTCCCACCGGCCCGTAGCCGACCACGACCACGTCCGTCGTCGTCGCCGTCGTGTCACTGAACCCGTTCACCGACATCGCCCTGACCTCCTCATGCCGTCGCTGTTGACATGCGGGACGCTAAGTTCCATCATCCGTAAAGTCAATGCACAATGGTGAAACGTAGAGCTGGTACAGGAGCTTCGATGCGTACGATCGGTCTCGAGGAACACTTCGTCACTCCCGCCCTCGCCTCCTACGGCGCAGGATCCGCTTCGATCGCCCAGCCGCACGCCTGGGCCGAAGCATCGAGGCTGCTGCTGGACCTCACCGAGGAGCGCCTGCCGGCGATGGACGCCGCGGGCCTCGACGTCCAGGTGCTGTCGCTGAACTCGCCGGGCATCCAGGCCGAGAAGGACCCGTCCGTCGCCGTGCGGCACGCGGTCGCCGTCAACGACCTGCTGGCCGCGACGATCGCCGAGAACCCCACGCGCTTCTCGGGCTTCGCCGCTCTCCCGTTGCAGGACCCCCAGGCCGCGGCCAAGGAGCTGGAGCGGGCGGTGACCCAGCTGGGTCTCAAGGGCGCGCTGGTCAACGCCCACACCCAGGGCCGCTATCTGGACGACCCGACCCTCCGCGTGGTGTGGGAGCAGGCCGCGGGACTCGACGTCCCGCTCTACCTGCACCCGGCCAACGGCGCGGACACCGCGCACGTCCTGTCAGGGCACCCCGAAATGGTCGGCCCGATGTGGAGCTGGGGCACGGACACCGCCTCGCACGTGCTGCGACTGATCTTCGGCGGGGTCTTCGACGACTTCCCCGACGCGAAGCTGTTGCTGGGTCACATGGGGGAGGGGCTTCCCTACGTCATGTGGCGGCTCGACTCGCGCTGGGCCTTCCACAACCATCACGGCGTCGAGCTCGCCCGCGGCAACCCCTCGGAGTACCTGCGGCACAACCTCTACATCACCACCAGCGGCGTCTGCGACGCACCACCCCTGCTGTGCGCCCTCCTCGCTCTGGGCGCGGACCGCATCCTCTTCGGCACGGACTACCCCTTCGAGGAGATGGCGACGGCCACGCAGTTCCTTCGGACCGCGCCGATCAGTGAGGCCGACCGTCGCAGGATCGCCGGCGGCAACGCCGAAGCGCTCCTGCGGCTCTGACCGCACCGCCCGACCCGCAGCCCCCCGGACCCGGAGCAGGCCGGGCCGCCAGAACGGAGCGCAACCATGGAACACCAGCACCAGCAGGCACGGCACTGGATCGGCGGCGAGTGGGCCGATCCCGGGATGCCCAACTCACCGAGTACGAATCCGGCTACCGGCGAGACCATCGGCACCTACACCGACGGTGGTCAGGGCGTCGCCGAAGCCGCGGTCCAGGCCGCCGTCCACGCCTTCGAGAACAGCGAATGGCGCGACGACGCCATGCACAGGGCCACGACCCTGCACCGTCTGGCAGATGCCTACGAAGCCCGGACCGACGACCTGATCGACACACTCTGTCTCGAGAACGGCAAGCTGCGCCGTGAAGCGGCCTACGAAGTGCACTTCATCCCCCGTGCCCTGCGCTTCGCCGCGGGCCTGGCGCTGCAGAGCTTCGGCCGGGTGACCGGGACCACGCCCGGCCAGCAGTCCATGTCGATCCGCCAGCCGGTCGGCGTGGCCGGGATCATCACGCCCTGGAACTCGCCCGCGTATCTCTCGGTGCGTTCGCTGGCACCGGCGCTGGCCGCCGGATGCGCCGCGGTCGTGAAGATGCCGGCCCAGGCCGCCCAGACCGCACGCGTGATGTCGGAGATCCTGGCCGGGGTCGGGGAACTGCCACGGGGCCTGGTCAACGTCTTCATCGAGTCCGGCAGCGAGGGCGCGAGCCATCTGGTGAGTTCCCCTCGGGTTCCCGTCATCAGCTACACGGGCAGCACGGCCGTCGGGCGAGTGATCCTGGCCAACGCCGCCGTCTCCCTCAAGCGTGTCGGTGCGGAACTCGGCGGCAAGACGCCGCACCTGGTGTTCGCGGACGCGGACCTGGAGGTGGCGCTCGAAACCGTGGTCCAGTCCTGCACGATCTTCGCCGGCCAGTTCTGCATGACCGGCAGCCGCGTGCTGGTGCAGGACGAGATCGCCGACCGCTTCCTGGCGGCGCTCGCCGAGCGCCTGGACAAGGTCCGGCCCGGCCCCGCGTCCGATCCGGAGAGCCAGATCGGGCCGATGATCGACAAGGCGGCTGTCTCACGGGTGGACGCCATCGTCGAGAAGGCCGTCGCTGCCGGTGCGAAGCCCCTGGTGCGGGGCGGCCCGAGCACCGAACCCGCGCTGTCCGGGGGCGCCTTCTACCGTCCGACGCTGCTGGAGGTCGGCGATTCCTCGCTGCCCATCGTCCAGGAGGAGGTTTTCGGCCCGGTGCAGGTCGCCCAGCGCTTCAGCACCGAGGACGAAGCCGTCGCTCTGGCCAACGCCACCGAGTACGGCCTGAGCGCTTGTGTGTGGAGCAGGGACGCCGACCGGCCGCTGCGCGTCGCGCGTCGCCTCGAAGCGGGCCTGATCTCGGTCAACAGCTGGGCCAACCTGGCGGTCGAGACGGAAGAGGGAGGCTGGAAGAGCAGCGGCCTGGGGCGGCTCGGCGGGGTGGCCAGCCTCGACGACTTCACCGAGTACAAGCAGATCACGCAGAACTACCGCTGACCCGGTGCTCCTCCCGCCCTGACCTCGCGGGGCCAGGACGGGAGGACCACGTCGTCGGCGACGTGCTTCACCTCGGAGGCATGGACGGTCCCGCGGTCGATGGAGTCCGGGCTGCCGGTCCGGGGCCGGGGCGTCCGCAGACGCCCCGGCCGTCGTACCTTCCGGTCAGGAACCGGGCAGTTCGCCGCGGACCGTGCGAGCCGCGGAGACGAGGTTCTCCAGGGACGCCCTGGTCTCGGGCCAGCCACGTGTCTTCAGGCCGCAGTCGGGGTTGACCCACAGCCGTTCGGCAGGAATGGCCTTCAGCCCCTTGCGCAGCAGGCGGGCGGCTTCGTCCGCGCCAGGCACCCGCGGCGAGTGGATGTCGTACACGCCGGGGCCCGCCTCGCGCGGATAGCCGTGTGCCGCCAGTTCACGGGCGACCTGCATGTGGGAGCGGGCGGCTTCCAGGCTGATGACGTCGGCGTCGAGGTCGTCGATGGCCTGGACGACGTCGCCGAACTCGGCGTAGCACATGTGGGTGTGGATCTGGGTGTCCGGCCGTACGCCACCCGTGGTGAGCCGGAACGACTCGGTGGCCCAGGCCAGGTACCCGGCGTGGTCCGCCGCACGCAGGGGCAGGGTCTCGCGCAGCGCCGGCTCGTCGACCTGGATGACCGACGTGCCGCCCGCTTCCAGATCGCCGACCTCGTCGCGCAGGGCGAGCGCGACCTGCCGGGCGGTGTCACCGAGCGGCTGATCATCGCGCACGAAGGACCAGGCCAGCATGGTGACCGGACCCGTCAGCATGCCCTTGACCGGACGGTCGGTGAGCGACTGTGCGTACGAGGTCCAGCGCACCGTCATCGGCTCGGGGCGGGAGATGTCCCCGGCCAGGACCGGCGGCCGGACGTAACGGGTGCCGTACGACTGGACCCAGCCGTGCTGGGTCGCGAGGTACCCGGCCAGCTGCTCCGCGAAGTACTGGACCATGTCGTTGCGTTCGGGCTCACCGTGCACCAGGACATCGATTCCGGTCTTCTCCTGGAAGGAGATCACCTCACCGATCTCGGCCTTGATCCGCTCCTCGTAGGCGGCTGTGCCGATCCGCCCTGCCCGCAGATCGGCGCGGGCCGTGCGCAGTTCGTCGGTCTGCGGGAACGAACCGATGGTCGTCGTCGGCAGCAGCGGCAGCTCGAGGCGGGCGCGCTGGGCGGCCGCTCGCTCCCCGTAGGGCTGGGAGCGCCGGCCGTCGGCGTCGGTGATGGCGGCGGCCCTGGCCCGTACGGCGGGGTCGTGGGTGATCGGGGAGTCGGCGCGCGAGGCGAGGTCGGCCCGGTTGGCGGAGATCTCGGCGGCGATGGTGTCGGTGCCCTGGGCGAGGCCCCTGGCGAGGGTGACGATCTCGGTGGTCTTCTGCCGGGCGAAGGCGAGCCAGCGGCGGACCTGAGGGTCGATGTCCCGCTCGGGGGCCGTGTCGAGGGGGACGTGGAGCAGGGAGCACGAGGCGGCGACATCGACCTGGCCGGCGAGGCCCAGGAGCGTGGCCAGGGTGGCCAGCGACTTCTCGTAGTCGTTGATCCAGATGTTGCGTCCGTCGACGACACCGGCGACGAGCCGCTTACCGGGGAGCCCGCCGGCGGCGGCGAGCTCTCCGAGGTTCGCCGCCGCGGCCCCGGTGAAGTCGAGGGCCAGTCCGTCGACCGGGGCCTTGGCGAGGACCGGCAGAGCATCTCCGAGCCGGTCGAAGTAGGAGGCGACGAGCAGCTTGGGACGGTCGGCCAGGCCGCCGAGGCCGTGATAGGCGCGGGCAGCCGCGTCGAGTTCGGCAGGGGTGCGATCCTGGACGAGGGCGGGTTCGTCGAGCTGCACCCACTCGGCGCCGGCGGCGCGGAGATCGGCGAGGACCTCCGCGTAGACCGGAAGGAGTCGGTCGAGCAGGGTGAGCGGTTCGAAGTCTGCCGGCGCCCCGGGAGCGGGCTTGGCGAGCAGAAGATAGGTGACCGGGCCGACGAGCACGGGCCGGGCGGTGTGTCCGAGCGCGAGGGCTTCCTTCAGCTCGGCGACCTGCTTGGTGGAGTCGGCGCCGAAGACGGTGTCCGGGCCGAGCTCGGGGACGAGATAGTGGTAGTTGGTGTCGAACCACTTGGTCATCTCCAGCGGCGCGACGTCCTGGGTGCCGCGTGCCATCGCGAAATAGCCGTCGAGTGCGTCAGCATGGACGGCCTCACGGTGCCGGGGCGGGACAGCGCCGACCATGACGCTGGTGTCCAGGACGTGGTCGTAGGAGGAAAAGTCTCCGGTGGGGAGCTCGTGGACGCCGGCGTCCGCCAGTTGCTGCCAGTTCGACCGGCGCAGCTCGGCTGCCGTCGTCCGGAGGGCGTCGGCGGTGATCCGGCCCTTCCAGTAGCCCTCGATGGCCTTCTTCAGTTCCCGGTTCGGGCCCTGGCGGGGGTAGCCGTACACGGTGGCCCGTGTTGCCGCGGCTGCGGGCTTCGCTGTCACGGAAATCTCCTTCGCGAGATGACTCCTTGAATCCCGGGACGGGACACGGACGCGAAGGGACGACGAACCGGACGGAACATGGACACGCTTGTCGGCGTGAGGGTCCGTCCGATCTGTACGCCGACCCGCCCACGAGGTCACCGGGATATCCGTACGCGAGGGGTCGCGTGCGGGCAACGGGCAGGTCTTCGGACTCGCGGGCTCGTCTGCCGGGGGCAGACTCCTACTGGCCGTCGCTTCCCGGATCCGTCCGGATCCAGTGCGTATGACGGCGGTCGTTCCCACTCACCGCTGCGGGGCAGTCCCGGATTCCCACCGGGTTCCCTCTTACGACGCGTCTGCCTGGCGGGCAGGGCGAACCAGCTGCACCAGCCACCATAAAGGGTGGAACGCTCCGTGTGCGCCGCTGTCTGCATTCCGGTACGTGGCAGGGGAGACCGGCTCCGCTGATGCCGCACCGGGCCGGTGCCAGGCGGGGTGCCGACCTGACCGCCCCGGCCGCGAGGCAGAGCACCTCGGACAGGGTGCGGCCGGGGCGGGGTGTGAGGGGCCTCGTGGTCGAGGCAGGCAGCGGAACCGTGGCGGATCCGCCGGCCCGATGGCTGTCCAGGAGCACCGGGCCGGCGGAAGTCGGCGGCTCGCGGCTCAGCGGGGAGCGGTGAGGGGCATGAGCACCATCCTGGCGATCAATTCCGAAATTGTCAACATTTTGGCCTCTTCCTTTCGCTTGAAGCCGAGTGAGCTATTGGCCTCAGGAGGAGGTGCAGGGGTCGTCGCTCACCCTGAAGTCCGGCTGCGCAATGCGCGACTGTCGGTGTGTGCGCCTATCCGGATTGCGTTGTGGTGGAGGCCGGGTGCGGTCGGACTGAAAGTAAAAGTGTTGACAGGTTGGTCAAAGTTTCCTTCAGTGCTCGTGCCCGACAGCGACGGCCAGCCGCTGAACCAGGTCGTGGGCGGCTTCAGGGATCACGGTTCCGGGCGGGAAGACGGCCGCAGCGCCCATGTCCAGCAGTACGTCAACGTCCTGGGGCGGGATCACCCCGCCGACGACGATCATGATGTCTTCCCGGCCTTCGGTGGCGAGTTCCTCGCGTAGTGCGGGTACGAGGGTGAGGTGGCCGGCGGCGAGGGATGAGACGCCGACGATGTGTACGTCGGCTTCGACGGCCTGTCGGGCGACCTCGGCCGGGGTCTGGAAGAGGGGGCCGACGTCGACGTCGAAGCCGAGGTCGGCGAAGGCGGTGGCGATGACTTTCTGGCCGCGGTC